>NZ_JAAZQP010000008.1:0-324557 GCF_012275435.1 Rhizobium sp. SG741
AAATCAAAGCGAGCCATCACTGCCTCCAAATCAACGGAAGCAGTGAATCACAATCCATTAAAAACAAAAACTATTTTATGGGTATGTGACCTAGAACCTCGTCCAGGTCTGCGACTTGCAGAAGATTTTCAGGACGCAGCCCTTCATCCTGACGGTATTGCCACTGACGGAGCCGGAGCCGCTATAGGTCTTGTCTTCGGAAGGGTCGGTGAGTTCGCCCGTATAGCTGCCGTCCTTGCCCTGCATCTTGCCGATCTGCCGGCCGGCATATTTGCCTGTTTTCAGCGTCACGCAATAGCTGTCCGCGCAAGGTGTGATGGCGGCGGTATCGCCTTCCACGGTCTTCCAGTCGCCCACGATCGGCTCGTCAGCGAAGGCTGCGCTTGCGCTGACGAGCAGCGCCGCGGCGAGAATGGTTACACGGATCATTTTGTTGTTCCTCCCCAGGGTGCCGTCCGGCCCTGCGACCGGAAATACGCCAAGATTATCTAACGCGAACGTAAAGGTAAATATGGTTTCCAAGCGCAAATTCCCGTTATGCGGCCTCCAGCGTCCTGTCGAAAAATACTGTTTCCGATGACTACAGCTCATTTCGTGGTGAACGAAGGGTTTAAATCCAGATCCTAACAAAACGTAAAATTCGCGCAAAAGTCCTTAATTTGCAAGGCAAGCGATGTTTAACAAAATCCCAAGTTTACCAAGCATTTGTACTTTGTTTGCACCGAATTAAGCATGCATTTTAGCCGTTTTTTGAAAGCCGTCTGCGATAGTGAGGTCATCAAACGAGCGGGGCAAACCCGCCGGCCGGAAGGACCGGAAAGCCGCGAACGACGGCAAGGTCTTAACGGAAAAACAGGGCAAGTACGAACAGAAGTAAAACAGGGATAAAACCGATGGCACGCTTCGAAACACCGATGTCTGAAATGGCCATGATGGGTGGCAACAGCGCCGATGCCCTTTGCGAGCTGGGCGTGAACTACGCGACCGGCAGGGGCTGCACCGCAGATCTCGTGGCCGCCCATAAATGGTTGAATATCGCGGCCATCCGTGGCAGCACGCGGGCCGCCGAGCTTCGTGCCGACGTCGCCGCGACTTTGACCAAGATGCAGCTCGCTGCAGCGCTCCGCGCCGCGCGCGAGTGGATGACCACGCACTGAAGCGCGCCAACTGAATACGACGGCTGACCTCGAAAGAGGGGATGTCGGCGGACGACGGAGAGGCGAACCGCCGAAATATCGAAAACCGCGACCGGCCGGAACAAGGCCGGCGCGGTTTCGTCGTTTGAGATTCAACCGATCGCCTTCAGCACCTTAGGCAGCGCCTCGGCCAGCAGATCCAGATCTCGGGCGGGTCCGACACTGATGCGGATGCAGCGGTTGAGCGGCGCGACACCCGGCATGCGGATGAAAACACCGTGCTGGATCAGCCCATCGACGATGGCGCGGGCGTAGACACCGTCGCGGCCACAGTCGATGGCGACGAAATTGGTGGCGGAGGCAAGCGGCAGGAGCCCGTTGTCCCGCGCGATCGCACCGATCTGCTCACGAGCCGCCTGGATCTTGCGGACGACCTCGGAGAGATAGGCCTGATCCTTCAGCGCGGCGAGCGCTGCCACCGTCGCCAGCCGGTTCATGCCGAAATGATTGCGGATCTTGTCGAAGGTCAGCACTGTCTCGGGCATGCCGATGGCATAGCCGACGCGGGCGCCGGCAAGACCATAGGCCTTGGAGAATGTGCGGGTGCGCAGCACGTTCGGCAAATCGATCAACGTCGAGATCGCCGGCAATGAGCTCGCTGGTCCCGTCTCGCTGTAAGCTTCATCGAGGATGAGCAGGCAGTTTTCCGGCAGCGCGCGAGCGAAGGCGACGACCTTGTCGGCATCCCACCAGCTTCCCATCGGATTGTCGGGATTGGCGAAATAGACGAGCGGCGCATTCTCGCGTCTGACCGCTTCGAGCAGCCCATCCAGATCTTCGCGATCGTCGACATAAGGCACGGTCACCAGGCGGCCGCCGAAGCCCGAGACGTGGAAATTGAAGGTAGGGTAGCCACCGAGCGAGGTGACGACAGGCGTGCCCGGCTCGATGACCATGCGCGCGATGAGCCCAAGCAGGCTGTCGATGCCTTCGCCGACGGCGATATTGGCGGACTGGACGCCGAGATGCGCGGCGAGTGCCTGCTTCAGCGCGAAGTTTTCCGGATCGTTATACATCCAGATGTCGCCCGCCTGCTCGCGCATGGCTGCGATGACCGAGGGCGCGGGGCCGAAGCCGTTTTCATTGGCGCCGATGCGGGCTTTGACCGTCAGCCCGCGCTGACGCTCCAGCGCTTCGGGGCCGACGAAAGGCACGGTGGAGGGAAGGGCGCTGATCAGCGGCGTGAAGCGCGAAAAGGCGGACATGCTGGCTTGTTTTCCCGAATTCTGTTGCAAGGTGCGGCAGAATAGGCGCTTGGCGTGCCGTTGCAAGAGCGGAAAGCTGCGGGATCTGCGCCTACCGTCTCCTGCCGCGCGCGGCGAGCGCTTCGGTATTGCCGATCATGAAATCGGCGCGAACGACGCGGCGCAATGTCTCCGGCTCGATCAGGTTGATGAAGCGGACATGGATGCGGTTGCCGTTGCGGCTCGTTTCGGCGCAGGCGATGCGATAGGCGAGGCCGAGAATGTTCAGGTAGTAATGGCTCGGCAGCCCGACGGTCGTGGCGACGACGAAGCTGGCGCCGCCGCGCGAGATGTCGACGATCTCGGCGCTGCGCATGGAAATACCGGTGAGACAGGGACGTACCGCCACGAGACGCGCCGGCCTCTGGACAAAGAACCGTTCCCAACTCCGTTCGTAGACTTCGGATTTGACTTTCGCCAGATGCGTTGCGCGAAGCATTGTCATTCCCTGTTGAAGAGCAGACCGAATTCATCTCGGTTACACCATGAACCTTGCACGGAGGTTTTGCGGAAGCGTCAATTGCATTGGTAGAATTTTAACGGGTTCGCCTTTTGTGCCGATTTGGATGCAGCTTGACAGGAACATTGGCTTCGATCATACGGATTGTCGGTTTGAGGCGACTGCCGCTCGCGGATAAAATCCAAGGTGAAGTCCTCGCAGTTTTGGTCACAGCCACATAGGGCATGCTGACTGACGGCAATGCGAGCCCCGTTCCACGGTCGTAAATGCGTGCCTTAGCAAAGGCTGACCTCATGACGACGACCTATCCGTCCATAGATGAATTAAAGGTGCAGGCCCGGCGTTTGCGTCAGGCCATGGCTGAGCGCGGCGATGACATGAGCCATAGCGCCGCGCTGGAGCTCATCGCCAAGCAACATGGCCTGCGAGACTGGAACACGCTCTCAGCGCTCGCGGCCAAACCGAATGACAGGCCCGATGCGCCCTTCGCGGTCGGCGCTGCCGTTCGCGGCCGCTATCTGAACCAAGCCTTCACCGGCAAGGTTCTGGCACTATCAGCGAAGTCCGGCGGGCTTTACAAGATCACCATTCACTTCGACGAACCGGTCGACGTGGTCGCCTTCGAGAGCTTTTCGGCCTTCCGACAGCGCATCAACGCCCAGGTCGACGCCGATGGTATCTCGCCGCGCAAGACGTCGAACGGCGTGCCGCATCTGGTGCTCGACATCTGATTTATCCCGTCATCAACGAATCTCGAGCTTCGCCTTTCGCAAGCGGCTCCGCCTGGATCTTCACATGACACGTCATTCCGAAACCAACATGTTCCTCACCGGCTGGCTGCCCGGCGTTTTTGCCAAAACCGCCGCGCCGATCGTCGTCATCACGACAGTCAGCGGCCTTTTTGCCGTGGTCGACGCCTATTTCCTCGGCGTCTACGTCGGCGCCGCCGCGCTGTCTGCGGTCAGTCTCATCTTTCCCGCCTTGATGTTGCTCATTGCGCTGCAATCGCTGGTCTCGAACGGCATGGCGAGCATTCTCGCGCGCCGCCTCGGGGCCGGGGATCGTGTCGGGGCAAGGAGTGTGTTCGCCGGCGCCCATGCGCTGGCGATCGCCGTCGTGATCCTCATCAACATCGTCTATTGGGCGGCGGGCCGACAGCTCATCGTCATGGCGGCGGCAGGAAATGCAACGGTTGCCGCCAATGCCGAAGCCTTCATGGGCGTCATGGTCGCCTTCGCGCCGATCAGCTTCTTTTTGTCGCTGCATGTCGATGCACTGCGTTGCGAGGGGAGGCTCGGCTTCATGACGCTGGTGACGCTTGCCTCGACCCTGCTCAATATCTTCGCCAACTGGCTGCTGATGGCCGTGGCCCATTGGGGTGTCGTCGGCTCGGCCGGCGGTTCGATCCTCGCGCAATTCATCTGCCTGGCGATCATTCTCGTATATCGCCTGCGTCGTCCCGGTGCGCTCGCGGTCGACATGAAGCTGCACCTGCGCGAATGGCGCGGCATCTTCGCGTTCGGCGCGCCGATGAGCCTCGGCTTCATCGGTATCTCGTTGAGCTCGGCGGCAATCCTCTTCAACCTGTCGATCTGGCACGAGGGCGACTACGTCTCGACCGTTGGCGCCTATGGGATCGTGACGAGGGTGATGACTTTCGCCTATCTGCCGCTTCTCGGCCTCAGCATCGCGCTGCAGACCGTATCGGGCCACAATCATGGCGCGGCACTTCCGGCCCGCGTCGGCCGCAGCGTGCTGATCGCGATGGCCTCGGCTCTGATCTATTGCGCCATGGTGGAACTGATCGTCGAAATGCTGGCGGGACATCTGGGGGCGATCTTCGTCGCGGATCCGCTGATCGTCGCGGAAGTCGGCCGTATTCTGCCATGGACGATCGGCGCCTACTTCCTCTTCGGCCAGGCGATCATTCTATCATCCTATTTCCAGTCGGTCGGCGATGCGAAACGCGGCGCGATCTTCGGCTTGTCGCGGCCCTATCTGTTCACGCTGCCGCTGACATTTCTTTTGCCGCTCTTCTTCGGCGAAGGCGGGATCTGGATGACACCGGTCTTTGCCGAGGCGGGAATGATCCTGCTCATCTGGCTCGTGCTGTCGCGCAACGCCAGAAACCGGGGCTGGCGCTACGGCCTGTTGCCGGCATGAAACAGAAAGGCCGCGCTGTCGAGGCGCGGCCTTTCCTTTTGAAGGCCAGTTAGGCCTTGAGCAGCCATTCGTGTTCCGGCGCGTTGTAGAATTTCCAGATGCGCTTCGGACCAGCCATGACGTTGAGATAGTAGAGATCATAGCCATGGCACGCGGCGCAGGGATGGTATCCCTTCGGCACCAGCGTCACGTCGCCGTCCTCCAGCACCATCACCTCGTCCAGCGATCGGTCGTCGGTATAGACGCGCTGGAAACCGAACCCCTGCGGCGGGTTGAGGCGGTGGTAATAGGTCTCCTCGAGGAAGCTTTCGTTCGGGAGATTGTCCTGGTCGTGCTTGTGGGGAGGATAGGACGAGGTATGGCCGCCTGGCGTGATCACTTCCACGACAAGCAGCGAATGCGCCGCGCCGTCGTCTTCCGGCATGATGTTGTTGACATGGCGAACGTTGGTGCCCTTGCCGCGTGTCAGCGCGGGGTGCGTACCCGGCGGGATGGCGCGCGCCTCATAGGAGCCGCCGCCCGGAGCCGAGCAGACGGCAAGTTCCAGCTCGGTTTCGGCCGTGACCGACCAGCTCGAGCCGGCCGGAATGTAAAGTGCATGGGGCGCGCCCTCGAACGGGCTCATACGGCCGCCGAGCACGCCGAAATCCTTCGCGCCCGCCTTGGCGCTTCCCTTGCCGCTGACCCAGACGAGGCAGACTTCGCGATCGCCGGTTTCCGCCGAGGCCGTTTCGCCCGGCTTCAAGCGATGGAGATCGAAGCCGACATAGGTCCAGCCGGCGCTTTCCGGCGTGACATGGGTGACGCGGCCATGGGAGCCATCAGGTTTGACCTTGAGATTTGGCATGGGCGTTCTTCCTCACTTACTTGGGGAAACCCTCGGTTTCCACCGTATAACCTGCGGCCGTCATGACGCGCATCAATTCGGCATGGCCGATCTCGGCCATTTTCTGCGGCGGAGCCTTGCGCGGGTCCTGTTCGGCCTCGACGACGAACCAGCCTTCATAGCCATAATCGGCCAGGCGCTGGACGATGGCCCCGAAATCGAGCGAGCCGTCGCCCGGCACCGTGAACGCGCCGAGCGCCACCGCGTCGAGGAAGGACTGCCGGCTGCGATCCAGCCCATCCACGACAGGCTTGCGGATATCCTTGACGTGAACGTGGTTGATGCGGGCGTGGTGGTTGTCGATGGCGCGCAGGACGTCGCCGCCGGCAAAAGCGAGGTGACCCGCGTCGAGCAGAAGCGGAATGCCTTCGCCGGAATAGCGCATGAAGGCGTCGAGCTCCGGCTCGGTTTCGACGACTGCGGCCATGTGATGGTGATAGGAGAGCGGCATGCCCTGCTCGGCGCACCATTCGCCGAATTCGGTCACGCGGCGCGCATAGGCCTTCATCTCGTCATCCGAAAGGCGCGGCTTGGTGGCGAGCGGCTTGAAGCGGTCGCCCTGGATGGAGCGGCCGACTTCGCCATAGACGATGCAGGGTGCGTTGACCGCCTTGAACAGCGCGATCATCGGAGCGATGCGGTCCTTGTTGGCGGCAAGCTCTTCATTGACCAGCGTGCCCGAAAACCAGCCGCCGCAGAGCGTCACGTCGGCGGCGCGCAGGATCGGCAGCATCTCCTCGGGATTGCTCGGGAAACGCCGACCCTGTTCCATGCCGGTGAAGCCAGCACCGCGTGACTGGCGCAGGCATTCTTCGAGAGATACGTCGTCGCTCAGCTCCGGAAGATCGTCGTTCCACCACGCGATGGGCGACATGCCAAGTTTGGCCTTCATCAATGGTCTCCTTGAAAATAGTGTTGGAGGAGCCGAAACGCTCCTCCGGAAAAATGAAAGAAATCGATCAGCCGATACGCTGGACGGCGCGCGCTTTTTCGTAGGCGGAACGGGCCTTGTTGACCTCAAGCCGGGGGCTGACTTCGGGAACGGCGACGTCCCACCAGTGACCGCCTTCATCCGTCGTGATCAGCGGATCGGTGTCGATGACGATGACCGAGGTGCGCTCGTTTTTCTTCGATGCCTCGATCGCCTGTTCCAGTTCGGCGATGGAGGCGACTTTCACGGCAACCGCGCCCATGCTCGCGGCATGCGCCCTGAAGTCGATGTCCGGCATCACCTCATGGTACGAATCCTTCAGCAGATTGTTGAAGTTCGCGCCGCCGGTTGCCATCTGCAGCCGGTTGATGCAGCCGTAGCCCCTGTTATCGAGGAGGATGACTGTGAGCTTCAGGCCGAGCATGACCGAGGTCGCAAGCTCCGAATTCAGCATCATGTAGGAGCCGTCGCCAACCATGACGACAACGTCCTTGTCCGGCCGCGCCATCTTTGCGCCGAGGCCGCCAGCGATCTCGTAACCCATGCAGGAGAAGCCGTATTCCATGTGGTAGCTGCCGGGCGCGGTGGCCGGCCAGAGCTTGTGCAGTTCGCCCGGCAGGCCGCCGGCGGCGCACAGCACGATGGTTTTATCGCCGCCGAGCGTGCGCGTGACGGCGCCGATCACCTGGGCGTCGGAGGGCAGGGCGGCATTCGTGGTCGCCATCGCCTTGGCGGCGGCCTCCATCCAGACCTTCTTCTCCCGCGTTGCCTGCTCCGCGAGCGAGGCCGGAGCCCGCCAGCCGGCAAGGCCGGCGCCGAGTGCCTTCAGACCTTCGCGCGCATCCGTCACCAGTGGGTGACTATCATGCTTCAATGCATCATAGGCCGCGATGTTGAGGCCGATGATGACCATCTTATCGTTCTTGAACAGCGCCCAGGAGCCGGTGGTGAAGTCCTGGCAGCGGGTGCCGACGGCGATCACCAAATCGGTGTCCTCGGCAATGGCATTGGCGGCCGACGTGCCTGTGACGCCGACCGAGCCGAGCGCCAGCGGATGCCTCTCGTCGATCGCCGACTTGCCGGCCTGCGTAACGACGACGGGGATGCCATGCGCTTCGGCGAAAGCAGTCAGTTCCTTGGTCGCCTGTGAATAGAGCACGCCGCCGCCGGCAAGGATAACCGGCTTTTCGGATTTGCGGATCAGCGCAACGGCATTCGCCAGCTCGTCGGCATCCGGCTGCGGGCGTCGCGTCGTCCAGACATGTTCCTCGAAGAAGCTCTCGGGATAGTCGAAGGCTTCCGCCTGCACATCCTGGCAAAGCGACAGGGTCACCGGACCGCAATCGAGCGGATCGGTCAGTACCTGCATGGCGCGCTTCAGCGCCGTGATGATCTGCTCCGGCCGGGTGATGCGGTCGAAATAGCGCGAAACCGGGCGGAAGGCATCATTGGCGGAGACCGTGCCGTCGCCGAAATCCTCGATCTGCTGCAGCACCGGATCGGGCGCGCGGTTGGCGAAGACGTCGCCGGGGAGGAAGAGAACGGGGATGCGGTTGACATGCGCGACACCTGCGGCAGTCACCATGTTCAGCGCGCCGGGGCCGATCGATGTTGTGCAGGCCATGAAGCGCTGGCGGAAGCTCGCCTTGGCATAGGCAATGGCGGCATGGGCCATGCCCTGCTCGTTGTGAGCGCGATAGGTCGGCAGCTCCTCGCGCACCTGATAGAGCGCCTCGCCGATGCCGGCGACGTTGCCGTGACCGAAGATCGCCCAGACGCCGCCGAAGATCGGCTGCTTCTGTCCGTCGATGATGGTCATCTGCTTCTTGAGGAAATGTGCGACGGCCTGCGCCATCGTCAATCGGATCGTCTTGCCCATGGGGCGCCTCCCAAATGCTTTTAAACTATTGCAGGCCGCGGGTTTTCAGCCACGCCTGGGTCAGTTGCCGGAAGCGGCCGGCCATGTCGGCAATCGCTTCCTCGTCGTTCATGCTGCCTGACAGCCAGGCCCGCGCCGCATCGGAAAAGATCGTTCGCCCGACGGCGAAACCCTTGACCGAGGGTGCGGCCAGCGTCGCCTCGAAGCTGCGGATCAGTTCCTCTGCCGGTGCCTCCAGACCGAGCAACACGATACCCCGGCACCATGGATCATTTTTGGCGATCACGGCATCGATTTTTTTCCACGCGGCGGTCGATTCCTGCGGCTCCAGTTTCCACCAATCCGGTTTGATGCCGAGTGCATAGAGCTCTTCCATGGCGGTCGGGATCGTGTCGTCGGTGAGCGGACCATTCTTGCCGGCGATGATTTCGACCAGCAGTTCGCGGCCGACCTTTCGCGCTGCCTCGAACAGCGTCCGCAGCTTCTCCTGCTGCTCCGCCTTCAATTCCTTCGGGTCGTCCGGATGGTAGAAGCAAAGGCATTTGATGCAGTGGTTGAGCGGCCATTCGACGAGCTGCGAACCGATATCCTGGCTGAACTCGAATTTCAGCGGTTTCGATCCCGGCAGTTCGACCGGCCGTCCAATCCAGGAGAAATTCTTGGTTGCGGCATCGAAGAAGGCATCGCGGCCGAAGCGCTCATCGATCAGCATGCCGTAGCCGGGCCGGCCGTCGGCTACTCGCGCCGCCGCCTCGACGGCTAGTCGCTTGAAAGCAACGATCCTGTCATGGCCGACACCCAGTTCGTCGGCAACGCTAACGAGCTGCGAGCGGTGATCGATGGCAAGCGCCATCAGCAGCGGGATCTCGTCACCGCGACGGGTCGTCGCCCAATGGACGTGGTTGATCGCCTCATCCTTGCGCAATGCCCGGTGCTTGCTGCCCGTCTTGAGGAAGAAATCGAGCTCTGTCCAGGTCGGATATTCCGGCGAGCAGAGCAGACGGGAGACAGCGAAGGCGCCACAGGCGTTCGCCCAGGTGGCGCAGGTCTTCAGCGGTTCGCCGCGCAAATAGCCGCGCAGGAAGCCGGACATGAAAGCATCGCCGGCGCCGAGCACATTGAACACCTCGATCGGGAATCCTTCGCCGACGATGCCGGCCTCGAGGTCGTCCGAGATCGGGCCTTCATAGACGATACAGCCCATGGCACCGCGCTTCAGCACGATGATCGCGGGCGACAGGCGGCGGATTTCCTTCAGCGCGCCGAGCACGTCGTCGACGCCCGAACCGATCATGATCTCCTCTTCCGTACCGACGATCAGGTCGCAATCCGGTAGCGTCTCCCTCATCTTCGAGGAAACGCGATCCGACTTCACATAGCGCTCGAACCCCTCGGCATGGCCGGCGAGGCCCCACAGGTTCGGCCGGTAATCGATATCGAAAATCACCTTGCGGCCGTTCGCCTTGGCGATACGGATTGCCTTGCGCTGTGCGGCCTCGGTGTTCGGCTTGGAGAAATGCGTTCCGGAAACCAGAACGGCAGCGGAGGACTTGATGAAGTCCTCGTCGATATCGCGCTCCTCCAGCGCCATGTCGGCGCAATCGGAGCGATAGAAGATCATCGGTGAGACGCCCTCGGCCTCGACCGCGAGCAGCACCAGCGCTGTCAGGCGCTCCTTGTCCGTCGCGATCCCGTCGACGGCGACACCTTCGCGCGCCGACTGTTCGCGGATGAAACGGCCCATCTGCTCGTCGCCGACGCGGGTGATGAGGCCGGATTTCAGTCCCAGCCGTGCCGTGCCGATGGCGATGTTGGCCGGGCAGCCGCCCACCGACTTGGCGAAGGAGGCGATATCCTCCAGCCGGGAGCCGATCTGCTGGCCATAGAGATCGACGGAGGAACGGCCGATGGTAATCACATCGAGTTTCGCCTCCGGCCGAGCGCCCGGATTGTCGTGTGCCATAATATCCTCCCGTCCGGGCATGACCCTCTTGCTCTTCAGCTTGCGCCGGGATCATGCATTATTGAAAGTGCCGGTGTTCGTTTTGTCCCGGTTGTGGTCGATCGGGCGGTCATCTCCCACGACCGTGATCCTGGCGGTAATGAAACATTGGTTCCGATATTTTGTCAATTCGGAATGTTTATTCCATTTTCGTTTTGTCTGCTTTTATCCCGCTTTTTCGCCGACGCTCCGCGATGGCGACGGGAAAGGCCATGATGAGCGCCATCGAGGCCGACAGCGAGCGGAAGCCGGCAAAGTCGGCTTCGGCCACTTCGAACCAATGGGTGGCGCAGGCGGTGAGCGGCGAGAAGGCCGAATCGGTGATGGCGATGACGGGCACGTTGCGCGCCGCGAGATCCTCGGCCTGCGCCAGGCTATCGGCGGCATAAGGGGAAAAGCTCGCGGCGATCGCCGCATCTTTCTGTGTGGCGAAGCGGGTAATCTCGCCATCGATGCCGTTCGGCGAGGCGACGATCTGGTGGCGTATGTTCAGCTTGGAGAAGGCGTAGGTCATATGCGCCGTCAACGGGTATGAGCGGCGCTTGGCGATGAGATAGATCGTCTCCGCGGCAGCAAGCACATCGATTGCCTTGGTAAAGGTTTCCGTCTCGATGGTGGCGGCGAGCTTGTTGACCGATTGGCTGGCAGCAGAGAGGAAGCCGGAGAGAATGCCGGCCTCCTCGTCCGTGATACCGGAGCGCTCCAGCGTTACCAGCCGCTCTTCGTAGCTCAGCGTCCGATCGCGCAGCCTCTCGCGAAAGATGCTCTGCAGGTCGGAAAAGCCCACATAGCCGAGATGGTGGGCCAGGCGCACCAGCGTCGACGGCTGGACTTCGGCCGCCATAGCAATGCTGGCTGTCGTGCCGAAGGCGATCTCGTCGGGATTGGCAAGCGCGAAGGCCGCCACCTGTGCAAGGCGCTTCGGCATGGCATTCTTGCGCTCTATGATGATGCTGCGCAGGCTTTCGAAGTCACGCGGCACCCTGATCTGCGTGTCGATGCTATTGTCCATGCCCCCGTCCTTCCGCCGCCACACCCGCTAATGAAACAAATATTCCATATTCGCAACGATAGCGGATTTTGATTCATCCAGCACGAATATTTTTAAGTGAATGATTTAGAACATATAACTTAGATTTTTTGTGAGTTGTGGCGACGGCGGTCGCAAGAGTGCGCTTGTCAAAACGGTCCAGATATTCCAAAAATCAGCCCAACTTCGGGAGATTATGTGGGAGGACAGGCAAATGAAGCCATTGGGCGTTGGATTGATCGGAACCGGCTACATGGGCAAATGCCATGCGCTGGCGTGGAATGCGGTCAAGACCGTGTTCGGCGATGTCGCGCGGCCGCGCCTAGTGCATCTGGCCGAGGCCAATGCCGATCTGGCGAAGGCACGGGGCGACGAATTCGGCTTCGAAAAGGCGACGGCCAACTGGCGCGAGCTTGTTGCCGATCCCGATGTCGATGTCGTTTCCGTCACGACGCCCAATCAGTTCCACCCGGAAATGGCGATTGCAGCTCTCGAAGCCGGCAAGCATGTCTGGTGCGAAAAGCCGATGGCGCCTGCCTATGGCGATGCCGAACGCATGTTGGCTGCCGCCAGGGCTTCCGGCAAGGTTGCCGTTCTCGGCTACAATTATATCCAGAACCCGGTGATGCGGCACATCAAGGCGCTGATCGGAGAGGGTGCGATCGGCGCGGTCAATCACGTCCGCGTCGAGATGGACGAGGATTTCATGGCCGATCCAAACGGCCTGTTCTACTGGAAGAGCGAGCTTGCCTCGGGTTACGGCGCTCTTGATGATTTTGCCGTGCATCCTCTCTCGCTGCTGTGGTTCCTGTTCGGTCACGTCGAAGCTGTCATCACCGATATGGCGAAGCCCTATGCCGAGCGGCCATTGAAGGACGGCGGCCGCCGCACCGTCGAAAATCACGATCTCGCCAATGTGCTGATGCGGCTGGGAGGCGGCATTTCCGCCGTGCTCATGGCCAATCGCTCGGCCTGGGGCCGCAAGGGCCGTATCGCCTTGCAGATCTTCGGCTCCAAGGGGTCGATCTCCTATGATCAGGAGCGCATGAACGAATTCGAGGTTTACCAGGCCGAGGGCAGGGATAGCGAACAGGGATTCCGCAAGGTTCTCGCCGCCCCGGCGCACAAGCCCTACGATCGCTTCATCCCGGCGCCCGGCCATGGCCTCGGCTTCAACGATCTGAAGATCATCGAATGCCGCGAGCTGATCCGCGCCATTTCCGGGCAAGTTGCGTCCGTCGTCGCTTTCGCGGATGGCCTGCGCATCGAAAAGTCTGTTCATGCCATGGCGCGATCGTTCCACGAGCGGCGTTGGATCGAAATCGTCGATTAGGCATTTTGCAGTCGGGTGGACCCACCTGGCGCGGCACACGTGCGGCAGAAAAGGAGATGGAGCGGCAGTTCGGCTTCGGCCGGAGGTCCGCCGCTCTTGGCTGCCGGCCTAATTTTCTCCCGATCCTTGGCGCAGGGTCAGTCGTGATTGACGCTTGCAGGTGTAAGCGTTACCCCTGAAATCCATAGACGCATCCGTCCCGCATCACGCCGGCGGATCGCCATGATAACAATGGAGTACGGATCGTGACGGGCAGATTGGTCATTATCGGGGCCGGGCAGGCGGGCTTTGCGCTCGCAGCCAAATTGCGGGCACTTGGTGATTCCAGGCCCATCACCATCGTTGGTGCGGAGGAGAGCCTTCCCTATCAGCGACCGCCATTGACCAAGAAATATCTGCTCGGCGAGATGACGTTCGATCGCCTGCTATTCCGCCCGGAACATTGGTATGCCGACAACAATGTCGATATCCGTCTGTCCACCTGGGTCGAGCAGATCAACCGCGCCGCAAAGCAGATCGTCATGCAGGACGGCTCGGTGCTGGGCTATGAAACGCTGGCGCTTGCGACGGGGGCCACTCCGCGTCGACTGCCGCCTTCTGTTGGTGGCACGCTCGAAGGCGTCTATCTCGCCCGCGACAAGCGCGATGCGGATCTTCTTGCGGGCGAGATGCGCCCCGGACGCCGGGTCCTCATCATCGGTGGGGGGTATATCGGACTTGAGGCGGCGGCCGTCGCGCGCCATCGCGGCCTTGAGGTCACCCTGATCGAAATGAGCGACAGAATCCTGCAGCGTGTCGCGGCCAAGGAGACGGCCGATATCTTCAGGGCGATACACAGGAAGCATGATGTCGTCATTCGCGAGAAGACCGGACTGAAGCAGCTCGTCGGTAGGAACGGTCATGTCGCCGCCGCGGAGCTTTCGGACGGATCCACCATAGATGTCGACTTCGTCGTCGTCGGTATCGGTGTCGCCCCGAATGACAGGCTCGCCAAGGAAGCCGGCCTTGAGGTCGGCAACGGCATCGTCGTCGATTCGTTCGCGCGCACCTCTGATCCATCCATTTTCGCGGTGGGTGATTGTGTCGAGCTGCCATGGGAGGGCGGGCGGATCCGACTCGAATCGGTCCAGAACGCCGTCGATCAGGCGGAAGCCGCAGCCGAGATCATTGCTGGTGGCAACGAGGCCTATGATCCGAAGCCGTGGTTCTGGTCGGATCAATATGACGTGAAACTGCAGATCGCCGGTTTCAACCTCGGCTATGACGAAACGTTAATGCGCGCCGGCGCCCGCGAGGGCTCCGTTTCCGTCTGGTATTTCAAGCAGGGCCGTTTCATCGCTGTCGATGCCGTCAACGACGCAAAAGCCTATGTTACCGGCAAGAAGCTGCTGGAAACGGGCGTCAATCCGTCGAAAGCCGTTCTGGCCGATCCGGCTGCGGATATCAAACAGCTCCTGGTTTGATATCAACTGCAAGCCGGCTATGAGGTTCGCATCCGCGGGCTGCTCTCGCCGTCTTAATGCATGGAGAACAAGCGCGGAGATGAAAAAGCGCTTGCGTCGATAAATGAATGGCCCTATCAGGGCCGCACCGGAGAGGTGGCCGAGTGGTCGAAGGCGCTCCCCTGCTAAGGGAGTATACCAGAGATGGTATCGTGGGTTCGAATCCCATCTTCTCCGCCAGCCCCACCGTTTCTACGCCATGGCGCGATATTCTGCTTAACCGCCGCCGAATGCCGCACGGCATCAGCGGAAGCGGGAAAGCGTTTCAGTCGTCTTTTCCCACAATTGTCGCCGTGCTTCCTCGTTATCCGCGCGGGCAACAGGCGTCAGCAGGCGCGCACTCTTCGCCGAGACATATGCCCCGGTCTGTTTGCCGAAGGCCGGATCGGTGGCCAGCCTCACGATGGCCCCTGCGCCACGCTCGGGATTGCCAATGCCAAGCCACGTCAGCAACCCGGCGACTGGACGAGCAAAGCTGAGTTCACGGCCGAGCCCGGTGACATTGAAACCCGGACATAGGCAATTGACGACGACCCCCGTCCCGTCGAGCTGCCGGGCTAGTTCGAGGGAGAACATGATGTCCAGAAGCTTGGTGCGGCCATAGATCCTTGATGATCCCCGTGCGGTGAAGGGGGCGAATGTCGAGCAAATCCTTTTCGATGTCGAAAGCGCCACTCTGGCGCGAGGCTTCCGAGCCGACGGTCACGATGCGCGATGGCGCAGAATGCACGAGGGTTTCGCGCAGCGTATCCGTCAGCAACCAGGGAGCGAAATAGTTGACGGCGATCATTTCCGCATAGCCGTCCGCGGTGACGCGCTGCTCGAAGGCGTGCAGTCCCGCATTGTTGATGAGCACATCAATGCGCGGATGCCGCGCAGCAATGGCCTTGCCGGTCCTCACCACCGCCGCCAAGTCGGAGAAGTCGACGAAATGCACATCGACCGGCGTGCCGGGCGCGATTGCCTCGATCGCGGCGCAAGTTTGGTCGGCCTTGGCCTTGCTGCGCGCGGTCAGGATGAGGTGCGCCCCGTATCGGGCCAGGCTCAAAGCGGCGAGTTGACCGATGCCGTCGGTGGCGCCGGTGATCAGAATTTTAGGACGAGCGGACATTTGGCACAGCACCATTTAGTTGATATATGTCCATTAGTCGGATTGGTGGACAAATATCCACTAAATTTCTTTGAGGGGTACGCAAATGAGCAAGACGCATACGGAGCTTGTGACGGAATTGGGTCGCGAACTGAACGCCCTGCTCGTGGCGTCCCGCACGGTCATAGCCGCTTCGGCCGCCCGGTTTCGTCCTGATCTTCAGCCGGCCGCCTACCAGCTTGCGGCCATGCTTGCCGGCCAGGGTGCCACAAAGGCAGGGCGCCTCGCGGACCGGCTCGGTATGGACAAAAGCGCCGTCAGCCGGTTGGCAAAAACGCTTTGCGACAATGGGCTTGCGCAAGCCTCTGCTGACCCGGACGACGGGCGGGCGATCGTCTACAGCCTGACGGACGCGGGCCGTGAAGGAATTCAAGCCGCGGACGCGGTCAAATCCGACGCGTTCCTTTCGCGCGTAGCTGGGTGGGAGAATGAAGAACTCACCCTGTTCATCGGCTTACTGAGAAAGTTCAATCGTTTTTGAAAAGCAAATGGCGGCACGGGCATTTCGACGACAAACATCCGGCAAAATGCGGCTTTAGAGGGCTATGGCGTAGACATAGTGCTCATCATCATCGGGCGCGGCCCGCCAGCCCCGCCTATTTCCCTCGATGGCCCGATAGAGCCGCCGACCACCGCATACCACACGCGGGGTAGGAATCACCGATTCCACGCTATAGCCCGATACGGCGCCATCAAATCATAGTTGAGTCCAGCCGATATCGTCCCGTCGAACATCTGGAAAGTCGTCAGGGAAACGGCTCGGTAGCCGTTTTGACCGCCCGTGGCGACTGGTGCTGATCACCGCAGATGAGCCGTTGGCTGGCTGATGCCCGGTTGGCTCGCGACAGCGCGCCCAGCAGCGTCGAGGTGAACGAGGCCCGCAGCGCGTCACGCAGTTCCATGTGAAGTGCGCCAAGGGCGGGTTCGTCCTTGTAAGCGGCAAGGAGACTGGGTGGCGGCGGGGCATAGGCCGACGCCGCGCCCGCTGAAAGGAGGCTCATCAGGCAGAACATTTGCGCGCCATCGCCAAACTCCGGCACATGGTGTCGCACGAGTTCAGTCATGGTCGCGAGCCTGCCGAGGGAGGACCGCTTGTGCCTCTTGATCGTCTCGACCGAGACATTGTGCTCCAGGACGCCGCTCTGCGCGCCGAAGAGGCTGCACAGCGCCGACTTCTACGACCAAGCCGTCCAACGGCGCCTGTGGACCGTCTCCGAAGAGCTTACCGGAGTGACCTTTCCGGTGAGGTGAAGCGGCGTCAAACACCGCCAATTGTCCGATATGGCCGCCCGCCGATTGCCGCAAAATGCGAAATATCTGCTTATCTGTCGGATGATTATAACGATCTCGCAGTTCTCATCTTCGTCAGGCGTGGCCCGCCATTCCTATCGAATCGTCAGTATTAGCCGCCGGCCGTTCCTCAAATCGGAATTGCGATAGATCGGCCAACATAGGCCCACCTCCGTTGCTGCCTGTTCAATTCTTCCACGGATGCGTTGCGGCATCGCAATAATCTCGCCATGGGGCTGCTCCGTCATCCAATAGCGAATCGTCCACGACGGAATCATTTGGGTACCTGCATCGATTTGGGACGGCAGGTGAGCTGTTTCGCCGCCGCCCACTACCTGCAATCGCAACGGTAAATGTCGTAAATGATCCCTGAGACGTCGCGAAAGCCTGCAATTCGCCATGGAACGGCTATTTTTGCGCCCAATTCCATTTCTTCGGCGATGTTTGCGCCTGTCTCGTAAGTCCCCGTGGATTAAAGATTTTCTTAACAAAGTCTAAACCTATATTGCGGCGGGGTTGCCGATTTGTGTCCTTTCGGCAACAGGACTTAGGGAAGGCTAACGCAAATCCCCCTTTCCGAGTAGATGTCGATTGCGTGACAGAGCGCGTCTTGTATTTTCACTCTCGGAAGCGAGGGCGATTGATCGTCCACTTCTTGAAACGCGAGGATGGGACAGGGAATACCTTCGGGTAGTTCTCATTCTCGAACAAAACTTTGACTGGAGGTCAATAATGAACATCAAGAGCCTTCTTCTCGGCTCCGCTGCCGCTCTGGCAGTAGTTTCCGGTGCTCACGCAGCCGACGCTGTCGTTGCTGCTGAGCCGGAGCCGCTTGAATACGTCCGTATCTGCGACGCTTACGGCGCCGGCTACTTCTTCATCCCAGGCACCGAAACCTGCCTCAAGATCGGCGGCAAGGTTCGTACCGAAGGTCAGTGGTACGACGCTTACAACCCGAACAGCCGTTTGGGTACGCTGTGGCACACCCGCGCTGAGTTGAACGTCAACACTGCGACCGATACCGAATACGGCCCGCTGAAGACCGAGACCATCATTCGTTGGGACTGGAACGACGGCAACACGACCAAGACCAACCTGCTGTGGGCTTACATCAGCCTCGGTGGCTTCACCGTTGGTAAGACGGACTCGCAGTTCAACGTCTTCACCGGTTATGCCGGCGACGTCATCAACGACGACGTGGTCTATGACGGCCCGTACGAGCTGAACCAGATCACCTACAACTACGATGCAGGC
The DNA here is from genome assembly GCF_012275435.1 of Rhizobium sp. SG741. Lineage (NCBI taxonomy): Bacteria > Pseudomonadati > Pseudomonadota > Alphaproteobacteria > Hyphomicrobiales > Rhizobiaceae > Rhizobium > Rhizobium sp. SG741. Next base: position 18,321 of record NZ_JAAZQP010000008.1, read on the forward strand.
AACGGCTTCACGGCTGTGATCTCCGTCGAAGATTCCAATTCCGGTACGGGCGCCACTGGCTCTAACGGCGAAGACAGCTCCGACCATTACGCTCCTGACGTTGTTGCCGGTGCCGGCTTCAAGTCTGGCGCATGGGGCTTCAAGGTTGTTGGCGGCTACGACTCGATCGTCGAAGAAGGCGCCATCAAGGCTCGTGTCGATGCTGACTTCGGTGTCTTCTCGGCCTTCTTGATGGGCGGCTGGAACACCGACGGCGACAAGCTGAACAAGTACGCTGGTTCGAACGGTGCTGGCGATGCTTCCGGTATCGGCTGGGGTGACTGGGCTCTTTGGGGCGGCGCAAGCGTTCCGATCAACGAAAAGCTGAAGTGGAACTTCCAGGTCGCTTACACCGACTCGAAGATCTTCGCTGCGACCACGAACCTCAAGTTCAACCCGGTCAAGAACCTGCTCATCGAGCCGGAAGTTTCCTACACCAACTGGGATTCGATCAACGAAGACCAGTGGGCTGGTATCCTCCGCTTCGAGCGTAGCTTCTAATCTGATCTGACGTCTGTCATATCTGATTTCTCTCACTACGGTGAGGAAGAGCCCGGCCTTAACGGCCGGGCTTTTTCGTGTGCGTGATCGAACATAAATCGCGTGTGATTGAAAAGACAAAGACGACTTTTGATTCTTGATTTTTCTAATGCACTATATCCTTATATTCCGGCTTTCCTTCTAAAGTAACTCCAAGTAAAGATCGGCTTTGAGTCCAGCGGATTTGTGACGGTTTTGCGACGTGATTTTTGTGCAACGCACTTTTTGAAACGCGCGTCATAAATGCCGATAGTTTGTATCTGATATTGCTCTGAAAAAAACGATCTGTAGGTTCCAAACCGGAACCGAGACTCACTTTAGTCTCGGTTCTCCCAGATCAGGGGTCAACTTTGAACATCTAGGTGGGGTGGGGCGCGTCGTTTTTCGGCGTGATTTCTCATGCCTAATTGATATTGGAACTGGAGTTACTATGAACATCAAGAGCCTTCTTCTCGGCTCCGCTGCTGCGCTGGCAGCAGTATCCGGTGCTCATGCGGCTGACGCTGTCGTCGCCGCTGAGCCGGAGCCGCTCGAATACGTCCGCATCTGCGACGCTTACGGCGCTGGCTACTTCTTCATCCCAGGCACCGAAACCTGCCTCAAGATCGGCGGCCAGGTCCGTACCGAAGGCGGCTGGTACAACGCTTACAAGGCTGGTCAGGACCAAGGCGCCCGCGGCACATATTGGCATACCCGCGCTCAGCTGAGCATCGATACCGCAACGGACACCGAATACGGTCCGCTGAAGACCAACACGGTCTATCGTTGGGACTGGAATGACGGCAACGCCACCACCACCAAACTGCTCTGGGCCAATATCAGCCTCGGTGGTTTCCTCGTCGGTAAGGCCGATTCGGCCTACTCGACCTTCCTCGGCTACGCCGGCGACGTCATCAACGACGACGTGATCGAATACGGTATCAATGGTACCGACGAACTGAACCAGCTCACCTACAATTATGATGCTGGTAACGGCTTCACGGCTGTAGTCTCGGTGGAAGATTCCAACTCCGGTACGGGTGCCACGGGTGCAAACGGCGAAGACAGCTCTGACCACTATGCGCCGGACGTTGTCGCCGGTGCTGGCTACAAGGCTGGCGCTTGGCAGTTCCGTGTCGTAGGCGGCTATGACTCGATCGTTGAAGAAGGCGCTGTCAAGGCTCGCGTCGATGCCGACTTCGGTATTCTCTCCGCGTTCATCATGGGCGGCTACAACACCGACGGCAGCAAGCTCAACAAGTACGCTGGTGCTGGCGGCGCTGGTATCGGCTGGGGTGACTGGGCTCTCTGGGGCGGTGTTGGCGTTCCGGTCAACGACAAGCTGAAGTGGAACCTGCAGGTTGCTTATGACGACCTGAAGACCTTCTCCGCGACCACGAACCTCAAGTTCAATCCGGTCAAGAATCTACTCGTCGAGCCGGAAGTGACCTACACGAACTACGACTCCGTGAACAAAGACACCTGGGCCGGCATCCTCCGCTTCCAGCGCAGTTTCTAATTCGGTTCGCCGAATCGGATTCGATAAAACTTCTGATCAGACCTCCGATCAGAAAAAACTGGCCCGGTTTTCCCAACCGGGCCTTTCCTTTTGTGCAGTCCTGAATGGCCGAGGGTGCCGTCAAACCGCCGAGAGAAAAGACCGAATTGCATCTGGAATGTCGCCGAGATGCAAAATGGGGGCATGCCCTTGCCCGGTGGCGGTCTTGATGACGGTTCCTTGGTGACGGCTTGCCATTTCGGCGGTGGTAGCAGTTGTCAGAAGCTTTGAATTCTCGCCGCGAATCACCATCAGCGGTATGCCATGGAAGCCTTCGAACTGTGCCCACAGGTCAGGAAGCGGCGCCTCGAGATCAAGCGATTGCATCTGTGCCGCGATAGCGGGGTCGTAATCGGCAACGGGCTTGCCGTCGGTGAAAGCATAGATCGCGCGCGCCATATCCTGCCAGTCGCCGTCGCCGAGGGCGGTAAAGGCGCTGCCGTGATTCTGCCGCAGGATATCTACGGCTTCATCCCAATCAGCAGGTTTTCTGTCACGGTTAAGGTAATCGCGGATATCGACCAGCCCGACCTTTTCCAGGACAGGGCCAATATCGTTGAGAATGACCGCTTTCAGGACATCCGGGCGGCTGGCCGCAAGCATATGCAGCACGAGACCGCCGCGCGACGTACCGATGAAGATGGCCTCTGGGATATCGAGGGCTGCGCAGACGGTCAGCACGTCCTGAGCTTCGACGGCAAGATTGTAGTGAGATTTGTCCGCATCCCATGCGGATGAACCGCGTCCGCGAGCGTCGAGCGTAATCACCCTGCGGGGAACCGTGGGGTCCCGCGACAGAAGCAGGGCCAATTGGTGGAAGTCCCGGGAATTGCGCGTCAGCCCCGGCAGGCAGATGACGGGCGGTCTCGCCAGATTTGCTGATTGCCCGCCGCCATAATCCCGGGTGTAGAGCTGCAGCCCGTCCGGGGCTGCTATCGTTCGGGCAATGAAGCCGCTTTGATCGTCGCTGCGCATGCACCGTGCCTCGTGCTTGGGATGTAACGTCATTTCCGCAGCATGCACAACCGTGGTTGTGGCTTCGGCTTAGCCGCGACCGCTGACGAGATCGTGCACGATGTCGGTCTTTTGTCCGAGGCGTGCCTTGTAGACCTGATAGTTCTCCATCACCCGTTGGACATAGTTGCGGGTTTCGGGGAAGGGGATGCGTTCGATCCAGTCGATGACATCGTCCAGCGACTTGCCGCGTGGATCGCCATAGCGGCTGATCCATTCCGGAACCTTGTTCGGACCGGCATTGTAGGCGATGAAGGTGAGGATATAGGAACCGCCGAACGTGTCGATCTGCTCGCCGAGATAGTGGGCGCCGAGTGTCGCGTTATAGCCGGCATCCTGCGTCAGCTTATCGGCGGAATAGGCCATGCCGTGTCGGCCGGCGACGGCCTTCGCCGTCTTCGGCAAAAGCTGCAGCAGGCCGCGCGCATTGGCCGAGGAGACGGCAGCCGGATTGAAGGCGCTCTCCTGCCGGGCGATGGCATAGGCAAGCGCCTTGCCGGAGCCGGAAATATTGGCATTGTTCGGGATGACGCCGATCGGGAAGGCCAGTGCCGCCACATCGACGCCGCGGCCATAGGCGATCTTGCCGACCTGCAGCGAAAGCTGATGGTTGCCCGAGCGCTCGGCCTGCGCCGCCAGCATGGCGATCTCGCCTGGGCTTTGCAATTGCTTCGCTAGCGCCCGGTAGAGTGCCTCGGCGCGCCAGCCATGTCCCGCCGCCTCCAGACGCGAAATGGCCTGCACGGACTCGCGTGCCTGGAAGCGTTGACGGTCCTCGGTCGAAGGCGATGGATAGGAGACATTCAACGTCTGCCGGCCAAGTTTCTCTGCCGCAAGCTGGCCGTAGAATGTGCTCGGGTAGGAAGCAGCCTTGGCATAGAAATCGCCGGCCTTGCCTGGTCCGCCGCCTTCGGCCGCACGGCCGAGCCAGTACCAGGCGCGAGACTGCGAGATCGGTCCATTCGAAACCTGCAGGATCTTGCGGAAATGCATCGCCGCAGTTGCGCCGTCCTGCAGGCCGCGCAATGCATACCAGCCGGCGTGGAATTCGGCCTCGCCGACATCCTGCGGGCTTTCCGCAACATTGGCGTCGACGACGCCATAGGCGGCCTTGAACTCACCCTGATCCACCAGCCCGCGGCTGACGATGCGTTGTTCGTTCCACCATTGGCCGGGATCGACGAGCGCGCTGCGGTCGCGCGGCATCTGCGCCAGAAGGTTGGCGGCATCGTCATATTTGTTCTGGCGGCGGAGGTTTTCGATCCGCATGAAAAGATAGGCCGGGTCCTTGCGCCATTGCGCATCCATGGCTGCAATCAACCCATCGGCCTTGGCTGAGTGATCATTGACCGCTGCCCACGCTTTGTAGAGCGATTGGGCCTTCCCGAGATCGCCGAAGCGCTTCGCTTGCGCGGTGCGATCGCGGTAAAGCAGATAGTCCATGCGCGCCTTGTGATCGGCAGACGACAGCAGGCCGGAGAATTCCGCGAGGATCTTGTCCTCGAAAGGCTTGTCCAATGCTTCGTTACGCCAGATCTTGCGGATCAGCTTGGCAGCTTGCGCCGAGTTGCCGCGCGCGACGAGCGCGCGTGACAGGATCACCGAGCCTTCGACAGTTTCCGGCTGGGTGTTGCCGAATGCGGCAAGGATTTGATCCGTCGGCGGATTTTCGGTGTAGAGCGCCCGTTCCGAGTTGCCGCGCAGGCTGCCGAGCCCAGGCCACCCGACAAGCTCGCGGGCGGCGGCGGCAATCTCGCCGGAGGGAATGCCCGGCTGACCCGACGTGGCGATCGCCCAGGTCAGAATATGGCGGTCGAGCGTGCCTTCGCCCAAGCCGTTGCGAATGGCAAGCGCCTGCATGGGGTTCTTGTTGGAGAGTGCGTCGAGGCCGGCCTTCAAGTCGCCGTTCACGGGTGCAACGGCAGGGCCGCGCGGGATCGAGGCGGTGCTCATCGGATCGGGCATCGCCATGGCCACATCGGCGCTGCCGCGGGTCGATGTCTGTTCACCGGGAAGCTGCGAGGCAAAAGCGCCCCATGCGACCGCCAAGCCTACAGCGGTCCAGATCGTGACAGGTCTCTTCATCCGGCTACTCACAAAACTATCAGGCCCCTTCCATTTGCCAAATGCTATATTAACGAAACCTTACCGGGGTCCGAATTTCAATCAATTATCATATCGGAAACTGCCCTTCACCATTCAAAGCGTGCTTGTCGCCGTCAAGCCGGCGCTTTATGGTGCGCGGATTCATAACCATGGATTGCGGCTGAAGCATGAAAGCAGCGCCGCTAGGAGACTTGCATGTTCCAGGGGTCCATTCCCGCACTCGTTACGCCCTTTACTGACGCCGGCAAGGTGGATGAGGCTTCCTTCGCCTCACATGTCGACTGGCAGATAAAAGAGGGTAGCAGCGGCTTGGTGCCTGTGGGCACGACGGGTGAATCGCCGACCCTGTCGCATGAGGAGCACAAGCGCGTCGTCGAGCTCTGCATCGAGGTGGCGAACAAGCGTGTTCCGGTCATGGCGGGTGCCGGCTCGAACAACACGCGCGAAGCGGTCGAGCTTGCCCAGCATGCCGAGAAGGTCGGTGCCAACGCGGTTCTCGTCGTCACACCCTATTACAACAAGCCGACGCAGAAGGGCCTCTATGCTCATTTTGCTGCCGTTGCGGAGGCGGTGAAACTGCCGATCTACATCTACAATATTCCGGGTCGGTCAGTTGTTGACATGACGCCGGAGACGATGGGCGCGCTTGCCAAGGCCTACGCCAATATCGTCGGGGTGAAGGACGCGACCGGCAAGATAGAGCGTGTCTCCGAGCAGCGCATCACCTGCGGCCGTGATTTCCGCCAGCTTTCCGGCGAGGATGCAACGGCACTCGGCTTCAATGCCCATGGCGGCGTCGGCTGCATTTCGGTAACGGCCAACGTTGCGCCGCGCCTTTGCGCCGAACTTCAGGCGGCGACGCTTGCCGGCGACTACGCCAAGGCTCTGGAATATCAGGATCGCCTGATGCCGCTGCACAAGGCCATCTTTATTGAACCGGGACTTTGTGGCGCTAAATACGGTCTCTCGCGCCTCGGCCGCATGAGCCGCAACGTCCGCTCGCCGCTGCTCTCGACCTTGGAGCCGGGTACGGAGGCGGCAATCGATGCGGCAATGCGCCATGCCGGCCTGCTGAACTGAGCGTATAGCAAGCGTATCGCTGGAATCTCCGCCGGGCCGCTCTCTTCACAAGGAGGGCGGTCTCGCCTATTTAGGGTACAGGAACTTGGCGCGCCGACGGCTGCCGCCGGAATGACATAAGAAAAGAAGAAGAAAAATCATGGCCCCCAAAGGCAGCCAACGCGTAGTCAACAAGATAGTGGCGGAAAACCGCAAGGCCCGCTTCAACTACGAGATCATCGATACCTATGAGGCGGGGATCGTGCTGATGGGCACGGAGGTCAAGTCCTTGCGCGAAGGCAAGGCCAACATCGCCGAATCCTACGCTTCGGACGAAGGTGGCGAGATCTGGCTCATCAATTCCTATCTGCCGGAATATCTGCAGGCGAACCGCTTCAATCACGAGCCGCGGCGCCGCCGTAAATTGCTGCTTTCCAGCCGCGAGATCGGCCGGCTGCGCTCCGCCATCAATCGCGAGGGCATGACGCTGGTCCCGTTGAAGATCTATTTCAACGACAACGGCCGCGCAAAGCTGGAACTGGCCCTCGCCAAGGGTAAGAAGTTGCACGACAAGCGCGAATCCGAGAAGGAGCGCGATTGGAATCGGCAGAAGAGCCGGCTGTTGAAGGACAACCGGTAAGGGCGGCGGCAGGCCAGCGCGGGGCATAGGTCAGGCATGGCCGACAGGTGCCGGCGAAAACCTTGCCGGCTCTATTGCTCGTCGGCATCCGTTTGCGCATGGCTTACCTCGGCCGAACGCTGAGGGCGCTCCGACGGTTCGCGTCCGATTTCAGCTTTCAAGGACACGAGATCGATGAAATGATCAGCCTGACGACGCAGGTCGTCGGCGATCATCGGAGGCTGGGTTGCCATGGTCGAGATGACCGAGACCTTGCGGCCACGGCGCTGCAGCGCTTCCACCAGGGTGGTGAAATCGCCGTCTCCGGAGAAGATCACCAGATGGTCGACGGTTTCCGATTGCTCCATGGCGTCGATCGCCAGCTCGATGTCCATGTTGCCCTTGATCTTGCGGCGTCCCATGGAATCGGTGAATTCCTTGGCCGGCTTGGTGACGACCTTGTAGCCGTTATAATCAAGCCAATCGATCAGCGGGCGGATCGAGGAGTATTCCTGGTCTTCGATAAGCGCCGTGTAATAATAGGCACGCAGCAGATATCCGCGTTTCTGAAATGCTTTCAGAAGCTTACGATAGTCGATATCGAAGCCGAGGCTCTTCGATGCAGCGTAAAGATTGGCGCCGTCTATAAAAAGGGCAATTTTTTCGCGTGGGTCAAACATCGCTTACATATCCACTGTTACAAAAATGCATTATTTTTTCAAAGTGAAGCTAAAACAAGGCCTTGTATGGCATTGCAGAATAATTCGTATTACTTTATGAATTATTCATATAATCGAGATTTAGGGCACGAAAGGCGATATTCCAAGCAATCTTAGGTAGAACTAGCTATTTGTCTAGGGGAATTTTAGCACCTTCTGGGATGGCGCGAGAGCACTCAAACAGGAAAAACTTGAATTTGCCTTCGTTTGCTTGTATCGGCGTGTCTACTCCGAGACATGATGACGACATCACGACCGCAAAGGACAGGCAATGGCCCGTGTCACAGTAGAAGATTGCATTGATAAAGTTGAGAACCGGTTCGAGCTCGTGCTGCTCGCCAGCCACCGCGCCCGCCTGATTTCGCAAGGCTCCTCGATCACCATCGATCGCGACAACGACAAGAATCCCGTCGTTGCGCTGCGCGAAATCGCCGACGAGACCCTGTCTCCGGACGATCTCAAGGAAGACCTGATCCACTCGCTGCAGAAGCATGTCGAGATCGACGAGCCCGAGCCGGATCCGGCAAGCCTGCTGGCGACCGGCGGCGCTTCCGCCTCCAGCGACGAGGAAGAAGATCTCCCGGAAGCCGTTACTTTCGACCAGATGTCGGAAGAAGAGCTTCTGGCGGGCATCGAAGGCCTGGTTCCGCCGGAAAAAAGCGACGATTACTGATCGTCGAGCTTGATGCTCCAGGCAGGAGCGATATGATGAGGGGATGCGTGCGCCGGTCATATGACTGGCGCGCTTTTGTTTTGGCGGGAGTAGCTTTGGAATGATGCGGCAATACGAGCTTGTTGAGCGCGTGCAGAAATACAAGCCCGATGCCAACGAAGCTCTGCTCAACAAGGCCTATGTTTATGCGATGCAGAAGCATGGCCAGCAGAAACGTGCCAGCGGCGATCCCTATATTTCCCATCCTCTCGAAGTTGCTGCCATTCTGACGGACATGCGTCTGGACGAGTCGACCATCGCGGTCGCTCTCCTTCATGATACGATCGAGGATACGACGGCGACGCGCGCCGAGATCGACGAATTGTTCGGCGAGGATATCGGCCGTCTGGTCGAAGGCCTGACCAAGATCAAGAAGCTCGATCTCGTCACCAAGAAGGCGAAGCAGGCGGAAAACCTGCGCAAGCTGCTGCTCGCCATTTCCGACGACGTCCGCGTGCTTCTGGTGAAACTCGCCGATCGCCTGCACAATATGCGGACGCTCGATCACATGTCGCCGGAAAAGCGCGCCCGCATTTCCGAAGAGACGATGGAAATCTATGCGCCGCTTGCCGGCCGCATGGGCATGCAGGATATGCGCGAGGAGTTGGAGGAGCTTTCCTTCCGCCACATCAATCCCGAGGCGCACGATACCGTCACCAAGCGCCTGGAAGAGCTGTCGCGGCGCAACGAAGGCCTGGTCAAGAAGATCGAGACCGAACTGCGTGACCTGCTGGTCGCCAACGGACTTGCCAATGCCATGGTCAAGGGCCGGCTGAAGAAGCCCTATTCGGTCTTCCGCAAGATGCAGTCGAAGTCGCTGTCCTTCGAGCAGCTTTCAGACATTTACGGTTTCCGTCTTCTCGTCGACGATATTCCGTCCTGCTACCGCGCGCTCGGCATCGTGCATACGCGCTGGCGCGTCGTTCCGGGCCGCTTCAAGGACTATATCTCGACGCCGAAGCAGAATGACTACCGCTCGCTGCACACGACGATCGTCGGCCCCTCCAGTCAGCGCATCGAACTGCAGATTCGCACCAAGCGCATGCATGAGATCGCCGAATTCGGCATTGCCGCCCACACGCTCTATAAGGACGGCACCAGCACCAGTACCGGCAACAACGGCGACGGCGAGCTCCTGTCGCGCGAAAGCAATGCCTACTCCTGGTTGCGTCATACCATCGAGGCGTTGGCCGAGGGCGACAGCCCGGAAGAGTTCCTCGAGCATACGAAGCTCGAGCTGTTCCAAGATCAGGTCTTCTGTTTCACGCCCAAGGGCAAGCTGATTGCCTTGCCGCGCGGCGCCACGCCGATCGACTTTGCCTATGCCGTCCACACGAATATCGGCGACACCACGGTCGGGGCCAAGATCAACGGCCGCATCATGCCGCTGGTCACGCGGCTGACCAACGGCGATGAGGTCGAGATCATCCGCTCCGGCGTGCAGGTGCCGCCGGCCGCCTGGGAAGAGATCGTCGTGACCGGCAAGGCACGCGCCGCCATTCGCCGCGCCACCCGGCTTGCCATTCGCAAGCAATATGCCGGCCTCGGCCATCGCATTCTGGAGCGTACCTTCGAGCGTGCCGGCAAGGTCTTCTCGCGGGAAGCATTGAAGCCTGCCCTGCATCGTCTCGGCCAGAAGGATGTCGAGGATGCCATTGCTGCGGTCGGGCGAGGGGAAATGTCGTCGCTCGACGTTCTGCGCGCCGTCTATCCCGACCACCAGGACGAACGCGTGACCGTCAAGCCCGCCGGCGACGAGGGCTGGTTCAATGTTCACAGTGCCGCTGGGATGATCTTCAAGATCCCCGGCAAGAACAAGGCCGATCTCGCCGACGGCGCCGATGCGCCGCCGATCCGTGGCCTGGCAGCCAATGTCGAAGTGCATTTCGCACCGACGGGCGCCGTGCCCGGCGACCGCATTGTCGGTATCATGGAAAAGGGCAAGGGCATCACCATATATCCGATCCAGTCGCCGATCCTGCAACGGTTCGACGATGAGCCGGAACGGTGGATCGATGTGCGCTGGGATCTGGACGAGGCCAACAAATCCCGTTTTACCGCCCGTGTCCTCATCAACGCGCTGAATGAACCCGGGACGCTCGCCAAGGTCGCGCAGACCGTTGCCGATATCGACGTGAACATCCGCATCCTCAACACGGTTCGCGTTGCCGCCGATTTCACCGAGATGGCGTTGGATGTCGAGGTCTGGGATCTGCGTCAGCTCAACCAGCTTCTCGTGCAGCTCAAGGAACTTGATTGCATCGCGACGGTGAAGCGGCTTTACGAGTGACATCGGCCGCCGCCGCTGTCGATCCAGTGCAGGCTGCATATTTTGTGATCATTTTGTGACCAAATTCGAGCGGCTTTCTGGATAGGTATGCACTGAACGCATTGCTGTGTCTATTTTAGAGCGGTGGTAATTGACCTCCGTCCAGCCTATCTTCTGGTCATCGAAGAAACGAAACAAAGATGAGAGAAGACAATGTTTAGCCCGATCAAGAAATTCGCCCGCGCCCTGCGTGTTCCGAGTGTTGAAGAACGCGAAATGGCTTATCTGAACGGCTCGCACGACCGTTTTGACCTTGAATATCGTCAGCGTCAGGTCGACCGCGGTCTGTTCCGCCAGCGTTAATAGCTGTTAATACTTTCAAGACCAGGAGGGGCGCGCCATTGTTGCGCCCTTGGAGCAGTCGCCAACTTGCGATAATGCTTCCAGAAAATGTCAGGGCGTTCTCTTTCCTGCCCCTGAACAGGTGACGCTCCCAAAAAGGGCCGCACTTTCGGTTCTTAATCAGCGCGTGATATGCTTGGCCGGTCTTGTCATGACGGCCCCCAGTGCACTAGATAAGCCGCATGCTGTTTCGTCGCCGAAAACCACTGACACTGAAAGAAAAACTGCGGGAGCACATTTGGCCCCGCAAGGGTTTCCTTCGTTCGTTCCAATATTTTGGTAAGCGTCTCGTCCGCCTTGCCGCCTCGCCGCACTCGGTTGCGGCCGGTTTTGCGGCGGGTATCGTCGTGTCCTGGACGCCGTTCATCGGCGTGCACTTTGTGATGGCGATCATCATCGCCTATCTGATCGGCGGCAACGTCATCGCCTCCGCCCTCGGCTGCCTGGCAGCCGGCAATCCTATTACCTACCCCTTCATCTGGGCCTTCACCTGGGAAATCGGCCATCTGATCCTGGCGCGCGACAGCGGCGGTCAGGGCGGTGGCAGCATCGATCTGCCGGCGTTGTGGCACAAGGGCGATCTCCTGCAGATTTGGGACCCGGTTTTGAAGCCGATGCTGATCGGCGGCATTCCCCCGGCGATCGTTTCGGGCGTGATCGTCTACGCTCTGACCTATTATGGCGTGAAGACCTTCAAGACGCGCCGCAAGGAGCGCCTGATGGAGCGTGCCCGCGAGCGCCTGGCGCTTGTCGACAACGCGTCGAGCGTTTGACGAAGCCCGACTGCGCCCCGGCCGGCTGGAGGGCCTTCTCATGATCATCGGGATAGGCAGCGATCTCATCGATATCCGCCGCGTCGAAAAGACGATAGAGCGCTTCGGCGTCCGCTTCACGGACCGCTGTTTCACCAAGATAGAGCGGGCCAAATCCGAGCGCCGCAAGAACAAGGCTGCCTCCTATGCCAAGCGCTTTGCCGCCAAGGAGGCCTGCTCCAAGGCGTTGGGTACCGGTCTGGCGCAGGGTGTCTTCTGGCGCGACATGGGCGTCGTCAATCTGCCGAGCGGCAAGCCGACGATGCAGTTGACCGGCGGGGCAGCCGAAAGGTTGGCCGCCATGCTGCCGGCAAATCATCGCGCCGCCATTCATTTGACGATAACGGATGATTTTCCTCTTGCTCAGGCCTTTGTGATCATCGAGGCGCTGCCGATGGACGGCTGAATCGCCACCGGATGTCGCTTTTGGCACCGGTGCCATTGCCGCCGCGATATGAAGCGGGTAGAGAGTGCCTGAATGGAAGTTGCGCCGGTGGGGTGCGAAAAAGGAATAAGACTGCGTGTCCGAGAAAGCCGTAAAACAGCAGAACGCCCTGTGGGAAAACATCAAGGTCATCGTTCAGGCGCTTGTCCTGGCCATGATCATCCGCACGGTTCTATTTCAGCCATTCACCATTCCGTCCGGTTCGATGATGCCGACGCTGCTGGTCGGCGACTATATCTTCGTCAACAAGTTCGCCTATGGTTACTCGAAGTATTCGCTGCCGTTCTCGCCGGACGTGTTCAGCGGCCGTATCCTCGGCAGCGAACCGAAGCGCGGCGACGTCGTGGTTTTCCGCTTCCCGCCGAATCCGGATGTCGACTATATCAAGCGTGTCATCGGGTTGCCCGGCGACCGCATCCAGGTGAAGAACGATATTCTTTATATCAATGGCCAGGCCGTGCCGCGTGAGCCGCATGGCACGTTCTCGTCGGATTACAGCCAGGAGCCGGGCGACAATATCCCCGTCTACAGCGAGCGGCTGTCGGATACGGGCAAGGTCTACGACACGCTGGATCTTTCGCCGAATTCGCGCGGCGACAATACCCAGGAATACGTCGTCCCGGCTGGGCACTACTTCATGATGGGTGATAATCGCGACAATTCCGACGACAGTCGCTTCGATGTCGGCTATGTGCCGGCTGAGAACCTGATCGGCCGCGCCAGCATCATCTTCTTCTCGCTTGGGCACGACACGTCGTTCCGCGAGATCTGGAAATGGCCGACCAACATGCGTTGGGATCGCCTCTTCAAGGTTGTCGAATGACGAAAGTGCAGACGCTTTCGCAGGCGGATCGTGCCAAACTGGAATCTGCGATAGGCTACGAATTCGCCGAAAGGGAACGCCTCGATTGGGCGCTGACGCATGCCAGCGCCCGCACGCAAAAGACTGATAACTACGAGCGGCTGGAATTTCTCGGCGACCGGGTTCTTGGCCTGTGCATCGCCGAGCTGCTGTTCAAGACGTTCGGGACGGCGACCGAAGGTGAGCTTTCTGTGCGCCTCAATCAGTTGGTCAGCGCCGATACCTGCGCCGAAGTCGCCGATGAAATGCAGCTGCATCTCTATATCCGCACCGGCGCCGACGTGAAGAAGCTGACCGGGAAGCGCATGCTCAATGTGCGTGCCGATGTCGTCGAAAGCCTGATTGCAGCGCTTTATCTGGATGGCGGCCTCGAAGTGGCCCGCAAGTTCATTCTGCGTTATTGGGAGCGCCGCGCGGTTCGGCCCGATGGCGCAAGGCGCGACGCCAAGACGGAATTGCAGGAATGGGCGCATGCGAAATTCGGCGTCACCCCGGTCTACAGGGTTGATGATCGCAGCGGACCGGATCATGATCCCCGCTTCACGGTGACCGTGGAAGTGGCGGGAACGGCGCCCGAGACAGGAATAGAACGCTCCAAACGCGCGGCTGAACAGGTTGCGGCGACGCGGATCTTGGAGCGCGAAGGTATATGGCAGCCTCAGTCGACTGAGAAATGACTGCCTGGAAACGACGGAAAAGATGACCAATCAGCAAGACACGCCCGCCGACGACGGCGCGGTTGAACAGACCGGTCCGACCCATTCGGGTTTCGTGGCCCTCATCGGCCCGACCAATGCCGGCAAGTCGACGCTGCTCAACCGGCTCGTCGGCGCCAAGGTTTCGATCGTCAGCCATAAGGTGCAGACCACGCGCGCGATCGTTCGCGGCATCGCCATCCACAACAATGCGCAGATCGTTTTCATGGATACGCCCGGCATCTTCAAGCCGCGCCGACGTCTCGACCGCGCCATGGTGACGTCCGCCTGGGGCGGCGCCAAGGATGCCGATCTCATCATGCTGCTGATCGACAGCGAGCGAGGATTGCGCGGTGACGCCGAGGCCATTCTCGAAGGGCTGAAGGAGGTTTTTCAGCCAAAGATCCTCGTTCTCAACAAGATCGACCGTGTCCGCCGCGAGGACCTGCTGGCGCTTGCCGCCGCTGCCAATGAGAAGATCGCCTTCACGCAGACCTTCATGGTATCGGCCGAAAACGGCTCCGGTTGCGACGATGTTATGGACTATCTGGCAAAGACCCTGCCGGAAGGGCCTTGGTATTATCCGGAGGATCAGATCTCGGATCTGCCGATGCGTCAGCTCGCCGCCGAAATTACCCGTGAAAAGCTGTTCCTGCGGCTCCACCAGGAGCTCCCTTACGCCTCGCATGTCGAGACGGAAAAGTGGGAAGAGCGCAAGGATGGCTCTGTTCGTATCGAGCAGGTGATCTACGTCGAGCGCGAAAGTCAGAAGAAGATTGCGCTCGGCAAGGGCGGTGAAGCGATCAAATCGATCTCCACCGCATCGCGCAAGGAACTCTCCGCGATCCTGGAGCAGCCCGTGCATCTCTTCCTCTTCGTGAAGGTGCGCGAGAACTGGGGAGACGACCCCGAGCGCTTCCGGGAGATGGGGCTGGACTTCCCGCGTTGATGGAACTTTGCTTCGCTGAGTGCTTTATATTGCAGCAGCTTATCGGGCTTGCCGCTTGAGCTGATGCAACTCAGGGAGGCGATCCATGGCGAAGGCCGCGACGATGCATGGGCAACGAACGCCATGCCAACAATGTCCGTTGAGGTCTCTCCCGCATTTTCGCGAATTCGACCGCGATGAGCTGAATTTCATCAGCAGTTTCAAGAAGGGCGAGCTTCTCGTCGACGCGGGCGCCACGATTTTCCTCGAAGGTGCGCACAGCGCCCACCTCTTCACGATCCTGTCCGGCTGGGGTTTCCGTTACAAGACGCTCGAGGACGGCCGCCGGCAGATTCTCAACTATGTCATGCCTGGCGATCTCGTTGGCTTGCAGGGCTCGATCATGGGAGAGATGCAGCACTCCACCGAAGCGCTTTCGCCGATATCGCTCTGTGTTTTTGAACGCACGGAATTGATGACGCTCTACAATTCCCATCCGCCTCTTGCCTTCGATCTGACCTGGATTGCGGCCCGGGAAGAGCGAATACTGGATGAGCATCTGCTGAGCATCGGACGCCGGTCGGCAATCGAGCGAGCAGCCTATCTGATCGCCTACCTGTATCAGCGCGCCAGCGCCCTTCGGCTGTTCAATGGCAGCAAAGTCATTCCGATCACGCAGCAGCATGTGGCCGACACACTCGGCCTTTCCGTTGTCCATACCAATAAGACATTGAAAAAACTGGCCGAACGCGGGCTGATTCTCTGGCAGGAGCGCGGATGCAACGTTCTGGACGTGAAAAAGCTCGCCGAAATCGCCGGTTGGGACGGGCTTGATTCGGGCAAGCGGCCCTTCATTTGAAGGCAATTCATTTCGTCGGCGACATGTCTTTTTTAAATGTCGGCGGCAACTGTATCAGCATAGATTACTATCACCGTCACTTTTCGACCAGTTTCACCTTTTACTAACCCCGGCAGCAGAAGCGATTGGAGCATGTTGACGAGCCCATAGTGCCGCATTGCAAAAAGTGCGAAGCGGTTGAGAGGCGAGGTCATGTCACAAGGGACCGAGCCAGCACGGATGGGGAAAACCATCCATTCAATACGGGCCGATGATTGGCGCCGGAGGGATAGATGTGGACTTATTTACGGGGGGCGCCGCTTGGCGCACACACGCAGGGATGGCGCTGATATGACATTTCAGCGCGTTCTTATTCTCGAAGACAATCTCATTATTGCGATGGAGGCGGAGGAAATACTGCGTCTTGTCGGGATCGAGCAGGTGGAGATTGCCTCGAATCTGGAACAGGCGGTCAACGCCATTCATTCCGATACTTATGATTTTGCGATGCTGGACGTCAATCTCGGGGAGTCGACAAGCTTTGGCTTTGCCCGGCTGCTGGCCGAGCGCGGCATCGCCTTCGGTTTCGTCAGCGGCTATTCCGATACGCTCGATTTCCCGCCGGACCTGCGGCATGTGCCGCTTTTGAACAAACCTTTCGATGAGCAGTCTATGCGCCTCTTTGTCGAAAGGCTGACAGCGGTCGGCAGATCTTCCGCCATGTGACAGCCGCAGCTATTTGTCCTAAACTCGAATCGCGAATTCTTTTGGGGCAGACCAGCCAATGCAATGGCAGGACCACGCAATCATCTTGGGCGTCAAGCGTCTTGGCGAGACCAGCGTCATCGCCGAGGTGATGACGCGGTCGCGCGGCCGGCATATGGGCCTAGTGCGAGGAGGCCGGTCTCGTACCATGCAGCCGGTGCTGCAGGCCGGTAATCTGGTCGAAGTGACCTGGCGGGCAAGGCTGCACGAGCATCTCGGCGAATTTCGCATGGAGCCGATTGCATTGAGAGCGGCGCGGCTGATGGAAACGGCGACCGCCGTCTACGGCGTGCAGGCGATGGGCGCCCTGTTGCGGCTGCTGCCGGAGCGGGATCCGCACCCGCACCTTTACGATGCGCTCGATGTCATCCTGGAAAACCTGGAGAATCCCGCCGATGCCGGCGAGCTTTTCGTGCGTTTCGAGCTCGCGGTGCTGAACGATCTCGGCTTCGGTCTCGATCTGACCGAGTGCGCGGCGACCGGCATACGCGAAGACCTGGCATTCGTTTCGCCAAAGACCGGGCGCGCCGTCTGCCGTGCTGCAGGTCTGCCGTGGGCCGACAAGATGCTGGCCCTGCCGCCTTTCCTCACGATCGGAGCCGTCGTCGCCGCGGATAGCGAAAGCCTGGCCGCCGCTTTCCGCCTGACGGGTTTCTTCCTGCATCGCCATGTCTATGAGCCGCGCGGCATACAGATCGCCGCAGCGCGCGAGGGTTTCATTCAGGCGGCGCTGAAGGCGGTCAATTCCGTTGCGTTGGATGATACGACGGCCTCGCCAGTTCTCATCGCAAAGCACTGAAAAGCGGGCTGTGCGCCCGTGGCGCGATTCCCAGAGCAATTCCAGAAAAAGTGCGCAGCGGTTTTCCCTCCGGAATTGCGTAAAAATAAATGGATAGAGCGGTTTGGCGATTCCATGAAACGCTGAACTGCGCTATCGCCGCTTGAAGGCCCAACCCTCCGGCCGTTCCTCGATGACCGTCACCGCATCGCCGATCTTGACTGAGCCTTCGCCGCGCGGCACGACGTTCCAGCCGAACAGGGGACCGGGAACGCGGCGATCGGCGGACATGCGGACGCGACCCATGGCGGGCATCGGGTTCGGCACGTCGCGGGAGCCGGTCTTCTGATCCTGCGTCGTCATGATACAGCGCGCGCAGGGCTTCACCAGATCGAGGCGGATGCCGCCGATCTCGATCGTCGCCCAGCGGTCTTCCGGCCACGCCTCGTCGCAATCGATGACGATGTTCGGACGGAAGCGCTCCATGCCCACAGCGCCTTCGCCATGGGCAGCAAGATTGGCGTTGAGCGCCTTCAGCGAGCCGGTTGTGGTGACGAGGATCTGGTATCCATCCGAAAAGGTGATCGGCGTATCGTCGCCCGCCCATTCCGGATTGGCGGCGCGCTTGGCAAGCCCGTCGAAGAACACCATCTTCACGTCGCGCTTCAGCCAGTCGGACAGGGCCTTGTTGGTTTCTTCATCGGCAACCGATGCGCTGACGGCCGATTTCCAGACGATGACATCCATGCGATTGTCGGGGTGCGGCGGCGGCACGATGATGTCGGGCTTGCCCTCCATCTTCAGGCGCAGGTTGGAGGGGCCGGGCTGGATATCGATCTGCGCAAGCGCCTGCAGCTCGCGCTGGGTAATGAAATGGCCGGAGGGATCGACCAGCATGGCACGGCGATCACCAGTCAGCCCGAAGGCGTCGATGGCGGCCGATGGAATGGCGATGCCGCGCGCGCTCTTGAGCGGATAAATAAAGAGATCGCTGACCCGCATAGTGTAGCCCTCAGATTTCGTCGATGAACATTGCCAGCACCGTCTTCAGCCGGTCGTGCCGCGCGCCTGCAAATCTGCGGCCGGTCTCGGTCTGGAAGCCCTCCGCCAGTTTGAACAGCTTTGTCTCGAAATGGTCAATGGCGAAGCGCTTGTCGTCGAGCGGCCTCTCCGTTGCAAGCGGGTCGAACGGGTCGTAGAGGCCGGAACCGAGGCGGCCTGCGATATAGAAGCAGCGCGCCGCGCCGACCATGCCGATCGCGTCCAGCCGGTCGGCATCCTGCAGGATCTTCGCCTCGAGCGTTTCCGGCGGAAGATTGGCGGAAAAGCTGTGCGTGGTGATCGCATGCGCCGTGGCTGCAATGTCGGCATCCGTCCATCCGAGCTGCCGCAGGATGCCCGAGGCCTTCTCGGCCGCCAGCCGCGAAGCCTGCGCGCGATGGGGCGAATTCTTCTCGACCGCAACGCAGTCGTGCAGCAACACGGCCGCGGCGAGTATCCGGGCATTGCCGCCGTCCTCGGCCTGGATAGCCATGGCGTTCCTGAAGACGCGCAGGATATGGGCAATATCATGCGAACCGTCATCGCCGTCGGCGGCATGCGGGATAAGATCCGCCGCCAGCGTTTCGAAGGGGGCAAACGCCCGCGCCATCCTGTTGGTGTCCATTATCTCACTTGCTCCGGAATGATCTGTCGCCAGGTTCCCTCGTCCTACCGGGACAAGGGATTCGCCGCAATCACCCCGTCGTCTTCTTGCGTGTCAGGATCTTCTGGTAGAACAGGCCGATGCCGATCAGGACAGCGCCGAGGCCGATGAAGGACAGGGCGCGCAGGAAACCCTCGAGGTTTGCCATATCGATCAGGAAGGCCTTGACGACGGCAATGAAGACCAGCGCCGCCGAGGCGATGCGCAGGCTGCGTGCCTCGAAACGGGCGCCGAGCCCGAGAAGGGCGATGCCGATCAGCAGCCAGACGACGGAATAGGAATAGAGTTCGCCCTGGATGAAGCCGTTCCAGAAAGGAATGTATTCCCCCTGCCATAGCCGGCGCACCGATAGCGTCGCCCAGGCAAGGGCCATGACCGCGCCGGCAACGGCCAGCATGCTTACATAGGGTAGGGGGCGTCGGTTCCGCGCATAGAGCGCCAGTCCGCCATAGGCGATGGCGGGCAGGAGATAGCCCAACAGCAACAGATTGAACAACGGAATCCGGCCGGTGCTCTCGCCAGTGATAAACGGGTTTAATCCCAGCAGATGCAATGTCAGGGTCAGGATGACCGAGAGGGTGCCGAGAGCCATGCTGCCATAGCGGAAGACAGGGCTCGCGGCGCTGAGGTCGAGGGTCATCAGCATCGCGGAAGCACCGATCGCCAGCAGCGTGTAGATCGATTGTTCTCCGAGTGTTGGCACGGCGTCATTGAGGACACCGCCATTCATGGCATGGCGCACCAGGATGGCGATCGTCAGCAGCACGAGGAAGGAGGCCAATGCCTGCAGCGTGTTGCGCAGCCGGACACTTGAAGAGTGACGGACCGTGAAAGCCGCCAACGCGGCAAGTGCGGCAGGAATGCCGTAGCCCGCCAGCAGCATGTTGAAGACCGGTGTCGTGCCGAGCTCCGACGGATCGACGATGGTCGGCTGCCAGGCGATACGCGCCATGGTGATGATCAATGCGGCGACCATGGTCCAGGGAAGGACCGGCCAGTCGCGCAGGCGCGCCGCCGAAACATAAGCGATGCCGAGGACCGGCAGCAGTATGGTAGGCGCGGCGTCATGCGCAAACATGTGCAAGGCAAAGACCATGGCGCCGAAGGAGCCGGCGGCGAGTATGTTGGTCGGCAGGTTCAGCCCTTCGCCCGAGCGGCGATGTTGCCATTCCGCGAGCGCCATCAGGACGATGCCCAGCCCGACGCCATAGAGGCCGTGCAGCCAGTCGAACGTCCAGTTGCCGAAATTGATGAAGCTGATCGTCGCGATCGCCAGCGGCGTGGCGGCCATGATCAGGCTCCAGAGCGCGGCGAAGGGCTTCTCGCCCTCTGCGAACCGCCTCAGAAAGAAGGCGCCGACCAGCACGAAGATGGCTCCGATACCGAGCGATTCATAGAGCACCATGCTCTGCATCGTCACGATACCGTCGGCGCTTTTGGGCTCGACACCGGCAATCCAGTTGGTCAGAACGCCGGACACGCCAACGACGGCGACGACGGCTGACAGGATCGCCGCCCAGCCCGCATGAATGCGGCCAGCGCCGAAAGCCGCCACTGCCGCGACGATCGCCGCGAACATGAACATGGCATCGACGATGGGATATCCAGATTGGAGACTGTAGGTCAGCAGGTGGAGTGATACCGCAAGGGCGCCGATCGACGCCGTCAATGTCATGCCGAGCGGCGGTCGGGCAAGGAACGCGCCCCAGCCGCCGGTGCTCGCTAGCTGCATCGGATCGGCCGCCATCTCTGTCCCTATGCCATCTGCGGCCTTCGCGGCAGTGGCAGCCAGGAAGCGTCCCGGCCAGATGAAGATGGTGCCGCCGATCATGGCAAGCATGGAAAGCGTAACCGGCGTGAAGTCCACGACTTCGCTGTAGGCGACATAGAGCATCGGCCAAAGGCTGAGCAGCGCATTGGCAAAGGAGGGCGCAATCAGCCAACGCCGCAGCCGCGACGCGAGCAGGGTCGCAAGCCACGTCAGAACGAGATAGCCGAACAGGACCCATGGCTGCGGCGCCGTCGACGCGATCAGGGCGGGGGTGACCATGGAGGCGAGCAGACCGAGGCCGGCGAGCGCCTGTCCGTGCTGCAGCGACAGTGCAAGCGTTGCAAGCGAGATCAGGCCCAGAAGAACGAAGGCCGTCGCCGGCCCGATGAAGCCATAGATGCCATGCGCCGCATAGGTCGATCCGAACAACGCGACGACGCCGGCTGCCGTCAGCACGCCGGGGATCATCGCGTTCTGGAAGGCATTGCCGAGAACAGGCGCCGAGCGTCGGCGAATGATTTCGCCTGCCGCGACGAGGATCAAGCCGAAGATCGCCGCGAGCACAAGCCGGACGCCCGGGCTCAACAGGCCGCTCTCGATCGAATACTTGACCATGAAGATACCGCCAAGCGCGAGAGCGATGCCGCCGACCCACACGGCCCAGCGCGCGCCGATCGTGCTTTCCAGGCTCTCTCTCGGCTGCGGCGCTTCCCGCGCCGCGATATCCGGACCATCATCCGTGAGCGTGCCATCCGTGAGTGCATCGGGGATGTTGCGCGCGGCGATGGCAGGTTCTTCGATGCCGGCCGCTGTAGGCTCTTTGATTGCCGCTTCGGTCGGTGGCTCCTGGATGGCTGCTGCGGGTCCCGCGGCGGCGGCGATCGCCGGCTCCGTCACGTCGACTGATTCGCCTGCGTCCGCCATCAGCACCCTGCCAGCGAGCGCATTTTGCAACTCCTGGACGCGCGTTTCCAGCCGCTTTATCCGTAGATTGTATCCTCGCAGTATGAAAATACCGACGATCAGGATGACGAGCGGCAATAGTTCCATCATGTCCTCTCTAGGCAATCCGCCGCACAATATACCAATCGGCCAGAACGGTAAGACCAGACAGTCAAATTTGCTTATGATTCCAGTGGATTATGGCCATCGTCTCGATAAAGCCATGCGGAAGAAATATTAGACAATTGCGATTTACTGCTTGAAAACTATGGTTAATACTCATTAACAATTTGTCTTTACGAGCCGAGCAAAGCAGCCTATCAAGGCTCCATAGTTCAACTCTGAATGTATTGCGTACAAACGATGTCGCATGAGGCGGCTCCTACCTCAGGAGGTTTGTATGTCCCATGTTTCTTCCATATCCAGCAGCTCCTATCCGTATCGCGGCACGCTTTCGCGTCTCGATGCCAATGGTGACGGCGTCCTCAGTCGTACGGAGCTTGAAGCCGGCGAGCGTCCAGGCATTCTCGAAGCCAATACTGATAGCTCCGCCAGCGCATTGGGTGGCCTCATCGCAAAGCTGATGCAACTGCCGAGCGCCGATGCGGCATCCACGGTCACGTCGCCGCAATCCAATATTGCGTCTGGCGTGGACCTTCTGTCACCGATGGATGCCTACAACAACACCTATGGCCAGTACGACGTCAGCGGCATAGCCGCCTGATAGATGTCCGCTGCAGTGTTTTGGCGGCCAGCCGGATATGCCGGCGGGCCGCCTTATCTATTTGATGCAGCCGCATTTCCCCTCCTCGGAACACTCGTCTCCGCCAAGCGTTAGATACCGACACGCAAGGGAGAACTGTTCCATGAAACGGATGATAATCGCTGCAATTCTCACTCTCGCTGTGGCCTTGCCCGCCGCAGCGCAGAGCCAGGGAACGGCGACGGCCGATTTTGTCGGTCTCGATGGCAAGCAGGCGGGGCGGGCAACGCTGACCGAAGGCAAGGCGGGCGTGCTGATCGAGATGGAGGTGTCCGGCCTGCCGTCCAATCGCTGGGTGGCTTTCCACATTCATGAAAGCAGCCGCTGCGATCACACGCACGGATTCGAGTCCGCAGGCGGCCATTTCAATCCCACAAAGGCCGAGCATGGTTTCCTTGCCGCCAAGGGACCGCATGCGGGCGATATGCCCAACCAATATGTCGATCAGGACGGCAAGCTGCACGCCCAGGTGTTCAACGGCATGGTGTCATTGAACGGCAAGAATGGCATTCGCGGCCGGACGCTGATGATCCATGCCGACTCGGATGATTACCGCAGTCAGCCGGTTGGTGGTGCCGGCAAGCGCCTCGCATGTGCTGTCATTCAATAGATGAGGCGGTCAGGGTGATTCGGACCCTTTATGCTGCCGGTGTGTAGCAAAGGTTGTCTTCGCCGCGCCAAGGCCCATTGGCGATATGATTCGGTAGCTGTCAATTGAGGTTAATGATCAATTAACACATATCTTTAATCACGCGACCAAATCGACCTATTCTATCCGCAGATGAATAAGTGTGCCGGGGGGTAACCGAACACGCCGATGGCGTTTGCTTTAGGAGATTTGGATGAGTGGAGTTTCTTCAGTTGGAAGCAGCATGACGGCTGCCTCGTACAGTCCCCTTGATAAGAACCAGGACGGCATTGTGGACGCCCAGGAATTGCAGGAGGCGGCACAATCCGGTCTCCTGTCGGCAAGCGTCCTCAGCGACGAGGATAATGGCAGCAGCAGCGATCCGAGCGCGACCGATGTTTTCTCCGGCAATCTGGCATCCATGCTGCTGCAGATGCAGCAGACAGGCGCCAGCCAGTCGAGCACGGCTTCGTCCACTGGCGGCTCATCCAGCCAATCGCCCATGGACCAGCTGTTTGCCAGCCTCGACACCAATAAGGATGGCAAGGTTTCGGCGGACGAGTTCGTTGCCGGGCGACCGAAGGACATGAGCGAAAGCGACGCCCAGAACCTCTTCAAGAGCATTGATACGCAAGGCTCTGGCTCGCTGTCGAAGGATCAGTTCGCCGAAGGCCTCGATGTCCTCAAGCCCCTGGACGCTTCTGCCGCCGACATGCTGTCCCTGGAGCCGACGTCCAGCGGCAGCAGCGCAACGAGCTTAGCCACGACTGCCAAGAATAACGCGCTGGATAACTTCCTTGCCGAAATGCAATCGTCGATGAATCTCTATCAGAATACCTACGGCCAGTATGATCTTGACCAGACGGGCAGCGCTGCGGCCTGATCCATCGGGATGGATTGTTGCGATACGGACGGAGGCTGCGCAAGCGCAGTCTCCGTTCTTTCATAGAATGTCGCTGTGCACAGCCAATGGCAGGATGAAAGGCGCGTTGCCATCGGCATCTGCGCCGCGTCCGATCTCCTTGACCGCCGCGACCAGCCGGCCCTTGCGCCCGAGCATGTCGTCACCGATGGCGATCAGCCGAGTATTTGGTGTCGCATAAGGGGAGGCCGCGCGCAGGCGGCGGACGAGCGCCAGATCGTCCTCTTCCGGAAGAACGGCAAGGGCCGCGATCAGCGCCGCTGCCGGCGAACGCGATACACCCATCCAGCAATGGATCAGCAAGGGCGCCGCGCGATCCCATTCCGCTGCAAAATCGATGATGGCGCGAACATGCGCCTCCTGCGGGGCGATGAGATCGCCGGTGCCGGCAAAGCTGATATCGTTCATGTTGAGCAGCAGATGACGTTCCGCATTGATGACGGCCGGGCGGTGAAAGGCATGCTCCTTGGCCATCAGGCTGATCATTTCGCGCGCATGATGGCGAACGGCCATTTCGGCGATGCGTGCCAGCGGCGATACGACGATCGTCGTCACGCACCGATCCTCATCGACGTGCGCTCGGCCTCGATCGCCTCGAAGCGCCTCAGGAACAGCCGCTGCGCCTCGATTGCCGGCATGGGTTCGATCGGCAGCATCTCGCGGGTGATGTCGCGGGGTTGACCGAAAAACTTGCGCGCCTCCTCCGGCGTGAAGCCGGCAAGCAGTGTCGCCTCGAAATAGGCCGAGACCGTATCGGCCTTCTTGATCTTTTCCTTCAGCTGCGGCGCGCAATGCGGGGGCAGGGCAAAACGACGATAGATCGCCGCTTCGAGCCGTTTTTCCACCGCCTTGTAGTCGCCGCCGACCACCGACTTGAACGGCGAGATCATATCGCCGATGACATATTCCGGTGCGTCATGCAGCAGCGCCGCCAGCAATTCGTCCGGCGTCGCCGGGTTCAGATGACGAAAGATCGCTTCGACGACGAGGCTGTGCTGCGCTACTGAAAAGGCATGATCGCCATAGGTCTGGCCGTTCCAGCGCGCAACGCGGGCAAGCCCATGGGCGATATCGCTGATCTCGACGTCGAGCGGCGACGGATCGAGCAGGTCGAGCCTCCGTCCCGATAGCATGCGCTGCCAGGCGCGCGCAGTCTTGGCCGATGTCATGCCGAAGCCTCGTCGGCCTGGGAAGGGAAGGAGAGGCCGGACCAAGCAGGCAGCGATACCGAGACGTCGGTATCATCAGCCCGGATGGGTGTTCCTGCTGCCATGGCTTCGCCCGCGCGGTCGATGCGGACGATGGCAAGACCCTTGCTGCCTGCGGTCGAACCGAGCGTGCCCACAGGCTTGCTGCCGACGGTGAGTTCCGTGCCGGAGGCGGGCAGGTCGGCATTGCCGCTCACGATGACGACGCGCCTGCGCGCCGTGCCGCGATGCTGCATGCGGGAGACCACCTCCTGGCCGACATAGCAGCCCTTGCGGAAGCCCAGGCCGCCGTTGAGGTCCAGCAGCACATCGTGCGGAAACGCGTCCTGCAATGCGAAATCGCGGCCGGAAACGGCAACGCCGTTGGCGATGCGCAGCGCGTCATAAAGCGTCTCGGCATCGTCCCCATGTTGGCCTGATGTGCGCGTCAGCGTGATGCCTGCCTTGGCGAAGCGGCTATCCTTGGGGCCGTCCGTTGCCTTGTCCGCCCAGGCGACGGTAACGCCTTGAATATCTTCGACGCCGAAATCGACCTTGGCGCGCAGCCGGTACATGGTGAGCCGCTTCAGAAGGCCATCGCGCTGTGCCGTGTCTGTCTCGAGCAGAAAGCCGGAGCCATCTCGCCAGATCATGAAGTCGAACAGAATCTTGCCCTGCGGCGTCAGCAGCGCGCCGGGGCGCGCTTCGTCGGCGCCGAGCGAGACGAGATCGGTGGTGATGAGATTGTGCAGGAACGGTTCCGCCTCGGCGCCGGCGACGCGGATGAAGGAACGGTCTCTCAGGAATACGGCTGGCATGATGGATCCGCTGATTTGGGCTATGATCCAGAGGTAGGGCCTTCGACCGCGAACCGCAAGTTCTCCGACTGGATCATTCGCCCGACGTGAAAAATTTCCACTTGCCGTCCGGCGTGATGCCGACTCGATAGAAATTGTAGCCGCCGAATTCCAGCATATCGGCGTAGTCGCCCGCCGTGACGATGCGCATCAGGTCGACCTTTTCCGGGGTGGAGAGCGTCTTGATGTCTTTCTGCGCGAAGTAGGGCCAGACATAGATTTCGTCCGGCGTACCCTGGCCGACACGGGCAAAGCCGGTCGACATGATGTCGAGGAGGATGGACAGGATTTCGATGCCGTCTGGATCGCCCGAAAGGTCGTGCAGGGTCTTGATCGGATCCTCGCCGGGGTCGTCGGCGGTGACCTGGGTCTGCTTGAGACCGCCACCGATATTCATCAGCGGGCGCAAGCGCTCGAGATCGCCTGAGGCCGCCGCCTCCACGATCGCCTCACGGAGCTTTCGCACCGGCTCCGGCGCCTTGTTGATGTCGAAGAGGAACTCGACCGACTTGTTTGCGCTTGCTGCATCGCCATTGCCCTGGTCGGCTTGCTTGTTGACCAGCGGATCCGGCGTCGGGAGCGTAGTGGACGGCGCTTCCAGTGCTTGCTCGACAGGTTTCTGGTTCTTCTGCTGAGCGGAGGCGCCTGGAGCGTTCGGTTGGGAAGCTGGTGGATTGAGCTGCGAGAAGGCTAGTGCCGGCAACGGCAAGGCAACGGAACCGGCAATCATGGTTACGGCTGCAAACGAGGCAATGGAACGGCGACACTCATTGCCCGGAAACATATGCATGAACAATCTCTGGTTACTATTGCAGGGTACGGTTCGGAGAGAATTCCCCAGCGAGCATGCGTTCCCGAAGCGATTCGAGCAAGGCTTCCGCGCCCTGCTCACCCTGTATGCGGATGGTCTCGCGAATGGCATGCGCGATGGCGGCGTCGGCGATGATCTCGGGCTCGATACCATCAGCCATGCCGTCAGCCCAAGCCTCGTTCTGGTATTCCAGCGCTGCCTGCATTTTTTCATGGACGATCATGTCGTCGATTTCGTTCAGGCTGGTTTCCATTGATTCTTTCCTCGAGACGTTCATGTCCTTACCACTTGCTTAACAACTTTATCAGCCTTTTCCTAAAACGACACGGCTGGGTGCGAAAAGGGGTTAATAAATCGTTAATTTCCAAAGCGGGCGGTGATTTCTGTCGCCAGTGTTGCACCTTCGTTACGGTATCGCTCCTCGGCAACGAGCGCCTGCGGCGTGCAATTCGTGTAAACCGATGCAAAGGACCTATACCCACGGTTGAACGCGGCGGTCAATTTTTCCTTCCTTTTCGGCTCGCCCTTGGTTTCGGTGTCAAGCAGCTGCTGCATATCTCCCCGCCATCCGTCTTCCGATGCTGCGCAAAGATTGCGCAAATAATCGATCGAGCCGAGGATTTCGGCGAGCCGGGACAGTTGGACATCATAGGGCGTGGGTCGTTCGGCGACTGCGGTGTCGGGCGTCTGTGCCTGTGGCGCGTTCGCGACAGGTTGCGCCGCGGCCGGAAGCGCGGCGGCGAGCACAAAGCAAATCAGAAGCGGTGGGCCAAGACGGTTGTGAATCATGTATTCAGTTGAGCGGACAAGCATGACGTGAACAAGGCATAGCATGCGCTTTCCAACCCGTTATTGCCTCGCATCGTTAATATTGCGGCTGGGGCTGCGTACCAGTCGCCGCAATCCTTTCCACGCATTCGAGCACGCTGGCCGGAACCGGCAAGGTTCGGACCTCCTCCAGCGAATACCAGCCGATGGCTGCGGCATCGTCGGCGGCTTCCGCAATGGCATCCCTGTCGGCATCGACGAGGAAGACCGACAGCAGGAAATGGCTCGTCAGCGTTCCGTCTGCCGCATGGGAGCGCAGATCATAGGTTTCGAACAGGCGAGGATTGCGTGCGCTTATGCCTGTCTCTTCCTTGAATTCGCGCAGGGCCGCTTCCGCCGGCGTTTCGCCGTCTTCGGCCCTGCCGCCCGGAAAAGCATACATGTCGGCAGATGGCGGGTTGCTGCGCAGGACAAGCAGGAATCGGCCGTCGCGTTCGAGGATGGCGGAGGAGGCGGGGCGGGGAAAGGACGTCATGGGATCGTTTCATATTCGCATGATGAGACGTCTACATCTCTACAGGAACCGAGCCTTGCTGTCCTCCGGGAAAGCCCTTTAACTCGCTGCCGACAGGGGCGGCGATTCGTATGCGCCGAATGTGCGGGCGACCATGGGAATGATCTACGGACTGTATGCTCTCGCGGCCTTGGCCGAAATTGCCGGCTGTTTCGCCTTCTGGGCATGGCTGCGACTGGCAAAGCCGATCTGGTGGCTTGCGCCGGGTCTTGTGTCGTTGGCACTCTTTGCGTGGCTGCTGGCACTGGTGCCGAGTGAGGCCGCCGGGCGTACCTTCGCCGCCTATGGCGGTGTCTATATCGTTGCTTCCATCCTGTGGCTCTGGCTGGCGGAGGGGCGGCTGCCGGACCGCTGGGATATTTCCGGCGCGGCCATCTGCCTTGCCGGTGCGGCGATCATTCTCTTCGGTCCACGCGGCTGACCTTCCGCTTGACCCGGCGCTTTCCGGGTGCAAAACAAGCCCCATGTGCGGACGCTTTGCTTTGACATCGACGGCGGACTATGTGGGCGAGGCGCTGGGCGTCCTGCTGCGCGACGATTTTCCGGCGCGTTACAATATCGCTCCGACACAGCCGATCCTCGTCGTCATATCCGGTGAGAGGCAGCAGCCCGGCAGCAATCTGCCGGATCGCCGCGCCCTTTTGGTGCGCTGGGGCTTCATGCCCGGCTGGGTGAAGGACCCGAAGGAGTTTCCGCTTCTGATCAATGCGCGCGCCGAAACGGCAATCGGCAAGGCATCCTTCCGCGCCGCCATGCGCCACCGCCGCATCCTCGTTCCGGCGTCGGGCTTTTACGAATGGCATCGCCCGTCCAAGGAAAGCGGTGAGAAGTCGCAGGCCTATTGGATCCGGCCGCGCGCGGGCGGCGTCATCGCCTTTGCCGGGCTGATGGAAACCTGGTCGTCGGCCGACGGCTCGGAAGTGGATACTGGTGCCATTCTGACGACCGCGGCAAACAGCGCCATGCGCCCGATCCATGATCGCATGCCCGTGGTCATCAAGCCGGAGGATTTTGCCCGCTGGCTCGATTGCAAGACGCAGGAGCCGCGAGATGTCCTCGATCTGATGACACCGGTTCAGGAGGATTTTTTCGAAGCTATTCCGGTTTCGGATCGGGTTAACAAGGTCGCCAACATGGGGCCGGACCTGCAGACGCCTGTAACGGTCGAGCCTGTGAAAAAGCCGCCGAAGAAAACGGATCCCGAGGGTGGCCAGCTAAGCCTTCTTTGATCGGCCGCCATTCGGCGACCGGTGTCGGGATATGTCGCCGAGCCATGGCTGTTTGGCAGCCGGCCGGCGATTGTCGACCTCAGGCGATTTTCTTCTTGAGAGGCTTGGACTTCAACATCAGATGGGCCGCAAGAACGGCTTTCAGGCCGAGCGGCCGATAAAGCATGCTGGGATCGATCTTTGCCTGCGGTTGTGCCGCTTCGTCTTTCTTCTGCGTCATGATTAACTCCTCACCAATGCTCCCCGGAGCATTTTCCGATTCACTGTCGTGTATCGCTGTCTCGTCGTAAATCATGACAAATCGAAGGCGTTTTCCAATCAGCTTTTGTAAACAATGACCACATTTCGCGAGATTAGCATCGAATCTTCGTGTGAAATCCATCCTGATGAGATGCTAATATTCCGTTAAAAGGCCCGGCTGCGCGTACCCCCAATACCGCCCGATGGCTGTTCTGGCTCTCTTGATTGCTAAGGGGAGCTTACAAACTTGCGGTTGCGCACGACGGCGTCACGGGAGCACAGCCCTGGGCATGCCTCGCGTGCCGGCTAAATATGCCGGCCGATATCGTCGTTGGAATCGTCGACGTCGGGGTCGCCCGGTCCGTTGATGGTGTAGGTGCCGTATTTCTTCGCCCAGGAGCGCGCGCCGAGTGGCAGGGACAGCAGGTAGACGATGACGGTCACGACCATGACATGCCATGTATAGCTCATCAACAGCGCCACATAGACGACAAGGGCGAGCATGATCGGCAATACGAGGTCGCGCCGGATGCGGCTGCCTTCCGTCTTGCCGGACCAGACGGGCAGGCGGCTGACCAGCAGAAAGCCGATGAGCACGGTGTAGGCGGCACCCCAGTAGGCGAAAGTCCTGTCCGGCGTCAGACCGAGGAAGCCGAGATAGACGGGCAGCAGCACCAGCATGGCGCCGGCAGGCGCGGGGACGCCGACGAAATATTCCGATTGCCAGGACGCCTTGTGTTCGCGCTCGGTCATGACGTTGAAGCGAGCGAGCCGCAAGGCGGCGGCGATGGCGTAGATCAAGGCGGCGATCCAGCCGAGCGAGTGGGCCTGATCGAGCAGAAAGACATAGACGACCAGCGCCGGCGCAACACCGAAGTTGACGATATCGGCCAGCGAATCCATCTGTGCGCCGAATTTTGAAGTTGCCTTCATCAGACGTGCCACACGTCCGTCCACGCCGTCGAGGAAGGCCGCAACCAGCACGGCGACCACGGCAAGCTCGTAGCGGTTTTCGAAAGCGAGGCGGATACCCGTCAGTCCCGCGCAGATCGCCAGCACGGTGATCATGTTCGGCACAATCAGCCGCAGGGGAATTTCCCGCAGGCGCGGCCCGCGCGCTTCGTCATTGGATCCATGCGGCTCGAAAGGCGGAAAAGGCGTCTTCATTTCGTTCGTTTCTCTGGGGCTCAGCTGCGACGGCTAACGGTCGGGCCCTTGGGCGAGCCGAATTCGGCAATCACGGTTTCGCCAGCGATCGCCCTTTGGCCGACGGCCACGCGCGGCGAAGCACCCTCGGGCAGGAAGACGTCGAGGCGTGAGCCGAAGCGGATCAGGCCGATGCGCTCGCCCGCGTCCAGCGGCTCGTTCGGGTTCACGAAACAAAGGATGCGGCGGGCGACGAGACCGGCGATCTGCACGACACCGATTTCGCCGTGCTTCGTTTCGATGACGAGGCCGTTGCGCTCGTTCTGCTCGCTGGCCTTGTCCAGTTCCGCATTGAGGAAGCTGCCCTGGCGATAGGCGATGTTGGTGATGCGCCCGCGCATCGGCGAACGGTTTACGTGGCAGTCGAAGACGTTCATAAAGATCGAGACGCGCAGCATCGGCTCGGTGCCAAGGTTGAGCTCAGCCGGCGGCGTGACCATCTGCACGCCGGAAACCTTGCCGTCGGCCGGCGATACGGCGAGGTCGTCGTCCTGGGGCGTCATGCGCTCGGGATCGCGGAAGAAATAGGCGCACCAGAGCGTCAGGATCAGGCCGATCCAGAAGAGCGGCTTGAAGATCCAGCCGAGCACCAGCGACGCGACGAAGAAACCTGCAACGAAGGGATAGCCTTCCTTATGCACCGGAACGATGACGTTGCGCACGCTGTTCAACAAGCTCATCTAAAGCCTACTCCGTTAAGGGCACCCTCGCGAAAACCGAACCCCGGTTGCGGAACGAGATGATGCCGGTCAAAAGATGAGAACAAGATAAGCGGTCTTGCTCTGATTACCAGTCGACGGTGACTACAGGCAAATGCCGTCATGAGCAATGCTCTCGCACGCTCGCCCCCAATGCAATCCCGCTCTCTTCTGCGGCCTCCACTACCTGGCGTTTTCCAGATCCGCCTTCGTAAAGACTGGAAGGACAGAGAGTTCTGGAAGGCCTTGGATTGTCGGCGCGCCATCCCCGCGCCAGATGGCGCAGACGACGGCAAGGATGTGTGCATGCTCGCCGAGCGCCAGGCGATAGGCGTCTTTCACTGCGCCGCCCGTCGTAATGACATCCTCGATGAAAGTGACGCGGCGACCCGAAACATTCTGTCCCTCGATGGCCCGGCATGTCCCATAGGTCTTCGCTTCCTTGCGAACAAACGCTGCGGGGAGGCCGATCTCGAGCGAGATTGCTGTTACAAGCGGAATGCCGCCCAGTTCCAGGCCCGCCAGAATCTCGGTTTCGGCCGGGATGAGCTCAGCCATGGCGCGGGCCAGCGGCTTTAGAAGAGAAGGTGTGCCTTCGAAGCGATACTTGTCGAAATACCGGTTGGAGATCTGACCCGAACGGAGTGTGAATTCACCCTGCAGGCTTGCCACTTCGGCAATACGCCGGGCGAGATCGCCTTTCGTGCAAGCTACCCCATCAATCATCATCGAACCTCCCATATCGCAAAGCTTCTCGCGTATACGCGCGAAATCATCCGACCGTAAACCGCATAATTTTAGCAGTCGTGGCGGGACGTGCTGGTGGCGGGAAGGGGCAAATATGCGCCAAGCTCGGTATGCGCAAAAGGCAAGCCGCCGGAGACGATCCGGCGGCTTGGGGATGCGATGCTGTCGTGAAGTAGGGATCAGAGGCCGAGAGCGGCGCGCAGTTCCGCCTTGGCGCCCTCGTATTCGCTCTTGTAGTCGTCATGAGCCATGATGGTTTCAGCGATGACGGTGCCGGCGATGCGGCCGGCTTCGATGTCGGATGCATAGTGAATGCCGCCGACGATGCGGTTATGGCCGTATTCCCAGGCGCGGGCCATGATGACAGGACGCTTCTCCGGCACCATGTTCGAGAGCACGATGCCCATCAGCGTGCCGACCGTGGTGTGGCCGGACGGATAGGAGCCGGACTTGGAGAGCGGTACGATCGGCTTTACGAGATCGCTGTAGAGATGCGGGCGCGGGCGCTTCCAGACATCCTTGGCCGGATCGACGACGGCGCCTTCCGTCTCGACGATGCGATCGAAGAACGCGGAGAATTTCGGCAGATTCTCCTTGGTGAACTTCGGATTGTCGATGACATCGGAGAAGCGCCAGACATTCTCTTCCGCATCGGCCACGGCGCGCGCCGCCATTTCCGGTGTGCGGGTAACCTGGATGGTCAGGATTTCGCCCAGCTCGGCCTTCATCTGCGCCGAATCATTGGCGGGCGGCGGCGGCAGCAGATTGAGGAGATTGATCTCCTTGGCATCCGTGAACGGCTTGGCATCCTCGGCGAAAACCGGCGAGGTAACGCCGACAACGAGCAGCAGTGTTAAAACTTTGGCAAAATTACGCATTTGGGGCTCCCTTGAAAGTGAGAACCGTACCTAGCAAGCTGTCGTCTCAACCTCGTGACAGCTGCCCTGTGTAATATTTCTGCGCGATATTGCCTGGGGTGACCCCTCGGAGCAGCAGTATGCCGCGCCTCCGCTCAGCTTGCCGGCGCCAGCCGGTTGACCACGCCCAGGTCGTCGTTTTCGCGCACCTGCTTCAGAAGCTCCTCGGCCTGCGTTGCCTCGCGTTGACGGTTCCACATGGAGGCATAGAGCCCATTCTGCGCGAGCAGGTCCGCATGCGTGCCGCGCTCGGCGATCACGCCGCTTTTCAGCACGATGATCTCATCGGCACTGATCACGGTCGAAAGACGATGGGCGATGACCAGCGTGGTGCGGTTCTTCGAAACGACATCGAGGGCCGCCTGGATCTCGCGCTCGGTCGTCGTGTCCAGCGCCGAGGTCGCCTCGTCGAGGATCAGTACCGGCGGCGCTTTTAGAACGGTGCGGGCAATCGCGACGCGCTGCTTCTCTCCCCCTGACAGTTTGAGGCCACGCTCTCCGACCTTCGTCTCGAAGCCGTCGGGCAGATGGCGGATGAAATCGCCGATTTGGGCGATCTCCGTCGCTGCCGCCACCTCTGCGTCGCTCGCGCCCGGCCGACCGTAGCGGATGTTGTAGGCGATGGTGTCGTTGAAAAGCACCGTGTCCTGCGGCACCATGCCGATCACCTTGCGCAGGCTCTTCTGCGTCACCGTGCGCAGGTCCTGGCCGTCGATGGTGATCGTGCCGCTTTGCACGTCGTAGAAGCGGTAGAGAAGGCGCGACAGGGTCGATTTTCCCGCGCCCGATGGACCGACCACGGCGACTGTCTTGCCGGCGGGCACATCGAAGGAAATGCCCTTGAGGATCGGCCGGGCAGCATCGTATGCGAAATGCACATCCTTGAACGAGATGGCGCCGTTGCCGATAATCAGGTCCTTTGCGTCGTCAGCGTCTGTCACCTCGGGCTTGACCTCCAGCAGGTCGAACATTTCCTCGATATCAGTCAGGCCCTGGCGGATTTCGCGGTACACGAAACCGATGAAATTCAACGGCACGGAAAGCTGCAGCAGCATGGCATTGATGAAGACGAAGTCGCCGACGGTCTGGTGCCCGTTGAGAACGGACAAGCCGGAGATGACCATCATGACCGTCGAGCCGAGGCCGAAGATCACGCCCTGGCCGAAGTTCAGCCAGCCAAGCGATGTCCAGACGCCCGTCGCGGCCTTTTCATACTTCGCCATCGACTGATCGAAACGCCTGGCCTCCATCTCCTCGTTGCCGAAATACTTGACGGTCTCGAAATTCAGAAGCGAATCGATCGCCTTCGTATTGGCGTCCGTGTCGCTGTCGTTCATCGTGCGGCGGATGGAAATGCGCCAGTCGCTCGCCTTGACGGTGAACCAGATGTAGAGCCAGACCGTGACCGCCGTCACGGCGAGATAGGAAAAGCCGTAGCCGCGCCAGAAGATGATGGCGGTCAGCAGGAATTCGATGAATGTCGGAAACGTATTGAGGATGGTGAAGCGGACGATGGTTTCGATGCCCTTGGTGCCGCGCTCGATGACGCGCGAAAGGCCGCCTGTCTTGCGCTCCAGATGGAAGCGTAGCGACAGTTCGTGTATGTGCACGAAGGTCCGGTAGGCGAGCTGGCGAACCGCATACTGGCCGACGCTTGCAAACAGCGCATCGCGAAGCTGGTTGAGGCCGAGCTGTATGAGACGTGTAGCGTTCGTGGCGACGATGAGTGCGATGGCGCCGACCATGAAGGCCGGCAGGATGCCCTGCATGTCGAGCTTGCCGTTCAAGGCGTCGACGGACCATTTGAAGAAATAGGGAACCAGCAGCAGGAAGAATTTCGAGACCAGCAGGAAGACGGTCGCCCAGACGACACGCATCTTCAGGTCCATGCGCCCGGCCGGCCACATATAGGGCCAGAGATTGATGATCGTATTCAATGGATTGCTGGAATCCGCCGATATGGTTTTCTTGCGGTCTGCCATGTCCGTCTCCGGCGAATAATCGAGGCAGCCGGACGTTGACGACCACTGGGGCGGCCCGGCTGGGATTGCCTTCGCATGCAAAAACGCGGCCGTCACGCGAAGGCGATGAGGGTTGCGCGACGCTTATACTATTTTTATGCCGCGTAAAAGCATCGGCCAGGCGTTGATCGCGCCTGGCCGATGCATGACCTTGTCGAGGGAGCTCCAGGCTATTGTTTTTACGCAGTTCCGGACGGAAAACCGCTGCGCACGTTTCCTGGAATTGCTCTAAAGATGCTCGCCCGAAAGCCGCTTGCGATGAAGCTCTTCGGCGTTGGGAAGCGCGTCCTTCGGAAGGCCGAAGACCTGTCCGGGAAGGATTCGGTCCGGATTGTTGATCTTGTCCTCGTTGGCCAGATAGATCGTCGTGTAGCGCACGCCGGCGCCATAGATACGGCGTGATATTTGCCACAGCGTATCGCCGCGACGGATGATGACGGCGTTGGCATCCTGCGAGAGCGGAGCCTGCTCCAGTGTCTTCGGACCGCTCTCGTTCGACGAGACCTCCGTATTCGGCTGGGCCGGTGCCGTCTGTGCCGGCGCGGTGATGGCCGCGATCATGTGTTCGAGATTGGGTAGCCCATCGCCGACCGACTTCGGATCCTTCGGAAGAGCCTGCAATACGGCAAGCGCCTTGAGGGCGGCGGCCGAAGCGTCGGCAGCAGCCTTCTTCAGGTCCGCGCTGGCGCCAATGGCCGGCCGGAATTCCGAAAGCGACTTCAGCGCGATCTCCGTGCCGGAGCGTGCAGCGGCAAGCTGTTCCACATTCGGCTGCTTGCCGTCAGTAAACAGGCCCTTCAACAGTGCGAAAGCCTTGCCGGCACCTTCTCTGAGCTTGGCAAGCTCGCCCTCGTCGAGCGGCACCATCGCGGCGGCCACCGACTGCGTCTGGGCGCCGGTCGCAGCCGGCGTCTGCGCGGCAACGGTCACCTGATTGCCTTCGGGGCGGGTGAAATTGACGCTGGTGCGCACAACGACCTTGCCTGCGCTGTCGAGCACGTCGACGCGAATCTTGTGGTCGCCGACAGCGAGCGGCATCACGCCATCGACGACGAAATGCCCGTCGCCACCGGCCGCGATCTCTCCGATCAACTTGTCGTCGGCATAGGCGCGCACCTTGGCGTGGGGCTTCGTGGTGCCGGCAACGAAGATATGGTCGTTTTCGATTTCCACGGCGTTGACCAGGACATCCGGCTGCCCATCCGTCGTCGCAGGCGTGCCGGCAGCGGGGTTGGCGGATGCCACGGCGCTACCGTCCTGTTGCGGCTTGGCGTCGGATGCATTGCCCTGAGCATTGGCTGTCGGCGCATTCTGCTCGGCGGCAGTCACGCGGCCCTGCTTGGCCGAGGGAGCCGTGATGATACGGCTGGCCGTGCCCGGCTTCGACACCATGGCGAGAAGCTGTGTCGAATCATCCTTCGGGACTGAAACGGTGGCCACTTCCTCGGAGTTGACGGGCTTGCCGTCCTTGCCGGTCGCGCGCAGCACCAGCTCGTGATCGCCGGGCGGCAACGGATTGTCGAGTACCGCGGCAAAGTCGCCGCTGGGGCCGACATTGGTCGTGGTCACGACCTTTTCGCCATCGACGATCTCCAGCTTGGCGTTCGGCTCGGCCGAGCCGGCGATGACGGTGGATCCATCGGGTTCTACGCGCAGCACGTCGAACGACGGGACCAGGGATTTCGTCGCTGCCTCGGTCGTTGGTGCAGCGCCGCCGGTCAGCGCCGCCAATGCCTTGTCGATTGCAGCGCTGGCCTCGGCCGCGTTGTCGGGAAGCGACTGGACAATGGCGAGCGCCTTGTTCGCGCCATCCTGTACCTTTGTGACGAGGCCGGTCGCCGTCTGATCCGTGCCGGCGGGAAGCGCAAAAGCGACGATCGACTGAAGCGCCGTGATCGCCTTCGTCTTCGCGGCTGCGAAAATATCCTGGCTCGGCGTCGTGCCATCCTTGAACAGAGTCTTGAGGTCGGCAAGCGACGCCGTCGCGGCACCCGTCAGATCGGTAAGCTTTTTGGCGAGATCGGCCGTGTTGGCGGCGTTCGACACCGCATTCTGTGTCGACTGAGCTGTCTCGGCAGCCTTTTGCGCACTATCCTCGATCGTATTCTTCACCGTGTTGCTGGCCTGATTGACCGCATCGCCTATCGGCTTCTTGTCCCCGTTGATGCGCGGCATCACGAAAAAGACCATCAGTATGGTCGCAATTATCAGCACCAACAGAGCCAGCCAACCGGCACGGTTCTTCATCATTATTTATCTCCAGGCGGCGAAGTCGTCGCAACTCCTGAAATTGCTAGCGATTTCGCCTGTTTTTACAAGCTTTCTAAGCCATTTTCGCATGTCCGGGCACAAGTTTTCCTTCGAAAAATCTTGACTGAGCATTTGCAGCATAGTTGTTTGCATCCATGACCGACGATTCTGCGCCAATTCGATCCATTTGCGTTTATTGCGGCTCAAGGCCGGGGCGCGATTCTTCCTACATGGCTGCCGGCCGCGAGCTGGGCAAAAGCATAGCCGAGAACGGCCTGCGCCTGATCTATGGCGGCGGAACGAAGGGCATCATGGGCGCTGTCGCAAGCGGTGTGCTCTCGCACGGCGGTCAGGTCACGGGCATCATTCCGGAATTTCTGGTCGACATGGAAGCGACGCGCCATTCGCTCGGCCAACTGGACGAACTCATCATAACGCCAGACATGCATGCGCGCAAACATGGCATGTTCGAGCGCGCCGACGCCTTCGTGGCGCTGCCTGGCGGTATCGGCACTTTGGAGGAGATCGTCGAGATCATGACCTGGGGCCAGCTCGGCCGTCATGAAAAGCCGATGGTTTTCGCCAATATCAATGGTTTCTGGGATCCGATGATGGAGCTCATCCGCCACATGACGGAGGAGGGCTTCGTTCACACCGCCCATCGTGTCCAGCCGCTGGTCATAGACAAGATCGCCGACATCATTCCCGCTATCCGCAATCACGCCGCTGAAACGCAAGGCGACCGCGGCGGTGAAGAGGCGGTCATTTCCAAGCTCTGAAGGGCGCCAGTAATAGCCGCCAATTCCGTCAGCGCGTGCGGCTCCGCCTCAACATCGACCAGCTGTAAAGCGCCAGGCCGGCCCAGATCAGCGAGAAGGCGATCATTTGTGTCGTCCCGAAGGGTTCCTTGAACAGGAAGACGGCAATCAGGAAAACCATCGTCGGCACGATGTATTGCATGATTCCGACGGTGGACAACTTGAGGAGCTTCGCGCCGTTCGCAAAGATCATCAACGGCAGGGCGGTGATCAGGCCGCATCCAAGCAGCAGCGCGGTATCGGTAAGGCCCGTTCGATAGAGATGGCCTTCGCCGCGCGCCTCCAGATAGACGATGTAGAGCGTCGCCGGGATGCAGAGAAGCAGCACTTCGAGGAAGAAGCCCTGATTGGCGCCAACCGGCAGCGTTTTGCGGAAGAAGCCGTAGAAACCCCAGGAGAAGGTCAGCGTTAACGCGACCCAGGGCAGGGTTCCCGCCTTGATGGTGAGGATGACGACGGCTGCCGCAGCCAGTCCGATCGCGACGATCTGCGCCGGCGCCATCTTTTCCTTCAGAAGCAATGAGCCGAGCGCGATGCTGAACAGCGGGTTGATGAAGTAGCCGAGCGCCGCATCGAGCGAATGACCGGCGCCGATCGCCCAGACATAGGTCCCCCAGTTGATGGTCACAAGCGTCGCGGTCAGCGACGCCATCGCGACCGTGCGCGGATTGCTAAGCGCCGCCTTCACGTCGCCCATGCGGCCGAGCGCCAATAGCACTGCGCCCGCGACGGGAATGGACCAGAGGATACGGTGAGCGATGACCTCCATCGCCGGGATGTGCCCGAGCGCCTTCATGTAGAGCGGCAGAACGCCCCACATGAGGTAGGCCGTCAGCACGAAGCCGAACCCGCGTGCACTGTCTTCGTTCTTGATCTCAGGGGCGACCGTATCGGTGGCCATGAATGTTTCCCGCCATATTCTGTTCTTTGAGACGGGATTACTCCAATGCGGGTGACGTGGCTAATTCATTTCCTTGACGGCATCGTCAAGGTTTTTGATAGGCGGCGGATCACTCCGCCGCGATTCTGCCCGCCATATGACGGTTCTTCATCAGCTTGTAGATGACGGAATCCATCAGCGCCTGGAACGAGGCGTCGATAATGTTTTCCGAAACGCCGACCGTCCACCAGCGCACGCCGTCGCTGTCGGTGGATTCGATCAGGACGCGGGTCACGGCCTCCGTGCCGCCGTTGAGGATACGCACCTTGAAATCGGCCAGTTCCAGATCGTCGATCTCGTGCTGGTATTTGCCGAAATTCTTGCGCAGCGCCAGGTCGAGCGCGTTGACCGGGCCATCGCCCTCGGCGACCGACATGATGGTCTGGCCGTCGATGATGATCTTGACCACCGCTTCCGAGACGATCTTCACCCGGCCGTGGGAATCGAAGCGACGCTCGACCATCACGCGGAAGCCGTCGATCGCGAAGAACTCCGGAATGGTGCCGAGCGTGCGGCGCGCCAGCAGCTCGAAGCTGGCATCGGCGCCTTCGTAAGCGTAGCCCGTGGCTTCCCGTTCCTTGACGATCTGGATCAGTTGGTCGAGCTTGGGGTCGTCCTTGCCGACTTCGATGCCTCGCCGCTTCAGGGCATTGATGAAGTTCGACTTGCCGCCCTGGTCGGAAACCATGACCTTACGGAAATTGCCGACGCTTTCCGGCGGCACATGTTCGTAGGTTCGCGGATCCTTGAGCAGGGCCGAGGCATGGATGCCGGCCTTGGTGGCAAAGGCGGAAGCACCGACATAGGGAGCCTGGTGGTCTGGCGAGCGATTCAGCAACTCATCGAAGGCGTGCGAAAGACTGGTGAGCCCGACGAGCCGCTCGGCATCGATCGTCGTTTCGAATCGCTCGCTATAGGCCCGCTTCAGCGCCAGCGTCGGGATCAATGTGATCAGATTGGCGTTGCCGCAGCGCTCGCCGATACCGTTCAGCGTGCCCTGGATCTGCCGCACGCCGGCCTCGACGGCGGTAAGCGAATTGGCAACCGCCTGACCGGTGTCGTTATGGGCATGGATACCAAGACAGTGCCCCGGAACGCCACAGGCGATGACGGCTTCGACGATGGCGCGGATTTCCGGCGGCTGCGAGCCGCCATTGGTGTCGCAGAGCACCACCCAGCGCGCACCCGCCTCATAGGCGGTCTTGGCGCAAGCGAGTGCATAGGTCGGATTGGCCTTGTAGCCGTCGAAGAAGTGCTCGCAGTCAACAAGGGCTTCCTTGCCGGCGTTGACGGCAGCGTTGACGCTTTCGGCGATGCTTTCGAGATTTTCCTCGTTGGTACAGCCGAGCGCCACCTTGACGTGATAGTCCCAGCTCTTGGCCACGAAACAGATCGCGTCCGCCTTCGCCTGCAAGAGGCTGGCAAGGCCGGGATCGTTGGAGGCAGAAATGCCGGCGCGCTTGGTCATGCCGAAGGCGACGAAAGAGGCCGATTTCGTGCGCTTCTCGTCGAAGAAGGCCGTATCGGTCGGATTGGCGCCGGGATAGCCGCCCTCGACGTAGTCCAGGCCGAACTCGTCCAGCATGGTTGCAATGGCAATCTTATCCTCGACGGAGAAATCGATGCCGGGCGTCTGCTGGCCATCGCGGAGCGTCGTGTCGAAGAGATAGATTTTTTCGCGTGTCATACTGTTTCCTCCGGCGAACCGGTTTGATGGTGGGTGCCCCTCATCCGTCCTCTCTCGGTTCCGCTTTGCCAAACCGTTCGAGTCCACCTTCTCCCCGTTTACACGGGGCGAAGGGGCTTGTGAGGTCGTTCCCTCTCCCCGCGTGCGGGGAGAGAGGCCTTACTCGGCATTACACTTTCCCGGCAAACTTGTCCGTCGCACGGATCAACTGATCCAGGATACCCGGCTCGGACGAGGCATGGCCCGCGCCCTCGATCAGATGAAACTCCGCCTTCGGCCAGGCCTTGTGCAGCGCCCAGGCATATCTCGCCGGGCAGGGCATGTCGTAACGGCCATGAACGATGACGCCGGGAATGTCCTTCAGTTTGTGCGCATCGCGCAGGAGCTGACCTTCTTCCAGCCAGCCGGCATTGACGAAGAAGTGGTTCTCGATGCGCGCGAATGCATGCGCATATTCCGCGTCCTCGAACTGCACGCTGACGGACGGTTCCGGCAGCAGCGTGATCGTTTCGCCTTCCCAGATCGACCATGCCTTGGCGGCCTCCAGGCGGGCTGCCTTATCGGGATGCGTCAGCAGGCGGTGGTAGGCCGCCATCATTTCATGGCGCTCGTCCGGCGGGATCGGCGCCACGAAGCGCTCCCACTTGTCCGGAAACATCTCCGAGACCCCGAACTGATAATACCAGTCGAGCTCGGCTCTCGTCAGGGTGTAGATGCCGCGCACGACCAGTTCCGAAACGCGTTCCGGATGCGTTTCTGAATAGGCGAGCGCCAGCGTCGAGCCCCAGGAACCGCCGAAAACAAGCCATTTCTCCACGCCGGCCATTTCGCGAAGCCGCTCGATATCATCAACCAGATGCCAGGTCGTGTTGGCTTCGAGGCCGGCATGCGGCGTCGACCGTCCGCAGCCTCGCTGGTCGAACAGGGTCACGTCGTAAAGCGCCGGATCGAACACGCGGCGATGGCTCGGCGAGATGCCGCCGCCCGGACCGCCATGCAGAAAGACCGCCGGCTTGGCGCCGGGCGTTCCCACACGCTCCCAGTAGATGACATGCCCATCGCCGACATCGAGATGGCCGGAGGCATAGGGTTCGATTTCCGGATAGAACGTCCGCAGGATCTCCGTCATATTTTCAGTCCCCCGGCCGGCCAGACGTCCGTATCGTGATCGGGATGCTGGAAGGAAATGATCCGCTCCTGCTGGGCATAGAAATCAGGATCCTGGAGCACGGGCTTTTCGAAGATGGTCTCTACCCAGGGCAGGCGCGAGGCATGGTTCACCTGGATCTGCGGCGCGAGATCATCGCGCTCGTCGAAGGCGCCGATGGCAATCTCCAGGCCACCAGGATGGCGATAGGTCATCGGCGTGCCGCAATTCCTGCAGAAGCCGCGATCGATGTTGACGGAAGATTGGAAATAGGTCGGCTCGCCACGCGTCCATTCAAGACCATCGTTCGGTGCCGTGACAAGGGCGGAGAAGAAGCTGCCGAACTGTTTCTGGCACATGCGGCAATGGCAGATCGACGGGCGACCGAGCTCGCCGCGAATGCGAAACCGCACCGCGCCGCATTGGCATCCTCCGCTTCTGGTGACTTCAGTCATGGCGCTTCTCCTGGGGCCAGGTTGAGGTATCGTGATCGGGGTGTTGGTGGTTGGATAGCCGGATCGACGAAGCGCGATCGGAGCCATCTTCATCCGGTTCCATCGGCAGCACATCCAGCGCATGGAACCAGGGCATCTTTGCCGCAAGGTTCGATTGCGCGACAGGCTGGACCGCCATCGGCTCATCCAGCGAGCCAAGCGTGACATTGATGAAAGCCGTACCCGGAATATCATAGAACAATGGCGTGCCGCAGGTGCCGCAAAAGCCACGGCGCACGAGATCGGACGAATGAAACCATGAAGGTTCGCCGCGCGTCAGCTCGAAGTCGGCGCGTTGGGCGCTGCCAAGCGGGAGGGCGTAGTTGCCCGATGCTTTTTGGCACATGCGGCAATGGCAGAGATGCGGATAGCCGAGCGCGCCGGCGGTGCGATAGCGAACCGCGCCGCATTGGCATCCACCGCTATATCCCGCAGTCATCGTCATTGACCGGTCTCCGCTGGCCATGCCGCCGTATCGTGGTCCGGGTGCTGGTACGACACAAGCTCCAGCACGAAGGGCGCCTGCTCTGCGTCTTCTTCCGTCCGATGGCCCGGCAGCAGATGCAGCCGGTCGACGAAATCGATCTTGGCTTCCGTTCCGTATTGCACGACGGGCGGCAGCTGCGAGGGATCGTCGAAGGCGCCCGCCGCCACCGCCACACCATCCGGCGCCTCATACGTCAGCGGTGTGCCGCAGTCCCCGCAGAAACCGCGCTTGACGTAGTTGG
Source organism: Rhizobium sp. SG741 (assembly GCF_012275435.1). Lineage (NCBI taxonomy): Bacteria > Pseudomonadati > Pseudomonadota > Alphaproteobacteria > Hyphomicrobiales > Rhizobiaceae > Rhizobium > Rhizobium sp. SG741. Next base: position 61,510 of record NZ_JAAZQP010000008.1, read on the forward strand.
AAGACTGGAACGTTTTCCGTTCCCCGCGTGTCCAAGTCAGCTCCGCGCCGCGCGTCGAGACCAGCGGTGCGTAATAGGCGCCGAAGGCTTTCTGACACATGCGGCAATGACAGATCGACGCATCCTTCAGTTCGCCCCGCACCCGGAAGCGAACCGCACCGCATTGGCAGCCACCTGTGTAGGTTGCACTCACCGCTTGACCTCCCAAGTCGTGATGCGCTCGCCCGTTGCCGGATCCTTGCCATCCTTCAGCTGGATGCCCCTTGCCAGAAGGTCGTCACGGATCCTATCCGCTTCGGCGAAATTCTTCGCCTTCAGCAGTTCCAACCGCTGCCGCACCTTGGCATCGATCTCGGAAGCGACGGCTTCATCGACTTCCGCCTTCTTCGGTAGCAGGCCGAGAAGGGCGGCGCTCGCTGCAAAGACAGGCAGGAGGCTCGCATCGGCATTGGCGGCTTGGGCCAAAGCATGCAGCGCCTGAACGGCGGCGACGGTGTTGAGGTCGTCGGCAAGGGCGGCGAGAACCGTCGCATCAGGTGCCGTACCGCTGACATCCGCTGCCGGCCATTTGGCGATCAGCCGCTCGGCTTCCTCCAGACGCTTAACGGAGAAGTCGATAGGCTCTCGGTAATGCGTCATCAGCATGGCGAGCCTCAGCACTTCGCCCGGCCAGGTCCGGCCGCCGAGTTTTTCCGTCTGCAGCAGCTCATGGATGGTGACGAAGTTGCCTTCCGATTTCGACATCTTGCGGCCTTCGACCTGCAGGAAGCCGTTATGCATCCAAACGTTCGCCATCGTATGCGTGCCGTGCGCACAACGCGACTGGGCAATTTCGTTCTCGTGATGCGGGAAGATCAGATCCAGCCCGCCGCCATGAATGTCGAAGACATCGCCGAGATAGCGCCCGCTCATGGCCGAGCACTCGATGTGCCAGCCCGGACGGCCACGGCCCCAGGGGCTTTCCCAGCCGGGCTCGTTCGCGTCGGAGAGCTTCCACAGCACGAAATCGCCGGGGCTTTTCTTGTGTTCGTCGACAGCGACGCGGGCACCCGCCTGCTGCTCATCGAGATTGCGCTTCGAAAGCTGACCGTAATCGGCCATCGACTTGGTGTCGAACAGCACTTCGCCGGCCGCCTGATAGGCGTGACCTCTGGCGATCAGCTTCTCGATGATATCGATCATCTGGGCGATGTTGTCAGTCGCCCGCGGCTGCACGGTCGGCTCCAGGCAGCCGAGCGCGGTCGTATCCTGAAAATACTGCGTCTCGGTCTTTTCCGTCACCAGGCGGATCGCCTCGTTGAGCGGCAGGCCGGGATGGTCTCGTAGCGCCCGTGCGTTGATCTTGTCGTCGACATCGGTGATGTTGCGCACGTAGGTCACGTGGCTCTCGCCATAAACCTGCCGCAGCAGCCGGAACAGCACATCGAAGACGATGGCGGGGCGGGCATTGCCGATATGGGCGAAGTCATAGACCGTGGGGCCGCAGACATACATGCGGACGCTCTCGCGGTCGATCGGCTGGAAATCGACTTTTTCGCGTGTCAGCGTGTTGTAGAATTTCAGTTGCGGCGCGGCGCCCATTTCACTCTCCCAAAGGCATAGATCCGAAAAAAATCGTCACCGGCCGGCCGGAACGTTTGTCATCTTGGATTTTGGGAGACGAAAACGGCCAGACCAGCGAAACGCTAGTGAATAATTTTCCGGCAGATAATGCAGATAACCGTTTTCATGGCAGGCTTTATCGCGCGCCGGATGAATTTGGTCAAGTGGGGAGGGAGCCTCTCCCGTACGGGGAGAAGTTCTTTTTTACTCCGGCATCCGGTAGTCGACGAGCTTGTTCTCGCGCACGACGAAGAGCTTGCCGGTTTCGGTGACGTCGGCGCCTGTGAGCGGCAGGATCGCCTTGGCGACGTCGCGGGGATGCGGCAGCGTATCCGGATCTTCGCCGGGCATGGCCTGGGCGCGCATGGCGGTGCGGGTCGCGCCCGGATCGACGCTGGTGATGCGCAGCGGCGTGCTCTGGGTTTCGCCGGCCCAGGTCCGCGCCAGTGCCTCGACAGCAGCCTTGGATGCGGAATAGGCGCCCCAGAACGGCCGGCAGCGATGGGCGGCGGCCGACGACAGGATAACGGCGCGTCCCGCATCGGAGCGCATCAGCAGCGGTTCGACGGAGCGGATCAGCCGCCAGGTGGCTGTGACGTTGACGGTCATCACCTTCTCGAAGACTTTCGCCTCGATATGGCCGATCGGCGAGATCACGCCGAGCACCCCGGCATTGGCGACGAGGATATCGAGCTTGCCCCAGCGTTCGAAGATCGAGCCGCCGAGCGCATCGATGGCGTTCATGTCGGCGAGGTCGAAAGGCACGAGCGTCGCAGACCCGCCGGCGGCCTTGATGGCGTCGTCCAGCTCCTCAAGTCCGCCGACCGTGCGGGCGCAGGCGATCACATGCGCGCCAGCCTTGGCGAGTTCCAGTGCCGTGAAATAGCCGATACCGCGCGACGCGCCGGTAACGAGGGCGATCTTGTCCTTGAGGTTGACGCTCATGCTGTCTTGATCCGAATGCTATGGGGAGGAAAGGGGCAAAAACGCCCCTTGTCAGCCGTTACCGGGGGTCAGCCGTTGCTGGCAAGCATGGAGAGCTTGCGCACGTTGCTTGTGCTTTCCCGGTCGAGCAGGCGCGTCGGATAGTCACCGGTGAAATAGTGATCGGTGAACTGCGGCTGCGCAGTGTCGCGTGGCTCGCCGCCGACGGATCTGTAGAGTCCATCAATCGACAGGAATTCAAGGGAATCGGCGCCGATGAAATCGCACATGGCCTTCAGGCTGCCATACTGGTTGGCAAGCAGCTTTTCAGCGTCCGGCGTATCGATGCCGTAGAAGTCCGGATAAAAGATCATCGGGCTGGCGACGCGGATATGCACTTCGCGGGCGCCAGCCTCGCGGATCATCTGCACGATCTTGACCGAGGTCGTGCCGCGCACGATGGAATCATCCACGAGAATGACGCGCTTGCCCTCGATGATGGCGCGATTGGCGGAGTGCTTGAGCTTGACGCCGAAAGCGCGGATCTGCTGTGTCGGCTCGATGAAGGTGCGGCCGACATAGTGGTTGCGGATGATGCCGAGCTCGAAGGGGATGCCGCTTTCCTGCGCATAGCCGATAGCCGCCGGCGTGCCGCCATCCGGCACGGGGACGACGACATCGGCCTCGACGGGCGCTTCCCTGGCAAGATTGATGCCCATGTTCCGGCGGGTGACATAGACGTTGCGGCCGCCGACCACGGAATCGGGACGGGCAAAGTAGACATATTCGAACAGGCAGAGCCGCTCGGGCTTGGAGACTTCCGGCTTGCGTGCATCGATGGTGATCGAGCCATCCGGCTGGATCTCGCAGATGACGACTTCGCCGTTTTCGATGTCGCGGACGTATTTGGCGCCGATGATGTCGAGGGCACAGGTTTCCGAACAGAAGATCGGTTTACCGTCGAGCTCGCCCATGACCAGCGGCCGGATGCCGATCGGGTCGCGCGCCGCGATCAATTTGGTGCGCGTCATGGCGAGCATCGAATAGCCGCCTTCCATCTGGCGGATCGCATCGATGAAGCGGTCGGAGGAGGAGGCCTGCTTGGAGCGGGCAATGAGATGGAGGACGACTTCGGTGTCTGACGTAGCCTGAAAGATCGCACCGTCGGCGATCAACTGCCGGCGCATGGTCAGGCCGTTGGTGAAATTGCCGTTGTGAGCGATCGCGATGCCGCCGACTTCCAGCTCGGCGAACAGCGGCTGCACGTTGCGAAGGATGGTTTCGCCCGTCGTCGAATAACGCACATGGCCCATCGAGCGGTCGCCGGGCAGGCGGGCAAGCGTGGCAGGATCGGTATAGTGATCGCCGACGAGACCCATCCGCCGCTCCGAATGAAAGCGCTGGCCGTCGAAGGAGACGATGCCGGCGGCTTCCTGGCCGCGATGTTGCAGGGCATGCAGGCCGAGCGCCGTCAGCGTTGCCGCGTCGGGGTGTCCCAGAATGCCGAATACGCCGCATTCCTCGTGCAGCGTGTCGCCGTCGATATCATTCTCGATGGAAAGGGAATGGTTCATGGCTGCGGGCCTTTGCTCTCAACGTGGGCGGATCGGGCGGCGTCACGACTGGATACTACAATAGCTGAAAATCCGGCCGGAAAATACATCGGGCCGGATCTTCCAGTTTCATGCCGCTCACATGGCGATTATCACGCGGCGGGTCAAGCCTGTAAACGCATTGTCAATTATTTGTCTGTGGCGCCGGTGCGTCGTCGGGCGGCGCGGTATCGTTCGTCGCACCGTTGTCGCCGCCCTGCTGGGGCTGCGTCTGCTGTTGCTGATTGGGTGCGATCTTGTTGATGATCTCGGGCGGCAGCATCGCCTGGATGTTGTCAGGAAGTGCCGACTTCAGCTTCTCAACCATCGAATCGAGGAAGGGCTTCGACTTGGCGTTGTTGACCCAGTCCGGACGGGCGGCGGGTGCTACGAGCCAGTTCCAGAAGGCCACCACGACAACCATCAGCAGCAGGCCGCGAGCCGCCCCGAACAGGAAGCCGAGTGTCCGGTCGAGTGCGCCGATGCGGCTGTCGATGATGAAATCGGCGATCCGGATGGTGATGAAGGAAATGATGATCAGCGCCAGCAGGAAGATGACGCCGGCCGAAGCGATCGTCGCGATCTTGGTGTCGGCCTTGTATTGCAGCGCATAGGGAACGAGCAGGGGATAGAGATAGTAAGCGGCGACGGCCGAGCCACCCCAGCTGACGATCGAAAGAATTTCGCGGGAAAACCCGCGGACCATGGCCAGAACGGCGGAGAACAGAAGAACGCCGATAACAATACCGTCGAAAATCGTAATGGGCATGTATAATCCACTTCAAGACTTGCCACGCCATGTTGGCGGGCATCGGCCTCAGTATGAGCCTCTTCTACGTCAAGGACGGCTGAAGTAAGGCTCAGTCTTCATCTTCCGCACGCTTAAGCGCACCTTTCGATCCGGCTATGCGCGCCACCAGGTCCGGCAGGCTTTCAACCTCACTCCAGCGTCCGCCATTGACCTTCGGCAGGTCGGCGGAAGCGGCAGGCAGGAGGGCCGTAGAAAATCCCAGCTTCTCGGCTTCCTTGAGACGCTGGGCGGTGTGCGCAACCGGCCGGACGGCGCCCGACAGGCTGACTTCGCCGAAATAGACGCAATCTGCAGGAAGGGCAAGACCAGCCAGAGAGGAAACCAGTGCAGAGGCGACGGCAAGGTCGGCAGCCGGCTCAGAAATGCGGTAACCGCCGGCGACATTGAGATAAACATCGTGCTGGCCGAGCCGAACGCCGCAATGCGCCTCCAGCACCGCGAGAATCATCGACAGCCGCGCCGAATCCCAGCCGACCACGGCGCGCCGCGGTGTGCCGAGCGATGTTGCGGCGACCAGCGCCTGTACTTCGACCAGGATCGGTCGCGTGCCCTCCATGCCCGCAAAGACGGCAGCTCCCGGCGATTTCGAATTGCGTTCACCGAGGAAAAGCTCGGACGGGTTCGCCACATCGCGCAGGCCCATGTCGGACATTTCGAAAACGCCGATCTCGTCGGTCGGGCCGAAGCGATTCTTGACTGTGCGCAGGATGCGATAGTGATGGCCGCGATCACCCTCGAAATAGAGGACGGCATCGACCATGTGCTCGACGACGCGCGGGCCGGCAATCTGGCCGTCCTTCGTGACATGGCCGACCAGCACCATCGCAGCACCCGTCTGCTTGGCGAAGCGGATCATCGCCTGCACGCCGGTGCGCACCTGCGTGACGGTGCCGGGAGCGGATTCGGCAAGTTCGCTCCACAGCGTCTGAATGGAATCGATAATGACGAGGTCCGGTCTTTTGCCTTCGGCCAGCGTCGCCAGGATATCTTCGACATTGGTCTCCGCCGCCAGCATCACGTCGGTATCGGCCGCTTGCAGCCGCTGCGCGCGAAGGCGAACCTGCGCCACGGCCTCTTCGCCCGAGACGTAGACGACCTTGTGCCCCTGGCGGGCGAGCGCCGCCGCGGCCTGCATCAGCAGCGTCGACTTGCCGATGCCGGGATCGCCGCCGACGAGGACGGCCGAGCCGCGCACGAAACCGCCGCCAGTGGCACGGTCGAGCTCTGAAATGCCCGTGAAGATGCGCGGGGCTTCCTCGATCTCGCCGGAAAGGGAGGTCAGCGTCACCGGCCGCCCCTTCCTGGGCGTCTTTGTCGGACCGCCGCCGATCCCGCCCATGGGATCTTCCTCGACGATGGTATTCCATGCGCCGCAGCTATCGCATTTTCCCGCCCAGCGATTGTGGATCGTGCCGCAGTTCTGGCAGATGAATTGTGTACGGCCCTTAGCCATCGGATGCTGGTCTCAAAGTTCAAATGCTCCGCTCTTCGAAGCGAATCGCGATCGGCTGACAGATAATGTCTTTCGCGGCCCATCAAAACTAATGATTTCCGTATCAACGCCGATCGTGTCAGCCTTTATGCTGGGTTTTTATGGATGATGACCGATGTTTGACTATTCGCTTGCCCACTGGATCGCTTTTCTGACCGCCGCGACGCTGCTCAACCTCTCGCCGGGGCCGGATATCGCCTTCATTCTCGGTCACACGATCAGAAGCGGCATGCGCTCCGGTTTCGCCGCCTTGTTCGGCATATGGAGCGGCGCGTGCCTGCATGTGCTGATGGCGGCGGCGGGACTGTCGGCGATCCTGGCCGCCTCGGCGCTCGCCTTCTCGACGATAAAGTGGATCGGGGCTGCCTATCTGATCTGGCTTGGCATACAGGCATTGCGCTCCAAGGGTGACGCCGCATGGATCAAGGACGCCGGCAAGACACTGTCCTCGGGCCGCATCTACCGGCAGGGCATTCTGGTTTCGCTGCTCAACCCCAAGGTCGCGATCTTCTTTCTCGCCTTCCTGCCGCAGTTCGTCGTCGAGGGCGCCGGCCCGGTCTGGGCGCAGCTCCTGCTGCATGGCAGCCTGATCATCGTCGTGGCTGCGTTCATCGAGCCGCCGCTCATCCTTCTCGGCGGTCGGCTCACTGAGGCGCTGCGGCGCAATCGCAGCGTCGGGCTGTGGCTCGATCGTGGATTGGGCGCGCTGTTCGTCGCTCTTGGCGTGCGCCTGGCGATTAGCGCGCGTTAGAGCATTTCCAGGAAAGTGCGCAGCGGTTTTCCGTCCGGAATGCGAGAAACAGGAAGATAGCGCTATTCCTCGGTCTCTTCCGAGATATAGCGCCGCTCGTGCCGCAGCCCCATGCTCGTCAGCATCTCGTAGCCGATCGTGCCGGCGGCTCTGGCCGCATCATCAACCGGGATATTGCTGCCGAATAGCTCGATATAGTCGCCGGCGCGAACCAGATGGTCCGGCAGGTCGGTCACGTCGAAGATGGTGAGGTCCATGGTGATGCGGCCGGCAACGGGCACCTTGTGCCCGGCAATGAAGCCCTGGCCGCCGGCAATGCCCACCTGGCGCAGCGGCACACCGGCGCTTGACTGGCTGCGCATGTAACCATCGGCATAGCCGGCCGAGACGATCGCCAGCCGGCTGTCGCGCGTCAGCTGAAGCGCGCGGCCGTAGCTCACCGTTTCGCCGGCCCTGACGGAGCGTGTCTGGATGATCCTGGCTTCTGCCGTCGCCACCGGCCGCATCGGATTGGCCATGCCGGGAACGGCCTCGGCGCCATAAGTGGCGATACCGGGGCGGGTGAGATCGAAATGATACTCCGGCCCGAGAAATATGCCGGCCGAATTGGCAAGGCTCGCCTCTATCCCCTCGAAGGCCGCGCTGACCTTGCGGAAGGCGTCCAACTGCTGCCGGTTCATCGCATTCGACGGATCGTCGCCACAGGCAAGATGGCTCATGACAAGCACCGGCGAGAAGCTCGCAGGCCGCGAGACGTCGTCCGCGAGTGCCAGTGCGTCCTCCATCGGTAGGCCGAGCCGGTTGAAGCCGGTGTCGACCTGCAGCGCGCAAGGATAGTCGCCATAGTCCGACAGCACCGACATCCAGAAGGTCAGTTGCTCCTCCGACGCGATGATGGGTACGAGATCGTTCTCGAAGAATATCCGCTCCATCCCCGGCCAGATGCCGCAAAGCACGAAGATGCGCGCCTCGGGCGCGTAGAGTCGGAGCGTTGCGCCTTCGTCAGCGGTCGCGACGAAGAAATCACGGGCGCCGGCCGAATAGAGGGTTTCGCCGATATCCTCGATCCCGAGCCCATAGGCATCCGCCTTGACGACGGCAGCGGTGCGGGCGCTGCCCGAGCGGCGGGCCATCTCGCGCCAGTTTTCGACAAGCGCGCCGAGATCCACCGTCAGCCGCAGGCCGGCGGAAGCGAAAGCGTCATAGTCATCGAAATTGTCTGTCATGGAGCCGCCTTAACGAAAAAAATGGCCGGAGATGATTTGGCTCCGGCCAGGATAGTGATCATCGATGAAAAGAAAAAGTGCTGCGGCACATATGCGTGCCGCCTGCCGCCTTTGTCAGTGTTCTTCATATTGAAGGAAGGAGGAATCGGCGAGATCGGCGAAGCGCGTGAATTCCGACTGGAAGGCGAGCTTCACCGTGCCTGTGGGGCCGTGACGCTGCTTGGCGATGATGACGTCGGCCGTCCCCTTCACGCGGTCGAACAGGGCTTCCCATTCGGCATATTTCGGATCGGCCGGATCGCGGGGCTCCTGGTTCTTGACGTAATATTCCTCGCGGAAGACGAAGAGCACCACGTCGGCGTCCTGCTCGATCGAGCCGGATTCGCGAAGGTCCGAAAGCTGCGGCCGCTTATCGTCACGGCTTTCGACGGCACGCGAGAGCTGGGATAGCGCGATGATCGGAACGTTGAGTTCCTTGCCGAGCGCCTTCAGGCCCGTGGTGATTTCGGTGATTTCCTGGACGCGGTTTTCCCCCGACTTCTTGGAGCCGGTCATGAGCTGGATGTAGTCGACGACCAGTACGTCGAGGCCGCGCTGGCGCTTCAGCCGACGGGCGCGAGCGGCAAGCTGGGCGATGGAGATACCGCCGGTCTGGTCGATGAAGAGCGGCACCTTCTGCATCATCATCGAGCATGCCACGAGCTTCTCGAAATCCGCATCGTTGATATCGCCGCGGCGGATCTTCGACGAGGAGACTTCCGTCTGCTCGGAAATGATACGGGTGGCGAGCTGTTCCGACGACATTTCCAGCGAATAGAAGCCGACGACACCGCCATTCTTCGCCTTGGTGGAGCCGTCCGGTTGCACCTCGCCTTCGAAGGAGGCAGCGATATTGTAGGCGATATTGGTGGCGAGCGACGTCTTGCCCATACCGGGACGGCCGGCGAGGATGATCAAGTCGGACCGCTGCAGGCCGCCCATCTTGCTGTCGAGCGAGTGGATGCCCGTGGAAATGCCGGACAGGCCGCCGTCGCGCTCCTTGGCCACGGCCGCCATGTCGATTGCCAGCGCCACGGCGTCGTTGAAGGCCTGGAAGCCGCCGTCGTAGCGGCCGTTTTCGGCGAGCTCGAACAACCGGCGTTCGGTATCCTCGATCTGCGTCTGCGGCGGCATGTCCAGCGGCGCGTCGTAGGCGATGTTGACCATGTCCTCGCCGATGGTGATCAACGCCCGGCGCAGCGCCAGGTCGTAGATGGCACGGCCGTAATCCTCGGCATTGATGATCGACACGGCTTCGACGGCGAGGCGCGCGAGATATTGCGCGACCGTCATGTCGCCTACCTTCTCCTCCGCGGGCACGAAGCTCTTGATGGTCACCGGGTTGGCGGTCTTGCCCATGCGAATGATGTCGCCGGCGACTTCGAAGATCTTCCGGTGCAGCGGCTCGTAGAGGTGGATGGGCTTCAGAAAATCCGAGACACGATAATAGGCATCGTTGTTGACGAGGATGGCGCCGAGAAGAGCCTGCTCCGCCTCGATATTGTTAGGGGCTTCGCGATAGTGCTGTTCGGCGGGAGCAATGGCGGCGAGCTTGCGCGCAGCTTCGTTCATTTTCCATCTCTTTGTACTTTGGAGTATCGAATGGTTTGCGATGAAGCGTCGTCATGGTCAACCGTGCAAATACGTCGCTTTGGTGAACGAGGGCAAATCAGGCCCCGCTATCAACATTGTTCCACTCGTCCACAGGGACAAGTTTCGGCCGTATAAAAAATCCCTTGTCGCCACTTTGCAACGCAAGGCCCGACACACGAATCACTTATGCAAGTTATCCATAGGTGATTTTAACCGGGTATTTCGCCAGGCGCATCAACTTGTGCGGCTATGATGCTTGAAAAGATAAGAAAATCCGGTTATTGCCTGAATAGGGTAGGCTGCTAATAATATAAAGTTGCAATAAATGTCCGGTGCGCCATCAAGACGTGAGCTTTTCGATGAAGTTTCCTCTTTCAATCGTAAGTTGAGAGCGGCATTCGATGCGCTGGTGCGTGAACATGGAATGACGCTCGCTCGGGCAAGGGTTTTCCATAGGCTCTCGCGTCGTGACGGGATCAATCAGCGGGAGCTTGCCGACGAACTTGAGCTCGAGACGCCAACGCTCGTGCGCATCCTCGATGCCATGGAGGGACAAGGTTTCATCGAGCGCCGCGCCGTACCATCAGATCGTCGCGCCAAGCAGATATTCATGACGGAATCCGGAAAAGTCGTCGCTGCCGAGGTCGAGGCTCTTGCCACCGGTGTGCGCGCGGATATTTTGGAAGGGATTTCGGACGAGGATATCGGCATGGCGCTTAAAGTTATCCGCGCCATGACGGCCAATCTTCAGAATGTGGGCAAGTCATGAGGTAATGTATGAGCGGCGAGCCAGGCCCGGTCCCCAAAGTGGAAGCCAACGCCGTCCCTGCCGCTCCACCGCCCATGCCGGGCTGGAAAGTGCCGCTCTATATAGCCGCATCCGTCATGTTCTTCCTGACGCAGGGCCTGGGCCTCAACCTCGCCTTCGCCAATCTGACCCAGATCCAGGGAACCATCGCCGCCACGACCACAGAATCGGCATGGCTTTCGGCCGCCTACATGGCGCCGAACGTCAGTCTCGCCATCGCGCTGGTGAAGATCCGGCTGCAATACGGGGTCCGTAATTTCGCCGAGGTCAGCATTCTCGGTTTCATCGTTGCTTCGCTGCTCAATCTCTTCGTTTCCGATCTGCATTCGGCGATCGTCGTCCGTTTCTTGAGCGGCATCGCCGGCGCGCCACTGTCGACGCTCGGGTTCCTCTACATGCTGGAAGCGTTCGAGCCGGCCAAGAAGATGACCGTTGGCGTCAGCCTGGCGATGACGAACACGCTGCTGGCGGCGCCGATCACTCGCCTCGTGTCGCCCTCGCTTCTCGACTATGGCGAATGGCGCGGCCTCTATACTCTCGAAATGGCTCTGGCGCTGCTTGTCATGCCGATCATCTATCTGCTGCCGCTGACGCCGCCGCCGCGCGTCAAGGTCATCGTTCTCGGCGATATTTTCAGCTACCTGCTGGTTGCCATCGGTTTCGGCTGTCTGGCGGTGGTTCTGTCGGTCGGTCGCCTCTACTGGTGGCTGGAGGTGCCTTGGCTCGGTATCGTGCTGGCGATCGGCATTGCTTCGCTGACCGCTGCTGTCGTCGTCGATCTAAGAAGATCGACACCGCTCATCGATGTTCGCTGGCTGTTGCGGCCGGAGATGCTGCACCTGACCGGCATCCTGCTGGTATTTCGCCTGATTGCCGCCGAGCAGACTTCGGTCGTCGTGACATTCTATCAGAATGCTGTCGGGCTGCTCTACGACCAGCTCTCCATGCTGTACTGGATCATCCTGGCATTTTCGGTCATCGGCGGGCTCATCTGCGCGGTCTTGATGACCTATGGGTTAAGCTGGCAGATCCAGTTCGTCGCCCTTGCTCTGATGGGGGTCGGTTCCCTCATCGATTCGCAGGTGACCAACCTGACGCGGCCAGAACAAATGTATCTCAGTCAGGCGATGGTGGCCGCCGGCGCAGCACTTTTCCTGCCGCCATCCATGTCGGTGGGCTTCAAGGCGGCTCTGTCGAAGGGGCCGGCCTATCTGGTGACTTTCTTCGTCATTTTCACCTTCACGCAAAGCGTCGGCGGTCTGATCGGTTCGGCGTTCTACGGCACGCTGATCATCATTCGCGAGAAATTTCATTCCGCGGTGTTGACCGAGCGCGTGCTGCTGACCGATCCGCATGTGGCCGAACGCGTCAGCCAGCTTTCATCATCTTACGGCAAGGTGATCGGCGACAGTGCGATCCTCAAGGGAGAGGGGCTGGCGCTGCTCGGCGCGCAGGTGAGCCGTGAGGCCAACATGCTCGCCTATGGTGATGCTTTTCTTGTTGCGGCAGTGATCGCCTTTGTATCGCTTGCCGGACTTTCGCTGCATGTATTCTTCCGCTTCGTCAAAACTCGGCTCGCTGAAGATCGGCCGCAGGCCATGGCATCCAACCCTTGAGGATATGAAATAGCTCCATGTCGAGGCTCGTTCGCTCTCCAATCGAAGTCATTGCGGTTCTTGCCGGCATCGGCGGCGTTATGCTGGTGCTCTATGCCTGGCACCTGCCGCCGTTCAGAAGCTCGGTCGAAACCACCGACGACGCCTATGTCAAGGGCTATGTCACGACCATCAGCCCGCAGGTCAGCGGCTATATCACCGACGTGCCGATCAAGGACTACAAGCTCGTCAAGCAGGGCGACGTTCTGACCAAGATCGATGACCGTATCTATCGGCAGAAGGTGGCGGAGGCGCACGCGACGCTCGACGGGCAGAAGGCGGCGCTCGCCAATTCGCAACAGCAGGAGCAGGCCGCCAAGGCCGGCATCGTCTCCAGCCAGGCGCAGATCGATAGCGCCAACGCCGCGCTGAAGCGCGCCCAGCTCGCCTGGGAGCGCGTGACGACGCTGGTGGCCAAGGGGGTGTCCACGACAAGCGATTCCGAGCAGGCGCAGGCGACGCTGCAGCAGGCGCGAGCAGCCGTCAACCAGGCGAAGGCGGCCCTTGACGTATCGCAACAGAACCTGACGACGATCATCGTCAACCGCGCCTCGCTGGAGGCCGGTGTCAGCGGCGCGGAAGCCGCCGTGCAGCTCGCCGATATCGATCTTCAGAATGCGACCATTGTTGCGCCGCAGGACGGGCGCGTCGGCGAGATCGGCGTGCGCCTCGGCCAATATGTGACGGCCGGAACGCAGCTCATGGGCCTGGTGCCGAAGGATATTTGGGTGATCGCCAATTTCAAGGAGACCCAGCTCGACGGCATGAAGCTCGATCAGCCCGTCACGATTTCCGTCGACGCGCTCGGACACCGCGAGATCAAGGGCCATATCCAGCGCTTCTCGCCGGCGGCTGGGTCTGAATTCGCCGTCATCAAGCCGGACAATGCCACCGGCAATTTCACCAAGGTCGCCCAGCGCATCGGCGTCAGAGTCAAGATCGATCAGGGGCAACCCTTGGCGGACCAACTGGCGCCTGGGATGTCCGTGGTCGTTTCGGTCGATAAGAACTCCCAGCCGGAGGTGGGCATCAACGACGACTAGAATGCTTCCGCATTTCCGCGAATCTCCCGTCATCTCATATCAGCAATGGTGTGATTGAAGAGGCTTGGTAGGCGGGGTCTGCCGATTCGGCAGTTCCTCATGCCTTCGAGAATTGAAGGAGAACAAGTTCGTGGTTTCGCCTATGCCTTCCTATGTCGATCACATCGCCGATCCAGATCGATCCTGCGCGATCGTCGTCCATCGTGGTGTGTGGCGCGCCGCGCCAGAGAACAGCCTCCTGGCGATCGAAAGAGCCATATCGGCTGGCTACGAGGTGGTTGAAATCGACGTCCGGCGCAGCAGCGACGGCGAGCTCTTCCTGTTGCACGACGACACGCTCGAGCGAATGGCGGGTCTTAACCGCGAGCCGGAGACGCTGACACTGCAGAAATTGTCGAGCCTGAAATTGCGCAATCGCGATGGCGGCGGGACGAACGAGTTCACGGGCGAAAGACTGCCGAGCCTGAAGGAAGTCTTTGACCTGACGCGGGATCGCATTTTCATCCATCTTGACGTCAAGCACCGGGACATGATCCCCGACGTCATCGCCTGCGCCCGATCGATGGGCGTTGACCAGCAGGTCGACTTCTGGGGAGACTTGAGGAGCCATCAGGATCTCTCGTGGATCCGCGAAAAGGTGGAACCACATGGCGTTCCCTTCATGGCCAAAACGCGGCTGAACGCAACGGATGCGGCTTCCCAGCTCGACCTTCTCTTCAAGCTGAGCCCGTTCCTGTGCGAAATCTATTTTGACCGGCTGGAGCAGGTCGTCGGGCAAGTGGCGCTTTTTCAGGAGTGCGGCATCGCTCTCTGGGTCAACACGCTCGATTCGGTCTCATGCGCCGGTTTTACCGATACCGCCGCGCTCAAGGATCCGGACGCGATATGGGGACGCCTGATCGATGTCGGCGTCTCCGCCATTCAAACCGATGAGCCGGAGGCCCTGAGAGCCTATATCGGCGCCAGGGCATGAACCCACTCCAACGCAAAAAGAAAGCCCGGATCGTCCGATCCGGGCTTTCGCACATCCAGCAATGGACTGGAATTTATGCGTCGTCTTCTTCGGCATTGCCGTCGGCTTCCGGATCGAAGAAGTCTTCCGGACGCAGGGCGTCTTCGTCAACGCCGTAGATGGCGTCGGCGGAGGTGAGGGTCTCGCCCTTGGACTGGCGCTCAGCTTCTTCAGCGGAACGGGCAACGTTGAGCTCGATCTTGATTTCGACTTCTGCGTGAAGCCCGATCGCAACATCGTGCAGGCCGATGGCCTTGATCGGCGTGTTCATGTGAACCTGGCTACGGCCGATGTTGAAACCTTCGGCGGCGAGGATTTCGACGACGTCACGGGCGGCGACCGAACCGTAGAGCTGGCCGGTTTCGCCAGCCGAGCGAACGACGATGAAGGACTTGCCGCCGAGAACGTCTGCGACCTTCTGGGCTTCGCTCTTGCGCTCCAGGTTGCGGGCTTCGAGCGTGGCGCGCTCGGCTTCGAAGCGGGCCTTGTTGGCGGCATTGGCGCGGAGCGCCTTGCCGAGCGGCAGCAGGTAGTTACGGGCAAAGCCGTCGCGAACCTTGACGGTTTCGCCCATCTGGCCGAGCTTGGAGATACGCTCGAGAAGAATGACTTGCATTTTCTTGTTCCTTTCGATGTCAGATTTTCGTGTCTGTTGGTTTGGATGTGTCGGCATTCTTGTTCGGAGTGAGCGATATCGCCTTGCGGGTATCGTAGAGGCCGAGAACAAGGATGATGAGGAGCGGCAGCGTCAGCAGGAAAGATGCCAGATAGCAGAGGACAAGCACGGGTATGCGCCAGTCCTTGCCGCGCGTCCGGTAATGCAGCGACGCAAAGCCGGAAGTGATGAAGCCCGCGCCGAAGGCGCCGAGGACGGCGGCGGCAATCAGGCCAACCACGCCGCCGAGGAACATGGCGACGATCGCCACGAGAAAGACGAAGATCGCGTTGCGGTTCATGCGCAGTGATGAGGGGATATCCTCCCTCGGGCGCAGATTATGCCTCGAGGCTGCAACGATGCGGATCGCCACATAATAGGCGGCCAGCAACATCATGACCCAGATCATGCCCCAGACGACTGGGATCATGTAGAGCATCAGCGACTTCATCTTCGCGATCGCAATCGGATCGAGCTGAAGGTCGGGGGATTGCTGGTTCACCGCGCTGACGTAGGCGTCCACCACCTGGCCGACCAGATCGGCGTTGTAGCCCATAATCGCGCCGGCGATGATGACAGTTACCGCCGTGAGGCCGCAGAGATGCAGCATGATGTCGGAGAGCGGATACCAGGCCATCAGGTGGTCCGGGCCGCCGAGCTCGGAAGCGGGACGCGCCAGATTGGCGAGATGGCTGAGCCAGGCCGGTATCAGCGTCAGTACGAGTGTAAACACCCCGAAATACATCGACTGCCAGACGGCGCCGATGACACTTGCCACCACGACAGCGACGACAACGGCCACGTTGCCCCAGCCGAGGCCGACGAGCAGGATAGGGAGGGCGGAAAGCGCGCCGAACAGAATAAACAGCAAAGGTTGAGTGGTCGCGCCATACACGAGTAGGGCGGCGGTCAGACCGGCAAGCGCGCCGATACCAAGCTCTTTTGCACTCAACTGTTTCACGTCGCTGTCCTGCTTCGTATCGAGCAGTTAGAGGATGCTTCCGAACCTCGGTTCTGAAAGCCGTCCCCAACATGGGGTTTCAAGGTCCCGATCCGCGCCCACCGCGAAAAGGGGAAGGGAAGGCATGACTGCCTTCCCTCAAATCATATCAGCGTCGGCGCTTATTAGGCGAGGACGTAGGGCAGCAGGCCGAGGAAACGGGCGCGCTTGATCGCCTGGGCGAGTTCGCGCTGCTTCTTCTGGGAAACGGCCGTGATGCGGGAAGGAACGATCTTGCCGCGCTCGGAAATATAGCGCTGCAGGAGACGGACGTCCTTGTAGTCGATGCGCGGCGCATTGGCGCCCGAGAACGGGCAGGTCTTGCGGCGGCGATGGAACGGGCGGCGGACCGGTGCGGAGGAAACTTCAGACATTGTTCAAAATCTCCTTATACGCGGTCTTCGCGCGGACGGCGCGGACGGTCGTCGCGGTCACCACGATCCGGGCGCGGACCACGGTCACGGTCGCCGAAGCTACGCTCCGGACGGTCGCCATCGCGGCGCGGACGGTCGTCACGGTCGCGCTTCTGCATCATGGCCGACGGGCCTTCTTCATGCTTTTCAACAGCGATCGTCATGTAACGCAGGACGTCTTCGCTGATGCGCATCTGGCGTTCCATTTCCTGGACCGCAGCGGCCGGCGCATCGATGTCCATCAGGGCGTAATGAGCCTTGCGGTTCTTCTTGATGCGATAGGTGAGGGACTTGAGGCCCCAGTTTTCGATACGCCCGACTTTACCGCCGTTAGCTTCGATGACACCCTTGTACTGTTCTACGAGGGCGTCGACCTGCTGAGTGGAGATATCCTGTCGAGCAAGGAATACATGTTCATAAAGAGCCATGGATAGCTTTGCCTTTCTTGCGTTGATCTGAACCCGGGCTCTAGCGGCTAAGCCTCAACGACTGCTCCTGAGAGGGATAACCCCAAGCAAGAAAAGCGTTTCCGAGACGGTCGAGAGCGGAGACACGGGAGGCTGGAACGCTTCCGTTCCGACGATTTTCCCAAAAGAAAACCGGCCCTCCGTTCAGCCACCAGCCAGAAGACCGGGTTGCGAACAGGGCGGCTTATACGGATTTTTGCGGGAAAGGCAATAGGAGGGGCGAAATTGGGTTGTTTTGCGCAAAGGCAGCAGCCATCAGGTCAATTCGCATGCCGGTGTCCCGTCGCATTGCATGCAGCCCGCTCTCCCGTCATGATGGCATACATCAATTTCGGCCAACACGGACTGTTCATGCGCATCTTTCTCGTCCGCCACGGCGAATCCCTCGGCAACATCGATGAGCAGGCCTACCGGCAGTTCGGCGACCACAATGTGCCACTGACCGAGTGGGGTTATCGGCAGGTGCTGGAGGCGGGACGGGCCATCGCCGCCTATCTGAAGGCATTGCCGAGCGCCGAATTGCGCAAGCTGAGCATCTGGCATTCGCCGTTCTTGAGGACACGACAGAGCAAGGATGCCTTGCTGGAGGTCCTGCCCGCCGAGCTGATCGGGGACATTCGGGAGGACTATCTGTTGCGTGAGCAGGATTTCGGGCTTTTCACCGAAATCTACGATCATGCCGAACAGAAACGGAAATTTCCCGACGAGTTCGAGAAGTGGGCGAGGCTGCGCAACAATAGCGGCAAGTTCTACGCGCGGCCGCCTGACGGCGAGAGCCGGGCGGATGTTGCCCAACGTGTTCGCCTGTTTCTACAAACCGTCATGCACGACGCCGAAAACGGAAAGAACAATGTCATCATCGTCGGCCATGGCGTCACCAACCGGGCCTTTGAAATGAATTTCCTGCATTGTCCCGTCGATTGGTTCGAGCGCTCGGACAATCCGGGGAATGCCGACGTCACGCTGATCGAAGGGCGACATTCCGCAGACTACAGATCGATCCTGCTCCACAAGGCCTCGGATCGCGGGCAGGGGCAGGACGAGTTGCGTGAAGCGCATGGCTCCGAGTTGATGCTCTCGCCAAAAGATCGTGCAATAGACCACCCGTAACGGCCGCTTCTTCCGGCCGCCACGGTCTGTCCATTTGCTACGCCTCACATCGGCATCGGATACTTCCGGTGGACCTGCTCGATCTCGGCCAGTACCTCCGCGGGCAAGGTCACGTAAGCTGCGGCGATATCGGTCTCGAGCTGCGCCATCGTCGTGGCGCCGATAATCACTGACGTCATGAACGGCTTGGTGAGGCAATAGGCGAGCGCCAGCTTGGACGGGTCGAGATCGTGCTTGGCGGCGATCTCGAGGTAAGCCTTGACCGCGGGTTCCTGCAGCGGCTGCAGGCGGCCGCCGATGTCGTGGTTGATCGAGCCGCGCGAGCCGGCAGGCCGTGTGCCGCCGACATATTTGCCGCTGAGGATGCCGCCGGCGAGCGGCGAATAGGCGAGCAGGCCGACATCCTCATGATGCGAAAGCTCGGCCAGATCGAGATCGAAATGCCGGTAGAGCAGATTGTATTCGTTCTGCGTGGAGACGACGCGCGGCAGGCCCTTTTGTTCGGAAATCGTCAGATATTTCTGGATGCCCCAGGTCGTCTCGTTGGAAAGGCCGAGGGCACGGATCTTGCCGGCCTTCACCATCTCGCCCATCGTCTCCAGGATCTCGGTGATATCGGCGACGGCCTTCTCGCGGTCCTGCGTAAAGGGGTTGTAGCGCCAGTTCTGGCGGAAGTGGAAATGGCCGCGGTTCGGCCAATGAACTTGATAGAGGTCGATATAATCGGTTTTCAGCCGCTTCAGGCTGCTGTCGATCGCCGCGCGGATATTGGCGGCATCCGCGCCCTGACCGCCGCGCAAATAGTCGCGCCCAGGGCCGGCGACCTTGGTGGCGAGCACGACGTCCTTGCGCTTGCCGGTCTTTTCGAACCAGGTGCCGATATACTCCTCGGTACGGCCTTGGGTCTCCGCGCCGACGGGCGTCGTCGGATACATTTCGGCGGTGTCGAAGAAATTGACGCCTTTATGGAGAGCGTAATCCATCTGATCATGCGCTTCGGCTTCGCTATTCTGCGTGCCCCAGGTCATCGTGCCCAGGCAAATTTGCGAAACGGAAATATCGGTGCGGCCTAAATTCTTATATTTCATGGGAAAACCTTGGAGATAGGGGAAATTCATGATGAAGAGAGTTGCGAGAATTTAGGCGTGAATTGAGCGAGCGCAAGAAGAAAATCGCTGCGTCCCGCGAGCGCAAAAGCCGTTGGCTGCGGGGTTTACGCTATTGACTCCGCCGCAAACAATGTCATTGGGAAGCGAAACGACCCCAAAAGGACGCTTGATAATGACTGTTGCTTTCACATTTCCCGGCCAGGGCAGCCAGGCCGTCGGCATGGGCAAGGACCTTGCCGACAATTTCGCCGAAGCGCGCGCCGTCTTCGAGGAAGTTGATGAAGCGCTCGGTGAAAAGCTCTCCGACGTCATCTTCAATGGCCCGGAAGACAGACTGACGCTGACGGCCAATGCGCAGCCGGCGCTGATGGCCGTGTCGCTCGCCGTCATTCGTGTTCTGCAGGCCCGCGGCCTCGATCTGAAGAGCAAGGTCTCCTATGTCGCCGGCCACTCGCTCGGCGAATATTCGGCGCTCTGCGCCGCCGGCACCTTCTCGCTCGCCGATACAGCGCGGCTGCTGCGCATTCGCGGCAACGCCATGCAGGCGGCAGTCCCCGTTGGCGTCGGCGCCATGGCTGCGATCATCGGGCTCGAACATGCCGATGTCGCCGCCGTCTGTGCCGAAGCTTCCGCGCTCGGCGCCTGTCAGATCGCCAACGACAATGGCGGCGGCCAGATCGTCATTTCCGGCGAGAAGGCGCCCGTCGAGAAGGCAGCCGAGCTGGCAACCGCCAAGGGCGCCAAGCGCGCCATCCTGCTGCCGGTTTCCGCCCCCTTCCATTCCGCGCTGATGGCGCCGGCCGCAGAGGCGATGCGCGAGGCGCTGGCCGGCGTTGCCAAGGCCAATCCGGTCGTGCCCGTCATCGCCAATGTCAAGGCCGCTCCGGTGACCGATGCCGAAGAGATCGCCAGGCTGCTCGTCGAGCAGGTTACCGGCCAGGTGCGCTGGCGCGAGACGGTGGAATGGTTTGCTGCCAACAACGTGACAACATTATATGAAATTGGCGCCGGCAAGGTGCTGACGGGCCTGGCGCGCCGCATCGACAAATCGGTCAACGGCATCGCCGTCAACAATGCTGCTGATATCGACACGGCGCTTGGCGTATTGCTCGGCTGACAGAGATTAAGGAACGAGGGACAAACATGCTTGATTTGACCGGCCGCAAGGCCCTGGTAACCGGCTCATCCGGCGGCATCGGCGAAGAGATCGCCCGGCTCCTGCACAAGCAGGGCGCCATTGTCGGCCTGCATGGCACGCGCGTCGAGAGGCTGGAGGCATTGGCCGCCGAGTTGGGCGACCGCGTCAAGATCTTCCCGGCCAATCTGTCGGATCGCGACGAGGTCAAGGCGCTCGGTGCCAAGGCCGAAGAAGAGCTCGGCGGCGTCGATATTCTCGTCAACAATGCCGGCATCACCAAGGACGGCCTGTTCGTGCGCATGAGCGACGAGGACTGGGATGCCGTACTGGAAGTCAATCTCACCGCCGTCTTCCGGCTGACACGCGAGCTGACCCATCCGATGATGCGCCGCCGCTATGGCCGCATCATCAACATCACCTCCGTCGTCGGCGTGACAGGCAATCCCGGCCAGGCCAATTATTGTGCCTCGAAGGCCGGCATGATCGGCTTCACCAAGTCGCTGGCGCAGGAAATCGCGAGCCGCAACGTCACCGTCAACTGTGTCGCCCCCGGCTTCATCGAGAGCGCCATGACCGGCAAGCTGAACGACAAGCAGAAGGAAGCCATCATGGGTGCCATTCCCATGAAGCGCATGGGCAACGGCGCGGAAGTCGCTTCCGCGGTCGCCTATCTTGCGTCCTCCGAAGCCAGCTACGTCACCGGCCAGACGATCCACGTCAACGGCGGCATGGCAATGATCTAAAGGGAATTGCTATTGGAGGGAACTTTCCCTCCAATAGCATGTTGAGCAACCCGGAGCCGGCTATTTTCTGGCTTTGCGACGGACTTAAACCGTGTTAAGCGGGCCATGACTGTGAACAGTCGTCCCGAAAATGCAGACGGACGGCGCCGCGCTTTTGGCGGCTCGGCCGGATCTCAGCGCCGGGTTGTACGGGTTTGCCAGCGGCGCCAGAACAGGTGCTGCAGGCTTGAATTAGGGTAGGGATGTCACAGGGCATTCTGATCAGGACATAAGGTCGAGGAAACCGACATGAGCGATATCGCAGAACGCGTAAAGAAAATTGTTGTTGATCATCTTGGCGTTGACGCCGACAAGGTCGTTGAAAGCGCAAGCTTCATCGACGATCTGGGTGCGGACTCGCTCGACACGGTCGAACTGGTCATGGCCTTCGAAGAAGAATTCGGCGTTGAAATCCCCGATGACGCTGCTGACTCGATCCTGACGGTCGGCGACGCGGTAAAGTTCATTGAGAAGGCTCAGGCCTAATCTTTCGTACTTTTTGAATGGGCGGGCTCAAGAGTCCGCCCTATTTCGTCCCGCGACGTCGGGCGCACCATATTTATACGCATATCATCATAAGAAGACGGGGGTCTGAGGGCGATGAGACGTGTCGTTATCACGGGTACCGGCATGGTATCACCTTTGGGCTGCGGCACGGAGGTGTCCTGGTCGCGTTTGATCGCCGGGCACAACGGCGCGCGCCTCGTGACCGAATTCGAGGTCGAGGATCTCGCCGCGAAGATCGCATGCCGCATTCCGTTTGGCGACGGCACCGACGGCACTTTCAATGCTGACGACTGGATGGAGCCGAAGGAGCAGCGCAAGGTCGACCCCTTCATCATCTATGGCATGGCAGCTGCCGATATGGCGCTGGCAGACGCCGAATGGCACCCGGCCACGGACGAGGACCAGATCGCGACCGGCGTCATGATCGGCTCCGGCATCGGCGGCCTCGAAGGTATCGTCGAGGCCGGCTATACGCTGCGCGACAAGGGCCCGCGCCGCATCTCGCCCTTCTTCATTCCCGGACGCCTCATCAACCTCGTTTCCGGCCAGGTTTCCATCCGTCACAAGCTGCGCGGCCCGAACCACGCCGTCGTCACGGCCTGCTCGACCGGTGCGCATGCCATCGGCGATGCGGCCCGCCTGATCATGCTGGGCGATGCCGATGTCATGGTCGCGGGCGGCGCCGAAGCTCCGGTCTGCCGTATCTCGCTTGCCGGCTTTGCCGCGTGCAAGGCGCTGTCGACGGAATATAATGACGACCCGCAGAGAGCTTCGCGCCCCTATGACCGCGACCGTGACGGCTTCGTGATGGGCGAGGGCGCTGGCGTCGTTGTTCTGGAAGAGTTGGAACACGCCAAGGCTCGCGGCGCCAAGATCTACGCCGAAGTTGTGGGATACGGCCTTTCCGGCGACGCCTATCACATCACCGCTCCGTCGGCGGACGGCGAGGGTGCATTCCGCTGCATGACATCGGCTTTGAAGCGCGCCGGTCTGACGCCGGCGGATGTCGACTATATCAATGCACATGGCACCTCGACCATGGCCGACACGATCGAACTCGGCGCCGTCGAGCGGCTGGTCGGCGATGCCGCGTCCAGCATCTCCATGTCGTCCACCAAGTCGGCGACAGGCCATCTGCTCGGGGCGGCCGGTGCGATCGAGGCGATCTTCGCCACGCTCGCCATTCGCGACAACATCGTTCCGCCAACGCTCAATCTCGACAATCCGGAACGCGAGACCGCCATCGATCTTGTTCCGCACAAGGCCCGCAAGCGGGACGTCAATGTCGCACTGTCCAACTCCTTCGGGTTCGGCGGCACGAACGCATCGCTTGTCCTGCGCCGTTATGAGGCATAATAACAGCGCGTAACTGCGAAAGCGGGAATGCTCTTCGGCAAGCCTGCGCGCTGTCCTCGAATTTTATCGCGCCCCATGCATCCCGGGGATGCGCCGCGGTAATGTCTGATCGGTCGAAGGCGAAGCTTCATACGGCTCCGCCTTATCCTCTGAACCTGTTTTTTGCCGCATTGCTTGGCCAAAGAGCAGGCAATCACGAAAAGGAAGGGATTGCCGGTGAGCGATACGAACCAGAGCAACGGAACTCCGAACGGACAGAAGGGGCCGATCATACCGAAATCGGCAAGCGAAGCCCTGCGTCCGGAGCGTGTTCCGGATCCGCCGAAGCGTTCACGCAAAGCCCGCAGTCAGATGGTGATCTTCCTGAACTTCCTGATGACGTTGGCGATTTTCGTCGTCGTCGCGGCCGTAGCAGGCACATATTATGCTTTCTCTGTTTACCAGAGCCCAGGCCCGCTGACGACCAATACGAATTTCATCGTCCGTAACGGCGCGGGCCTGAACGAAATAGCCAATCGTCTCGAATCCAACAATATCATCAGCGATCAGCGCATCTTCCGTTGGCTGACGACCACTTATCTGCATGACGGCGAAACCTTGCGGGCCGGCGAATACGAGATCAAGGCGAGCGCTTCCATGAAGGACATCATGGAACTGCTGAAATCGGGCAAATCCATCCTCTATTCGGTCACTTTGCCCGAGGGTCTGACCGTGCGGCAGATCTTCAACAAGCTGCAGGCCGATCCCGTGCTCGAAGGTGATTTGCCATCTGCCCTGCCGGGGGAGGGCAGCCTGAGGCCCGACACCTACAAGTTCACGCGCGGCACCAAGCGCACGGAAATTATCCAGCAGATGGCGGCCGCGCAAGACAAGCTGGTCGAGCAGATCTGGGATAAGCGGGACCCGAACCTGCAGCTGGCGAACAAGCAGGATTTCGTCACGCTGGCCTCCATCGTCGAGAAGGAAACCGGTCTGGCGGATGAGCGCGCCCATGTCGCTTCCGTCTTCCTGAACCGCCTCGGCAAGGGCATGCGCCTGCAGTCGGATCCGACGATCATCTATGGTCTCTTCGGCGGGGAGGGGAAGCCTTCCGATCGCCCGATCTACCAGTCGGATCTGAAGAAAGAGACGCCTTATAACACTTACATCATCAAGGGCCTGCCGCCGACGCCGATCGCAAATCCCGGCAAGGATGCACTGGAGGCCGTCGCCAACCCCTGGAAGAGCCAGGATCTCTACTTCGTGGCGGATGGCACGGGCGGCCATGTCTTCGCCGCGACGCTGGAAGAGCACAACGCCAACGTCAAGCGCTGGCGCAAGCTTGCCGCCGAAAAGGGTGAAGATCCGAGCACCATCGCGGTTGACGGTCAGCCCGATGACGCTGCCGCAACCACTACCGGTTCGGGCACCCAGCAGAAAAAGAAGACGAACTGATCCTTGCTGCGCCATGGCTTCATTGAAGCGGTGGCGCGGATTCACTTTACATTGGTCCATAATCCGATGATTTTCAGCGGATTATGGATAGGAATTATCGGAGGCTTGCATGGCATTGCAGTCCATGACGGGTTTTGCCCGGCGTGAAGGTACGAGCGGGCGCAGTCGCTGGGCATGGGAATTGCGGTCGGTGAACGGCAAGGGGCTGGATGTCCGCCTGCGGTTGCCGCCAGGACTGGAGCGTTTGGAAACCGATGTCCGCAAGCTGATTGCCGACCGGTTTTCGCGCGGCAACCTGCAGGTCGGCCTGTCGCTATCCGTCGAGGAAAGCCGGGTGGAGGTCGTGGTGAACCAGGAGGCGCTGGCGGCCGTGCTGGCGCTGCGCGATCAGCTTGCCGGCATCGTCGATCCCGCGCCTCTGAGGCTGGATAGCCTCATGGCTGTTCGTGGGCTTGTCGAGTTCAAGGAGGCTGAAGAAGGCGAAGAAGTGCTTGCGGCACGCGACGCCGACATCATCTCCGGTCTTGAGGAGGCCCTTGGCGATCTCAGCGACATGCGCGGACGGGAAGGCCGGGCGCTTGGCCAGATCCTGCTCGGTCAGGTCGCAACCATCGAGGCGCTGACAGCTGTGGTCGAGCAAGATCCCTCGCGCTCACCGCGGGAGATCGCCGTGAGGCTGGCGGCACAGGTTGCCACGCTTCTGGACGGCTCGTCGGGCCTCGATCGCGACAGGCTGCATGCCGAGGCTGCCCTTCTCGCCACCAGGGCCGATCTTCGCGAGGAGATCGACCGCCTGAAGGCTCATGTGGCGGCGGCGCGCGATCTCCTTTCCAAAGGCGGCCCCGTCGGCCGCAAGCTCGATTTTCTTGCACAGGAATTTAACCGGGAATCGAATACCATCTGTTCGAAGTCGAATACCGCCGCGGTTACCGCAGCCGGCATCGAACTGAAGGTGGTCATCGATCAGTTCCGCGAACAGGTCCAGAATTTGGAGTAGGCTATGAAGCCGGCGACATCCACATCCATTCCGATTGCCCGCCGGGGGCTGATGCTCGCGATTTCCTCGCCATCCGGTGCAGGCAAATCGACGATCGCGCGTACCCTGCTGGACAAGGATAAGCAGGTAAGCCTCTCCGTCAGCGTCACGACGCGGCAGCGCCGGCCGAGCGAAATTGAAGGTGTGCATTATCATTTCGTTTCGCAGCGCGAGTTCGAGCGACTTCGCGATTCCGACTCGCTGCTCGAATGGGCCGAGGTGCATGGCAATTTTTATGGCACGCCGCGCGAACCGGTGGAGACGGCGATGGCCGAAGGGCGTGACATGCTTTTCGACATCGACTGGCAGGGCGCCCAGCAACTGCAGGAAAAGATGCCGGCGGACGTCGTCTCCATCTTCGTGCTGCCCCCAACGATGACGGAGCTGCAATCGCGCCTGCATCGCCGCGCCGAGGATTCGGAAGAGGTCATCGCCATGCGTCTCGCCAATTCCCGCGCCGAGATCGCGCATTGGCGCGAATACGACTACGTCATCGTCAACGATGACCTTAACGTCGCCTTCGACGCCGTGCAGTCGATCGTCAAGGCCGAGCGCCTGCGCCGCGATCGCCGGCACGGCATGTTCGATTTCGTTCGAGATTTGCTGGAAGAAACGCCGAAGCGCTGAGGCTGATCGGAAGCTCTGATCCGATCAAAGGCAGTTTGCCAATCGGCAAAACTCTTCGACGGAGAGCGTCTCGGCACGCCGTTGCGGATCGATATCGGCCTTCAGCAGCAACGCTTCGCCGCCGAGCGGCTTCAGGCTCTGACGCAGCATTTTACGGCGTTGGCCGAAAGCGGCTTGCGTTATCTTTTCCAGTTTGTCGACGGCACAGGGGATGGGATTTTCCCTCGGCGTCAGATGCACCACCGAAGACGTCACCTTTGGCGGCGGCGTGAAGGCCTGTGGAGATATGTCGAAGGCCATGTGCGCCTCCGTGCGCCAGCCGCAGAGAACGCCAAGCCGGCCATAATGATTATCATCTGCCTGCGCAACGATCCGCTGGCCGACCTCCTTCTGGAACATCAGGGTCAGCGACTGCCAGAAGGGCGGCCAGTGCGCCGGCAGAAGCCAGTTGACCAGCAGCTGGGTGCCGACATTGTAGGGCAGGTTGGCGATAATCTTGACAGGACCTTCCGGTGCCATTGCAGCGAAATCCGTCTTCAGGGCATCGCCCTCGATCACGTCAAGCCGGCCAGGATAGTGATCGGCGATCTCAGCAAGCGCCGGCAGGCAGCGTGAATCGCGCTCGACGGCGATAACCTTGGCGGCGCCAAGCGCCAGAATGGCGCGCGTCAGCCCGCCAGGCCCTGGCCCAACCTCGAATACGGTAACGCCTTCAAGCGAGCCGGCGGTGCGCGCGACCTTCTGGGTCAGGTTCAGATCGAGAAGGAAATTCTGGCCAAGCGCCTTGCGCGCATCGAGGCCATGACGCTGGATCACGTCGCGAAGAGGCGGCAAGCCGTCAAGTGCAGCCATCAGTGATCGCTTCCAGTCTTGCCGCTGATCTCGTTGGCGAGCCTCAGAGCGGCCACCAGGCTGTCCTCCTTGGCGATCCCCTTGCCGGCAATGCCGAAGGCCGTGCCGTGGTCCGGCGAGGTGCGGACGAACGGCAGCCCGAGCGTGACATTGACGGAATCGTCGAAGCCGAGCGCCTTGGCCGGGATCAGGGCCTGATCGTGATACATGCAGATGGCGACGTCGTATCGGCGGCGGGCCTCGTCATGGAACATCGTATCCGCGGGAAGGGGGCCGAAGGCATCGATCCCCTCGCTGCGAAGAACGTCGATCGCCGGACGGATGATGTCGTCATCCTCCTTGCCGAGGGCGCCGTTTTCGCCGGCATGCGGGTTGAGGCCCGCAACCGCCAGCCGCGGCTTGGAGATGCCGAAGCGGCTGCGCAGATCGTGATCGGTAATTCTGCAGGTCTCGATGATGAGATCGGACGTCAGTGCCTGCGGCACGTCCTTCAGTGGAATATGAATCGTGACCGGAATGGCACGGAGCTTGGGACCGGCCAGAAGCATGACGGGCATGACCCGTTTGCCGGTCGCGCGCGTTGCGAGATCCGCCAGGAACTCCGTATGGCCCGGAAAGCCGAAGCCGGCGTCATAGAGTACGGACTTGGCGATCGGGTTCGTGACAACAGCGGAAGTCTTGCCGCTCATGCTGAGGGAGACGGCCATTTCAATAGCGGCGATCGTTCCCTTTGCCGTGCCGACGTGCGGCTGACCGGCGATAACATTCATACCGGCCTCGATCGGCAGGATCGGCAGGGCATCATGGAAAACATCGCAGGCGGTAGCGGGGTCGGCCTCTTGCAAAGGCACGTCGAGACCTAGCTGGGAGGCTCGCGCCGCGAGAACGCCCGCATCACCGAGAAACAGGAAGGGCGGCAAACCAAGCTCGCCGCGGCGGAGCCAGGCGGCCAGCGTGATATCGGGGCCTATGCCTGCCGGATCCCCTTGCGTCAGCGCCAGGGGCATGGAAGAGCGCGAGGGCATAGGCAGCGGTTAGCGATCGACAATCTGCGCCTTGGAGCGCAGTTCGTCCATGTACTTCTTGTCGTTGGGGTTGACGCCCTTGGCATTGTTCTTGCCGATATCCTCGGCACGGAAGACGGCCGCGGCTGCGACGTCATCATTCACCTGACGCTGCGAGCAGATCGCGATATATTCGACACCGCGGTCCGTCACGACGGAGCTTGTCGTATTGCCCGAGGCTTTTTCGAGCAACGGTTTCCAGATTTCCGGAACTTCCGGTGCCAGAACGCGGCCGAGATCCTGAACGGAAACATCGCGCATGGTCGCAGCAAACACCTTCGCCTGATCGCAACCTGGGAATTTGGAGCGCGACGCCTCAGCCTCGGCCTTGCGCGAATTCAGGATCGCGTTCCGCTTCGCCGTCGGAACGACGAAAATGACCTGCTTCAGGAAGTATTCGGTCGTGACCGGCTTCGACTTGTTTTCCGTCATGCGGGTCACGAGGTCGTCGTTCGATATGCGGTTGCTCGAACCGAAGCGGGCATTCACCACGCGCGGCCAGCTCATGGAAATGGCAATGTAGGATTTGAAGTGGTCGACGCCCACGCCCATCTTGTCGAGGATCTGGCTGAGCTGCTGTGGCGACATCTTGTTGCTGGCGGCGAAACGACCAAAGGCAGCGTCGACCTCCGTCGTAGACACCGACATGCGCAGACGCGCTATTTCCGCACGCTTCAGCGTCTCATCGATGAGCTGCTCTTTCGCCATTTTGGCAAGATCGCCCTTCTGGCGCTGCAACTTGAGGAAGTTGACGCGCTTCGCAATGTCGCCTGATGTAATGACCTGGTTGTTGACAACGACCTTTACCTCACTTGCCGCGAAAGCAACATCGCTGCTCGGTACGGCGAAGCTTGCCATAACCAGGGCCGCGGCTCCGAACAGCAGAGCGCGCATCGGTGTCTTTCCAGAAAACATCAACTACCCCTTCCCAAAGGTCTTTCTTGTCGGCATGTGCCAAATCGGAACGCCATTGGCGCCATAAGGCAACTTTGCGCCACATGTCTACATCAAGCGCGATGAATTGCAAAATCCTTGCGGCGAAACAATGACGCGAGGAATGATGATCCGTTTCAAAATGAAAGAGCCGGCTGTGAAGCCGGCTCTTTGCAATTTTCCTAGATATCAGAACGTTGCGTCTTGGACGCTACCGAGATTGACGTCCCCGAGCGTGCGGAAGGTCAGCCGGGCACCGACGGACCAATTGCTTGCCGACTGATCGGTCGTGTCCTTCTTGTTCAGGAACGAAATGCTGAGGATCGTGCATTCGTCCTCGTAAGACAGGCCTATGCCCTGACGGGTGACCTGGCTGTTGTTGATATCGTAGCTTACCGTCCCGAAGACCGACCAGTATTCCTTGAACTTGATCTGCGCGCGCGTCTGGATTTCATCCTGATCGCTCGTGAAACCATATTGCGGCTGAGCAGTAATATGGGTGTAGATCAAATTCGTCTGGAATATATCGTTCGCAAAACCGACCGATGTGTCGCCGCGGCGGAACGCGAAGTTCTTCTCGTCGAAGCGATAGGATGTCGACAGCGAGATGCCCTGCGGCGTCGTCAGGCCGAACATCGTGACATAGTCGGAACGGGTTGTTTCAAGTCCCGAATCTGCGCCGACACCCGCCAGATCGGGAGTTGCGAAGGAGTTGCGACCGGCAAGCTGG
The DNA here is from genome assembly GCF_012275435.1 of Rhizobium sp. SG741. Classification (NCBI taxonomy): domain Bacteria; kingdom Pseudomonadati; phylum Pseudomonadota; class Alphaproteobacteria; order Hyphomicrobiales; family Rhizobiaceae; genus Rhizobium; species Rhizobium sp. SG741. The sequence goes on from NZ_JAAZQP010000008.1 coordinate 91,271, forward strand.
TACGACTGGCCGAAGATGTGCTGCAACTTGTAGCCGTTGTCGAAGCTGCCCGTGTAGCGCCAACCGACGTTGGCGCGCGTGCCGCCTTCTATACGGTCGAAGCCGGAGAACTTGTCACGGTCGAACAGGTTCGTTGCGTCGAAAACGAAGCTCTGGGCATCCTCGTTGGGCAGCTGGCCGGCAAGTTGCTCGTCCGGGCGCACATAAATCTGCGCGATCGGCTCGAACACATGCGTGCTGTTGCTCGTCGTGATGAGGAACGGGTACTTGGCTTCGAGGCCGGCCGTCACCATGCCACGCGTCGCGTAATCGCTGGTGTCGTAGTTGCCGGAATATTGGCCGGTAGGCGAATCCATGCCGAGGCCGTAGACGTCCCCACGCGCGGCTGCCAACGGTGTCAGCACAAGGCCTCCATCGGTGGTGAAGGTGCGCTGCCACTGCACTTCGGTGCTGAGGCGCGTGTCGCTTCCGGAAAGACCAAGGAAGCGGTCGTTCAGGCTGGCGTCGCCAAGGTTGTTGACGTTGTCGAGCACAGAGGCCTTGTCACGCGACAGATGCGTGAGATTCATCGTCGCCGACAACTCGCCGCCATAGACCGACTTCGGATCGACGTAATGATAGTCGATGCTCGGATAAACGACGGCTTGCTGCTTTTCCGCAGTGCTGTTGTTGTCGGCATCCTGGATGTCGTAATAGAAAGCGCGCATATCGAAATAATTGCGCTTTCCGAGACCGGTCAGGTAGATGTCGTTGGTATGGGTGCTCTGGCTGAGACCCTCGAGCCCATATGTACGCGAGAAATTGTTGTCGCTCTGCGCCGTGACATCCCAGCCGAACGTCCAGCGGGGATTGATCTTGAAGTCCGCCTTGGAGCTGATCATGCCGCGCGTCTTGTGCTCGGCATCGCTGGTCCCTGCGGTGAATGAGCCGGGATCCATCTGACTGATGCCGGCGACACGCAGGACATGCGTGCCGTTTTCAAAGCGCTGACGGAACTCGCCCTCGAGCAGCAGGCCTTGGCCGGTGTAGCCTGTGGCGCTGACCGTCGCATCCATGCTGGGCGATATGACGTAATAATATGGAACCTTCACGCCAACACCGAGGTGCTGCGAGACGCTTACCGACGGAAACAGGAAGCCGGATTTGCGCTTCACCGTATTGTCGGGAACTTCGATCCACGGGACATAGGCGATCGGCAGGCCGAACAGCTCGAAACGGGCATGCTCGAGACGCACGGTATGCGTCACGCCGTTCTGGACAACGCGCCGTGCCTTGACCTGCCATAGTGGCGCCCGGCCCTCCTGGGAGCAGGCCATACAGGCCGTATAGACGCCCTTTGTCAGAATCAACTGATTGCCGCCGACGCGCTCGCCCTTTTCGGCGACCATGCGGGTGTTGTCAGGCATTTCGATGCGCAGCGAGTTGACGAAGCCGTCCGAGAAGCTGTCGGTGACATCCATTTTGTCACCGTACATGCGATTGCCGTCCGGCATGATCAGCTCGACATTGCCGATGGCCGTCATCCGTCCGGATTTCTGATTATATTCAACCCTCTGGGCGACCATTCTATAGCCGCCATAGTTGATCTGAACGGCACCGCTGGCGGTGACGATCTGCGCGTCCTTGTTATAGACTAATTCATTGGACGAGAGGACAAGCTTAGAGCCCTCCGGTACCTTGACCTGGATAGGAGCGGTTACGGCGCCAGTACCGCCATTGTTGTTGTTGGCCTGGGCATAAACTGCGACAGGGCTCATGATATACGCGCTTGCGGCCGTGCCCGTAACGAGGGCACCCACAAACTTCCTGATACTCTTGCGGTTGCCTGCCGCCACTTAGCCGTCCTCCTGATGAAGCAGGATCGTTGCTCCGAATGCCAATGCGACGATCACGGGTATCCATGTCGCCACGAAGGGAGGAACCACTCCGCTGCTCCCGAATGCCTTTACAAGCACGGTGACAACATAAAGCACGAAGCCTGAGAGGATTCCACCCAGAATCACGGAGCGCGATTGGTTGAATCTACTGAATTTTAACGAGACTGTTGCTGCGATCAATGTCATTGCCACCAGAAGGAATGGTTGCGATAGCAGCGAGTGAAATTGGGTTTGGAGTGCATTGGTCGATATGCCGAAGGAGCGTGCGACCTTTATTCGATTAGAAAGATCATAAAAAGCAATGGTTTCCGGCTGTGCAAGGCGCTGTGAGACGAAATCCTGTTTCAGATTCGTACGGACTTGTACCGAGCTCTTGTGGTCAGGGATTTCGCCCGGCCGCCGTTCGACGACATTGTTAAGAAGCCAGTAACCATCTTCCAACTTTGCCGACTGCGCATCCTGCCGGAGAACGATATTTCCCTGTGAATCGAAGTGGATAAAGACGACGGTCATCAACGTCGTTCCATTGTTCAGGACGGCCTTGGCGCCAATGATCACATCGTCTTTGCCGTTCGACTGGCGCAGCCACGGTACCGAAAGTGTATTGTGATAGGACGGGTCGCCGCGCAGGTCGGCTTCCATCGTCTCAGCCTGTCGCTGGCCCCATGCCGCCACTGGATTGAGGGCGAACATGGTCAGCAGGCCGACGCAGAAAGCGCCCATTATGAACGGCATCATGAATTGCCAGACCGAGATGCCGGCGGCGCGCGCTATCACCAGTTCGCGGCGCCGGTTGAGTGCGATCAGCACCGTCATGCCGACGAAGAGGGCGATGAACGGCACGGTCTGCTGCAGAATGAACGGCAACCTGACCATCGTCATCACCAAACCGAGGGGAACGGTATACCCGGGCAGTCCCGCGAGTCGGCCGGCGGTCTCACTGAAATCGACGAGATAGACGATCGAGATGACACCCAGGAAAAACCAGAACGTCGTCACGATGTAGCGAGTGAAGAAGTAGCGCCCGAGTGTGCCGAAGATCATGCGCCGCTCCCGTTGGAATTGCCGGGTGTTGCAGGCATGCGATCCTGGACTTTCTGTCTCCAGTTACTGAGCCGGTTGCGGATCGAGACCGGCATCGTCATCTTCCGGTTTCTGAACAGCAGCACGATCGCGATGAGAGCCGAGATGATGTTGATGCCGTAGAGAACGCCAATGAAATTAGGCGCATTCTCGATTTGGTTGGCCGCATAGAAATCCGCCCAGCGCAGCGCAAAAGCTATGGTCAGCGCCGACACCATGGGATGCAGACGTGCTTCGCGATGCGACCGAGCGTCGCCGGCGATGACGAGCGATATCAGCGCGAATATGGCGGGAAGAGCCCAGTCGTTGAGGCGCCTGTGCAATTCTGCCCGGTAGCCGGTAGGTTTGGCCTTGTAGTCCGCGTCGTTCGGATCCGGATTCAACAGGAAGCCGAGGTCACGGTCGCTGGCGCGCACGGTCGCCTGGCCACGGCTCTGCGTCATGTCGGAGAGATCGAAGGAATAGGAATCGAAGTTTATGATCGAGACATCGCCATCGGCTGTTTTGCGATGGACTTCGCCGTCCTTCATCAAAAGCGACGTGCCGCTCGGATCGACAGCGCCTTCCTTCGCATAATAGATGAGATCGAAGGCAGGATCGCGGGAGTCAACGACGAACAGCCCCTTTAGAATACGTCCCGACAAGCGCTGGCTGATCTGTACGTAAAGACCATCCTCGATACGCCGGAAGTTCTTCTCTTCGATGACGGTGGAAAGAAGGTCGGCATAGGCCTCCGCGACCATCTGGCGGGCAGCGACGCGAGCCCTGGGCTCAACCACATTATCAACGAAGAAGGAGAAAACACTGATCGCTATGGCAAGAATCATGATCGGGCGGATGATGATGCTTCGTCTCGCGCCGGCCGCTTCCATGACCGTAAGCTCCGAATCGCTGTTCATCGCCGTCAGCGTCTGCGTGATGCCGATGACCAATGCGAAGGGCAGAACGATCGGAATGATCGTGGGCAGGATAAGGGTCGCAAGCTTTGCGAACGACCCGATCGACTGGCCGCTGTCGGTCACGAGATTGATGCGCTGCAGCACCTGGGTCGTCCAGATAATAGCGAGCACTGGCAGCAACGCCACCAGGAACATCATACCGACACGCCGTACGATATAGGTTTCGAATAACTTCATGCCGGCCCTTAAACGCAACGCCCGTCGAGCGAGCCGACAGAGATTCATCCTCATCTACGCTGTTTGCGTTTTTTTGGCGACAACCAACTCGCAAAAAAATCGTTAATTTTCCGAGATTCTTCTGTTGTGTGTCGTTTGGGATAATGCCAGCAGCGCGGCGAATATGACAAGCGAGGAAAGCCAGCCGAGGACGGCATCGGACAGGTAGTGGCCGCCGAAAGCCACTCTGAGCGCCGGAATGACGACAGAGACGGCAGCGATCGGCAGGGCGACGGCCCTACGATGCGGTTGCGGGATGATGAAGATCAGGCAGAACAGCCAACCCGCGGCTGCTGCTTCGCCCGAGATGAACGAGCAGTTGCTGACACATTTGCCGGCGAAGGATCCCGCATGCACGAAATCGAGCGTGCCGCCGAACAGATCGGTTTGCCTGGGGCGGGGACGGCCCGAAAAGGCTTTCAGCCAGAGATTGACGATCACGACCGGACCAAGCAGCAACGAGCCGAGCGCGATCTTGAGGTTGCGGGCTCTGAGCGTGTTGAAGGTTGCACCATGGTGCTGCCAGCACTGGAGCAGCATCCAACAGAGGATGACGGCCGAGATATAGGGGAGTTGAAAAAACACCTCCCGCAGCAGGCGCAGATGCTGATCGTCACCATAAGGGAAAATGCCGCAGATCTGATCGGGCCTGGCAAGGGCGAGACATTGCTTGGGCAGGAAGAACGCGTTCGCGACCGCGAGGTCGATCTGCGGAAAGAGCGAGAACAGACCCAGCAGCATCCACCAGAGACAGAAGAGCGCGATGAAGGTGTCACCCGCCGTGCGCGGGCGCAGGTTTTCAGGAAAGCGGTCTTCGCGGTCGAGGCTGTTGAAGTCTATGATCAAGGTGGCTTTCCGGCAAAGAATGACGCCGCCCGATGGCGGCGAAAACACCAATGCGCCGAGCCTAGCTGCGCTAAATGACAGGGATTTGAAGCGGCGAAGTCCGTTTCTTCGGGGAACGCTTTGCCAAAGGCTTGTATTGCCTAGGCAAACCTTGAATGATGACCACCGAAATTATTCTTGTAATACGCATGGTAATCGGAGCCGAAATGTCTGTGAAATTCGAGATTTCCTTCGCCAAGTCGGTCCGCCTTAGTGGTGGTCTGGCCATTCTCCTGAAAGACACCGATAGTGAGCTGCCGGCGGGTGCCGAGAGCGCCGATCCGGCTCATGTTTTCGCCAAGGCCGCGCCCATTTCCGGCTTCAAGGCCAAGGCATTGAACAGCCTTGATATTATCGCTCCCGAAGCCGCGCCGGTCGACAGGATCGTCGTCATCGGCACCGGCAAGGCGACGAACCTGAGCGTTCATGACTGGCTGAAGCTCGGCGGCAGTGCTGCGGCCAAAATCCGCAATGCGGAAAAGGTAGCCATCTTCCTCGATGCCCCGGCCATCAAGGTCGGAGCCAGGGAGGCCGCGGATTTCGCGTTGGGCATGTTGCTGCGCGCTTATAGCTTCGACACCTACAAAACGAAGAAGGGTGATGACGACGAGAAGGCTGGCGCCCGCAAGCCCGTCAAGGTCACGATCGTCACCCAGGAGGCCGCTGCCGCCAAAAAGCTCTTCGCGGCTTCAGAGGCGATTGCCGGCGGCGTGATTCTCGCGCGTGATCTCGTCAACGAACCGCCGAATGTCCTCGGTCCCGTCGAGTTCGCCGCCAAGGCTAAGGAGCTGGAAAAGCTCGGCGTCGAGGTCGAGATCCTGACCGAGCGCGAGATGCGCCGGCTCGGCATGGGCGCGCTGCTCGGCGTCGCGCAGGGCTCAGCCCGGCCGCCGCGCCTGGTGATCATGCACTGGAAGGGCGGCAAGTCGAAAGACAAGCCGGTCGCCTTCATTGGCAAGGGCGTCGTCTTCGACACCGGTGGCATTTCCATCAAGCCGGCCGCCGGCATGGAGGACATGAAGGGTGACATGGGCGGGGCCGCAGCCGTCACCGGCCTGATGCACGCGCTCGCCGCACGTGGCGCCAAGGTCAACGCGATCGGCGTCATCGGCCTCGTCGAGAACATGCCTGACGGCAACGCCCAGCGGCCGGGCGACATCGTCACCTCCATGTCCGGCCAGACGATCGAAATCATCAACACCGACGCCGAAGGCCGGCTCGTTCTCTGCGATGCGCTCTGGTACACCAACGATCGCTTCAAGCCGCAATTCATGATCAATCTGGCGACCCTGACCGGCGCGATCCTGGTTGCCCTCGGCAATCTGCAAGCCGGCCTGTTCAGCAACGACGACAAGCTGGCGAACGAGCTGACTGCTGCTGGTCTCGTTACCGACGAACGCCTGTGGCGCATGCCGCTCGGCAAGGACTACGACAAGATGATTGACAGCAAATTCGCCGATATGAAGAATACCGGCGGCCGCCATGCCGGCTCGATCACCGCCGCCCAGTTCCTCAAGCGCTTCGTCGGGGAAACGCCATGGGCGCATCTCGATATCGCCGGAACGGCGATGGGCTCGGTTCAGGATGAGATCAATCAATCCTGGGGCTCCGGTTTCGGCGTGCGCCTGCTCGACGAGCTGGTCCGTGCGAACTACGAATCGTGACCAGGCTGGCCTTGTGAGATAGAAGAGGCGATATGACCGACGTTCTCTTCTATCACCTGACGGAATCGAAACTTGAGGACGCCCTGCCGCCGCTGATCGACAAAAGCGTTGAGCGCGGCTGGCAGGTTGCTGTCCAGATGCGCGAGCCGGCGCGGCGCGATCTCCTTGATGCCCATCTCTGGACCTACCGCGAGGACAGCTTCCTGCCGCACGGCACGGATGAAAGCGAAATGGCGGACCGGCAGCCGGTGCTGCTGACGGTCTCGCCCGACAACATCAACAATGCCAGCGTACGATTCTTTATCGATGGTGCAGAAGCCACGGACGTCGAGTCGTACCAGCGCGTCGTGTTGATGTTCGACGGATACGATCAGGAGCAGCTGGAAAGCGCGCGCGCCCAATGGAAGCGTCTGAAAGGCGAGGGGCATAGCCTCACCTATTGGCAGCAGACCCAGGACGGCCGCTGGGAGAAAAAGGCGTGACGCTTTTGCCGCTCCCGTTCCGGGAAGCGGCAACCAGGCTCATTCAGCCTCCGCCAGAATCTTGTCGATGAAGTCCTTCTTCGCCGCGGTGTAGGCCGCGCGGTTGTCGGCATATTTTGACGCAAGCTCCACCTTCAAAGCCTCATAGGCGTGAGCGATATCCGGGCGCTTGCGTAAGTGGTCGCGAAATACGATGAAATGACGCCAATTCGTGCCGCCGTGTTCGACGACGTGAACTAGGTGCGTGCGGGTATCCCCGGCGACATCGCGGCCGAAAATGTGATCGTCGGGGACAATATTGCTGCCGGCATAGTCATAGCCAATGGATGCCATCGGCTCGATACAGGCAAGGCCGTCCTCGAAGCGCCGAACGCCGACGGCAATGTCGATGATCGGCTTGGCCTTGATTTCCGGGATGGAGGTGCTGCCAAAATGCTGGATCTCGATGGCAAGGTCGCCGAGAGCGCCACGAATGGCAGCCTCCTCCAGCAAATAGGCCTCGTGCCATTTCTGGTTCGGCTCCGCAAGTTTGACTGTCTTATTGCGGACGCCAAGGCCGAAGGATTGTTCACGTTCCGATACCATCGGCAACTCCCCGATGTGATAATGCGCTAAGCTAGTATACTGCGTAGCCTATCTCACATCGGGGAATGCGATCAATCGTGAAACGCTTCCACAAACTTGCGCTTACCGAGCATGAAGGCGTCGGCGACGTGACGCAGCGGCGAAACGTCGACATCGGAGACACCGGCTTTGACGATCTCGGCAAAGCGACGATAGAGCGAGGGATACTCGGCTTCAGGCGCCGAGAAAGTCAGTTCGCCATTCACGGAAAGCTTGGAGCCGCCTTCTGAAAGAACCATCTGGCCCGCATCCGTCTCGGCGACGATATCCCAGCTCTGCTTGCCGGTCTGGCGCCAGTCGAATTCGGCATGAACCGGCAGACCCTGGCCGCTCTTGAAGCGCAGATCGGCCGCGATCGGCGAATCGCGATTCTCCGGGAATTCCAGTGTCGCGCCGGTCAGGAAGAGCGCTGGAAAAATATGGGTGACGATCGACAGCGCATTGATGCCAGGATCGAAGACGCCGAGTCCGCCGGCCTGCCAGATCCATTCCTGGTTCGGATGCCAGTGGCGCACGTCTTCCTTCCAGATCACATGGACGCTGCGGATGGTCGTGTCGGCGAGGAAAGCCTTGGCGGCCTCCACGGCAGGCGCATAGCGCGAATGCCAGCTCGCAAAGAGTGAGACGCCTTTGGTCCTTGCGAGATTCTCGAGATCGGCAACTTCGCTCAGCGTCGCGCCCGGCGGTTTTTCCAGGAAGACGTGCTTGCCGGCCGAAAGCGCCTTGTAGGCAGCCTCGTAGCGATATTGCGGCGGCATGCAGAGCGAGACGGCGTCGATTGCCGGCACGGCGTCGAGCATGGCCTCGATGGTCGTGAAGGCCGGAATGCCCTCGACGGTGCCATGACGGCTTGCCGTGGCGACCAGCTTGAAATCCGGATTGTTCGCGATGGACGGAAGATGCTGGTCGCGGACAATCTTGCCGACGCCGACAATAGCAAGGTTGATGGGGGACATGGGTGTCTCTCGATTAGTATGATTATTGATGCGATCTTTATCAGAATGCCGCATGCGGGCAAGGGCGGCAAATTGTAAATGCGTGCGCTCGGCTTTACGCGCGGGCATTGTACCGGAGCCATCATCACACTTGGAAAACCGGCTCGGGCTCTTGATTCACCGCTTGAAATCGGCACTCTGCCTGTGCGCGGCAAGAGATCCTGGGAAAGACCGCCGCGGGGGGAAATCATGAAAACATTGCTCGGCTTCAGCCGAATCGTGGACTATGCGACTGAGATCATTGGAAAATCAGTCTCATGGCTCATTCTGGTCGCCGTATTGGTCAGTGCCGGAAATGCCATTGTCCGTAAAATGTTCAACATCTCGTCCAATGCTTGGCTGGAGGCGCAATGGTATCTGTTCGGCGCCGCTTTCATGCTCGCCGCCGCCTATACGCTCCGGCAGAACGAGCACATCCGCATCGATATCGTCTATGGCTCGCTCCCGCGCCGGGCGCAGCACTGGATCGATCTCATCGGCCACTGCCTGTTCCTCATGCCGTTCGCACTGCTGATGGTCTATGACCTCGTGCCCTACGTGCGCATGTCTGTCATGTCCGGTGAGGTCTCCTCCAGCGCGGGCGGCCTGATCATCTGGCCGGGCAAGGCACTACTGCTGGCCGGCTTCTTCCTGTTGGCGCTGCAGGGTATCTCCGAGATTATCAAGAAGATTGCCGTCATGCGCGGTGATATGGAGGATCCGAACCCCTATGTGCCGACGCATGCGCCCCTCGAGGTGGAAACGCCGGTAGGGGAGACACGCCGATGATGGAATTCATTGCCGTGAACATGGCGCCGATCATGTTCGCCTCGCTGATCATCTTCCTGCTGATCGGTTATCCCGTCGCCTTCGCTCTCGCCGCCAACGGTCTCCTGTTCTTCTGGATCGGCGTCGAACTCGCACCCTATTCGGGTGGTTCCATCAATCTGTCATGGCCGCTCCTCAATGCGCTGCCGGATAGGTTCTGGGGCGTGATGTCCAACGATACGCTGCTGGCAATCCCGTTTTTCACCTTCATGGGCATCGTGCTGGAGCGTTCCGGCATGGCCGAAGACTTGCTCGACACGGTCGGCCAGCTTTTCGGCCCGATCCGCGGTGGGCTTGCCTATGCGGTGATTTTCGTGGGCGCACTGCTTGCCGCCACCACCGGCGTCGTTGCGGCTTCGGTCATCGCCATGGGCCTTATCTCGCTGCCGATCATGCTGCGTTACGGCTATGACCGGCGGGTGGCCTCCGGCGTCATCGCCGCCTCCGGCACCCTGGCGCAGATCATTCCGCCGTCGCTGGTCCTGATCGTGCTTGCTGACCAGCTCGGCCGCTCGGTCGGCGATATGTATGCAGGGGCACTGATCCCAGGCCTCATATTGACCGGCCTCTACATGCTCTATGTGCTGGTAATGTCGATCATCAGGCCGAACTCGATGCCGGCACTCCCGAAAGAGGCGCGCTCGCTCGGCTCCGGCGTGACCTCGCTTTTCGTCGCGTTGCTGGTCTGCGCCGGCGTCGCCTATGCCGCCCATGTCTATCTGACGCCGATCTACGGGGGAAACGCCGATATTCTCGGTGCAACTGTCGGCGTCGCCTTCATCTACGCCATCGCCGTCATCGACAAGACGATGAAGTTCAATCTGATGTCGCGGCTGGCGCAGCAGGTGATCATCGTGCTGATCCCGCCATTGGCGCTGATCTTCCTCGTGCTCGGCACTATCTTCCTCGGCATCGCGACGCCGACCGAGGGCGGAGCGATGGGGGCAGTGGGCGCGCTGGTCATGGCGGCGGCCAAGGGCCGGCTGTCCATGGACGTCGTCCGCTCGGCGCTGGCGTCGACCACGCGCCTTTCTTCCTTCGTGCTGTTCATCCTGATCGGCTCGCGCGTGTTCTCGCTGACCTTCTACGGGGTCAACGGCCATGTCTGGGTCGAGCATCTGCTGGTGTCGCTGCCGGGCGGCGAAGTCGGCTTCCTGATTGCCGTCAATCTCCTGGTCTTCGTGCTGGCCTTCTTCCTCGATTTCTTCGAGCTGGCCTTCATCATCGTGCCGCTGCTGGCACCCGCCGCCGATAAGCTGGGCATCGACCTCATCTGGTTCGGCGTTCTCCTTGGCGTCAACATGCAGACGAGCTTCATGCATCCGCCTTTCGGCTTCGCGCTGTTCTACCTGCGCTCGGTCGCGGCAAAGGTGCCCTATCTCGACAAGGTCACGGGTAAAAATACGGCTCCGGTAACGACCGGTCAGATCTATTGGGGGGCGGTGCCGTTCGTCGGCATCCAGGTGCTGATGGTGGCACTGACGATCACGTTCCCGCAGATGGTCATGCACTACAAGGGCGCGGGCACCGGGCTTGACCCCAATACGATCAAGATCGAAGTACCGGGCTTCGGCACACCCGGCCAGGACAATGGCGGCGGCCTCGGCCTGCCGGGCCTGCAGCTTCCGGGGGGCGGTCCGCCGAGCGACAAGCCGGCCGGGCAGGGCGGCGGGCAGCCAAATCCGCCGGCCAATGATCTCAGCCAACCGCCATCATTCAATTGAAGGCGGTCGTTATAGGCATGTTGGATTGCCTTCGGCCAGGGCAAAGAAAAACCCCGGAGCGCCGCTCCGGGGTCTCTTGTTTCCAGTTCGCTGATCAGATCTTGCCGGCGCGCTGCAGCGTCATCATGTAGACGTCATAACTATACTCAGCGACCTGCGCATAGAGATAATGCTGGCCGCGGAAGCCCTTGATCGATTCCCAGATCTTCTTGAAGGTCGGGTTCGAGGCTTCCATTTCGGCATAGACCTCGTTCGACTTCTCGAAGCAGGCGTTCATGATTTCGGTGCTGAACGGACGCAGCTTGGCGCCTTCGGCGACGACGCGTTTGATGGCGGCAGGATTCAGATAATCGTACTTCTGCAGCATGTTGGCGTCGGTCGCCTGGGAGGCGGTGCGCAGCAGCGACTGATAGGCCTTCGGCAGGCCCTCATAAGCCGCTTTGTTGAACATGAAATGCACGGTCGGGCCGCCCTCCCACCAGCCGGGATAGTAGTAGTAGGGTGCGACCTTGTAGAAGCCGAGCTTCTCGTCGTCATAGGGGCCGACCCATTCGGCTGCGTCGATCGTGCCCTTTTCCAATGCCGGATAGATGTCGCCGCCGGCGATCTGCTGCGGCACGACGCCGAGGCGCTCCACCACCTTGCCGGCAAAGCCGCCGATGCGCATCTTCAGGCCCTTGAGGTCGGCAACCGAATTGATCTCCTTGCGGAACCAGCCCCCCATCTGCACGCCGGTATTGCCGCCTGGAAAGCCGATCAGCCCCTGCGTTGCCAGGAATTCGTTGAACAGGTCGATGCCGCCGCCGTGATATTGCCAGGCATTCATGCCGCGGGCATTGAGGGCGAAGGGAACGGCCGCGCCCAGTGCCCAGACCGGATCCTTGCCCCAATAGTAATAGGCAACTGTGTGGCAGGCCTCGACGGTGCCTGCCGAAGTCGCGTCGGCGGCCTGCAGGCCGGGCACGATTTCACCGGCCGCGAAGACCTGGATGTTGAAATTGCCGTCCGTTGCTTCCGAGACGTATTTCGACAGCACTTCGCCGCCGCCGTAGATCGTATCGAGCGATTTCGGGAACGACGAAGTCAGGCGCCAATTGATTTTCGGATTGCTCTGGGCAACGGCCGGAGCCGCAAGGGCTGCGGCTGCAACCGAGCCGGCGCCGGCCACGCCGGCTTTCCTCAGAAATGAACGACGATCCATCTGTTACTCCCCCCGGATACGAGCGGGCGGGCTGGCCCGCTCTTCGTGATCACGCCGCAACTAATCACGCCGCTCGGCGCCTTTCAAGCGCATCCGAAGATCTTGCAACCACTGACTGATGTTTATCTCAGGAAACCGTTCTCCGGCTTCGGGCCCTCAGCGCGTGAACTTGATATCGGCCTGGGCGACGAGATTGGTCGCCGGTGCCGGAGCGTGCTTGTACTTGAGCGTCACGACTTTGTATCCCTCCTTCTCGAGGCGGATCAGAAGGGCCGGCAGCATGGTCACGGTACGCTGGTGGATGTCATGCATCAGGATGATGCCGCGCCCGCGCTCCTGTAGCTGCTTTATCGTTCGCGCCGTGACAGAAGCTGGCGTGGAAGTGAAATAGTCCTTGCTGTCGACATCGACGTCCATGACGATCATGTCGCGAGCGGCGACGGCGGCGCGCAGGCGTTTGGAGTCGGCGAGGTAGGGGAAGCGGAAGAAGGGTATTTCGGTGCCAATGACCTTGGAGACGGCATTCTTGCCCTTGGCGATCTCGGCCATCGCCATGTCGAAGCTCATCTTGTCGAGGTCGGGATGGCGGAAGGTATGGCTGCCGATGGTGTCGCCACGAGCGAAGACTTCCCGGGCGATCGCCGGGTGGGCTTGCGCCATTTCGCCGACCATCATGAACGTCGCCTTGACGCCGAACTTGTCGAGCGTGGCGAGAATGCGTTCGGTCTTGCCGGGGGCAGGGCCGTCATCGAACGTCAGGATGACTTCCTTGTCGGCCAGCCTGACGTCCTTGAGCGAAGAGACTTCCAGCGTCCGGCCAGCGAGATTGTGCGGGCCATTTATGCTCGCCAGGTCTCTGGTCTCAAGATCGGCGACGAGCCATTTGTTCGGCTCCATCTCGACCGGATCATTGGCTTTCAGCGGCTTGTGGCGCGGCTCTTCGGCCGCATAGCCGGTTTTGAGCGATGCTTCATTGCCCGGTTTCGTGGCGCATCCTCCCAGAGCCAGGGACACGGCAAGGCCAGCCAGTAAAACACGGTAGTTCATCGGAATCGCTCAACACTTATGTCAATGAAGGTTGGGCGTACTTTCCGTAGTTATGGTTAATGATCGGTTAGGATCGGCTCCGAAACCATTAAGAATTCACGCGCGCTAGCCGGCGATGGCGCTTTCATATTCCGATGAAAGTTCCAGCCATTGCTCCTCGGCTGCAGCGAGCTTTTCAGCGGCATCCGCGCGCTGTTTTGCCTTCTCAGCAGCCTTGGCGGGCGCCTTCTCGTAAAGAGCGGGATCTGCAAGTTCTGCATCAAGCGTCTGAATCAATTTCTCAAGCTTGGCGGTCAAGGATTCGATTTCGTTGATCTTCTTCTTGAGCGGCGCCTGTGAAGCGCGGCGTTCTGCATTGAGCTTGCGCTGATCCGCCTTGGAGACGGAATCGTCGTTGCCGTTCGCCTTGGCCTTGTCATCCCTCGGCTTCGGACTCGCGACGACGAGGCTGCGGTAATCTTCGAGGTCGCCATCGAAGGTGGAAACGGTGCCGTCGCGCACCAGCCACAGCTGGTCGACCGTCGCCTCGATCAGGTGGCGGTCGTGCGAGATGAGGATGACTGCGCCGGAATAATCGTTCAGCGCCTGGATCAGCGCATTGCGGCTGTCGATATCCAGATGGTTCGTCGGCTCGTCGAGGATCAGCAGATTCGGCGCGTCGAAGGCGGCAAGGCCCATCAGCAGCCTCGCCTTCTCGCCGCCAGAGAGATCCTTGACCTGCGTGTCCATCTTCTCCGTCGCCAGGCCCATCTGCGCGACGCGAGAGCGCACCCTCGCTTCCGGTGCTTCGGGCATCCTGCGGCGGACATGCTCGACAGCCGTCTGGTTCGGCATGAGATCATCGAGCTGGTGCTGGGCGAAGAAGCCGATCTTCAGGCTCGGTGCCAACTTCACATCACCGCTATCGGCATCGAGCCGGCCGGAGACGAATTTGGCGAAGGTGGATTTACCGTTGCCGTTGGAGCCGAGGAGGGCGATGCGGTCTTCAGCGTCGATGCGCAGGTTGAGGCGTTTCAGGATCGGCTTGCCGGGCTCATAGCCGACCGCGCCGCCGCTGACGGCGATAATGGGCGATGCGGGCTGCTTTTCGGGTTCCGGAAAGCTGAAGCCCATCACATGATCTTCGATGACGGCGGCGACAGTCCCCATCCGCTCCAGTGCCTTGACGCGTGATTGCGCCTGCCGCGCCTTCGTAGCCTTGGCCTTGAAACGATCGATGAAGCTCTGCAGATGCTTGCGTGCCGCGTCGTTCTTCGCTTTGGCTTTCGTCTGCAGTTCGTCGGCCTCCGCCTTCTGCCGCTCGAACTGGTCGTAGGAGCCGCGATAGAAGGTGAGCTTCTTCTGATCGAGATGGACGATGGCGTTGACCGCCGTATTCAGGAGGTCGCGGTCGTGCGAGATGATGATGACCGTGTGCGGATAGCGGCGGATGTAATCTTCCAGCCAGAGCGTGCCTTCGAGGTCGAGATAGTTCGTCGGCTCGTCGAGCAGCAAAAGGTCCGGCTCGGAAAACAGCACCGCAGCGAGCGCAACACGCATGCGCCATCCGCCGGAAAACGAGGAGGCGGGGCGCTTTTGCGCCTCGTGATCGAAGCCGAGGCCGGCAAGGATGCTGGCGCCACGTGCTTCGGCCGAATGCGCGCCGATATCGGCAAGCCGCGTCTGGATGTCGGCGATGCGATGCGGATCGGTTGCCGTCTCGGCTTCAGCAAGCAGTGCTGCTCGCTCCTTGTCGGCCGCGAGCACGATGTCGATCAGCGGCTCTTCCGTGCCGGGTGCTTCCTGCGCGACCTGGCCGATGCGCGCGTTGCGCGGGATCGAAACCGAGCCGCTTTCGGCGGCGAAATCGCCTGTAATGATCCTGAACAGCGTGGATTTGCCCGCTCCATTCTTGCCGACGAGGCCGGCCTTCGTGCCCGCCGGAAGCGTCACGTTGGCATGGTCGATGAGAAGGCGGCCGGCAATGCGGGCGGAAAGGTCTGAAATCGAAATCATGGCGCGGTTTTGGCCGAACTCGGCGCCGAAGGCAAGAGCGCGAAAGCGTTCAGGCGTCTGCGCGCCGCTTGGGCTCCGACAGGCTCGCGCAGTTCTTCAACCTCTCGATCAGCTCGGTCTCATAGAGCATGAGATTGCTCAGCGACGCGTGGAGGCTGTCCAGGGCGGCGCTGGCATTCGGTGCCGTCCCGACCCCGCGGGCAAAATGCCGCTTCTTCTTCAGCCCTTTGGCAAGCTGATCCGCAACCTCTCGCAGCATGTCGGCCGCATCGCTTTCGGATTTCCGCGCGACCAGCCCGCAATGGCTGACAAGGCGATGCTTCAGGCCGATCTCATCGAGCTTGCTTTGCGAGGGGTGTGGGCCGAGCGCTTCGATCTCGCTGGCAAGACAACGGTCCTGGCCATATAGCGCCTCGTGAAAGAGCTGATAGTTGCGCGGCAGGTTCCTGACCTTCAGCCGCGTCATGAAGCGGCCGATGGTCTCGAGCTCGGTTTCTGATTCACTGTCATCATTGCTGATGGAAGACGCGGAAACGCCTGTCTGCGAACTCTTCATGCCTGCTCTCTGACTGCCACTTGGCTCATATATCTCTCCAACTTGCAGGCGCGCAGGTTAAGGCAACATGAACGAAACCGCCTATCCGCGTGATCGGACAATAAAATTAGCGGCTTGAGCAACGCCTGATCGCATCGAAGGGATCGCGGTTCGCCTATGGCTTACATCCACTGCCGCCCTTCACTGCGCAGGAAATGCAAGAGGTCCAGCACCAGCGATGGCTTGCCCAGCGTTGTCAGGATCATGTGGCATTGGCCCCGGTGATGGGTCTGATGATTGAACATATGTGCAATCGCCAGATGGAGCGGATGGATGATCGCGCCCGGCCGAAGGACGGATGTATAGGTGATGTCGGCCGCAAGGATGGCGGCATCCAGCGTCTCCACCCAATCGATGATGCGCCGATCTTCGGCCTCGCGCATCTCTCGGAGCCCCGCAAGATCGTTATGCAGAACGACACCCAGCGCCGCCGGTGGCTCGCCGGTTCCACTGAAACGGTGCATCCACAGCCGGTCCGTCACCAGCAGATGGTTCAGCGTTCCATGCAGCGAGCCGAAGAAGGCACCGCGATCCTCGTGAAATTCCGCATCGCTGAGCCGGGCGGCGGCATCGTAGACTTGAACATTGGCCCAACGATTGTAGTCGGCAAGCATTTTGAAATGTCTGAGCATATGGCTTTTCCTCCATGGCTATGAGATCAGTCCGAACCAGAATTGAGCAAATGAACCGGACCATCCGCGAAGTCCGCTAATGAACGGTTGCTTCGCCGCTTAGTCGCTTGCGAATCGATCGTCCGTACTGTGACAGCGGCGTGAAATTGGGCTGTCCCCCTTGTTTTCGGGCTGTGGGGCGGGTAAAGACCGCCCACTTTTCTCTGATTACAAGGAACGGACCCATGGCGATTGAACGTACTTTCTCGATGATCAAGCCGGATGCAACGAAGCGCAATCTGACCGGCGCCATCACCAAGATTTTTGAAGACAATGGCCTGCGCGTCATCGCCTCCAAGCGCGTCTGGATGAGCAAGCGCGAAGCCGAAGGCTTCTACGCTGTCCACAAGGAACGCCCCTTCTTCGGCGAACTCGTCGAAGGCATGACCTCCGGCCCGACCGTCGTTCAGGTTCTGGAAGGCGAAGGCGCCATCCTGAAGAACCGCGAAATCATGGGCGCAACCAACCCGGCCAACGCCGCTGAAGGCACGATCCGCAAGATCCACGCTTTGTCGATCGGCGAAAATTCCGTTCACGGCTCCGACGCTCCGGAAACGGCTGCTGTCGAAATCGCTTACTGGTTCTCCGAAACTGAAATCGTCGGCTGAATCGGACTTTCAGCGCTTGCGCTGAACGATTTGAATTGACTCAAGAAAGCCGGGATTTTGCATCCCGGCTTTTTTCATGCCGGACACAATAGACCCCTCTTCCCGCCTGCGGGGAGAGGGCCTGCCACTCGTTCATGCCGGGCAGGCGGCATCGTGCCCATAGTCGATGCTGCCGTCGCCCTTGAAGACATCCGGATTGGCGGTGTAGACCGGGCCGACGACGAGCGGTTTTGTCGGCAGCACGGTCTGGTCGAGATCGGATTTCACCTCGGTCTTGATCGTCTGGATCGTCTTGTCGCTTGCATCCACCAGCTTGATCGAGACGGAATAGGCACGATCCTTGCGCACGCAGCGCAGGTCCGGGCTTTCGAGCGTGATCTTGTCCCAGAAGGTATAGATCTTCTGCCGAACCACAAGGGGGTCGCCCCCGGCGGGATTTTCGAATTCCGCGACGGCCGTCGTTCCCTCGGGGATCGGGGCGATCTTTTTCAGCGTGATCATGTAGCTGGCGGTCGCCACGCGATAGTTGAATATGAAGAGGCGGCCGCTGAGCTGGGTCGGACCCTCATCGTCTTTTCTCTGGCAGCCTCCAAGCGCCAGCCCTGCGATCGTGGCTGTCAGCAGGATCGTTCGGATAATCATGGCGCAGTCTCCTCCTTCTTGCGCCGGTAGTGCCGGCTTGCCTTGGCGCGGTTGCCGCAGACCGCCATGTCGCACCAGGCGCGGCTTTTGTTCTTGCTGCGATCGATGAACAGCCAGCCGCAGTTGCGGCAGATCTTCATCCGCTCCGGGTCGGGCATGGCGATCAGGCGCAGCGTGGAGTGCACCGTCGCTGCCTCCAGTCCATCGGAGGAGGCTCGCCGCAAGACCTGCGCCAGCGCCGCCAGCAGGTCGGCGAGCAGCGCATCGGCTCCGCCGCCGAGGACGCGCGCACGAAAGTAGCGGTCGATCGCCTCGCGCAATCCGATGAAATCGGCCTTGTTTTCCTGCCGCACCGGCAGGATATCGCCGAACAGCGCCCGCTCGGCACAGAAATTCGCGGCCGCTTTCGGAAAGCTTTCCATCTGCCCCGATCCCTCGAAGCGGTCGATCCGCCGTTCGTCGTCATGACGCAGGATCACGCTGTTGGCGACATCAAGCGCCAAGGCGCCACCGGAAAAGCGATGTGGGGTCCAGGAAAAGCTCATGCTGAAAATTATAACTGGTAAAATTGATTTTGCCAGTTACTATTTGCATGTCCTCGGAGGGGTCATGGCCTATCTTCTGCAGCAATTGGCAAATGCCGTTCCGCTCGCCGCGCTCTATGCCGCGCTTGCCTTCGGCTATGCCATCGCCTTCGGGGTCATGAAGCGGGCCGATATCACCTATGGAGCGCTCTTCGCCTTCGCCGGCCAGATGCTGGTGCTGTTCACCGACGTCGGCTACGCCAGGATGTATCTGATCCTGCCGGCTGCCTTCGTCTTCGGCGCCATCGTTGCGGCCGTCTATACGCTGGGCACCAGTTTTCTCGTCGGCCGCGCGATCATGCTGCCGCTGTCGCGCAAGTCGCCGAATACGATCATCGTCGCAGCACTCGGCATGATGATCATCCTGATGGAGACGGCGCGGCTTGCCTCCAACACGCGCGGCATCTGGCTGCCACCCTTTCTGAATGGCGCTATCGTCTTCTGGGATAGCGGCGATTTCCGGGTGACGCTTACCGAGATCCAACTCCTCAACACGGCGCTGATGATCCTGGTGATCCTCGCCGGCGCCTATGTCCTTAGATGCACCGGCTGGGGACGCATCTGGCGGGCGGTGACCGACGACGCGCTGGCTGCCGAGCTTTGCGGCACAAGTGCCAACCGCGTCTTCCTGATGGCCTATGTCGCCTCGGCACTGGTTGCGACCATCTGTGGGCTACTGGCCACCTCCTATTACGGAACGATGGATTTCGGGGCTGGGCTGATGTTCGGGCTCAAGGTTCTGATGATCGCGGCCGTCGGGGGCTATTCCGATCCGCTGAAGTCGGCGGGCGGTGCGGCGCTGCTCGGTCTGGGGGAAACGATGTGGGGCGCCTACGGCCCGTTCCTGTGGCGCGACTTTGTCATCTTTTCGCTGCTCGTGCTGCTGCTGGTATTGAGCCGGCGCGAGCGGGTCGTTCCCTGAGGCCTATTTCTTCGCGGCCCATTTGGCGCGGGCGGTATCGTCGGCGTCCTTGGCCGATACCCAGCCACCTTCGATGCCGTCCTTCGCGTGTTCCTTCTTCCAGAAAGGAGCCGAAGTCTTCAGGAAATCCATAACGAAATTGGCGCCGTCGAACGCTGCCTGCCGGTGCGGTGCGGCGGCAATGACGAGGACGATGTTTTCGCCGGGCGCGATCTTGCCGTAGCGATGGATGGCAGTCAGGCCGAAAAGCCCGAAGCGCTCGATGGCGAGGTCGGCGATGCGGCTGATTTCCGCCTCCGCCATGCCGGGATAATGCTCCAGCTCAAGCGCGCCGAGCGTGCCGCCTTCGTCGCGGCAGAGCCCGGAAAAGGTGACGACTGCGCCGATATCGAGCCGCCCCTGCGTGAGGTTGTCGATCTCGGCCTGGAGATCGAAATCTTCTTGCTGAACGCGGACGAGCGGCTGCACGGCCATCAGCTCACCCTCCAGTCATCGGTGGGAACAGCCCGATCTCGCGCGCACCGGCGATCGGCTCGTCGTGATCGGCATGTTCCATGTTGATGGCGACCCGGATCGCTTCCGGAAACTGAAGCGCTGTCTCGTATTCTTCCCCCAAGGTCTTCAAATGATTAAGGAGATCACCGACGGTGATCACCTCGGCGGGAAGAGAGATCTCCTCTTCGGCCTTGCCGATCCGCTCGCGCACCCAGGCGAAATAGACGAGCTTCGTCATCATTCATCGTCCACGATATGCTTCAGGCCGGCGCGGAAATAATCGTAGCCGGTGTAGATGGTCAGCAGCGCCGCGACCCACAGCAGGACGATGCCGATCTCCGTCGTATAGGGTAGCACCTTGTCGCCGGCCGGCCCAGCCAGCAGGAAGGCGATGGCCACGAGCTGCGCGGTCGTCTTCCACTTCGCGATGCGCGTCACGGGAACGCTCACTTTCAAGGCGGCAAGATATTCGCGCAGGCCGGATACCAGTATTTCACGGCAGAGGATGATGATCGCCGCCCAGAGCGACCAGCCGGCGATCGTGCCGTCGGCCGCCACCAGCAGCAGGATCGAGGCGACCAGCAGTTTGTCGGCGATCGGATCCAGCATGCGGCCGATATTCGAGGTCTGATTCCAGATGCGCGCGAGATAGCCGTCGAGAAAGTCGGTGAGCGAGGCGATCACGAAGATCCAGAGCGCGACCCACCGCGCGAAATCGGAACCTTCCAGCTTGCCCTCGACGAAGAAGCACAGGACGATCAGGGGTACGCAGAGGATGCGGCCGTAGGTAAGCAGATTGGGAATGCTGTAAGCGCGCGAAGCCATGGAAATCGTTTCGTTTCGGTTGTGTCGGCAGATCTCGGTGAGCCTTTGTCAAAGTCTCATCTCGCTCCAGCCATTTGATTGAGCATGATCTTATCCAAAAACCGCTCCGCACTTTTTGGGATCACGCCTAGATGATGGTTTGATTACCCTATCGTCAACATTCTTTCTGTTCTTTCACCGTCATTGCGTGGAATTTGCGACCGGCTTTTTATTTCGCGGTGTCTTCATGAAAATGGTTGTAGACCTGCCGTGCTACGGCTTCCGATATGCCTTCCACAGCCATCAGGTCGGACAGGGCGGCGCGCGATACGGCCTTGGCGGTGCCGAAATGCTGCAGCAATGCCCGCTTGCGCGACGGGCCGATACCGCCGATTTCATCCAGCGGATTCTTGATCATCTCCTTCTTGCGCCGGGCGCGATGCGAGCCGATGGCGAAACGGTGGGCTTCGTCGCGCAGGCGTTGGATGAAGTAGAGCACGGGATCGCGCGGCGGCAGGGTGAAGCTCTCGCGGGAAGGGGCGAAAAAGCGCTCGCGTCCGGCGTCGCGGTCGACACCCTTGGCGACGCCGATGGCGATGACGCTGTCGGTGATTCCCAACTCCTCGAGAATGGCCCGCACCGCTGTCATCTGCCCCTGGCCGCCATCGATGAGGATGATATCAGGCCAGGCGGGGAAGGGCTGGTCGGCTGCATCGGCGGCGGGAGCCTCCGTCGCAGCGCTGCGGTCGGGCTTGCCCTCTTCCTTCAGCAGGCGGGAGAAGCGCCTTGTCATCACTTCGCGCATCATGCCGAAGTCGTCGCCGGGCGTGATGTCGGTCGATTTGATGTTGAACTTTCGGTACTGGCCTTTGACGAAACCTTCCGGCCCGGCCACAACCATGCCGCCGACCGCATTCGTGCCCATGATGTGGGAGTTGTCGTAGATCTCGATGCGCTGCGGCACGTAAGGAAGCTTGAAGGTCTCCTTGAAGCCTTCGAGCAGCCGCGATTGCGAAGCCGTCTCCGCAAGCTTGCGACCATGCGCTTCCCGGGCATTGGCAACGACATGATCGACCAGATCGCGTTTTTCGCCGCGCTGCGGCACGAGGATCGAGACCTTGTGGCCGGTCTTCTCACTGAGCGCTGCCGCCAGCAGCTCGATTTCCTCGACCGTCTCCGAAAGAAGAATCTGCCTGGGCACCGGTTTGTCGTCGTAGAACTGCGCCAGGAAGGCGTTCAGCACTTCGGCGCCCGACAGTGATGGGTCGGCCTTGGGAAAATAGGCGCGATTGCCCCAGTTCTGGCCGGTGCGGAAGAAAAAGACCTGAATACAGGAGATGCCGCCCTCGTGATGGATGGCGAAGATATCGGCTTCCTCGACGCCGGCCGGATTGATGCCCTGATGGCTCTGTACGTGCGACAGCGCCGCCAGCCGGTCGCGAAAGACGGCGGCGCGCTCGAAATCGAGATCCTCGGCGGCGGCGTTCATCTCCTCGGCCATATGGGCCTTGACGTTCTGGCTCTTGCCGGAAAGGAAATCCTTCGCCTCCTGCACCAATTCTGCATAGCCCGAATCGCTGATCTCATGCGTGCAGGGCCCGGAACAGCGCTTGATCTGGTAGAGCAGACAGGGCCGGGTGCGCGTCTCGAAAACGCTGTCGGCACAGGTGCGGATGAGGAATGCGCGCTGTAGCGAATTGATGGTGCGGCCGACGGCACCGGCCGAGGCGAACGGGCCGAAATAGTCGCCCTTGCGGGCGCGGGCGCCGCGATGCTTGAAAATGGCTGGTGCGCGATGGTCGCCGGTGATCAGAATATAGGGAAAGGACTTGTCGTCGCGCAGCAAGACGTTGAAGCGCGGCCGCAAGCGCTTGATCAGATTCGCTTCCAGCAGCAGCGCTTCGGTTTCTGTGCGGGTGGTGACGAACTCCATATTGGCGGTTTCGCGCACCATGCGGGCGATGCGGTTGGAATGCACCCGGCCCATGGCATAGTTGGCGACACGCTTCTTCAGGCTGCGTGCCTTGCCGACATAGAGCACGTCGCCGGCTTCGTTGAACATGCGGTAGACGCCGGGATTGTTCGGTAGGCGCTTGACGAATTCAGCGATCAGTTCCGCGCCGCGCAAGCCGGTCTCGTTCTTGCCGCCTTCGTTCCAGTCGACGGGCACGACAGGGGAGGCGGCGGCATCGCCCTCTACCTCGATGTCGTCTTCTATATCCTCTGATTCGTCGTAGAGAATGCCGCCATCGGGCAGCTTTCTTCCATTCATTCCGCACTCTCCGCCACATCAGGCGTTTCCCAGGCAAGATGCTGGCCGCCGTCGAGCGCTATCATTTGGCCCGTGATCGAGGGCGTGTCAAAAAGAAAGCGGATGGTGCGGCCGAATTCTCCGAGCCCCGGCGCGGCCTTCAATATGAGGCCGTCGATCTGGGCCTGAAAGTCCTCTTCCGACTGTCGCGCGCTGCGCACCGTCGGCCCCGGGCCAATCGCGTTGACGCGGACGCGAGGGGCAAAGCTCTGCGCCATCGTCTGGGTCGCCGTCCAAAGGGCCGCCTTCGACAGCGTGTAGGAATAGAAGCGTGGGTTGAGCGCCCAGACCCTCTGGTCGATCATGTTGACGATCAATCCCGGATTGGGCTCGGGAAGCTGCCGGACGAAATCGGCTGATAACATTGAGGGCGCGCGGACATGCACGGCAAAATGCGCCTCGAAGGCTTCAGCATCGAAACGCTGGGCGGAATCGTCGAGGAAAGCCGAGGCATTGTTGACCAGCAAATCAAGCGGACCTAGGGCGGCCGCGGCTTTCTCGACGAGGGTTGACGTTTCGCCCAAATCTTGCAGGTCGGCCTTGATCGCAATCGCCTTCCTGCCCATTTGCTGCAATTTCGCCACGATTTCCGCCGCCTCGGCGAAGGATTGGTTGGCATGCAGCGCCACCGCGAAGCCATTGGCCGACAGATCCTCGGCTATTGCCCTGCCTATTCTTTTTGATGCGCCCGTTATCAATGCCGTGCGAAGTTCTTCCTGGCTCAAGATACCGCCTTCTTCTCGTCGTTACCCAATCGAAGCTCATATAGGGCGTCGATACACCATATGAAAAGGTGCTTGAGCGAATGACGCTCTTGACATCTCTTATGTAGATCTTGAGATATATTTAGATTAAAATAAGTATACATGCTTTAACCATTGGTTATGGTTAACAATTCCTCTGTTGCGCTGAAGCAACATCGAAATTCAGCCATGTCTGTGCCACAATGATATCATATTTTGGCTCTTCCAATTCCTCATTTGCACTCCAATTTCAATCTCGATCCGGGAGGGATTTATTTTAATTGCTCGTGACGCTTCGAAGTCAAAGATTGTAGACGAAGCACACGGGACTGAAAGGAGAAAAGTATGCGTACTCTCGTAACGACCCTCATGGTCTCCGCTTTCGCTCTCGGCGGCTACACCGCAGCTCAGGCTGCCGACGCTGTTGAGCAGGTTCCGCAGCCGCCCGTCGCCCAGGAAGCAGCTCCGGTCGTCAACAATTGGTCCGGCTTCTACATCGGTGGCGAAGGCGACTGGAACAAGGGTCACTTCAACCGCACCGGCAACACCTACGCCTTCGGCGGTGGTGCCTTCACCGGCTACAACTGGCAGCAGGGACAGATCGTATACGGTGTCGAAGGTGACCTCGGTTACGCCGACTCGGAGACGTCCCGCAATGGCCTGACTGCCAAGAACGGCGTCAATGGCTCGGTTCGCGGCCGTCTCGGTTACGATTTCAACCCGTTCATGCTGTATGGCACGGCTGGTCTGGCGCTCGGCCAGAACAAGCTCTCGGACGATACCTCGTCTGAAAGCAAGACGGCTGTTGGTTACACGGTCGGTGCAGGTGCTGAAACCTTCATCACCAGCAACATCACGGCTCGCCTTGAGTACCGTTACACCGACTACGGCAAGAAGACCTTCAACCTCGACTCCGGCAGCTTCTCGCGCGGCTTCGACGAGCAGAGCGTCAAGGTCGGTATCGGCGTGAAGTTCTAATCACTTGACGGTATGGAATGAAGAAAAAGCCGGGGCTCTTGCCTCGGCTTTTTCTATTTCATGCTTCTGAATATTTATGCGGGTGAGGGCTTCCTGGGTGATGAGAGCGCCGAAGCCGCGCGGTGCACCTATGATGAACCAAGCACCCATGACTTTCTCCTTTGTCGGTTGGCAGCGTGGAATTCGCTTGCAGGAGAAAGGTAGGATGGCCGGTTGATCCGCGTGCTGGAGGACTGGTGCCCTTACTATCCCGGCTTCTTTCTCTATTATCCGAGCCGTCGGCAATTACCGACGGCCTTGCGCGCCTTTGTCGATTTCGTGAGGAACGGCGATGTATACCGGAGCTAAGCGAGACAGCGTCAGGCCTGCGGCTTCATCGCCGGATAGTCGGGGAAATGCTTTTCGAACTTGCTCGCCCAGTTGATAAGCTCCGCATGGTCCGCCTCCCATTGTCCTTCAAAGCGGAGTTGCAGGTAGCCGATCAGCGCGGCAAGCGCGAAATGTCCCGCATGCAGCTTCTTGCCGATCTTCGGTGGCTCTGCATCCAGGTGGGCGAGCGCGCGGCTTGCCTTCGTCCACTGCCGATCGATCCAAGGCTGGTGCTGCTTTTCGGGTTCGCGGAGGCGCCGCTCGTAAACGATCGACAGAAGGCACTCCATGGTACCGTCGCACAGCGCTTCCAGAACTTCGGCTTCGGTGCGCTTACCCTTCTTGGAAGGATAAAGGCCACCCTCCTGCCGGTCGAAGTAATGCATGATGGCGCGGCTGTCGAAAATCGCTTCGCCATCGTCGGTCAGCAAGGTCGGGATCTTGCCCAGCGGATTGTTGTCGACGAGCAGCGCCGGCCCGGCATTGGTATCGACACGGATCTCCTCGAGCTCGATGCCGAGATGGCGGGCCGCCATGCGCACCTTGCTGGAAAAGGGGGAGGTGGACGAGCAGAGAAGTCTCATGGGATCACCTGTGGGATGGGCGGGAGGAAATTCAATGTTCGCCGCGCAGCCAGAAGGCGCGTTGCGAGGCGAAACGGTCCTGCGCCAGCAGATCCTTCAGCGCCGGCAACAGCGCATGCAACTCGTCCTTCAACGTGAAGGGCGGATTGACGATGATGAGGCCGGAGCCGGTAAGCCCGGCGAAGCCGCGGTCGCTTTTGACCGTCAACTCCGCGCAGAGCATCTTCGGCACCTCCAATGCCTGCAGTGCTTCGTGAAACTGCTTGATCGGCGCGTCCTTCTTGATCGGATACCAGAGGCAATAGGTGCCGCCCGGAAAGCGGTGCCAGGCTCTCGCCAGGCCGCTGACCAGCCGCTCATATTCGCCGTCCTCCTCGAAGGGCGGGTCGACCAGCACGATGCCGCGCTTCTCCTTCGGCGGCAGATGCGCGCCGAGCGCCAGCCAGCCGTCAAGCTCGGTGATGCGCGCATGGTGGTCGCCTTCGAACAGCCGGTGCAGCCGCTGGAAGTCCTCGGGGTGCAGCTCCATGGCTGATAGCCGGTCCTGCGGACGGAACAGCATGCGGGCGAGCTTCGGCGAACCGGGATAGAATTGCAGGCCGCCTTCGGGATTGAGCTCGCGAACGGCGGTCAGATAGGGCTCCAGCAGATCCGCGACCTGGGGCACGAGTTCCGCTTCGAGCAGCCGGCCGATACCATCTTGCCATTCCCCGGTCTTCTGCGCTTCCTCCAAGGAGAGATCGTAGAGCCCGATGCCGGCATGGGTGTCCAGAACACGGAACGCTTTGTCCTTGTTCTGCATGTAGCGGACGAGGCGGGCGAGCACCGCGTGCTTGAGCACATCGGCGAAGTTGCCCGCGTGATAGATATGCCGATAGTTCATTGTCGGTGAAGTCCGCATGAATTGTTGCGATGGGCCGGATTATCCCTAGTGGCCGGTCATCGCTTGAAATATAGAAACATCATGAACATTGCGACCCCTATTCAAGCCAAATCCCGCATTGGTCACACGGCCTGTCCGCATGACTGTCCGTCAACCTGCGCGCTGGAGATCGATCTGACGGACGACGGCCGGATCGGCCGCGTCCGCGGCGCCAATGATCATTCCTACACGGCCGGCGTCATCTGCGCCAAGGTCGCCCGCTATGCCGAGCGCCTCTATCATCCCGATCGTCTGATGAAGCCGCTGCGCCGCGCCGGCGCCAAGGGCGAGGGGCGTTGGCAGGAGATTTCCTGGGACGATGCGCTGGACGAGATCGCCGAGGCTTTCGTCAAGGCCGAAGCCAAGGACGGCAGCGAGGCGATCTGGCCTTATTTTTATGCCGGCACCATGGGCTGGGTCCAACGCGATTCCATCGATCGCCTTCGCCATGCGAAACGCTATTCCGGCTTCTTTTCCTCGATCTGCACCAATCCGGCCTGGACCGGTTTCACCATGGCGACGGGCGTGCTGCGCGGCCCCGATCCGCGGGAGATGGGCCGCACCGACTGCGTCGTCATCTGGGGCACGAATGCGGTCGCGACGCAGGTCAATGTGATGACCCACGCGGTCAAATCCCGCAAGGAGCGCGGCGCCAAGATCGTCGTCGTCGATATCTATGACAATCCGACGATGAAGCAGGCCGATCTGGCGCTGATCGTCAAACCCGGCACGGATGCGGCGCTCGCCTGCGCCGTCATGCACATCGCCTTCCGCGATGGCTATGCCGACCGCGCCTACATGGCCAGATATGCCGATGATCCGGCAGGCCTCGAAGAACATCTGAAGTCGAAGACCCCGGCCTGGGCAGCTGGCATTACCGGCCTTTCGGTGGATGAGATCGAGGCCTTCGCAAAGCTGGTGGGGACGACGAAGAAAACCTATTTCCGTCTCGGTTACGGTTTCACGCGCCAGCGCAACGGCGCCATCGCCATGCATGCGGCCGCCTCGATCGCCACCGTTCTCGGTTCCTGGCAATATGAGGGCGGCGGCGCCTTTCATTCGAACAGCGATATCTTCCGCATGGACGCGAGCGAGCTGACCGGCCGGTCCATGAAGGATCTGGATATCCGCATGATCGACCAGTCGCAGATCGGCCGGGCGCTGACAGGCGATGCCGTGGCGCTTCGCCATCGCGGGCCGGTGACGGCCATGCTGATCCAGAATACCAATCCGGTGAACATCGCGCCCGAGCAAAGGCTGGTGAAGCGCGGCTTTGCCCGTTCCGATCTCTTCGTTGCCGTGCACGAGCAGTTCATGACCGACACGGCCGAGATGGCCGATATCGTCATTCCCGCCACCATGTTCGTCGAGCATGACGACATCTACCGCGCCGGCGGCCAGAACCATATTCTTCTTGGCCCGAAGCTGGTCGAGCCGCCGCCGACCGTGCGCAGCAATCTCTTCGTCATCGAGGAGTTGGCCAAGCGTCTTGGGGTCGCAGATCGCCCCGGCTTCGGCTTTTCCGCCCGCGAAATGATCGACCGGGTTCTGTCGATGAGCGACCTGCCGGATTACGATTATTTCCTCGAGCATAAATGGTTCGATCGTCAGCCGGCTTTCAAGGACGCGCATTTTCTGAACGGCTTTGGCCATCCCGACGGCAAGTTCCGGTTCCGCCCGGACTGGGTCAACCAGCCGGCCCCAAACCGCCCGCCTGCGTCAGTCGGATTGCTCGGTCCTCATGTGGAGTTGCCGGAATTCCCGGATCAGGTCGATGTCATCGAAGTGGCCGATCCGGATCATCCGTTCAGGCTCGCCACCTCGCCGTCGCGCAACTTTCTGAATTCGAGCTTCGCGGAAACCAGGACGTCGCGGCAGAAGGAAGGCCGCCCCGAGGTGATGATCAATCCGGCCGATGCCGCAGCACTCGATGTCATCCATGGCGATCTGGTCCGCATCGGCAATGCGAGAGGCGACATCCGCCTCCATGCGCGCGTGACGACAGAGGTGAAGCCGGGTGTGCTGATCGCCGAGGGTCTCTGGCCGAATAAGGCCCATGTCGATGGCGAGGGCATCAACGTCCTCACCGGCGCCGATCCGGTCGCGCCCTACGGCGGTGCGGCCGTTCACGATAACAAGGTATGGCTGCGCAAGGATATGGCATGAGCGAATTCGGAAAGGCGAAAGCCGAAATCGTCAACGAGAAGACGTTGGCGGATCAATGGACCCGGCTCAGCAGCTATGATGTCGACTACACGGATTCGCGCGGCGAGAAGCATCGCCTGAAGCGCGAGATCTATCACCGCACGCCGGCCGCCTGCATCCTGCTCTACGATCCCGCCCGTGAGACGGTCGTGCTCGTCCGGCAATACCGTCTGCCGTCGCAGCTTGCCGGCCTGCCGGCATGGATGATCGAAGTGCCCGCCGGCCTGCTCGATGGCGACGAGCCGGAGGCAGCGATCCGGCGCGAGGCCATGGAGGAGACCGGCTTTCGCGTGCGCGATGTCCGATTTCTCTTCAAGGCGATGACCTCGCCGGGTGCCGTGACCGAGATCATCCATTTTTTTGCCGCCGTGATCGATACGTCCGATCGGGTCGCCGATGGCGGTGGGCTTGCCGAGGAGCATGAGGATATCGAGGTGTTGGAAATTCGATTGTCCGATGCGATGGCAATGATCGAGGCGGGCGATATCCACGATGCCAAGACGGTCATTCTGCTGCAATGGGCGACCCTGAACAGGGCGAGCCTGCAGTAGGTCCATCGAAGTCAGGGAGCTAGGCCCAAAACTATGCTGCCGCCTTCATCACCGTGTCACGAATCGAGACTACCGGGGCGTGCTGGCCGAAGACGTCCGGACGTGTCCGTGCCTTTCAGATGATAGACACTGTTTCAGGAGAAAGCCGATGTGGCTCAGCAATTTCACGCTCGTTCTTCCCAATGAAGTCGTCGACCAGGGTGCCGTGCGCATCGAGGATGGCGTGATTGCCGAAATCCGCTCCGAGCCGGTGGAGCAGGCGACCTTCGATGGCGGCGGACGCCTGCTGATGCCCGGGTTCGTCGATCTGCATTGCGATATGATTGAGCGCGAGATCGCGCCGCGGCCGAACGCCATGATGCCGATCGATTTCGGCATTCACGAGCTGGACAAGAAGCTGGCCGCCGCTGGCGTCACCACGGCCTTTGCCGCGCTCTCCTTTGCGACCGAAAGCGTCTACGGTCACGTCCGTTCGCTCGAAACCACCTCGGCTGTGATCCGCGGCATCAACAGCTTGCGCAATGACCTCCTGATCGATCACCGCGTTCATGCCCGCTATGAAATTACCAATCTGGGCGCGGCGCTGACCCTGGAGCGGCTTTTGAAGGACGGCGACATCGACATGGTCTCCCTGACCGACCACACGCCTGGGCAGGGGCAGTACAACGATATCGAGAGCTACATCCGCAGCATGTCCGAGCGTCGCGCCATGTCGCGCGAGGCTGCCGAGGAAGTCGTGGCGAAGCGCATCGCCCAGCGCCAGGATCCGGAAATCGAACGCAAGCTGCACGATGTGGTCGAGCTTTCGCTGAAGCACAAGCTGTCGCTCGCCTCGCATGATGACGACAGCGCCGAGAAAGTGGCGGCGATGCACGATCTCGGCGTGACCATCAGCGAGTTTCCAGTAACGGGACCGGCCGCTGAAGAGGCCTGCCGCCGCGGCCTCTGGACGCTGATGGGTGCGCCGAACGCGCTGCGCGGTCAGTCCATGTCCGGCAATCTCAGCGCCCTGGACGCTGCCCGCGCCGGCTTGCTCGGCATCATCGCCGCCGATTATCATCCGGCCGCTTTCGTGCCGGCGATCTTCAAGATTGCGGAGGTTGTTGGCGGTGGCCTGCCGGCGGCGGTTGCCATGGCAAGCGCCAATGCTGCCCGTTCGGCCGGCCTCAATGATCGCGGCGAGATCGCCGTCGGCCAGCTTGCCGATCTGGTTGCCGTCGAACCCGGCTCGGTTCATCGCATTCGCGCGACCTTCCGCGGCGGCCGCATCGTCTATAGCGACGGCACGATGCATCCGCTGATGGCGATTGCGGCTTGAAGAGAAAATCGAAGGGGCGAATTAGGGCGCCGTTCGGCTCCATAACTCTCTATTTAAGCCATGTCCCCAAGCAGTGACACGACCTGCCGTCCATGGGCGGCAGCTGTTCTGGCAAGGCTGATGGCCTTGCCGTCTTCCATCCCGACTTTGCCTTCCGCGAGCAGCCGCAGGGATTGCGGATAGAGCTGATGTTCGACCGTCAGCACACGGGCAGCCAATGCGTCCGCCGTATCGCCGGTCAACACCGGCACGGCCGCCTGGCCGATCACCGGGCCTTCGTCCATGCCTTCGGTGACGAAATGGACTGTGCAGCCGGCAACGCGCATGCCGGCGTCGATGGCGCGTTGATGCGTGTGCAGACCGGGAAAGAGCGGCAGCAGGGAAGGGTGGATATTGATGATCCGACCTTCATAGCGCTGGATGAAGCGGCCGGAAAGCAGCCGCATGTAGCCCGCAAGGCAGATGATGTCGGGCGACAAGGCTTCCAGCTGCGAAAGGATCGCCTCTTCGTGGGCGTCCTTGCTGGTAAAATCCTTGCGGACGAAGGCGAAGGTGGCGATGCCCTCGGCAGCAGCTTTTGCCAGTCCGCCGGCATCCGCCTTGTCGGCGATGACGGCGACGATCTCGGCCGGATAGTCGGGGGCCGCCGTCGCCTTCAAAAGGGCCATCATGTTGGAGCCGCCGCCGGAAATGAAGACGACGACGCGTTTGCGCGGCGTGTTCATAGAGCGAGCGTACCCTTGTAGACCGTGCCTCCAGCGCCTTCGGTGCGAGCAATCATGCGGCCGAGCGTTACCACAGCCTCGCCTTCGGCTTCGAGCGCTGCCTTCACGGCTGCAACATTGTCTGCCGCCACGACCACGATCATGCCGATGCCGCAGTTGAAGGTGCGCAGCATTTCCTTGGCCTCGACGCCGCCCGTCTTGGCGAGCCAGGAGAAGACCGGCGGCACCTTGACGGCGGCAAGATCGATTTCGGCGGCCAGATGCTTCGGCAGCACGCGCGGGATATTTTCGGGAAAGCCGCCACCGGTGATATGGGCGAGCGCCTTGAGCGCATGTGTCTCGCGGATGGCTTTCAGCAGGGGCTTCACATAGATGCGCGTCGGCGTCAGCAGCGCTTCGCCAAGCGCCTTGCCTTCTGCGAAAGGCGCGGGCGCGTCCCAGCCGAGGCCGGAAATCTCGACGATCTTGCGCACCAGCGAGAAGCCGTTGGAATGCACGCCCGAGGAGGCGAGGCCGAGAATGATGTCGCCTTCGGCGATGTCGCCCGATGGCAGCAACTGGCCGCGCTCGGCCGCGCCGACGGCGAAGCCCGCCAGATCGTAATCACCGTCGGAATACATGCCCGGCATCTCAGCCGTCTCGCCGCCGATCAGTGCGCAGCCCGCCTCGCGGCAGCCGGCCGCGATGCCGCCGACAATCGCCGCGCCCTGATCGGGATCGAGCTTGCCGGTGGCGAAGTAATCGAGGAAGAACAGCGGCTCCGCACCCTGGACGACGAGATCGTTCACGCACATGGCGACGAGGTCGATGCCGACGGTGTCATGATAGTTCGCATCGATGGCGATCTTCAGCTTGGTGCCGACGCCGTCATTGGCGGCGACCAGCACCGGATCGGTGAAGCCTGCGGCCTTGAGATCGAAGAGACCTCCAAAGCCGCCGATTTCGCCGTCGGCGCCGGGACGGCGCGTCGAGCGCACGGCGGGTTTGATCTTTTCGACCAGCAGATTGCCGGCATCGATATCGACGCCCGCGTCGCTATAGGTCAGACCGTTTTTTCCAGACTGGCTCATGCTTCCGCCTCCGATGGCCGCCCTTCCGTCGCGACAGGGCTCTGATCGGGTCGCCATTGCATGATAGGGGCGTTTATGCAAGGCGCAAGGGCGGCCAACCCCTCGATTTCCCCCGCTTCACAGCGCAACAGGCCGATTTCCGGCCGCAGGCTTGACCATAATTGCAGCATCATCCTATGTCCTAAGCAAGCGGCAGACGGGCCGGAAACAGCGGGGAAGTCGATGGAGCAAAAAGTCAGCGGGGCGAGCCTCAAGCGGCAACTCACTTTCTGGGTGATCGTGCTCGTCGTCTTCATCGGCTTTCTTTATCTCTTCAGCACGATCCTGCTGCCGTTCATAGCCGGCATGGCGGTTGCCTATTTTCTCGATCCGGTCGCCGACCGGCTCGAAAGGATCGGCCTCAGCCGCCTGATGGCGACGGTGGTCATTCTTGTCTCATTCGTGCTGGTCTTCGCGCTGGCGCTGACGATCGTCATTCCGATCATCATCAATCAGTTCAACGATTTCATCCAGCAGATACCGGCCTATGTGCAGCAAATGCAGCAGCTCGTCGCCAAGGCGCAGACGATGGTGCTGCCCGATTGGATCCGCAATCAGCTCGGCGCGATCAAGGACAATTTCTCCAGCATAATGTCCGATGGCCTGAGCTTTGTCGGCGGTCTGTTTGCGCAGATCTGGAGCTCCGGCAAGGCCCTCGTCAACATCATCTCGCTGCTGGTCGTCACGCCGGTCGTCGCATTCTACATATTGCTCGACTGGGACCGGATGATCGCCAAGGTGGATGACTGGATACCGCGCGACCACGTCGCCACCGTCCGTCAGATCGCAACGGAGGTCAACCAGGCGATCGCGGGCTTCATTCGCGGGCAGGGCTCGCTCTGCATCATTCTCGGCATATATTACGGCGTCGGTCTTTCGCTCGTCGGCTTGAACTTCGGCCTTTTGATCGGCCTGTTCACCGGCATGATAAGCTTCATACCCTACGTCGGTTCGCTGGTCGGCCTCATTCTGGCTGTTGGAGTGGCGCTGGTCCAGTTCTGGCCCGACTATCTCTGGGTCGGCCTGACGCTCGCCGTCTTCTTCACCGGCCAATTCCTCGAGGGCAACGTGCTGCAGCCGAAGCTCGTGGGCGAAAGCGTCGGCTTGCATCCCGTCTGGCTGATGTTTGCGCTTTTCGCCTTCGGCGCTCTCTTCGGCTTCGTCGGTCTGCTGGTCGCAGTTCCTGCCGCCGCCGCCTGCGGCGTCCTTGTTCGTTTTGCCCTTTCGCGATACCTTCAGAGCGATCTCTATTACGGACGCTCGGAAGCCGGCAAGGCGCGCAGAGCCAAGGCCGGAAAGCCCGAGAACAACTAGACATGACAGATGCAAAGAATGCTGATGTGAGGCGCAAACCCGCCGAACAGCTACCCTTGGCCTTTACGCACGACCCCGCAAGCGGTCGCGACGACCTGCTCGTCGCCGATCCCTTGAGCGCGGCGGTGAAGATCGTCGATTCCTGGCCGCATTGGCCGTCGCCGGTGGTGATCCTGGCGGGTCCCATCGGCTCGGGCAAATCGCATCTTGCCAGTATCTGGAGTGAAAGATGCGGCGCGATATCAATCCATCCCGTGGCGGGCTCGGACGCCGCCGTTGCTGCCGCAAACGGCCCGGTCATTTTCGAGGATGTGGATCGCCTGGGCTTCGACGATACCGAGCTCTTCCATGTCATCAACAGCGTTAGGGAGAACGGCACCAGCTTGCTGATGACGACGCGGCTCTGGCCGATGTCCTGGCCGGTCACGCTGCCCGATCTGCGCTCCCGCCTCAAGGCAGCGACGGTGGTCGAGATCGGCGAGCCGGACGAGGAATTGCTATCGCAAGTCATCGTAAAACTCTTTGCCGACCGCCAGCTTTATATCGATGATAAACTCGTCCTTTATATCGTCAACCGAATGGAGCGTTCCATGAGCGCCGCGCAGCTGATCGTCGACCGGCTGGACCGGCTGGCGCTGGGGCGAGGCACGAGGATTACGCGAGTACTGGTCGCTGAAGTATTGAATGAACTGGGCAATTCCGGTCAGGCGGATTGAGCCGACGTCGAGCTGTCACAGTTCCGTCGTCAAACTGATATACGTGGCACATGGGTTAGAGATGAGGGTAGGTGGAACATGGACTCGGCACTAACGGAACATCAGGACGCCAGCCAAGAGACCCCGGAGGCCACTCCTCCGATCAACGAGCTGCTGAGCAGCCCTGAACGCTTCATCAACCGCGAATTTTCCTGGCTGCAGTTCAACCGCCGCGTCCTCGAGGAGACGTTGAACACGGCGCATCCGCTTCTCGAGCGTGTCCGCTTCCTCTCCATTTCCGCCGCCAACCTCGACGAATTCTTCATGGTGCGCGTCGCCGGCCTCGAGGGTCAGGTCCGCCAGAAAATCCTCGTGCGCACGCCGGATGGCAAAACGCCAGCCGAGCAGCTCGATGATATCCTGCGTGAGATCGACAATTTGCAGATGGAGCAGCAGGCCTCGCTCGCCGTCCTGCAGCAATATCTTGCCAAGGAAGATATCCTGATCGTCCGTCCCGCCGCCCTTTCCGAGGCTGACCGGCAATGGCTCCACACCGAGTTCGAGCAGGCGATCTTCCCGGTTCTGACGCCCTTGTCCATCGATCCGGCCCATCCGTTCCCGTTCATTCCGAACCTCGGCTTCTCGATCGCGCTGCAGCTGAAGAGCATGAACGGCCGCGAGCCGATGACGGCGCTGCTGCGCCTGCCGCCTGCGCTCGACCGCTTCGTCCGGCTGCCGGACGCGAGCAACGTCATTCGCTACATCACGCTTGAAGATGTGGTGAACATCTTCATCCACCGGCTCTATCCAGGCTACGAAGTGCAGGGTTCGGGTACGTTCCGCCTGATCCGAGACAGCGATATCGAAGTCGAGGAAGAAGCCGAAGATCTGGTGCGCTTCTTCGAAACCGCGCTGAAGCGCCGCCGCCGCGGCTCGGTGATCCGCATCGAAACCGATTCCGAGATGCCGCTCGAGCTTCGCCAGTTCGTGGTGGAATCGTTGAACGTGCCGGGAAACCGCATCGCGGTTCTGCCGGGCCTGCTGGCGCTCAACACGCTCTCCGAGATCTGCAAGGCTCCGCGCGACGATCTGCGGTTCGAGCCCTACAATGCGCGATTTCCTGAGCGCGTCCGCGAACACGCCGGCGATTGCTTCGCCGCCATCCGCGAAAAGGACATGGTGGTCCACCACCCTTACGAATCTTTCGACGTGGTCGTGCAGTTCCTTCTCCAGGCTGCGCGCGATCCTGACGTTCTGGCGATAAAGCAGACGCTCTACCGTACCTCGAACGACAGCCCGATCGTGCGTGCGTTGATCGACGCGGCTGACCTCGGCAAATCGGTAACGGCCCTGGTGGAGCTCAAGGCCCGCTTCGACGAAGAGGCAAACATCCGCTGGGCACGCGATCTGGAGCGCGCCGGTGTGCAGGTCGTGTTCGGCTTCATCGAACTCAAGACCCATTCGAAGATGTCGATGGTCGTGCGCCGCGAGGACGGCAAGCTGCGCACCTATTGCCATCTCGGCACCGGCAACTACCATCCGGTCACCGCAAAGATCTACACTGACCTGTCATACTTCACCTGCGATCCGAAGATCGCCCATGACATGGCGAATATCTTCAACTTCATCACCGGCTACGGCGAGCCGGAACATGACATGAAGATCGCGGTTTCGCCTTACACGCTTCGCACCCGCATCCTCCAGCATATCGAGGGAGAGATCGAGTTTGCCAAGAACGGCCACCCGGCGGCGATCTGGATGAAGATGAATTCGCTTGTCGATCCCGACATCATCGACGCGCTTTATCGCGCCAGCAATGCCGGCGTCGAGATCGATCTTGTCGTGCGCGGCATCTGCTGCCTGCGTCCGCAGGTGCCCGGTCTTTCCGAGAATATCCGCGTCAAGTCGATCATCGGGCGCTTCCTTGAGCACAGCCGCATCTTCTGTTTCGGCAATGGTCAGGGCCTGCCGTCGGACAAGGCGCTGGTCTATATCGGCTCGGCCGACATGATGCCCAGAAACCTTGATCGCCGTGTCGAAACCCTTGTGCCGCTCACCAACAAGACCGTGCATGAACAGGTGCTTTCGCAGATCATGCTGGGCAATATCATTGACAATCAGCAAAGCTACGAGATATTGCCGGACGGTACTTCACGGCGCACGGAAGTGCGCAAGGGAGAAGAGCCTTTCAATGCGCAGCAGTATTTCATGACCAATCCCAGCCTGTCCGGCCGGGGCGAAGCCTTGAAATCCAGTGCGCCGAAACTGATCGCTGGGCTGTTGTCGGGCCGCAACAAATAAAACTGGACCTGCATGGTTGAATCAGAAGCCCAGGGGCGCCTTCCCGGTATTGCCCCGGTCTCCGTCGTCGATATCGGGTCGAATTCGGTCCGTCTTGTCGTCTATGAAGGCCACTCACGGTCACCGACCATCCTTTTCAACGAGAAAGTGCTTTGCGGCCTGGGAAAAGGCATAGCACTGACCGGAAAGATGGACGAGGAAAGCGTGGCGCGGGCGCTTGCGGCCCTGCATCGTTTCAAGGCGCTCTCCGATCAGGCGCGTGCATCGACCATCTATGTTCTGGCGACCGCCGCGGCGCGCGAAGCGAGCAACGGTCCGCAGTTCATTCACCAGGCCGAAGCCATTCTTCAGCGCAAGGTGCGCGTGCTTTCGGGCGAAGAAGAGGCACGTTTCTCCGCGCTCGGCGTCATCAGCGGTTTCTTCCACCCCGATGGCATTGCCGGGGATCTTGGCGGTGGCTCGCTGGAGCTGATCGACATCAAGGACCACGAGATCGGCAAGGGCATCACGCTGCCGCTCGGCGGCCTGCGTCTGTCCGAATATGCCGGTGGCTCGATCGATAAGGCGCGCGGCTTCGCGCGCAAGCATGTCAAGACCGCGAAATTACTGAGCAAGGGCGAGCGCCGCACGTTCTATGCGGTCGGCGGTACATGGCGAAGCGTCGCCAAGCTGCACATGGAAATCCGCAAATATCCGCTGCACATGATGCAGGGCTATGAAGTGCCGCTCGATGAGATGCTGCGTTTCCTGGATCAGATCGTCGAAGCGAAGGATTCGAAGGATCCGGCGTTTCAGGCGGTGTCCAAGCATCGCCGTTCGCTGCTGCCCTTCGGTGCTGTCGCCATGCGCGAAGTGCTGACGGCCATGAAGCCGTCCGTCATCTCCTTCTCCGCTCAGGGGGTTCGCGAAGGTTATCTTTATTCACTGCTGACGGAGGCGGAGCGCAACAGCGACCCGCTGCTCACCGCCGCCGGCGAGCTTGCTATCCTGCGCGCGCGCTCGCCGGAACATGCCCGCGAGCTTGCCGATTGGACCGGGCGGATGATGCCCTTCTTCGGGATCACCGAGACCGACGAGGAAAGCCGCTATCGCCAGGCAGCCTGCCTGCTTGCCGATATAAGCTGGCGCGCCCATCCGGATTATCGTGGCTTGCAGGCGCTGAATATCATCGCCCATACGTCCTTCGTCGGCATCACCCATGCCGGCCGCGCCTTCATCGCGCTTGCCAATTACTATCGTTTCGAGGGATTGAACGACGACGGTGCGACCGAGCCGCTGGCAACGATCGCTACGCCGCTCTACATCGAACGCGCCAAGCTGCTCGGCGGCCTGTTGCGCGTCGTCTACCTATTCTCGGCCTCGATGCCCGGTATCGTCCGCAACCTGTCGTTCCGCCGTTCGACAAAGCCTGATCTCGATCTCGAATTCGTCGTTCCGGCCGAATATCACGACTTTGCCGGCGAGAGGCTGGACGGCCGCCTGCAGCAGCTCGGCAAGCTCACCAATCGCCGCCTGGCCTTCTGCTTCGAATAAGCTTTGTGTTGCATGGGATTGAAGCCTCTCCCCGCACGGCAGGGAGAGGCGGTTTCATTGTGCTTACTTCGCGTTCAGGAAATCGCCGACTTCAAGAATGCTGAACTCGTTGTCGTCAGCCTTGTCGACGGCGCGGCCAGCCGAGAAGGGCAGGTTGTTGTCGTTGCCGATGATGATATGCGTGGCATCGACGCGGTCGACATTCTCGATGGTGACGAAGGGCATGTCGTAGAAGCCTTCGCCGCCGCCCTGGCGACGCTTGTGGTCCGGGTCCTCGATGCGCAGCAGATCGATATAGCCGATCTTGCGAACGGACTTGCCGACATTGGCGTCGCTGAACTCGATCTTGTAGACGCGCTTCAGCTCGGCGGGAGCCTCGAAGCAATCCGGCTTCGGCTGCTTGGGATCGGCGCAGGCCTTGTCCTTCGTGCCGGCGCCGTTGTCGCGTTCGATCACCAGGGCCGTCGTCTCGTCGAGCATGTTGAAGTCGCCAATCGACACACCCTTGTCCGCGAACGGATAAAGCCAGCTGCGGCCGGTCCAGCCCTTCGAGGCGACGTCGAACTCGATGACGCGGATGGCGGTGTGGCCGTCGACGCTTTCCATCTGGCCGTCATCCTTGTAGATCGCGCCTTCCAGCAGGCCGTAAAGCTTCGAGCCGTCCTTCGACAGGGCAAGGCCTTCGAAGCCGCCCGAACGCTTCAGGTTGAAGGCCGGCATCTTCTGCGTCGGGTTGCCCGGCAGCTGCAGCAGGGCGTTGTCCGGAGACATGACCGGCTTGCCGTCGACTGTCGTGGCGAAGACGTCGGTCAGCTGACCATTTGTATCGAACTTCAGCAGATAGGGACCGAATTCATCGCCGAGCCAGAAGCCGTCGGCGACCGGCTGGATCGATTCGATATCGAAATCGGAGCCTGTAAGATAGCGCTTGTCGGAGCCTTCGAGGACGATCGGGAAGGGGGCTTTCTTGTTCGGATCGGACAGGAACAGGTTCTTGACGACATCGACCTTGCCATTGTCCCAGTCGAACTTGAGCTGATGCAGGAATAGCATGGCGTCGCTGGAATTCTGCTTGGAGCCGAAGCCGTTGTCCGACAGCGTCCAGAAGGTGCCGTCAGGCATGGCCTTGATGCCGGAAAAACCCTGGATAGGCTGGCCGTCGAAGGGCAGCTTCAGATCGGTCACGCGGGCGCCGTCCTTGCCGGGCACGGTGCCGAGAGCGTCCGTGCGCTTGCGATCCGGCGTCGTGAATTTGCCTGACGTTTTCAGGAAGTCGGGTGCATCGGCCGGAGCGGCGATAATTGTGTTGGCGGGCAGGATGGCTTGCCCGGCAAGCTTCGCCGGAAATTGCTTTTCGTCGGCATGGGCCGAAGCGGCAAGCAGAATGAACAATGCCGTTGAGGCGGAAAGGATTCGAGTCATCATGTCACCTTGTTGGCCAGGATTGGCGAAAACAATCCCGCTTAACAGGCGAGCCATGTCGACGAATTAACGCTTGGGTGAAGATTTGGTGACTGTGGACAACCCATAGGATGTGAAGCTCAGGCGTGCATCGATGCCGAACATACAGCCGATGCTTTGCATTGCTTACAATCTGCCGCGGACTGTCTTGATGGCTTGCCGGCTTTGCGTGTGAAGCGCGATGACGCCGAGGTGCTGATCGCGTCCGCGAACGGCATGCTCCCCGAGGTCTTCCTTGATGATCGTCTCGGGAAGCTCCAGCCGTCTGGCAAGGTCGCTCGAAATCAGCACCTGGCGCTCCAGCGTCTTGCAGAGCTGCTCCAGCCGGGAGGCGATGTTCACGGTGTCGCCGAAATAGGCGATCTTGTGATGGTCGACGCCGATTTCCGCCGTGACGATGCTGCCGCCATGCAGGGCCGCTCTCAGGCGCGGC
Organism: Rhizobium sp. SG741; assembly: GCF_012275435.1. Classification (NCBI taxonomy): domain Bacteria; kingdom Pseudomonadati; phylum Pseudomonadota; class Alphaproteobacteria; order Hyphomicrobiales; family Rhizobiaceae; genus Rhizobium; species Rhizobium sp. SG741. The sequence goes on from NZ_JAAZQP010000008.1 coordinate 131,703, forward strand.
ACCCTGCCATAGGATTTCAACCACGTCTCCGAGTTCGCTTCGATATCGTTGAGGATATTGAAGACGCAGCGCACGCAATTGGCATTCTTGATGCCGCGGCGAAGCGGCCAGGTGATGATGGCGGCGTCGCCGATATAGTCGTCGATCGCGCCCTTATGCCGCCATACCGGTTCGGCAAGCGCGCCGAACACCGCGCCCAGAAACTCTTGTGTTTTCAGGTCGCCGTGCTCCTCGGCAAAAGCGGTGGATCCGACGAGATCTATGAAAAGGAATATGCGCTCTTCCTGCACCGGATTGCGATATCGGCCGGTCAGCAGGCTGAGAAAGACGTCGCGGCCGAGCAGCTCCCGCACGCGACCGACGAAAATGATGACGGCCGTTACCATGACGGCATAGATGTAGACGTCTATTTTCAACAGCGTGAGGTCTTCCCACGAGCCTTCGACCAGACCGAGCAATTTCAGAATACTGCCTGCCATGGCATAGCCGACGCTCATCAAGGCGAAATCGACGATGAGGGCTGAAAGGATAAAGGCGGGGGTCGGCAGGCGATGCATCCATACGTTCAGCCGTGCCAGAATCATGCGGCGTTCGAAGGCCAGCAGCGGCATGCCGCAGAACAGTGCAAAGATCGCACCGATATACATCGGCGCCTGCGGAAAAAATACTATGCCGTAGACAACGCCCGTCGAAGCGACAAGCAGTGATGTAAGGATCCAGTTGCGCACCGAATGGAGAATACCCATTCACTTTTCCGCCGAAAAAAGACGCCCGTCATCGACGCGGGACTGCGCCGACAACACTTCTGCGCCATCGAATATAACGACTGCATCAGACGTTCATTCCACGAGATTTGCGGCGCAATCGTGGTGGCAACCAGCATCTCCGTTCGCGAATCATACGCAATCGCAGCGCGCTGGGAAAGGATAATGTCGCGGCTAGAGGATGACCGTTTCAACCCGCTTTCCGACGAAACGCAGGGCCACCTGGCCTTGAATCAGCTGCAAGGCCGTTTCGCCGAAGAGATCGCGTCGCCAGCCGGTGAGGGCAGCCACCTCGGCGTTCTCGCCTTCGGCCGCGATCTTGTCGAGGTCTTCGCTGTTGGCGATCACTTTCGGCGCGACGCCGTGCTTTTCGGCGATCAGTTTCAACAGAACCTTCAGCAGTTCGGCGGCGGCAGCCGTGCCTTCCGGAGCCTGCTGATGGCGCGGCGGATGCGGCATGTCGGACTTCGGCAGCGCCAGGGCTTCATTGATCGCCTCGATCACGGCCGCGCCGGCAGTCGAACGCTCCCAGCCTTTCGGGATGGTGCGCAGTCGGGCAAGTGCTTCGCTGTCCTTCGGCTGCTGCTGGGCGATTTCGTAGATCGCGTCATCCTTCAGCACGCGGGCGCGAGGAACATTGCGCGCGCGCGCCTCGCGTTCGCGCCATGCCGCCACATATTTGAGGATTGCCAGTTCCTGCGGCTTGCGCAACCGCATCTTCAGGCGCTGCCAGGCATCGTCGGGGTGCAGGTCGTAAGTCTCGCGCGCCTCGAGAATTGCCATCTCCTCCTGCAGCCAGGAGGCACGGCCTTCTCGCTTCAGCTGCTCGTCGAGCGAAAGATAGACGTCGCGCAGATGGGTAACATCGGCGAGCGCGTAGTCGAGCTGCTTTTCCGAGAGCGGCCGCCGGCTCCAATCCGTGAAGCGCGAGGACTTGTCGATATGTACATTCTTGATGCGGCTGACGAGCTGGTCGTATGAGACGGAATCGCCGAAGCCGCAAACCATTGCGGCGACCTGCGTGTCGAAGATCGGATGCGGAATGAGATTGCCGCGATGGAAGATGATTTCGATGTCCTGGCGCGCGGCGTGAAAAACCTTCAGCACAGCCGGATTTGCCATCAGCTCGAAAAACGGCTGAAGGTCCAGCCCTTTGGCCAGTGGGTCGACCAGTACCTCGGTCGTCGGGCTCGCCATCTGTATCAAACACAGCTCCGGCCAGAAGGTCGTTTCTCGCAGGAATTCCGTATCGATGGTAATGAATTCCGACTTGGCCAGCTCTTGGCAGGCCGCCTCCAATTGGGCGGTAGTTTCGATCATCTCAACACATTCATCGATAAAACAGTTGCTTAACTTCCTTCTCCTTTCAGCCGGATATGTCAATACTTTCGCGGACAAAGCTCTTGCCGCATTTCGCTTTTGGTTGAAATTATCCGGAGCGATGCCATTTCGACCGCACAATCCGGATCGAAAGCGGTTTGCGGCCTTGCCTTAGGCCACGCGCACGTAGCTGGTCATCCCGGTCTTCTGATGCTCGATGATATGGCAATGCAGCAGCCAATCGCCAGGATTGTCGGCGACGAATGCGAGCTGCACTTTCTCGTCCGGCTGGATCAGATAGGTGTCGGACACGAACGGCTGCACCTGCCGCGTCGAGGAGGAGATGACCGTGAAGCTCATCCCGTGCAAATGAATGGGATGGCTATGCGGCGTGACGTTCTCCATGTCGATAACATAGCTCTTGCCCAGCTTCAGCTCGGCAAGCGGGGCGGTCGGGTCGGGAGTGTCGCCCGGCCACGGCACCTTGTTGATCGCCCAGAAACTGTAGCCGAGCGAACCGCAGATGCTGTTGTCAGCCGTATTCTCGGCCGTGGAGCTCAGGATCAGCGGAAGGTGTGTTGCCGAACCGAGGTCGGCCTTCTTAACCGGATTGTCTTCCAGCGGCGCCAGATCGCGGACGTCGCGTTTCAACGAGCTGCCCACCGAGCGTAGCGTCGCGAGCACCTTCGGGTCGGTGCCTTTGATATCCTCCAGCTTGACGATCGCTCCCTCGCTATCAGGCATGCGCACGGCCAGCTCCAGCCGCTGGCCCGGTCCCAGCTGCAGGAGATCCAGCGGAAAGCGCTGCGGCACCGGATTGCCGTCGATGGCGATCACGGTCGCCTCGCCACCATCCAGGCGGAAGGAATAGATGCGCGTGACATCGGTGATGGCAACACGCAGGCGCACCAGGCCGCCGGAGGGAGCGTCATATTGCGGCTGCTGCTGCCAGTTCGCTGTTCGCACCGTTCCGTAAGTGCCGGATTTGGCCGCATCGCGCGGGCGAAACTGCGCGATGAACTGGCCGTCGCCGCCCAGCCGCCAATCGCGCAGATTGAGCACCACTTCCGAATCGAATGCCGGATCCTTTGGATTTTCCACGACGATCACGCCGGTCATTCCATGACCCATCTGCTCCAGCGTGTTGCAGTGCGGGTGATACCAGAATGTGCCGGCATCGGGTGGCGTGAAGGCATAGTCGAAATGATCGCCGGTATAGACATAGGGCTGCGTGAGGAAGGGCACGCCGTCCATGTTGTTCGGCAGACGGATGCCGTGCCAATGGATCGTGGTCGGATCGTCTATGCCGTTGATCAGGCGGGCGGCGAAGGATTCGCCCTTTTTCATGCGCACGACAGGCGGCATGCCGCCGTCGCCATAAGTCAGGACGTCCCTGGTCGCCCCGCCATCCGTCAGATTGGCCTGGATCCTGGCCGTCTTCAGCACCCGCGGCTCAGCCGCCACCGCTTTGTCGGCAAACCTGCTCGCGATACCGATGCCGATACCATAGGCGCTGGCCACGGCGGAAGCTTTCAAGAGATTGCGACGGGTAAGGATCGGCATGCCGGGCTCCGGAACGATGAGATATGGATGCCTGTTTAAAGTTGACCTTGGTATTCAGCAATAGCACTGCGCTAGCCAAACTGCCGCAGCAGCTACTTGCGGATGTCGGGATAGGCGGCGGATGAAACAGCTTTAAGTCGACTTCCGGCGTTCGAGCCTTGACAAATCGGGCGCGCCATGCGCTTTTCCGCCCGATTTTCTCGTCGGCAGGCGAGGGGCTTGCATGTCCTTTCGCCGCGGCCCGCCAAGTCCAGGATATATAATTATGCATCGCTATCGCAGCCACACATGCGCCGCCCTGCGCAAGTCCGACGTCGGTTCGACTGTCCGCATTTCCGGCTGGGTTCATCGCGTCCGAGATCATGGCGGCGTGCTGTTCATCGACCTGCGCGATCACTACGGCATCACCCAGGTCGTCGCCGACCCCGATTCTCCGGCCTTCAAGCTCGCCGAAACCGTGCGCGGCGAATGGGTCATCCGCATCGACGGCCTGGTGAAGGCGCGCACGGAAGACACCGTCAACAAGACCATGCCGACCGGCGAGATCGAGCTCTATGCTCAGGAGATCGAAGTGCTCTCCGCCGCCAAGGAATTGCCGCTGCCTGTTTTCGGCGAGCCGGACTATCCGGAAGACGTTCGCCTGAAGTATCGCTTCCTCGATCTGCGCCGCGACACGCTCCACAAGAACATCGTCAAGCGCACGCAGGTCATCTCCTCCATGCGCCGCCACATGGGTGACGTCGGCTTTACCGAATACACGACCCCGATCCTCACAGCCTCGTCGCCGGAGGGCGCGCGCGACTTCCTCGTGCCGAGTCGTATCCATCCCGGCACCTTCTATGCGCTGCCGCAGGCGCCGCAGCAGTACAAGCAGCTGCTGATGGTCGCCGGTTTCGACCGTTACTTCCAGATTGCCCCATGCTTCCGCGACGAAGACCCGCGCGCCGACCGTCTGCCGGGCGAGTTCTATCAGCTCGACCTCGAAATGAGCTTCGTGACGCAGGAAGACGTCTGGAACACGATGGGCCCGCTGATGACCCAGGTGTTCGAGGAATTTGCCGAGGGCAAGCCGGTCACCAAGGAGTGGCCGCGCATCCCCTATGACGTCGCCATCCGCAAGTATGGCTCGGACAAGCCGGACCTGCGCAACCCGATCGTCATGGAAGCGGTGACCGAGCATTTCGCCGGCTCGGGCTTCAAGGTCTTCGCCAACATGATCGCATCGAACCCGAAGGTCGAAGTCTGGGCCATCCCGGCCAAGACCGGTGGTTCGCGTGCGTTCTGCGATCGTATGAACGCCTGGGCGCAGAGCCAGGGCCAGCCGGGCCTCGGTTATATCTTCTGGCGCAAGGAAGGCGAAAAGCTCGAGGGCGCCGGCCCGCTCGCCAAGAACATCGGCGAGGAACGCACCGATGCGATTCGCACCCAGCTTGGCCTTGACGACGGCGATGCCTGCTTCTTCGTCGCCGGTGACCCCGCCAAGTTCTACAAGTTCGCCGGAGAGGCCCGCAACCGCGCCGCTGACGAGCTGAACCTGATCGACCGCGACCGTTTCGAGCTTTGCTGGATCGTCGACTTCCCGTTCTTCGAATGGAGCGAGGAAGACAAGAAGATCGATTTCGCTCACAACCCGTTCTCGATGCCACAGGGCGGCCTTGAGGCGCTCCAGAACCAGGATCCGCTCACGATTAAGGCGTATCAGTACGACGCCGTCTGCAACGGCTTCGAAATCGCTTCGGGCTCGATCCGTAACCAGTCACCGGAAACCATGGTCGCCGCCTTCGAAAAGGTCGGCCTCAGCCAGGCTGATGTCGAGGAGCGCTTCGGCGGCCTCTACCGCGCCTTCCAGTACGGCGCGCCTCCGCATGGTGGCGCTGCCTTCGGGATCGACCGTATCGTCATGCTGCTGGTCGGCGCGAAGAACCTGCGCGAGATCTCGCTGTTCCCGATGAACCAGCAGGCACAGGATCTCTTGATGGGCGCCCCATCGGCTGCAACGCCGACGCAGCTGCGCGAACTGGCCATCCGTCCTGTGCCGCCGGTCAAGAAGGACTGAGCCTTTCAGGCCATATGAAATGCAAAACCCGGCGACCGAAATCGCCGGGTTTTTTGTGCTTAATTCGACGACCAGCCTAGTCGTTTGATGTGATCTTCAGGCCGATCATCTTTGGGATCGACTCTTTTGCGTTTCTCGCTGCTTCGATGACCGTCGACATCGGGATGGGTTGGGCGGGGGTTGCGCTAAACGTCAGGCTTCCGGGATTATTGGAATATTCAATAATCGCTCCTGAAAGCATCCTTTGGAGATCGGGAATATCAAGCTCTGCTGTTAACGCCAGCATTTCTTTAGCGAAGCGGTTCGCAGATTGTGCACGCGTCACATGGTCCCATTGACTCACGTAGTCGAGCGCGCGGTTGGTGACTGACGCATCGTCAAAACGGATCTGCGCGCTATTCAACGTCAATTGTTGAACGAATGCGAGAGCCAGCAAGTATTTAGCATTTTTGGTATTCTCATCGTCCTTGGCGCCGGTCATGGAGGAGTAAAGTGCAACCGTAGTGTTGTAGAGTCCCGGGGTGATGCCCGAGAAGCTGAGCTGTACATTCAGCTTCCCCATATTCTCCAGATCGATCGTGTAGTCCGTCAGATCATACTTGCCGGTCGAAAGCTCCCAGCTGCTTTTCATGGAAAATGTTGCGTGCAGGTTTTGCAGCCCAAAATATCGAATTGCTTCAGAGCTTACTGGCATTTGAGCAAGGGAGAGATCGGCGACAATTCCGTCGATTGTGAAGCTGGAATCGACGCCTTTTCTGTCCGGACGTTTCGTTGAGACAGAATTGGCAGTGGATATGGAGAAAAACTTTTCACCGACTTTTAGAGAGGACACCGGGCCAGCATGTGCGTGATAAGTGAATACCGAGTCGATATCACTCAGCGTCGCATTCGCGGGAATCTCGAGATCGTCCACCCTGAGTCCCGCTGCCCTGGCACTAAAGTCTTTTTGCTCTGTTGTAACATCGGGAATGAGCACCTTCTCGATTGTATAACCGCCCGCCCGTTCGGCCACGCCAGTCATCGTGACATCGCCGAGGGCAAACCCGGTTCTTCCTCGCGTATATATCGCGTTTTTTAGGACGACGGTTGAACCGTTAACATCGACGTTTCCGGCCTCGATCGAGTCGCCTATTTGCGCGGCTATCGCATTGTTAAGCTTCTTTAGGACGTCGGCACCATCCAACGCGAAGGCGGAGTTGGCAAAGAACGCAAGTCCCGCGCTGACTGCGATCAGCTGGGTTGCGCGATAGAGAATCATGGCTGAGCGTCTCGACTAAAAGATGTTGATCTACACGGCTGGATTGCGCATTGTATTGCAATCTCTAGCAATATGTCATCGAAATTCCAATAATAGTTGTATTCGGAATTCGGTATTTTGAGCTTCATCTGGGCTGTTTGCAAAAGCGTAATGGCTCATGCTTTCGCAGCGTCCATTTTCATGAAATGCAAAACCCGGCGACCTTTTCGTGTTTTGTTGGAGCCTAGAGTGCGGCGTAGATCGCGTCGCGAAGATCGATGGTGAACTGGCCCCACATACCCTCGAGCGCCGTGTTGGTCAGCGCCACGGCCGTCAGCTTTTTCTTAGGATCGATGAACCAGCTATGGCCATAGACGCCGCCCCATTTGATTGTGCCTGCGGAGAAGGGGACCTGCGCCTCGACAGGGTCGACAACGACGGACCAGCCATAGCCGAAACCGAAGCCGGGTTGCTGCGGCTGCATATGGCCACCCGCCTGATCGGCCATCATGGCCTTCACGGTATCGGTTGACAGCAGCGGAGCACCGCCCTTGCGCACGGTTTCGAGGATGGCGAGCACGTCGCTCGCCGTACCGACCATGCCCGCGCCGCCGGACTGATAGGAACCGGGATCGAAAATTCTGTCCGGCGCAAAGCGGATCGTGCCATCGAGTATGGGCATAATCGCCTCATCCCCCATCCGCTGCGGTTCGGGCTCCGCATTCATATAGGCCGCAGCGAGGCGGTTGCGGTCGCGCACCGAAAAGGCAGTGTCGGAAAGCCCAAGCGGTCTCATGACCAGTTCCGCGACTGCCGTGTCGAGATTGCCGCCGGTTTCCTTTTCGATGGTGCCGCCAAGCACATCCATCGCTAGGGAATACTGCCAGCCTTCGCCAGGTGCAAAGAGAAGGGGTGCGGTTGCGAGGCGCTGGAGATTGTCCGCAATCGAACGGCCCGGTGTGTCGAGACCGTCGGATACGCCGGCACGATGATAAGGACCGTCCTGCTCCTCGGCGAAGGTGTAACCCAGCCCGGACGTGTGCGTGAGGAGGTGCCGGATGCGAATGACCGGCTCGCTCCCGTCGGGCAGGCGGGGCCGGAAATCCGGCAGCCATTTGGTGATCGGATCATCGAGCCCGATGCGGCCCTGTTCGACAAGCCGCATGGCGGTAATGGTGACGATGGGCTTGGTGATGGAGGCAAGGCGGAAGATCGCATCTTCCTGCATTGCCACATCGTTTTCTCGGTCCGCCAGACCGGCGGCGCGGTGATAGGCCAGCTCTCCGTCCTTTGCGATCAGGACAACCGCTCCGACCAGCCTCTTATCCGCCAGGGCGGCTTGAATTGCGGCATCAACGCCTTCAGCAAGGCCGCCGTCGCTCGGGCGCGCGGAATTTTCCAGGGGAAGACTCATGGGGCAAAACCTTCTATAATCACAATGACCATTCCTGAATAAACCAGATCGGGAAATAATTCTAGAGTGACCATTGTGAAAAATAGAAAAGAGACGGAAAATTCTTCATCGCGCAAGCGCGGTCGCCCGCCCGCCTTCGATCGCGAAACGGTTCTTGCCGCTGCGCGCGATACATTTTGGCAGCACGGCTACGATGGCTCCTCCATCGCGGATCTGACAGCCGCGATGCGGATTACGCCGCAAAGCCTCTACGCGGCCTTCGGCTCGAAGGCAGAGCTTTATCGCGAGACGCTCGAGCAGTATCGGCGCATGCCCCGGCCTGAACCCGGCAATCCATTTGAGGCGAACGTGGATACGGTGAGCGCTTTCGAGCGCTTCCTCACGAATTCTGCAAAGATCTTCACGGCGCCGGAACATCCGAAAGGCTGCATGATCTCGACGGCGGTGCTGAACTGTGCCGAGGAGAACGAGCCGATCGCCCATCATGTCTCGTCGATGCGCCGGCAGACGCTGGATGTGTTCACGACGAGGATCGAACGCGGCATGGCGGAGGGCGATATGCGGGCGGATACCAATGCGCGCTCGCTTGCGCGTTTTCTGGGAGCGATCGTGCAGGGCATGTCCGTTCAGGCGCGGGATGGCGCCACTACGGACGAACTGCTCGCCCTGATCGGGCATGCGACCAGTGAGCTTCGAAAATATCAGCTTCAGCAACCGGCCGATCGTTGAAGACGAAAAAAACCGGCGACAGAGATCGCCGGGTTCCTGAATTGCCAGATGAAAGGCCGATCAATCGTTCGACGAAACCTTGAGGCCGATGACCTGCGGGATCGACTGCGGGGCGCCCATGGCGGCACCGATGATCATCGGCACCGGAACCGGCTTGCCCGGAGCGGCGGTAACCGTCAGGCTCTTCGGATTGTCGAGATAGGCGCTGACAGCCGTAGACACGGCGTTCTGCAGTTCCGGAACGTTGAGCTGCGCCATCATGATCGGCGTCATCGCCTTCAGCGTATCGGCCAGCTGCTTGCCGGTGACGCCCTGCTGCTTGCCGGCGAAATCGAGTGCGCGAGCGGTGATCGACGCGTCGTCGAAGCGGATCTGGGCGCTGTTGAAGGTCAGCTGCTGGAGAAGGCCCAGCATGGCGAGACCCGCCGACTGCTGCGCTTCCTGCTGGTTCGGATTGGCACGTACCGTCTTTAGCGCATCCTGCATCGACTTGGCGAAGGCAGGCGTGTAGCCGGAAATGCTGAAGGCCAGGTTGAGCTTGCCGATATCCTTGAAATCGAAGGAATATTCGGTGATGTCGATCGTGCCTGGCCCGATCGCCCAGCTGCCCTTCATGGCGATCGCGCCATTGATCTCCTGCAGGTTGAGCGCGGCGATCGCATCCTTGGCCTTCGGGTCGTCGACCTTGCTGAGGTCGGCCTTGACGCCGTTGATCTTGGCATCGAAGTCGAGGCCCGACTTGTCGTCGCGCTTGGTCATCGTCGCGTCGGCGTTCTCGATCGAGAACACCTCGGCGCCGTCCTTGGTGACGGACAAGGTGCCGGCATGCGCACTCTTGTAGAACAGCAGCGAGCCGAGATCGCCCTTGGTTGCGTCGGCCGGTACTTCGACACCGCTCAGTGTGAGATCGGCGGCGGCGATGGCGACACCGTCCTTATCGATATCAACATCCGGAAAGGCGACTTCGCCGATCGTGTAGCCGCCGTCTTCTTCCTCAACGTCGCTCATGGTGATGTCGCCCAGCGGAATGCTGTCCTGCATCCCCGCTGCCTTGAAGCTGGCACCTTTCAGCGTCACGGTGGTGCCGTCGATGTCGACGCCATTAGCGGCAATCGAGCCGCCTTGCTGTCCGTAGACATCGTTGATCTTCTTCAGGAGGTCGTTGCCATCAAGCGCAAAGGCCGAGCTGGCGATAGACAAGATTGCGGCGCTGCACAGCATCAGCCGCGTTGTCCGATAGAAAGTCATGATGGCGTTTCCTCTTTGAGCCGGTGGTGTTGTAGGCGGGGCGTACAGATTGAGCGTGTACCGCGGTGTTTTATATTGTTCTTTTTCCAAAATTCCAATGACAATGAGGTTGCGAGCGAGTGCAGCAAAAATATGTCTGTTTCGGCATCGCAACCCGCGTTGAACGGGCTTCATCCACAGGTGCTTTCAGCGGATTTCTTGCCGGGAATCGGTATTTTCGATAGTCAAGGATCATGGGACAAAATCTTTTACCGCCTGGTGGCGGCGATGACGACAGCATCCTTCCGGTCGACCTGAAGGCCGCGCTCGAAGAGCGCTACCTGGCTTATGCCTTGTCGACGATCATGCACCGTGCACTTCCGGACGTGCGCGACGGCCTGAAGCCGGTGCACCGCCGCATCGTCTATGCGATGAGCGAAATGGGATTGCGTCCCAATTCGGCCTTCCGCAAATGCGCCAAGATCGTCGGCGAGGTGATGGGTAACTATCACCCGCATGGCGACCAATCGATCTATGACGCATTGGCCCGTCTGGCGCAGGATTTCTCGCAGCGCTATACGCTGGTCAACGGCCAGGGCAATTTCGGCAATATCGACGGCGATAGCCCGGCCGCGATGCGTTATACCGAATCCAAGATGACGGCGGTGTCCGAGCTGTTGCTCGAAGGCATCGACCAGGATGCGGTCGATTTCCGCGATACCTACGACGAGTCGAATTCCGAACCCGTCGTTCTGCCGGGTGCTTTCCCCAATCTGCTCGCCAACGGCTCTTCCGGCATCGCCGTCGGCATGGCGACCTCCATTCCGTCGCACAACGCCCATGAGCTTTGCGACGCGGCATTGCATCTGATCAAGGACCGCGAAGCCACCGTCGAGAAACTGGTGGAGCTGTATATTCCCGGCCCGGACTTTCCGACGGGCGGCATCATTATCGACGATCGCCGGAGCATCATCGAAAGCTACAGGACGGGCCGCGGGGGATTTCGCGTCCGCGCAAAATGGGAGATCGAGGATCTCGGCCGCGGTGGCTACCAGATTGTCGTTACGGAAATTCCGTTCCAGGTGCAGAAGTCACGGCTGATCGAGAAGATCGCCGAGCTGCTGCTGGCACGCAAGCTGCCGCTTCTGGAAGACATTCGCGATGAATCCGCCGAGGACATCCGCGTCGTCCTGATACCGAAGAGCCGCACCGTCGATGCGACGATCCTGATGGAATCGATGTTCAAGCTGACGGAGCTGGAGAGCCGCTTCCCGCTCAACATGAACGTCCTGTCCATGGGCCGCATCCCGAAGGTCATGGCACTGAACGAGGTGCTGAAGGAGTGGCTCGACCATCGCCGCGAGGTATTGCTGCGTCGGTCGCGCTTCCGGCTCGCCGCCATCGAAAAGCGGCTCGAAATCCTCGGTGGCTTCCTGATCGCCTACCTCAACATCGACGAGGTCATCGCCATCATCCGCGAGGAGGATGAGCCGAAGCCTGTGATGATGGAGCGGTTCGGGCTCACGGACAATCAGGTCGAGGCGATCCTCAACATGCGGCTGCGCTCCCTGCGCAAGCTGGAAGAATTCGAGATCCGCAAGGAGTTCGACGGCCTGACCAAGGAAAAGACCGATATAGAATCGCTGCTCGCCTCGGAAGAGAAGCAGTGGCAGACGGTCGCCTGGGAAATCGGCGAGGTGAAGAAGAAATTCGCCAAGGCAACCGAGATCGGTCGTCGCCGCACGCAGTTCGCTGAGGCGCCCGAGGCCGACGACGCCGCGATCCAGCAGGCGATGATCGAGAAAGAACCGATTACCGTCGTCGTCTCGGAAAAGGGCTGGATCCGCGCCCTGAAGGGCCACATTTCCGATACGTCGTCGCTCACTTTCAAGGAGGGCGATGGGCTGAAGGTTGCCTTCCCGGCGCAGACGACGGATAAGATCCTGATCATCACGACGGGCGGCAAGGCCTATACGCTCGGCGGCGACAAGCTGCCCGGCGGCCGCGGCCATGGCGAGCCGCTGCGCATCATGGTCGACATGGAGAACGATCAGGACGTGCTGACGGCCTTCGTCCACGAGCCGCAGCGCAAGCAACTGATCGCCTCGACCTCAGGCAACGGCTTCATCGTGCCCGAGGCGGAACTGGTCGCCAATACCCGCAAGGGCAAGCAGATCATGAACGTGTCCTATCCGGACGAGACGAAGCTTCTGGTTTCGATCTCCGGTGATCACGCCGCGGTGGTCGGCGAGAACCGCAAGATGGTCATCTTCCCGCTGTCGCAGGTGCCCGAAATGTCGCGCGGCAAGGGCGTGCGTCTGCAGCGCTACAAGGATGGCGGCGTCGCTGACATCAGGTGCTTTGCCATTGCGGACGGGCTGACATGGGAAGACAGTGCCGGCCGGACCTTCACCAAGACCAGGGACGATCTGGCGGAATGGCTGGGCGATCGCGCCGGCGCCGGCAGGGCCGTACCGAAGGGCTTCCCTAGAAGCGGTAAGTTTTCAGGGTGAGCAGCGATCGGGCGAAGCCCGAGCAATCGACCCGGTGGGTCGATTGCAGCGACGAACGCCTTGAGCCCTAGCGAAGGGCCGGGTGGTGCGTCAGGGATCAATCGGTATAGGGGATGCAGACGTCACGTAGGAAACGCGTCGCGCCTTCTTCATCAATCTCTCCGGCGGCCACCACAAAGACGAAACTGTAGAGGTGAGGAGCGAGCGGGGATATCAACCTGAGCGCATCATCCGGCGATCGCCGCTCGGGTCCTGACCCGCGCCTGCCAAAGCGAATGGGCGCCGAGTGCGAGGATCAGTATGGCCCCGCCGGCCAGAGCCATGTTGGTCGGCGCTTCGGCAAAGATCAGCCAGACCCAGATCGGCGCCAGGATCGTTTCCAGCAGATAGAACATCGCTACTTCCGGCGCTGAAAGAAAGCGCGTGCCTGTCGCAAGGCACCAGAAGGAGAGGGGCATCAGCACTGCGCCGTCGAGAAGAATCCAGCCGGGTTGGTCGATGGAAAAGCCTGAGGGAACGAGATGATAAAGCCCGGCTGCGGCCGGAATGATAGCCGATAGCAGCGATGCGAAGCCCATATCGCGCCGCGAGGCGCGGCCGATGGTAATGGCGCAGGCGATGGAGAAAGACGCCAGCACGGAAAGCGCATCGCCCAGCAGATGACCGCCCTCCATGCCGTCTCCGACGATCAGGCCGACGCCCAGGAGCATGACGGCCATGGTGACGAAAGTCGAAAGGGCCGGGCGCTCCTTGAGGAAGATCCACGAAAGAAGCGCCGTGAACATCGGATTGAGCGCGATGATGAACACGACATTCGCCGCCGTCGTGTAATAGACGGCGAGAAGAAAGGTGATGGTCGTCAGGCCGTAGAAGAGGCCGACGGGAAGCCCGAGCCAGCCCGGCAGCACACTTCGCAACGAGCCGGTAACGCGTCGGATGATCACAAGGACGGTCAGTGCCACGACGATCGTTGCCAGGCTGCGTGCTGACAGCACCGACCACACGTCACCACTGGAAAGGCGGATCAACGGTATGTCCATCGACAAGGCCAAACCGCCGAACGTGGTCAGCAACAGGCCCTTCCTGTGATCGGAGAGATTGGAGAACATTCAGCGGATGCTGCCGTCGTCGGCGTTCGTGGCAGGATCGAAACGCTCCCAGCCGCGCGGCGTCAGATGTTCCTGAGGTTGGAAACGTGTCTTGTAGTCCATCTTGCGGGAGCCCTTGACCCAATAGCCGAGATAGACATGCGGCAGCCCGAGCGCCCTGGCCCGCTTGATATGATCGAGGATCATGAAGGTCCCGAGCGACCGCTGGTCGTGATCGGGATTGAAGTAGGAATAGACCATCGACAGCCCGTCGCTCATCACGTCGGTCAACGCCGCCGCCAATAGCTCGCCTTTCGGGCGTTGCTCCAGGCCCGAGCCTTCTTCGCGCCGGCGATATTCGATGATGCGGGTGTTGACGTGCGTGTCCTCGACCATGATGGCATAGTCCAGCACGGTCATGTCGGACATGCCGCCCTGCTGATGGCGATAGTCGAGATAACGGCGGAAGAGGGAATATTGCTCGCTCGAGGGCTGTGCCGGAAATTCGGTGGCGATGACATCGCTATTCGTGGACAGCACCCGCTTCATCGAGCGGCTTGCTTCGAATTCCTGGGCGAGAATGCGCACCGATATGCAGGCTCGGCAGGCTTCGCAGGCGGGGCGATAGGCGATGTTCTGGGAACGGCGGAAGCCGCCTTGGGTCAGAATATCGTTCATCTCGGCAGCGCGCGGGCCGACAAGGTGTGTGAAGACCTTGCGTTCCATCTCGTGCGGCAAATACGGACAGGCAGCGGGTGCCGTCAGGTAAAACTGCGGAGATGGCGTCGACTGCGTATTCATCTGCCGTTGATTGCCCCTTTTACCGGCACCGGTTTTTTACAAGCATGGCCCAAGTTTAGAAAACGTCAACTACGTCCTTTGGTAAAGAACACAGTTTCCTAATTGACCATGCGTAAAAGCGTGTTTCTGCGGGCCAACAGGCTCCGCAGGGATCGAATCCTATGTTGCGGCTGGCGCCCCGTTTTATGCCGTACGGGCGATGACCGTGCCGAGCAACAGGTCATGCACCAGGCGGCTGCGATCGGTGAAGAGGCCCGCCAGCAGAATAAGCGGCGTCAGGACGGAATTGAGTATCCAGAACAGCGCCAGATGGACGATCGCGGTCAGGAAATCCATCCGCCGGCCATCGACGCGCACCATCGTCAGGCCCATCGCGCGCATGCCGAGCGAAGCCTGATAAGGCCCACCAAGCGTCCAGCCGAAATAGAGGCCGGCAACGATGATGAAGAGCGCCGGATAAAGGAAGAAGCCGAGCCCAAACGTCAGGATCGACACGAAGAACAGCACCACGGCCGCCGGGATGCAGAGCAGAGCGACGATGACATAGTCGACGATGAAGGCGAAGATGCGCCGGCTCAGCACGCCACTATAAGCGCGCCAGTCGTCCGGTGCTGCATAAAGCGGGCTAGGGTTCAGGCTCATCACTTTTCCTCCTTCGCGCATAACTCCTTCGATCGTCCAGATTTAAGGAAAGGCTTATGCGCAGATTAAAGAATCTACCGCGACCTTTGCGCGTCCGCCAGGACGCGCGGCGCAGTAGAGAAACATTTGCCGAACATATGGTATGAGGTCCGGCAAATACAATAAGCATGCGGCAGGCGTATGGCTGGAAACTATTTCTTTGCCAGATGCCTCGCCACATCCATTGCGAAATAGGTGAGGATGCCGTCGCAGCCTGCGCGCTTGAAGGCGAGCAGGGTTTCCAGCATCACCTTGTCACCGTCGATCCAGCCGTTGGCGGCGGCCGCCTTGATCATCGCGTATTCGCCGGAGACCTGATAGGCGAAGGTCGGAAGGCCGAATGCCTCCTTCAGCCGCCAACAGATGTCGAGATAGGGCAGGCCCGGCTTGACCATCAGCATGTCGGCGCCTTCCTCGACGTCGAGTGCTGCGTCCCGCACGGCTTCGGTGCCGTTTGCCGGGTCGATATAATAGGTCTTCTTGTCGCCCTTCAGCAGGCCGCCAGTCGAGATCGCCTCGCGGTAGGGGCCGTAGAAGGCCGAGGTGAACTTTGTCGCATAGCTCATGATGCCGACGCTCTGATGGCCGGCGGCGTCAAGAGCCTGGCGGATCGCGCCGATGCGCCCGTCCATCATCTCCGAAGGCGCGATGATGTCGGCGCCGGCATCCGCCTGATAGACGGCCGCGCGCGCGACCTGCTCGACCGTCTCGTCGTTGACGATCTCGTTGCCGCGCAGGATGCCGTCATGGCCGTGGCTGGTGAAGGGGTCGAGGGCGACATCGGTGATGACGCCGATGTTCGGCACCGCCTTCTTGATCGCCGCGCTGGCAAGATTGATGAGATTGTTCTTCTCGAGGCTGTTCGAGCCTGTTTCGTCGCGCAGTTCCATCTCGATGTTCGGGAAGGTGGCGAGCGCTGGAATGCCGAGGTCGGCCGCCTCCTTCGCCGCTTCCACCGCCTTGTCCACAGTCATGCGATTGACGCCTGGCATGGCGGGGATCGGCTCCACGATGCCGGTGCCGGGGATGAGAAAGATCGGCCAGATCAGATCGTCGACGGCGAGCCTGTTTTCCTGCACCAGGCGGCGGGTCCAGTCGGCCTTGCGGTTGCGCCGCATGCGCCGATGCCCGGTAATCTCATCAACGAGGTGCGTCTTGTTCTCCATGGTGCCGCCGTCCTTCTTCGTCTATCTATGGCCTTATTGTATAGGCAGCGTACCTATCACGCTGTCCCCAGGATTCAAAACCCGGCGAAAGGCCGCAGCCAAGATCTCTCTGGCGAGGCGAATGCCTCCTACGTATTATTCGCGCATGGAACCTGATTCTTCGACCGTACCCAAGAATTCGCTGACGGACATTCTGTTCGTGCTGTTCCTGCGGCTGATTGCGATCGCGTGCTTCTGGCTCGGCCTGCAATATTGGGCGATGCTGGTCGGCTATTCGCTTGGTGGCCATGCGCGCTTCGATCTGCTCGATCTGCCGTGGAAGGTCGCCAGCGCCGGGCTTGCCGTCGTCTTCCCCGTTGCGGCACTCGGATTGTGGCTGACGGTATCCTGGGGTCCGGTCATCTGGGTGCTGGCCGCGGGCGGCCAGGGATTGATGTACGGCGTCTGGCCGGAGATATTCGGATCCAATCCGCTGATCATGATCTTGCATGCCTGCGTGGCCGTGCTTTATTGCCTGTTCCGCATCCTTTTGTGGCAGGAGAAGCGGCGTCGCCGGCAGCAGCAGGTAATGGTTGATTTACCTTGAGACACCAAGACTTCGCGGTAAGATGCTGTTAAGCCTGCAGTTTAAGTAGAATTTTATGTGTATTCGATAGGGTCTCACTCAAGGCGGGAAGAAAACGACACCGCCAAACAAAACAGAGTGAGGCCAAGTCATGATGAACACGAAAATCAAGCCGCAGGCAGTTTCGAATGCTCGGGATCAGCAGGTTGATGACATCCGGGGCCTGTACATGGAATCCCTTCACCTGGTGGAGCGCCTTCACCGTCGTCTCCTCGATGTGATCAAGGACGAGTTCGACCGCCAGGGTCGCGACGACGTCAATGCCGTCCAGGCGCTGCTCCTCTTCAACATCGGCAATTCCGAACTGACGGCCGGCGAACTGCGCTCGCGCGGTTTCTACCTCGGCTCCAACGTTTCCTACAACGTCAAGAAGCTGGTCGATCTCGGCTTCATCAACCATCAGCGCTCGCGCATCGACCGTCGCTCGGTCCGCATCAGCCTGACGGAAACGGGCCAGGACATCGCCGAAACCGTTGCGAAGCTCTATGAGCGCCATATCGGCTCGATCGACAAGGTCGGCGGCATCGGCACCGACGAATTCACCCAGATGAACAAGCTCCTGCAGCGCCTCGACCGCTTCTGGAACGACTCGATCATGTACCGCCTGTAAGTAACGGCGACGGATCAACCGTAAGACCTTCCAGTAAAACAAGCTGGACACGTTCCCTGCGTGTCCGGCTTGAACGCGTCGTGGGCCCCTAATTGTGCGCTTTTTGCCACGACCGCTCTTCAGCTTCTGTTACATGTGCCGTGCAAAGCGGTTGTACCATTGACGGCAGGTCAGGACAGGTTATGAACCGCGGATAACTGTGGTATTTTAGCAATTGCAATATGACTCTTCTGTCGCGGCAGCACGGCAAGGCAAGTTTCATGCCGGGCGACACGAATTGGCCATATTGCTATGACAGCGGAAACCGACGGCAAGCGGCGTTCTCAAATCTCGATCTTCCTGTGCCTTCGCTTCGCAACATTGTGATAGTTCGTGTCGAAGTTTTTGATGGTGCTTTACGGGAACGGATCGATACTGAGCTGCGTTACTTGGCGCAAGCCGCGCTATTTACTGCTTCCTCTCTAGGCTGCGCATAATCGGATCGCAGCGCTGAACGGTTGGGATATGTCGAAGAAAAACGGAATTGAACCCTTTTCGCGCCGCTCTTTCCTGCGGTCGGCCGTAACTTTTGGCGCTGCCGCATTGGCTGCGCCGGCCCTTGCGCAAAACGCGACTCCGCTGGAGGCGCTGATCAACGACCGTTCTCGCGGCAATTGGGACGACCAGTTCGACGCCAAGGCCGCGGCACGCACGGCAGCCGCCGTCCAGTCGAACACGCCAATCCTCGGCCCTGATTCCGTACCGAACATCCAGCAGGCGATTGCCCGGTATCAGAGCATCGTTGCCAATGGCGGCTGGCCGCAGATCAATCCGACGAGCCAGCAGTCCATGCAGCTCGGCGTCACCGATCCCGCCGTGCAGTCGCTGCGCCAGCATCTCATGGTCACGGGAGACTTGCCGCGCGAGGCGGGTATTTCCTCATCCTTCGATTCCTACGTTGACGGCGCCGTCAAGCGTTTCCAGGCCCGCCACGGTCTTCCGCCGGATGGCGTCCTCGGCGATTTCACGCTGAAGGCGATGAACATCTCGGCCAATGTCCGCCTGCAGCAGCTGAATACCAACCTCGTTCGCCTCCAGACGTTCCCGTCCGATCTCGGTCGCCGTCATGTCATGGTCAACATCCCGGCAACCCGTGTCGAAGCCGTGCAGGATGGCCAGGTGGCGCTGCGTCACGAAGCGATCGTCGGCCGGGAATCGCGCCCGACGCACATCATCAATTCAAAGATCTACGAGGTCATCCTCAACCCCTATTGGACGGCGCCGCGCTCCATCATCATCAAGGACATCATGCCGCTGATGCGGAAGGATCCGACCTACCTGACGAGGAGCAATATCCGCCTTCTCGACGGCAAGGGCCAGGAAGTTGCGCCTGAGACGATCGACTGGAATTCGGACAAGGCTCCGGACCTGATGTTCCGTCAGGACCCGGGCAAGACCAACGCCATGGCGTCCACGAAGATCAACTTCCATAACCCCAACAACGAATATATGCACGACACGCCGGAGCAGGGCCTGTTCAACAAGCTGATGCGTTTCGATAGCTCGGGCTGTGTGCGCGTTCAGAACGTGCGCGACCTGGCGACCTGGCTGCTGACCGAAACGCCGGGCTGGCCGCGCCAGCACATCGAGCAGGTCATCTCCACCCGCGTCAACACGCCGATTACGCTTGCGACGGAAGTGCCGGTTTATTTCGTCTATATCTCCGCGTGGAGCGCTGCCGACGGTATCGTCCAGTTCCGCGACGATATCTATAATCTCGACGGCAATTCCGAGCTCGCGCTCGAAACGACCCAGGGCATGGAGCAGCCGGTTCAATAATCGGCTTCCAACCGCAATTGAGATCGAAGCCGCGTCCTTGGATGCGGCTTTTTCATTGGCTGGCACCCCTCAGCGTAGAATGCCCAGCAAATGTCGCTGATCGTATTGCCCTCGCGCGACCCTGACGCTAATACCAATTGCATTGCCGTTCCGGCCCGTTCAGGAGCTTTCACGATGACCAATCCGTTCACCGAACCTTTCTTCAATCGTTCGCTTGCCGATACCGATCCGGAAATCTTTGGCGCGATCGGCAAGGAATTGGGTCGCCAGCGGCATGAGATCGAACTGATCGCCTCGGAAAACATCGTTTCCCGCGCCGTGCTGGAAGCGCAGGGCTCGATCATGACGAACAAATATGCCGAAGGCTATCCGGGCAAGCGCTATTATGGCGGCTGCCAGTTCGTCGATATCGCCGAAGAGCTTGCCATCGAGCGCGCCAAGAAGCTGTTCGGCGTCAACTTCGCCAACGTCCAGCCGAATTCCGGCTCGCAGATGAACCAGGCCGTGTTCCTGGCGCTGCTGCAGCCCGGCGACACCTTCATGGGTCTCGACCTCAATTCGGGCGGTCATCTGACGCATGGTTCGCCGGTCAACATGTCCGGCAAGTGGTTCAACGTCGTTTCCTACGGCGTGCGCGAAGGCGATAACCTGCTCGACATGGAAGCGGTTCAACGCAAGGCCGAGGAAACCAGGCCAAAGCTGATCATCGCCGGCGGCACCGCCTATTCCCGCATCTGGGACTGGAAGCGCTTCCGCGAGATCGCCGACAGCGTCGGCGCCTACCTGATGGTCGACATGGCCCATATCGCCGGTCTCGTTGCCGGTGGCCAGCATCCGTCGCCATTCCCGCATTGCCACGTTGCGACGACCACGACCCACAAGTCGCTTCGCGGCCCGCGCGGCGGCATGATCCTCACCAATGACGAGGATCTGGCCAAGAAGTTCAATTCGGCCGTCTTCCCCGGCCTGCAGGGTGGCCCGCTGATGCATGTCATCGCCGCCAAGGCCGTGGCGCTCGGCGAAGCGCTGCAGCCGGAATTCCAGGATTATGCCGCGCAGATCGTCAAGAACGCCAAGGCGCTGGCCGAAACGCTGATCTCCGGCGGCGTCGACGTCGTCTCCGGCGGCACCGACAACCATCTGATGCTGGTCGACCTGCGCAAGAAGAATGCCACCGGCAAGCGCGCCGAGGCCGCTCTTGGCCGTGCTTACGTCACCTGCAACAAGAACGGCATTCCATTCGATCCGGAAAAGCCTTTCGTCACCTCCGGCGTCCGTCTCGGCACCCCGGCCGGCACGACGCGCGGTTTCAAGGAAGCCGAATTCCGCGAAATCGGCAATCTGATCATCGAAGTGCTCGACGGACTGAAGGTTGCCAATTCGGATGAAGGCAATGCTGCCGTCGAGGCCGCCGTGCGCGAGAAGGTGGTCAAGCTCACGGACCGCTTCCCCATGTACGGCTATATGGGCTGAGGAGGGCGGATGCGCTGCCCCTATTGCGGTACGGAAGATACCCAGGTCAAGGATTCGCGCCCGGCGGAGGATAATACCTCCATCCGCCGGCGGCGGATCTGTCCCGATTGCGGCGGCCGTTTCACCACGTTCGAGCGCGTGCAGCTCCGCGAGCTGATGGTCATCAAGAAGACCGGCCGCAAGGTGCTCTTCGATCGCGACAAGCTGGTGCGGTCCTTCGAGATCGCCCTGCGCAAGCGTCCGGTCGACCGTGACCGTATCGAACGCGCCGTTTCCGGCATCGTTCGCCGCCTCGAAAGCTCCGGTGAGACGGAAATCAGCTCGGAACAGATCGGCCTTCAGGTGCTGGAGGCGCTGAAGACCCTCGATGACGTCGCCTTCGTGCGCTATGCCTCTGTCTATCGCGATTTTTCGCACGCCGAGGATTTCGAGCATGTGATCAACGAGATCAACGCCAAGATCGCCCGCGATCCGCTGGATCCTTGACATGACGCAGCGGTCCGAGGACGAGCGTTTCATGGCTGCGGCAATCCGCCTGTCGCGCACGCATCTCGGGCTGACCTCCACCAACCCATCCGTCGGCTGCCTTGTCGTCAAAGACGGCGTGGTCATTGGCCGTGGCGTCACGGCCGTCGGTGGCCGCCCCCATGCGGAGCCCCAGGCTCTGGCCGAGGCGGGCGAGGCGGCGAGGGGCGCCACGGCCTATGTGACGCTCGAACCCTGCTCGCATTATGGCAAGACGCCACCCTGCGCCGAGGCTCTGATCGCCTATGGCGTCGCGCGCGTCGTGATCAGCGTCACGGATCCTGATCAGCGCGTTTCCGGGCGCGGCATCAAGATGCTGCGCGACGCCGGCATTGAAGTCGATACAGGCATTCTGGAGGAAGAGGGCAGGCGGTCTCTGGCAGGATACCTCATGCGCCAGACGAGAAACAGGCCCTATGTAACTCTGAAGCTTGCTATTTCCGCCGATGGAATGATCGGCAGGACAGGCGAGGGGCAGGTGCGCATCACCGGCGATATCGCTCGCGCCCAGGTGCAGATGCTGCGTGCCGAAAGCGACGCCATTCTCGTCGGCATCGGCACGGCGATAGCGGACGATCCGGAATTGACCTGTCGGCTTCCCGGCCTTGAGGACCGCTCGCCGTTGCGCGTCGTCATCGATGAAGACCTTCAGCTTCCGCTCGGCAGCAAGTTGGTGAGGACGGCGCGGCAATATCCGGTCATCGCCGTTGCCGGCCATCCGCCACCCTTCGACGAGAATACCGACAGCGCCTTTTTAGGCCGCCGTGCCGCTCTCGATGCCGCCGGCGTCGAGGTGTTGCAGTCTAATTCGGGCGAGCCGGGAGAGTTGCTGGAAGCCTTGGGCACGCGGGGGATTTCCTCCCTGCTGGTCGAGGGTGGCGCGAAGACTGCGCGACGTTTCCTCGATGCTGATCTGGTCGACCGCATCCTGCTGTTCCAGGGGCCGGCCGATATCGGCGAAGGCGGTATTGAATCGCCTATCGTCAAATCCAATATCCCACCCAGTTTCATGCATATCAGCGAGAGCCAGTTCGGCGACGATCGCTGCGACGAATACGAAAGAGGTTTTTGATGTTTACCGGAATTGTCACCGATGTCGGCACGGTCGAATCCGTTTCTCCGCTCAAGGAAGGCATCAAGCTGCGCGTTGCTACCAAATACGATCCGACCACGATCGACATGGGCGCCTCGATTTCCCATGCCGGCGTCTGCCTGACGGTCACCGGATTGCCGCAGGAGGGCAGCAATGGACGCTGGTTCGAGGTAGAAGCCTGGGAGGAAGCCCTGCGGCTGACCACCATCGGCACCTGGGAAGCCGGAGCCAAGATCAATCTCGAGCGCTCGCTGAAGATCGGCGACGAACTCGGCGGCCACATCGTTTCCGGCCATGTCGACGGCAAGGCGGAAATTCTCTCCGTGACGGCGGAAGGCGATGCGACCCGCTATCGCCTGCGCGCGCCGGCGCATCTTGCCAAGTTCGTCGCGCCCAAGGGGTCTATTGCGCTCGACGGCACGTCGCTCACGGTCAACGCCGTCGACGGCACCGACTTCGACGTGCTGCTGATCCGCCACACCTTGGAAGTCACCACCTGGGGCGAGCGCAAGGCGGGGGATTTCGTCAATTTCGAAGTCGATACCATGGCGCGCTATGCCGCTCGGCTGGCTGAATTTCCGGTCGCTCGTGAAGGGTGAACGTCACGCAGTAGCGGAGTAGGGGTGCCCACGAGCACCTCTCACTGGACTGCGGACACAGTCGGCATCAACCGATCGGCCGACGCGCCAGTCAGTCGTTTTGCGCCAATGTCTTTTCCATAAAGAAGTTCGCCAGCGTCTGCCCGCACTTCTCCACCTGATGCGCAGCCACGACGACAAAGCCGCGTCGTAGGCCTCGATCGAAAGGAGCTCCTGCGAAGCCATCTTCGTTACACTTTCTGGAGTGGCGATCGGTTTCGCATCTATCGCTCGAACATGGCGTTGAGCTTGTCCTTGTAGTTCACTTCGCCGATCCGGCGGAAGCCGACCTTTTCCGCGATGCGCAGGGACGGCGCATTTTCCAGGTCGACGATGCAAGTCATGCGCCGGCCTGCGAACTGTTTGTCCGCCCATGCAATCGCCGCGCTCACGGCTTCCGTGGCATAGCCCTTGCCCTGCATCGGCGGCGTGATGCTCCAGCCCGCTTCGAGCGTGCCTTCCGTCGTCGGGCTCATATCGCGATGCAGATCGAGAAAGCCGACCTCGCCGATGAGCCTGCCGCTTTCACGCTCCTCCACGGCAAAGAAGCCGAAGCCGAGATGATGCCACATGCCGGCATAGCGCAGCAGGCGCGCCCAAACCTGCTCGCGCGTGGGCGACTCACCGCCGATAAAGCGGACAAGGTCCTTTTGTTTCCAGATGGCTGTGAATTCGTCGAAATCGTCCAGCCTGTGGCCGCGGAGCAGAAGTCGTTCAGTCGTCAATGTCGGAATCATGGTCATGTAGTTATGATGTCTTTGCTATCAGGTATGTATTTCCGTGGGTGTGATCAGTCGTTCGATGCGCCGGGCTCGCCATCCCAGTAGTCCACGTCGACGCTGGCGGCGCGGCCGATGACCCGGAATGCCGCTTCGCCGCCCCGATAGGTTTTCGCTAGGAACTTGCCCGAGTCCGGATATTCGACGATTTCCGTCTGCGCCTTGGTCGAAATCGCGAGATAGATCAGCACCGCGGGGCCGGTATTGATCAATTGATGCGCAGTCTCCGGGCCGCCGGTCGGAGCGCCCAGCACATCGCCTTTGCTGACGGGGATGCGCTGATCGCCGAAGCGATAGTCGCCTTCGCCGTCGAGAATGACGAAGAGTTCCTCTTCGACATGATGATTGTGAAATGGACAGCCCGATTTGCCGGGGGGCACTTCGTTGTAGCTGATGCCGATGTCTTTCAGGCCGAGCAACGCACCGAAGGAGGTGTCGCTGCCGGCGAAGAAGCTCCCCTGTTGCCAATGATCCAACTGAAGTTCGCCGACATTGACGGCGGGTCTGGATTTTTTCGTCATGAGCCTCACCCTTCCCAGGTCCGGAATTATTATCGAAGCAGTTGGGTGCGCGGAAGCCACAATTTCCATGGCTGTTCCGATGGCCCCCAAATAGGGCTAGAATCGGCGGCGGCCATTGAAAAACACTTGCCAAGCGAGGCCCGCCGTGGTTTGACCCGGCCTAGCAAGGTGCCGCCCCCTCTCAATTCGCAGGTGATATATGTCCAGCTCTCCCAATGCCCATATCCTCATCGTCGAAGCCCGCTTCTACGACGATATGGCCGATGCCCTGCTCGACGGCGCCAAGACCGCCCTCGAAGAGGCTGGCGCGACCTATGATGTCGTCACCGTGCCGGGCGCGCTGGAAATTCCGGCTGCGATCGCCATGGCTCTCGACGGTGCGGACAATGATGGCACGCAATATGACGGCTATGTCGCTCTCGGCATGGTCATTCGCGGCGAAACCTATCATTTCGACATCGTTGCCAACGAATCCTCGCGCGCGCTGATGGATCTGGCCGTCAGTGAATCGCTTGCGATCGGCAATGGCATCCTGACCGTCGAGAATGACGATCAGGCCTGGGTGCGCGCGCGCCGCTCGGAAAAGGACAAGGGCGGCTTTGCCGCCCGCGCGGCGCTGACGATGATCGCGCTGAGACAAAAGTTGGGTGCATAAGTTCATGAGCAATCAGGATAACGAGCGACCGGCAAAGCCCGCGAACCAGCGGGGGGCGGCTCGCCTTGCCGCCGTTCAGGCGCTCTATCAGATGGATATCGGCGGAACCGGCGTGCTGGAGGTGGTGGCCGAATACGAGGCACACCGTCTCGGACAGGAGCTGGATGGCGAGACCTACCTGAAGGCCGACGCATCCTGGTTTCGCTCCATCGTATCAGGTGTCGTGCGCGAGCAGACCCGGCTCGATCCGCTGATCGGCTCCGCCCTTCAGGACGACTGGGCGCTGTCGCGTCTCGACAGCACCGTGCGCGCCATCCTGCGCGCCGGCACATTCGAGCTTCTCGACCGCAAGGACGTGCCGGTTCCGGTCATCGTCACCGAATATGTCGAGATCGCCCACGCCTTCTTCGAAGAGGACGAGCCGAAACTCGTCAACGCCGTGCTCGACCGAATCGCCAAGCAGGTTCGCGGCGAAGCCAAGAAATAGGCTTCCTTGGAGGCGCTGACCGCTGCGGTTTGCACTTTCGTTTCCTTCGTTCGCGCCTGATTTCAGTTACGGATATTCTTTTGAACCTCCAGCGGGTGTTTTACCCGCGGGCGGTCTTGACGCGACGTTTTCCCAACAGCAATCTCGCATTGCACATCTGTCGGTCGTCTTGGAGGAGGGCGGTCACGGTTGTCGCGGGCGGCCGGGCGAGGAGTGAACCGCCGGCTTTTTTGGAGGGAAAAAGCGAAATGTCAATTCTTTTAGGTGTTATAGCGTGCGGGCTGCTCTCGGTGGTTTACGCCATCTGGACGACCCGGTCGGTGCTTGCTGCCGATCAGGGCAATGCGCGCATGCAGGAGATTGCGGGTTATATTCGGGAAGGCGCCCAGGCCTATCTGGCGCGTCAATATAGAACCATCGCAATTGTCGGTGTCATTGTTTTCATTGCAGCCTGGCTTCTATTGTCTGCCGAAGCCGCTTTCGGTTTCCTGATCGGCGCGATTCTCTCGGGCGCTGCCGGCTTCATCGGCATGCACGTCTCCGTGCGCGCCAACGTCCGCACGGCTCAGGCCTCGTCGCATAGCCTGGCGGCCGGTCTCGATATCGCCTTCAAGTCGGGCGCCATCACCGGCATGCTGGTTGCCGGCCTCGCATTGCTCGGCGTCTCCATCTACTTCTATGTGCTGACCGATATTCTCGGTCATGAGCCGGGCTCGCGCGATGTCATCGACGCTCTGGTATCGCTCGGGTTCGGCGCGTCGCTGATTTCGATCTTCGCCCGTCTTGGCGGCGGCATCTTCACCAAGGGCGCAGATGTCGGCGGCGATCTCGTCGGCAAGGTAGAAGCGGGTATCCCCGAGGACGATCCGCGCAACCCCGCGACCATTGCTGACAACGTCGGCGACAATGTCGGCGATTGCGCCGGCATGGCGGCCGACCTGTTCGAAACCTATGCGGTCTCTGTGGTCGCCACTATGGTTCTCGCCGCGATCTTCTTCGCCGGCACGCCGATGCTTGACTCCGCCATGATCTATCCGTTGGCGATCTGCGGCACCTGCATCATTACCTCGATCATCGGCACCTTCTTCGTCAAGCTCGGCGTCAACGGTTCGATCATGGGCGCGCTCTACAAGGGGCTGATCGCCACGGGTCTCCTGTCGATCGTCGGTCTCGCGGTCGCCACGTCGCTGACCATCGGCTGGGGTTCGATCGGCACTGTCGCAGGTTTCGATATCACCGGAACGAAGCTGTTCCTCTGCGGCATCGTCGGGCTGATCGTCACGGCGCTGATCGTCGTCATCACCGAATACTACACCGGCACCAACAAGCGGCCGGTCAATTCCATCGCTCAGGCGTCTGTCACTGGCCACGGCACCAACGTCATCCAGGGCTTGGCCGTCTCGCTTGAATCGACGGCACTGCCGGCGCTCGTCATCGTCGGCGGCATTCTTGCCACCTATCAGCTCGGCGGCCTGTTCGGCACGGGTATCGCCGTGACGGCCATGCTTGGGCTTGCCGGCATGATCGTAGCGCTCGATGCCTTCGGCCCGGTGACCGACAATGCCGGCGGCATTGCTGAAATGTCGCATCTTCCGCCGGAAGTGCGCAAGTCGACCGATGCGCTGGACGCCGTCGGCAATACCACCAAGGCGGTGACGAAAGGCTATGCCATCGGTTCGGCCGGTCTCGGCGCGCTGGTGCTGTTTGCCGCCTATTCGAACGACTTGAAATATTTTGCCTCCCATGGCGATCAATTCCCCTATTTCGCCAATGTGGGCGCGATCTCCTTCGATCTCTCCAACCCTTACGTCGTTGCCGGGTTGCTGTTCGGCGGCATGATTCCCTATCTCTTCGGCGGCATCGCCATGACGGCCGTCGGCCGGGCTGCCGGTTCGATCGTGGAGGAAGTGCGCAGGCAGTTTCGCGAGAAACCAGGCATCATGCAGGGCACCGAACGCCCCGATTACGGCCGCGCCGTCGACCTTCTGACCAAGGCGGCCATCCGCGAGATGATCATTCCGTCGCTGCTGCCGGTGCTGGCACCGATCGTCGTCTATTTCGGCGTGCTTCTGATCTCCGGCTCCAAGGCTTCGGCCTTCGCCGCACTCGGCGCGTCGCTGCTCGGCGTCATCATCAATGGCCTGTTCGTCGCCATTTCCATGACGTCAGGCGGCGGTGCCTGGGACAACGCCAAGAAGAGCTTCGAGGATGGCTTCGTCGATAAGGACGGCACGCGCCATCTGAAGGGCTCGGAGGCGCATAAGGCGTCGGTGACGGGCGATACCGTCGGCGATCCCTATAAGGATACGGCCGGCCCGGCTGTCAATCCGGCGATCAAGATCACCAATATCGTTGCATTGCTGCTGCTGGCCGTCCTTGCCGGATAGAGCGTGATGCCGAAAAGTGTGGAGCGGATTCGGATTTTAGGTCGGTTCGACCTAAAATCATCCGCTCTAGCCGAAGAAAACCGAACGCATAAAGAAAACCCGCGAGGCGCTATGCCTCGCGGGTTTTTCGTTGGAGCATCTTCCCGGCCTATTGGCCCGGGTTGAGGTTGTTGAGGAAGTTCCTCGCGCCGTTCACGCCCTGGCCGCCGCCCTGCAGGATCTGCTGCAGGAAGGTGATATCGCGGCCGCCGGTCGGCGTCGTACGGCTGATCATGTCGAAGACCCTGCCGTCCTTCAGCGTATAGTTGGCTTCCTGCTTCACGATACCGTCCTTGTCGAAATAGATCGCCAGGATGTTCTGGTCGACCAGCTTCGGTTTCATGAAGGCGGCGGCGCGCGTGCGCTTCTGGGAGATGTAGTAGAAAACCTCGCCGTCGAAGGTCGCTGTGGTTGAGGGCGTACCGAGCGACAGCAGCACCTGCTCGCGGCTCGAGCCGACAGGCGCAAGGGCGAGCGACTGCTGATCGAAGATGTAGCCGTTGTTCATGACCTCGCCGGTCTGGCAAGCCGTAAGTCCTACGGTCGCAATCACCAGGGCGATGGCGGCACTGCTGCTGAAAGTAATGTCAGACTTGAAATACCGTCTGGTCAACGACATCTCATCTCCCCTAATGAATCAATCCGATGGCCGAGCGGCCGGTATGATCTTGCTGCGCACATCATTGTGGCCTTTCCGCGATGGAAAAAGCTACAATGGTGTTGTTCGTCACTCTTCTTCACCGACATCCACAGGGTGATGAAGGTAAGGGCGGGAGCCTTGAAGCGGGCACAAACGGCATTGCAATTCGCGCCTGCTTCGGTAAACCAGCTTTGGCGTGGATGCAACAAGGCCAAGCAAAAACGGGGCGCTCTGAAGGAGCCAATTCCGGGAATTTTCATGATTTTTGGGCTATTCCGCAAAAGAAATCACAATCAGATCATCGTCGTCAGGCAATATGAGGCCCTGACATCGATGGCGCGCGAGCCGGTTTTCTATACCGGCTACAACGTGCCGGATACGGTGATGGGGCGCTTCGAATTGCTTTCGGTTGTCATGATCCTTTTTTTCCGGCGGGCGCGATCGTCCGCGACCAGCGGCCAGGAGCTTGCACAGGAAATCGTCGATGCGTTTTTCGAGGATATCGACTATTCGATCCGCGAGCTTGGAATTGGTGACAACAGCGTGCCGAAGCGCATGAAGAAACTCGCCGGCATGTTTTACGGGCGGCTCGAAAGTTATGCGACGGCCATGGACGGCAATGATCGTGCTGCACTTGCCGCAGCACTTCGTCGCAACATCTATCCGAAGACGGACGAGGGAGCCTCGATGGCGGCGCTGGCCGACTGGATGATGGACGCCGAGGCGCATTTGGCCGCCGTGACGGAGGCCGATATCGCCACGGGCTCGGCGACGCTGCCGCAGCCAGGCAAGCTCGGCCAAAAGGTAGGTTAAGGGGCAAAAAATGAAAACACACAACTCCGATGAAACGCCGTTTTCTTATCCGGTGAAGGTTGGCCATATCTCCGCCAATCCGGTGGATGTGCATGTCGAGGCGGATGATCGCGAACTTGCGGGCTTGGCGGCGCTTTGGGATGTCCTTTCCGTGGAAAAGCTCGAAGCGGATCTGAAGATTTCGCGCTGGAAGCGCGACGGCGTGCGGATCAAGGGCAATGTGAGGGCAAAGCTCGTCCAGGCATGCGTCGTCACGCTTGATCCGGTCGAATCTGACATCGACGAGAATTTCGAGCATATTTTCGTACCGGAGGATTCCAAGCTGGCGCGCGCGCCCTCGGTGGCTGCGGGTGAAATGGTGCTCGATCCCGATGGACCGGACCTTCCCGACACGTTCGCAGGCGACACGATCGATGCCGGTGCGGTCGTTGCGGAGTTCGCGGCGCTTGCCATCGACCCTTATCCGCGCAAGCCCGATGTCGAGTTCGAAGGGCACATCGAAGACGCCGGCGAAAATGACAGGAAACCTTCCCCATTCGCCGTTCTGAAAGACTGGAAAAAGGAATAGACTCCGATGGCAACTGAGCACAATTCAGTTGTAACCGAGGGAGAAAACGGTATTTTGACGCCAAATTCGCCAGGCCCGGCGGACAAAAAGGACTAGGGACGCGTGATCAGAATTTCTCTTGACCTAATGGGTGGCGACTTCGGCCCTGAGGTTGTTGTTCCCGGCGCGGCCAAGGCGCTGGATAGGCATCCCGACATCACTTTCCTCATGTATGGACAAAAGGATCGCTGCGAGGCGATCCTTGCCAAATATCCGAAGCTTCGGGAAAGATCTGCCTTTCACGAATGCGATGTTGCCATCAGCATGGACGAGAAGCCGAGCCAGGCGCTGCGCCGCGGCCGCTACGTGTCCAGCATGTGGCGTTCCATCGAAGCGGTGAAAGTGGGGGCCGCCGACGTCGTGGTGTCTGCCGGCAATACCGGGGCGCTGATGGCAATGGCGAAATTCTGCTTGCGCACCATGGCCAATATCGAACGTCCGGCGATCGCCGCAATCTGGCCGACGCTGCGCGGCGAAAGCATCGTGCTCGATGTCGGCGCCACCATTGGCGCGGATGCGCAGCAGCTGCTTGATTTTGCCCTGATGGGCGGTGCAATGGCACGCGCGCTTTTCGAGATCGAGCGCCCGACCGTCGGCCTGCTCAATGTAGGCGTCGAAGAAATCAAGGGGCAGGAGGAGGTCAAGGATGCCGGCCGCCTGATCCGCGAGGCCAATCTCGAATCGCTGGAATATTCCGGCTTCGTCGAGGGCGACGATATCGGCAAGGGTACGGTCGATGTCGTGGTCACGGAAGGCTTCTCCGGCAACATCGCCCTGAAGGCTGCGGAAGGTACGGCAAAGCAGATCGGTTCCTATTTGCGCTCGGCGATGACGCGCACGCTGCTGGCCCGCATCGGCTATATCTTCGCCAAGGGAGCTTTCGACCTGCTGCGCGAGAAGCTGGACCCCAGCAAGGTCAATGGCGGCGTTTTCCTCGGCCTCAACGGCATTGTCATCAAGAGCCACGGTGGCGCGAATGCGGAAGCCTTTGCAGCCGCCATCGATGTCGGCTACGACATGGCCAAGAACGGGCTTACGCAGAAAATCGAAAACGATTTGAAGAAGTATCATGCTAAACGGCTGCCCCCCATCGGGCCGGAAGCGGCATGAGCGACGGGGTATAAGCAGAATGATCCGTTCAGTTGTCCGCGGATTTGGGGCGGCGCTCCCCAAGCGTGTCATGACCAATGCAGAGATGGAACAGGTTGTCGACACCAACGACGACTGGATTGTCCAGCGCACTGGCATTCGCCAGCGCCACATTGCAGGCGAAGGCGAAACCACGGCTTCGTTGGGTGAGCAGGCGGCACGCGCCGCCCTCGCCAACGCCGGGCTGACGCCCGACGATCTCGATTTGATCATCGTCGCCACCTCGACGCCCGACAACACGTTTCCCGCCACCGCGGTGAATATTCAGAACCGGCTCGGCATGCATCATGGCTTCGCCTTCGACGTCCAAGCCGTCTGTACCGGGTTCGTCTATGCCGTGACGACCGCCGACGCCTACATTCGCGGCGGCCTTGCCAAGCGCGTGCTTGTCATCGGCGCCGAAACGTTCTCCCGCATCCTCGACTGGACCGACCGCACGACCTGCGTTCTCTTCGGTGACGGCGCTGGTGCGCTGATCCTCGAGGCAGGTGAAGGGAGCGGCACAAACCGTGACCGCGGCGTGCTGACGGCAAGCCTGCGTTCGGATGGTGCCCACAAGGACAAGCTCTATGTCGACGGCGGTCCCTCCTCGACGGGAACGGTCGGCGTGCTGCATATGGCGGGACGCGAGGTGTTCAAACACGCAGTCGGCATGATCACCGACGTTATCGAGGCTGCCTTTAAGGCTGCCGGCGCGACGGCTGACGACCTTGACTGGCTGGTGCCGCATCAGGCGAACAGGCGCATCATCGATGGGTCCGCCAAAAAGCTCGGAATTGCTCCCGAGAAGGTTGTGATCACCGTCGATCTCCATGGCAATACGTCGGCCGCTTCGATCCCGCTGGCCCTCGCGGTTGCTGCCGGCGACGGCCGAATCAAGAAGGGCGATCTGGTCATGCTGGAAGCCATGGGCGGCGGTTTCACCTGGGGCGCAGTGCTGCTGCGCTGGTAGGCCTCATCTCTAAAAGCCGATTCCGAACAAGAGCTTGACCGTTTGGCGCAAGGGCAATAGTCTCGTACGGCTTGAATAAGATTACCTATCAATATGGGCGGGGAGCTATGACGGGCAAGACAGTGACGCGCGCAGATCTGGCGGAGTCGGTATTCCGGAAAGTCGGTCTCTCCCGGACGGAGTCGGCGGAACTCGTCGAGACAGTTATCGATGAAATTTGCAACGCCATCGTGCGTGGAGAAACCGTAAAGCTCTCCTCATTCGCGACTTTTCAGGTGCGTGATAAGAATGAACGCGTCGGCCGAAATCCGAAGACCGGCGAGGAAGTTCCGATCTCTCCACGGCGCGTCATGACTTTCAAGGCATCCAACGTCCTGAAGACCCGCATCCTCAAGGCTCATGCGAGCCGCAAGGCGAAAGCCAGACCGGTAAATCCGGCCTCCTGATCCATTCACGCCATTTGTTTCCCATCGGCAGGGTGCCTGCGATGCGACGCTTTTTGGATGTATTTCTCTGGCTTTTTGCAGTTTGCTTGTGTAGCGGCCGAAGAGATGACTTGAATTTCTCCTGGCAAACCGTTGAAATATGGTGAGTCGCATCATGATAGGATGCGGCGCCAATATCAGGTCTTGCGTGATTTGGCGCGAATGGCGCCGTAGTCGCGCTGTGGGAGTATGATGATGGACAAGAGCCCGGATGCATTTCGCACGATCAGCGAAGTTGCCGAAGACCTTGACCTGCCGCAACATGTCCTACGGTTCTGGGAAACACGCTTTCTGCAAATCAAGCCGATGAAGCGTGGCGGCGGCAGGCGCTACTACCGGCCGGAGGATGTCGACCTCCTGAATGGCATCCGCCATCTGCTGTACGATCACGGCTATACGATCAAAGGCGTTCAGAAGCTTCTGAAAACCAACGGCAACAAGTTCGTTATCGCCGTGGGGCACGGGGATCTCGCCAGCGTCGAGGCACTTGCCGGGGCGGCGCAGGAGCCTGCTCCGGTCGAACCGCGTGTCGGTTCCACCAATCCGGAAGACGACCAGATTGTCGGGCGCGCCAAGGCGCCGATAAGCCGTCGTTTCTTTAATTTCGTCAGCGGGGAGGACGGCGTGCCGGATGTCTCGCTCGGCAAGTCCAGTGTCGGCAAGGAGGATCGGGCGTTGCTTCAGGAAACGCTCTATGACCTGCTGGAGTGTAAACGTCTGCTCGATCAGGTGCGATAGAGCGAAGTCCGGTCGGCGGCATCGCCAGCGTCGTTCGGTAGAGTGTCCAAGGGCATGCCTTGCGTTTTTCAACGGAAGTGCAACCGAAACATGTGTATGCTTGCGTTGCGCACCTTGGGGAAGGCATCGGGATGCTCGCCCATATAGTCAGCTACAGTGCGTGATATTTTTGTCACATTTGCTACCCTTTTGCGTTGTAAAAAATAGTTCGGCAGCCTTATTAACTTGTCCGACTTTGGCGGCGGGTTCAGTTTGAAACCGAAGCCTTGTGCTTCGCCCTGTAATAGGGGAACAGCCAGTCAGGCCATGGAGGGGTGTGATGTTATCTGCCTTGAGGTCCATCCCTGATGGATAGTCGAATGGAGACATCATGAACATCAAGAGCCTTCTTCTTGGCTCCGCCGCTGCCATCGCCGCAGCGAGCGCTGCCCACGCTGCTGACGCAATCGTTGCGGCCGAGCCCGAGCCGCTTGAATATGTCCGCATCTGCGATGCCTACGGCACCGGATATTTTTATATCCCCGGTACCGAAACCTGCCTGAAAGTCGGCGGCAAGGTCCGTACCGAAGGCGAGTGGTACGACGCCTACAATCCGAACAGCCGGGTCGGCACGATGTGGCATGAGCGTGTGGAACTCAATGTCGATACTGCGACCGACACCGAATACGGTCCGCTGAAGACCAACACCATCTTCCGTTGGGAGTGGAACGATGGAAATGCGACCAGCGCCAAGCTGCTGTTCGCCAATATCAGCCTCGGCGGCTTCACGGTTGGTAAGCTCGATTCGCAGTACAACCTATACGTTGGTTACGCTGGCGACGTCATCAACGACGACGTGATCTATGACGGCCCGTACGAACTGAACCAGTTGACCTACAACTACGATGCAGGCAACGGCTTCACGGCTGTGGTCTCGCTCGAAGACAGCTACTCCACCTCCGACGGCAGTGCATCTTATGGCGCTGGCTGGTGGACGGACGACAAGTCCAACCACTACGCTCCCGATGCCGTCGCCGGCTTCGGCTACAAGGTGGGTAACTGGGGCTTCAAGGTTGTCGGCGGTTATGATTCCATCGTCGAAGAAGGCGCCATCAAGGCGCGCATCGATGCCAAATTCGGCGCTGTGGAAGCCTTCCTGATGGGTGGCTGGAACACGGACGGCGACAAGCTGAACAAGTATGCCGGCACCAACCAGGACGTCTCCGCTTGCACGACGTCGAGCGGTGCGGTCAATGCGGCCAAGTGCGGCTGGGGTGACTGGGCAGTTTGGGGCGGCGTCGGCGTTCCGGTCAACGATAAGCTGAAATGGAACCTGCAGCTTGCCTATACCGAATCGAAGATCTTCGAAGCGACCACGAACCTCAAGTTCAACCCGGTCAAGGATTTCCTGATCGAGCCGGAATTGACCTACGTTCACTACGACTTCATCAACGACGATACCGTCGCCGGTATCCTCCGTTTCGAGCGGAATTTCTGATCGGAAATGAACCGGATGTCTCGGCCTTTCGGATAAGGCCGCAGACGCAAGCGGATCTCAAGGCCCTGCCGCCAGGCGGGGCCTTTTATTTTGCCGCTCCCGTTGACGGGCTGAACCCGTTAAGCACAATACCATCTTTGCGCGTTATTTTGAGGGATTCTGCCGGTTTTTTGCGCGTTGCCTGACGGCACTGGCTTGCTAAGACTTACCGTTGGCTGTATTTCCCTGTCCCGGGTTGTACTATAAATTGCCGGAGGGAATATGCGTATACGTGCCACCGTAGCGGCGAGCCTCGTCGCCGTAACCACTATTCTATCGAGCTGTCAGACACCGCAGGAATCTGCGATGAATGCTGAAATGACGTGCCAGTCACAGGGTTTCCGCCCCGGTTCGCAGCGCTACAATCGCTGCGTCGGCGCCACTTACCAGGCAAATCGCGTCCAGGCGCAGCAAGCTGAAAATCAGGCAGCCGCTCTTGCCGCCGCCGGTATCATCGGTGGTGTTCTTGTCGGCGCCGCAGCCAGTGATCACCATCACCGCGGCTATTATGACCGCCCGTATTACCGTCGCTGCTATCGCTGCTGGTAGGCATCGCGATAGCCCGATCGCTCACATGTCGAAACAAAAACTCCGCCGGCTTCTCCCGCTGGTGGAGTTTTCATGTTTCCGGTCGCTCTTAGAACGGCTGAGTCATCTCCTCCCGGCTGACCAGCTTTAGGCTGCGGTCAGGCTGGATGATGTAGGTTTCAAAGACATCCTGACCCCATTGATTGGTGAAGTGATGCTGCAGCCGCGTGCCGGGCGGCGATTGCGTCAGCTTCATGTGCGGCTGGCCGTGATAGGTAATGCTGCCGGGAATCGGTTCCAATGGCTGGGCTGTGGTGCATGCGGCAAGCAGCGGTGCGCATAGCATCAGGGCTATCAGGGGTTTCATTGCCTCAACTTTCCGATCGCTTCTTATTCTCTTAATTCCGTCTCGCAATAAAGACGAAAGGGCATCTGTGAGCTTGGGTCCAAATCACTATATAGAGGTAATATTGAAGCGTTCGGCGACAAGGCTGTCTCACGCATATGTGCTTGGCGCCGCTGCCGGATTTCGAAGGAGGCGCATATGTTTACGATTGCCAGGTCGATGACTGCCGTGGGCTTTGGTTTGCTGCTGGCGGCTGGCGCCGCCATGCCGGCCGGTGCCATCACCATGCCGGCACTGTCGGTGCCTGAAAAGTCCGACGTCATTCAGGTTCATGGCCATTGGCACAATCATAATCACTGGAGCGGTGGCCATCGGCGTCATGGTTCCGATAGCTATTATGATGACAATTCGGACAGCGGCGTGCTCTTCAAATCCTTCGTGACAGGCACGCTGTTCAGCGGGCAACGCGCCCGAGGCTATTACGACGGCCATGCCCGCGCCTGCGCAAGCCGCTACAGCTCCTACCGCGCCTCGGACAATAGCTATCAACCGAGCCGGGGGCCGAGACGCGAGTGCCGTTGAGCCGGAACTTTTTCTGAGCGGCCCGCCACTTTTCGCTTGCGTCGCGAAACTCTAAACTCTAAACGAAACAAGCCGTTTCGGCAGGTCGGGGCGTAGCGCAGCCCGGTAGCGCACTTGACTGGGGGTCAAGGGGTCGCAGGTTCAAATCCTGTCGCCCCGACCATTTTCTCCTTGAGCTCCCAATCGAATTTCCAGTGATTTAGCTGCACCACGAGGATGGCTGGCCCGTCCAGCGCCGCGCGAGTCCTTCTGAGACGAGTTGATCGCCGATCGAGCGGCCCGCGCGCATGGCGATGCGCAGTTTGCCGCCATTCTGGTCATCGCTGCGATTGCTGCCGGAAAGTACGAAGGTTCCGTCATTGAGGAGGGTCTGCAGCCGCAGTTTCGCGGCCGCGGCCTTCTGCCTCTCGCTCGGGCAGCGCGCGGCATCGGTGTATGGCACGTCAATGTCGGCCAGCTGGATCCTGACGCCATCCTGCCAGAACGTATTGCCATCAACCACGCAGTTCGTGCCCGAGCCGGCGCCACAAAGCACAAACCGGCCGCCGGTCTGGGCCCGTAAGCCGGGCACTGGCCGTTCGATCGACATCCTGCTGATCGGCATCGCGACGGGAATGGCGGCTGGCGGCACGGGCAGGGCGGATGTCGCACGCGGTTCCGGAGCGACCGCGACGGTCTTGACCTTCGGCCTGGTTGCCGGCACCGGCGCTTCCTGTGCCACATGCGGCATGGCAGCGACCGCGCCTGCATGGGCGAGCATCGACGGCATTTCCTTGCGATGCTGGTAGGCGTAGATGCCGGCCACGGCCGCCAGGCCGACGACACCCCACAGCCACATCGAATTGCCCGCCTTGGATTGCGGCTTGCGCCGTGCGCGTCGTTTCGCTTTCGCCATGGTACCATCCCTCAATTGCGAGGGGATTATCGCCGCGATTTCTTACCGATCCGTTGGCTTTCGCATCATTGACTATCGGGAGCAGGGATTCCTATTTCGTTGGTGCGGTGGCCGGCTTCAGTTTGACCGACATCGTCACCTGTCCGTTTACCGAGAGCCTCGGCCCGCGGCCGTCGAGACTGTTGACCGCGGTATTGCTCGACATCGCGCTGATCTCGCAGGCGTCGGCAATGGTATCGAGCAAGGTCGCGCAGCTGCTCGCGGCGATCTTGTAGAAGGATTTCAAAGCCTTCTCCTGCTGCTCTTCGTTGTCGCCGTCCGGTACCGAATAGGAAAGCGATATTCCCGACTGCACGGAAATATATCCTTCCGGCGGCTGACGAGGATTGCGTAAGGGAAGGTTCTGAAAGTTCTGTGCAAGGGCCGGCAGGGCCGTGCTGGCGAGTAACAGGCCGACAATGGCCGGGATAAAAAATCTGGTCATATCATCTCTCCGTTTGCGCCGTTGTCGCAAATGCGGATGAAGGCTTGGTGATGGCGTAACTTAAAATTGTAGCGTTGGCGGGATTGCCGCCCGGTTTGCGAATCAGAAATGCATTAGTGGCGGCGATCGCGCAAAAGCTTCCTTGCCAAGCCCGCGGCCAAGGAGCATAGTCTAGTGGTATCGTCGGGTATTAGCGGGCACCGGCGAAGTTGTTGCGTGCTTCTGCCCGAAGGACGAGGCAGCGCAAATGTTGGAAACCCCCATACATCCACGGGATTTACCTTTGTTTTCGGACGATCTCGACCGTCTGGAGAAGGTGCTTGACGCTGTCTGTCAGGATCGCGGCATGAACCCGCGCAGTCCGGAAGCCGAGCGCTTGGGTGCATTGATCATCCAGCTTTACCGTCAGGGCGTGAAGGACGACGCCAAGCTTCTTGCGCTTGCAAGGGCTTATTTCTGACACAACCGCGTTTTTTTATGGCCCTGAATCTAATCGATTTAAGCTGATTTCACATAGCAGCAATGATGCTTTGTGCCTGTTCGAAGCTGCACCGCCATCCTATATTTGCTGCATTGCACAAAGAGAGTCTGTCTCTCGATGTCACTGAGCCCCCTGGGGGACAGTGCGCGGCTGCCGCGACGGAGGAAAACCACTAGCGGCGGGCGCGGAGAATCTGAAAGGTCCATGATGAATTTCAAAGTTCCGAGCCGGCTTCGCCGCCTGCTTGTCGATTCCGTCGAGCTGCCGCAGCTCATGTTTCCGGCGACACGGCCGCAATCTCCGCCACCGCGTCGTCGCGTCCCCACGCGCCCGGTGCCGCAGCAACTGACGGAAGTTTTGTGGTTCGGTCGCAATCCAGGCGATCTTCGCATGCTCGAATATGTGCCGCCGGGCATCAAAGGGCCGATGCCGCTCGTCGTCGTCCTGCACGGGTGTCATCAGAATGCCGAGGATTTCGATCGCGCCAGCGGCTGGTCGGCTCTGGCTCGTCAGCACGGGTTTGCCGTGCTTTACGCCGAGCAGAAGACATCGAACAATCCCAATCTGTGTTTCAACTGGTTTCGCCCGAGCATGGTGACGCGCGACCGTGGCGAGCTCGGTTCCATCCGCGAGATGATCGATTCCAGCCGACGGCTGCACGAGATTGACGATAACAGGATTTTCGTCATGGGTCTGTCTGCCGGCGGCGCCATGGCCGCGGCGCTGCTTGTGACCTATCCGGAGCTGTTTGCCGCGGGTGCCGTCATCGGCGGCTTGCCTTTTGGAGCCGCTCGCGATGCCATGTCGGCTATGGATGTCATGAATCGCGGCTCCACGCGTACGGCCGAAAAATGGGCCGATCTCGTTCGCGAGGTCTCTCCGAATGCCCGCAGCTATCCCGTTGTTTCCATCTGGCATGGCGATGCCGACGATGTCGTGTCCTTTGCCAACGCGGAAGCGTCGGTCGCTCAGTGGCTTGCCGTGCGCGATCGTCCGCAGACCAAGGGCCGCCTGCGCCTTTTCGAAGGCGGCGAGCGGCGCGAATGGCGCGACGATTATGGCAACATGATCCTGGAACTCGTCACGCTGAACGATTTCGGCCATGGCTTGCCGGTCGGTTCGGTCATCGAGGGCCGGGAACCGGCAAACGATACCGAGCGCTTCATCCTGGCCGCGGCCGTTTCCGCGCCGGAGCAACTGGTCAAGAGCTGGGGGCTAGCGGCCTAGAGCCACAGCAAGAAAACTGCGGCAGTTTGCCGTCTGGAATGGCGGAAAAACAATGCCGTAGAGCGGTTCGGCGAAACGCATAACCGCTCCGGCCGTCAATCATCATTGGTGGCGTTCAGGTTTTCCGGCCGGATGCTGCCATCCTCGGCCCAATGCTTGAAGCGGACGCCGGCGCCGCCGGCGTCATCGCCGCCGCTGGCAAGGAACAGAACGCCGCGGGTTTCAAGGACGGAGCGAACCGTGGCAAGCGCCTTGGCATCTGCGGAATTGGCATCCGTTTCCAGGGCTTCGATCGTCGACACTGGAAGCTTGCTCTCGCTGGCGAGCGTCTCCGCCGTCAGTCCGAGCATGGCGCGCGCGCCGCGTAATTGTGCTGATGTAATCATGGTTTAACTGTATCGCATAAGCCGGAAAATCGGAACTCATTTCGGATGGAAACCGCGTTCGAGTTTAGAATGCGGCAGCGCTCTTCGTCCGCTCTTTGGCGATCTCAGGCAACGGGACTTTTTCCTGCCGTTCCAGGCGAACGGGGGCAGGATAGCCGAGCAGGTCGTAATAGATCTCCTCGGTCGCATCGGCCATACCGTCGAGCGTATAGCCGTCCTTGCGGCGGCGTGCTTCGGCGGCAATGCGTGCCAGCAGATTGGGGTCGGCAAAGTGCGACATCGCGGCGGCAAGTTCCGCGGGATCGTCGCTGTTCGGTACGATGTAACCGTTCCTATCGGGCTCCAGCACCGTGCGCGCGCCGCCGACATCGGCCAGTACCAGCGGCTTTCCTGCCGACGCCGCTTCCAGCATTACATAGGACATTGCTTCATATCGGCTCGGCATAACAACGACATCGAACGCATCGATGGCGGTAACGCCCGGTATGCTGCCGTCAAGGCGGGCGCGGTGCGCCAGCCCGGCGGCCCTGATCATGTCGTTGACGGCTTCCGCAAGTTCCCCGATCCCGATCATCAACAAATGCGCCTGCGGCAAGCCATGGGCGATGCGGGAAAAAGCTTTGACAAGCCGCTCCGGCGCTTTTTGCGGGGTCAGTCGGCCGACGAAACCGAAGAGGAGGGCGTCCTGAGGGATGCCGTAGCGGGTGCGGATGGCAGCGCGTTGGCTGGTTGGCGGTGCACTGACGCCATTGACGACGATGCGCAGACGCGCTTCGGGAATGCCCAACGACAGCGCGTGGTTATATTCGTCGCGGGAGACGCAGATCAGGCGGTCGGTCAGCCGGCTGCCGAGAAAGCGCTCGATGCCGCCATAGATCAATCGGCCCCTCGAGCCGAGCGTCGGGTCCATGGTGCGAAAGGCGTGCGGCGTGTAAAGGACCGGCACATGTCGTCCCGGCAGCCGCAATCGTGTCAGTGCCCCGGCCTTCGAGCTATGGCCGTGGATCAGATCGAACGGTCCATTAAGGGCTGCGATCTTGCGCAGATGCCACCATGCGGTGACATCCCAGGGACCCGGAGCGCGGCGCATGGCAAGCGGAATGACGTTGTCGAGGCCCATGCCTTCGAGCTCCGCGACGAAGGCGGCCTCGGCGCGCAGCGGCGAATAGACGGCGGTCACCGAATGACCGCGCCGCTGCATCGCCCGGCACAGATCGAGGAAATGCCGTCCGGAGCCGCCGCCGCTCGGCTCGAGAACCTGCAGCAGCGACAGACGCTTGGTGCTACTATGAATGTTCACGGTGCTGCTTCCCTTCGGCTCGAGCTACGCTGATATTTCCGCTCGAGGGCGCCGCAGCCCCAGACGATGCCGATCAACATGTAGAGATGGCGCCAGTGGTCGGTATCGATGACATTGCCGATGCCGACATGGCCGAGAATGACGATCCAGGCGATCATCACGTAGGGCTGCCAGGGCCGTTCCTTCAGGAGATTGCGAAAGCCGATATAGATGGTCCAGCAGATCATGCTGACCCAGCAGAAGAAGCCGAGCCAGCCGTAGGTGGTCAGCGTCTTCAGCCAGGTATTGTGCTCGTCCTCGCGAAAGAGTTTGCCGAAGACCAGTGGCCCTATGCCGAGCGGCCGCTCCATGGACATCATGAAGCCGATGCGATGACGTTCGAAACGGCCGAGGTGGCCGCCGTCATAGTCCTGCACGAGTTGGGTACGCGTGGAGAACAGGTCGCTGACCTGATGGAATTGCAGCGCGACGACGAGCAGGACGACCATGAGAATGATCGCGGTCAGCGACATGACAAGGATGCGCAGCCGGAATGCGTTGCTGCGGTGCTTCAGCAGCATGCAGAAGATCAGCATAGCCGAGGCGAAGGCAAACAGGGCCCAGGCGGCGCGGGAGAAGGAGAGGAAGATGCCGAAGGCCAGAATGAACAGGCAGATGCCCTTGATCGGCGCCTTCTTCAGATCGCCGATCAAGATACCGTGCATGAGGTATATGCTCGGTGTCACCAGATAGGGACCGAAGACGTTCGGATCCTGGAACGCACCCATCGCGCGGTCGTAGCGGGTGAAGATATCGAAGCCGGGAACGGCATGGAAATAGCCGAGAATACCGAGGCTCGCCGTGATCAGCGCTGCTACGACCCAGGTATTGAAGATCAGCTTCAGCCTCTTTTCACCGTCTTCGATGATGGCAGCATAGAAGACGGAGCTGAGTGCCAGGAAGGTGGAGACGGCGATATAGACAGGACCGTCGAGATGGTCGCTGGCGTCGAGATTGCGCATCTGCGTGATCGACAGCATGCCGCCGACATTGAAGGCCAGAAACAGGGCCAGAAGCGGCGCGACGCTGCGGGATATCTTCAGCCCGAGAATGAACCAGGTGCCGATGAGAAAGGCGAGCCACAGTTCATAGGGGGCGGGTTCCGCGATCACGAAGCCCGACAGGAACACTCCGAAGGCGACGCCAGCCGTTCCGATCAGCCGCATTGTGGCGAGCTGCGGCTGCGCGACGCGAGACGATGGGAGGTCGATCGCGGTCAATAGGCGTTTTCCGTATTGAGCAGACGGAACGGCGTCAGGAAGAGGATCTTCAGATCGAACGCCAGCGACCAGTTCTCGATGTAATAGAGGTCGTATGCGGTACGGAACTTGATCTTGTCGTCGCTGTCGATTTCGCCCCGCCAACCGTTGATCTGTGCCCAGCCGGTCACGCCGGGCTTGACGCGATGGCGAGCGAAATAACCTTCGACGACATCGGAATAGGTGCGATTGTGGCTGGCGGCGAGCACGGCATGCGGTCGCGGACCGACGAGCGAGAGATTGCCAAGCAGCACGTTGAAGAGCTGCGGCAGCTCATCGATCGAGGTCTTGCGGATGAAGCGTCCGACAGGCGTGACGCGAGGGTCGTTCTTGGTGACGGCGTTGCGGGCGGTCGGGTCGCTCATGTGCGTATACATGGAGCGGAACTTCAAGACCTTGATGATCTCGTTGTTGAAGCCGTGGCGCTTCTGCATGAAGAAT
Source organism: Rhizobium sp. SG741 (assembly GCF_012275435.1). Taxonomy (NCBI): domain Bacteria; kingdom Pseudomonadati; phylum Pseudomonadota; class Alphaproteobacteria; order Hyphomicrobiales; family Rhizobiaceae; genus Rhizobium; species Rhizobium sp. SG741. Next base: position 174,780 of record NZ_JAAZQP010000008.1, read on the forward strand.
ACGGGCCCTTTCGACGTCGTCTTCACGGCAATCGCCGCGCCGAGCATGATCGGCCAAAGAAGCGTAAGCGCCAGCACGCTGAAGAGGACATCGAAGATGCGCTTGGCGACGCCATCCCAATCGCGGATCGGCTTGTTGAAGATATCGAGCATCGGCACGGCGCCCACATGCGAATAGGCGCGCGGGCGGAAGCGCAGCTTGTTGGCATGCGCAGCAAGCCGAATGTCGACGGGCAGCACCCAGAGCATCTTGAGCAATTGCAGAATGCGTTCTTCGGCGCTGATCGGCAGCGCGATGATCAGCATGTCTATGCGCGTGAGCCGAGCGAACTCGACCAACTCGGAAACCGTGCCCAGCTTCGGATAACCGGCGACCATGACGGGCGAGCGCTTTTCGCCGCGATCATCGAAGATGCCGCAGATGCGTATATCATTGTCAATCTGATGCTCGAGCGCGCGGATCAGCTCCTTGGCCGGCTCGCCGCCGCCGACGATGACGGCGCGTCTTTCCATGACGCCGTTGCGGGCCCAATGACGGATGCCGTATGCGAAGACCAGGCGGGCAACCAAAAGAAACACCGCGCCTGTCGCGAACCAGATGCCGAGAAGGCGGAACGAATAGATATTGTTGACGTCGAACGGGAGGAGGGCAAGGGTCATGACGATGAAGGCCGCTGCCCATGGCCCGAGAATTCGTTGCAGGAAACGCTGCGGCGCACGCAAAATCGGGATCTGGTATGCGTCGGCGACCTGCAGAAAGACGATCGCGAGGCCACTGAGCGCGACGGTCACCACGGCTTTCGAGAGGAAGGGATGACCATCCGTCGTCATTCCAAAGAAGAGGATCGCCAGGCCGACGGCAAGCAGCGACAGGAATTCGAAGAGCCGATATTGCCCTATGATGATGGCCGGCGTCTGATTGCCTTCGCGAAATTGTTCGGCGATCTGCAGCGCATAGGCATTGATTTCGCCGGCCGGACGCTCGCTGCGGGCTTCTTCGGCGCCACGTGTGCGGATTTCGGAAACCTGCTTGCGAATATTGTCCAAGTTAAACTGCTCGGACTTGTCGATGTTGTTCATGGCAATTCATCCGGTCGTTACCGGAATTGGCCTAGCAGATATCAGCTAAAAAACGCTTACACCACTTGCTTGTATTCTAATGTTCTCCGTCTAATCCAAGTATATTATGATACAGGTGCAAAGTATCTCTTGCCATGACGGAGGCTGAAAAGGCCGAGCGGATCGCCTGGATATTCGGCATGTTGCGGCTGCCCCAGCCCGGTTCCGTGATCGCTTCGGCCATGACGCGCGCCAGATCGTCGGCGTCGTCGGGTTCGGCGAGCGCCGCGCTATTTTCTCCGAGCGCCTCGGGAATGCCGCCGACGCGCGAAGCGATCACCGTCTTTCCTGCCGCAAGCGCTTCCAGAACGATGTAAGGCATGGCCTCGGCGCGCGAGGGAACGACGACGTTTTGAGACATCGAAAAGGCTTCGTGTACACGCATGGCCGGCAGCATGCCGATACGGTGACCGAGACCCTGCTCGATCATCATGGCGCGGTATCTGTCCCTGTCCGGACCATCGCCGATCATCAGCGCGGATAGTGGCCGGCCGATCCGCCGCTCTGTCTTTGCGAAAGCGTCCATAAACAGATCGGGACCCTTCAGGTCCCGCATCATGCCGATATAGACGAAATGCACGGAGTCCGATCGTGTGGGTATATTGCGAAAATCCCTCTCGCTGATGCCGTTGTAGATCATGACCGAGCGCGTGCGCGGCTTGCCGACTTTCCTTTCGTAGGTGCGGCGCTCGAAATCGCAGATGAAGATCAGACCGTCGGTCAGAAATTCCAGTATCCGCTCCAGGCTGTGCACCAGCATTCCCTGTGGCGAGCTGCGCGAAAAATGCAGGCTGCCGCCATGCGCAGTATAAAGGCGGGCTACGCGATACCTGTTCACCCGCAGGATCGAGCCGAGAACGCGCGCAAGCAGGCCGCCCTTGGCGCCATGCCCGTGCAGCACATCCGGCCGCAAACTCTTGATTTTCTTGTAACCGCGCCAAAGCGTCGTCGCGTCGGAGAGGCTGATTTGACGCCGGATAGGCAGACGGGTCACGCCGAGTGCCAGAAAGGGGGCGATGTCGTCGAACAGCCGGTCCTCATGCTCCCCGCCGGTGAGGCTGTCGCAAAGGATGCCGACTTCATGTCCCGCTTTGCTCTGTTCCTCCGCCAGATCGCGGACGTGGCGGAAGATCCCGCCAACCGGAGACCTGAAGCAATGGAGGATACGGAGCGGTTTTGCCATGATCGGGCGCTGTCAGAACAATCGTTCTCTGACATAGATCGTATCGCCCGCCAGCACCGGATCGGAGATGCCGACGCGCCCGGTCATCACGTGGCCGTTGATCTTGCGCGTGACGTCCGCATTGGCCTGGTTGGCGCGGCTGGAGAAGCCGCCGGCGACTGCTATGGCGTTCTGCACGGTCATACCAGGCACATAGGAATATTGGCCCGGCTGGCCGACCTCGCCCATGATATAGACAGAGCGGTAGCGATCGACATCGATTGTCACGTCGGGATCGCGGATATATCCTTGGCGAAGCTTCTGCGCGATCTGGCCGGAGAGCTGCTGCAACGTCCGGCCGCGGGCAGGGACCTGGCCGATGAGCGGGAAGGCGATATAGCCGGCCTGGTCGACCGTAAAGGTGTTCGTCAGGCCTGGCTGATCGAAGACGGTCACACGCAGGCGGTCGCCGCTATCCAGCGTATATGGCTGAATCGTGGCTTCGCTGAAGGCCTTCGGCGCAGGCTGATAGGTGTTGCAGCCGGTGAGCGCGGCGCTCACGGCAGCCATGCCGAGTGCCAGAACAATCTTTGGCTTTGCGAAGGGCATTTCGCGCTCACAGGAGAGGAAAATCACTGTCGTCGTTATCGATCCGTTAGGGTTAACGGTCGGTAAATAGCCAAGAAAATTCTCTCGCAAATATTAGGCATATCGAAAGCGATGCATGCGAAATACTATTAACGCTTGGGTTACCATAGTCGTTTACGATTAATTTCGGCTTTATATTATGGAGTTCTTGTATATGTCCGGTGTCAACAACACCCAGCAGGATGTGGACATCGATCTCGCGCAGCTCTTTCGCGCCGTATGGCGGCGGCGATTGCGGGTCATTGTCATTACGCTGGCAGGCGCCTGTCTGGCATTTGTCCTCGCCAAGGTGGTTTCGCCGGAATATCGCAGCGAGACCCGTATTCTGATCGAGCAGCGTGCACCGGCCTTTGCAACGACGACGACCGGCAACGACGCTGGTTCGGCGCCTCTGCTCGACGAGCTTAACATCGCCAGCCAGGTCCAGATCCTGCAGTCGGCGGATCTGATCAAGCAGGTCATTACCAATCTCAAGCTCCCCGAGCACCCGGAATTCGCCGCAGCCAACAAGAGCTCCGCACTTTCCGATATTTTCGTCATGCTGCATCTGAAGCGCGGTGCCCTCGACAAGGCGCCGGAAGAGCGGATGCTGGATGCCTTCACCAGCCGGCTGCAGGTCTACCAGATCAACAGTTCGCGCGTGATCGGCATAAGCTTCACCTCCCGCGATCCGGATCTTGCCGCCAGCGTGCCGAACGCGATGGCGCAGGTCTATCTCTCGATGCAGAGCGGCGCCAAGCTCGATTCCAATAGCGAGGCGACGCGCTGGCTGGAACCGGAGATCAACAGTCTGCGCGAGAAGGTCAGCGAGGCCGAAAAGAAGGTCGCCGACTACCGCTCGGCCAACGGGCTTCTTCAAACGAGCCAGAACGGCAATTTCGCAACGCAGCAGCTTGGCGATATCTCAGGCCAGCTGGCGCAGGTGCGCGGCGATAAGGCCAATGCCGAAGCGCGGGCCCAGGCGGTGCGCAACGCGCTCGCCAGCGGCCGCTCCACCGACACGCTTGCCGATGTCGCCGGTTCGCAGGCAATCCAGCGGCTGAAAGCGACGGAGTCCAACCTGGAATCGCAGATCTCGGATCTGTCCACGACGCTGATGGATGGCCATCCCAGGCTGAGGAGCCTGCGGGCGCAGCTCGTCGACATCCGCCAGCAGATCAATCGCGAGACCCAGAGGATTCTGGCCAGCATCGAAAACGAAGCCAAGGTGGCGCAGCTGCGCGAGCAGCAACTGCTGGCGCAATCGAACACGCTGAAGGCCGATAGCGCCAGGGCAGGGGAAGACGAGGTCGGCCTCAATGCACTGGAGCGCGAGGCCGCGGCGGAGCGGCAATTGCTGGAAACCTATCTCGCCCGCTATCGCGAGGCTGCTTCCCGCGTGGACAAGAATTCGAGCCCGGCCGATGCCCGCGTGGTTTCGAAGGCGGTCGAGCCGGTCGATCCATATTTCCCGAAGGTCGGCCCGATCGTCGTGGTATCAGCATTGGCGACCTTCATCCTGACCGCCATCGTCATCATGCTGGCGGAACTGTTCAGCGGTCGCGCATTGCGGCCCGTCGGTCGCGACGAGAAGGCTTCGCCGGAAATGCCCGCTCGTCCTCAGCCTGATATCCAGACGGCGCCGGCGCTGGCCATGGTGAAGCGCGCCGATGTGCCGGCAAGCATGCTTTCGGTCCCGGCAGACGAAACCCTGGCGCAGGAGATGGCGGCGGCAGTCGATCCGGAGCTCAAGCCGAAGCCGGCGGTTCAGGAAGTGGAAGACGAGGAGGATTTCTCCATCCAGTCCGTCGCCGACTATCTGATCGCCAACGGCTCCAGGCTGGCGATTGCCATATCCCCGAACGGTGACAGCGGATCCACAGCGACGGTGATGCTGGCACGGACGATTGCGGATGCCGGAAGCCGTATCGTGCTGGTCGACATGACAGGAACGGGTTGCCCCTCCCGGCTCATGGCCGAGCACGACGAACTTTCAGGCGTGACCGACCTGCTGTGCGGCGAGGCCGCCTTTGCGGATACGATCCACCCTGATCGGCTCTCCGACGCCCATCTCGTGCCGCAGGGCATGAGCGATCTCGGTCGTGCGATGCGCGGCGCCGACCGGCTGTCGCTGATCCTTGATGCGCTCGGTTCGGCCTATGACATCGTTCTTGTCGAATGCGGCGCAGCCGATGTTTCCGGCGTCGCGCGACTGACGCGCAGCAAGGATACGGAGATCATTCTCTCCATGCCGGTGCCCGACGAAGGCCAATTCATTGCAGCGATGGCGGAATTCCAGAAGGCTGGCTATGAGCACATCATCCTGATGTCCGGATGGCGCGAGGAGCTCGATCCGGATACACGGCGCGACGCGGCGTGATCAATCCCTGTCGTTCTCGTCGGCCACAGCCGGACCCGCGCCCCGCCGGGCCCGCAGCCGCTGGATGAAGCCATAGAGCTGCCGGTTGGACTTGATGGCGGCCTTGGCGCGCGTGATGCTTCGTTCTGCCAGAGCCGCTACATGGCCGATGCCGGATATCGGCAGGAACAGATCATGCTGCGTGGTCTCCATCGGACACCAGGAGCGCTTGTAGTTCTGGTCGCCGATGCCGAAATCGAAGAGGGCGACGCCCTCGCGATGCAGACGCTCGATCATCAACCAGAACAGCAACTCGCCGGGGCTCGCCTCGGCAACCAGCGCCTCGTCGATCGAGGCAAACTGGCAGATGACGTGATCGCCCTTGCGAGACAGGGCCGCGACCGCCGCAATGTGCCCCTCATGTTCGCCCTTGAGCCGGAGGGCATGCATCTGCAGCGTGGCATCGACGCCATCATTCCCATGACGCAGCAGCCGGCGCAGAGCGGCTTGCGTCGGCGCATGGGCAAAGACGTCGGGCAAGCCGGCTTCCCGGAAGCGGGTCGCCTTCTGCTCGAAGAACAGGTCGAGCAGCGCATCCTGCTGATCGGGCGCGGCGTTCACATAGTCATAGCCGCCCTTGGCATCGAGGAGACGGCTCTGGTGCTTGAACTTCTTGCGGCGGCGCTTGGCGTTCACCTGTTTCAGGCTCGCCTCGAAACTGCCGAGGAAAGGCAGTTGGAAGGCGTGGTTCTGGTTTTCCACGGCGGGTAGCGAGGCAAGCGGGCTTCTGCGGCCGCGCCAGTCGAGCGGCACGTTGCGCAGGATGACGATATCCGCCTTGCCGCGCAGGGCTTCTGCGACTGCCGTCGCCTGCGCGGACGTCAGGCCCTCGGCGGCGCCCTGCAGAAATTCGGCGGAGAACAGGCCGGTGTTGATGTTGCTATGGCGCGTGCCGATGAATTCGGCTCGGCGCACGCCGCGTTCGCGGATGATCTCCAGCGGCAGGATGAAGGCGGTATGATCTCCAAGCGAGCCGCGAACGATAGCCAGCGGATGCCGAAAGGTCTCCACCCAGGCCGAGCACCAATCATAGCTCTGGTGCAGCGAAGCCAGGTCGTCTCGTTCCAGCGCGCGCCATTCGGCCTCAAGCGCGGCCATGCTGTCGAAGACGTCGATGCGGAAGCCGCCGCCCATAGCCGGCTGCGCTGTAACGGGCATGCTCCGCTCGCCCGTTGCCAAGGCAACGGCCGTGACGGCGATATCCCGTTCTTGCGTCTGCATCCGATCCTCTCCGCTCTGGCGGCGTTCGAACGCAGTCTTGCGGGTCGCGGCTTATTTTTGGCTTAAGATGGGACGATCCGCGCGCATATCCCGTGGATCAGGGTTAGCCTTGCGTAAATTGCCCAGCGCAGCGGCTATTGCGGACGCGGCCCGGCCATCCATTTGATGATCCCCATGGCCGGCAGCACCCAGATGATGCCGCTGAACAGGAAGTAGAGGAAATGGACCCAGCCGGGTTGATCTCCGAGCGTGCGCACTGCAACGATCATGGCAACGATCGCATAGATTGCAACCAACAGCACAAGCAGGATCATGCCTATGAATTTGCGCAGGCGAAGGGGCACGGGGTGGTCTCTCCTCTTACGACGACATGCCGCGACGGCATGCCGCAAACTCCCGGGACTTGTTTTGCACGCCCCTATCGGGCAAATCAACAGCCTGATCGAAGGGAGACGTCATGGCTGCCACTAATTTCACGTCGGAACAGGCTATACTGAAGGAAGTGGTCCGCCAGGACCGCAATCGCCGCGCCATCCGCCTCTGGCTTGCTTGTGTGCTGCTGGTTCTCTTCGGCCTGGTGCTGGTGGGCGGTGCGACGCGCCTGACCAATTCCGGCCTGTCGATCACCCAGTGGCAGCCGATCCACGGCGTCATCCCGCCTCTCAATGCCCAGGAATGGCAGGAGGAATTCGACCTCTACAAGCGCATTCCGCAATTCCAGCTCCTGAACAAGGACATGACGGTCGGCGAGTTCAAGGGCATTTTCTGGTGGGAATGGGCACACCGCCTGCTCGCGCGCGCCATCGGCATCATCTTCGGCCTACCCCTGCTGTTCTTCGTCCTGACCGGCCGTGTCGAACGCAAGCTTTGGCTGCCGCTTGCCGGTATCTTTCTGCTCGGAGGCCTGCAGGGCGCGATCGGCTGGTGGATGGTGTCATCGGGCCTGGAGGCGCGCACGGACGTCAGCCAGTATCGCCTCGCCATCCATCTCGTCACCGCCTGTCTGATCTTTGCCGCCTGCATGTGGTTCATGCGCGCGCTGTCGCCGCATTCGAACGAACCGGCGCCGACCCGCTATTCGGCGAAGCTGGCGGGCCTCATTGCCATTATGGCGCTATTTCAGATCTATCTCGGCGCTCTCGTCGCCGGGTTGGATGCCGGCCTGAGTTACAACACCTGGCCGCTCATGGATGGCGCCATAGTCCCGGATGGATTGCTCGTACAGTCGCCGGGCTGGATCAATTTCTTCGAAAATCCGAAGACGGTGCAGTTCGTCCATCGCCTCGGCGCCTATGCGCTGTTCATCGTCGTCGCCATCAACATGATCATTTCGCTGGGCGCAGCGCCGCAGACGACACATGCACGCCGCTCGGTCGTCCTGTTCCTGCTTGTGCTGATTCAGGCGATACTCGGCATCACCACGCTGCTGCTGCAGGTGCCGCTACACCTGGCATTGGCGCATCAGGCGGGTGCTTTGATCGTCTTTGGTTTCGCGATCGCCAATTGGCGGGGCTTTTATGGCGAATTGCCGCGCCAGACGTCGATCGTCGTGGGAGATTGAGGCGCATCGCGCCTCAATTCAATCCTTCTTAGCGTGCTGAGGCGACGCTTGCCGCCGACGACATCCGCGACACGACTTTCAAGTGCTTGATTTCACCGCGCTTGAAGGCGGCGAGGAAGCGATTGTAATCCTTAAAGACCACGCAGCCATTCGATTCTGCTCGGCCTCCTCTGAGCATGTACGTATGAGCCAGCAAGCCGTCGCGGCCATAGACGCGGGAGCCGCCTGTGGGTGTTAGGCGCAGCGCCTGTACGCCATGGAACGGGCTTTCCCTGTACGTCAGCTTATAAGTCTCAGGCGGCGTCGGGCCGGTATTTTTGCGGTCGACATAACGCGGATTGTCACGCATGTAGCCGAGGCCGGAATGGGCTTCCAGACGCTCGCCGCTCGGCAGATAGACGGTCTTCGCCTCGATGTCGTAGATGGCCGTACCTTCGCCCGGGCTGATGGCGGCAAAGGGATTGAGGAATGGCTTCGTCTTGCGCACGGAGCTGTCGTCCGGATTCGCATAGGCCAAGAGACGCGCCGGTGGCTGCGCGGGGGCATCCTTGATCGTTGCCCTGGCGATGGCGGCTGACGCTGGGATATTGGTGCGCTGTACTTCCGGCTCGCGGTCGGGGCGGGCCATCGGCACCACGCTCAGCACAGCTTCCGCCATTGCGATATCGGCATCCTTGGCCGGCAGCGGTGTCGCTTCGGCAATTGCAGGCAGGTTTGCAACGGGGGCTGCCGACGCAACGGCGACCGGCTCCGGAACGGAGTTTGCCGGACCCACCGCCGGTATGGAGGCGGCGGCGTATTTTACTTGGGCCAGTGATTGGACCGCGGCGGCAAAGTTGACCGCGATCACCTTGCGCAGATGGTCGATTGCCTCCGGCGAGGCTGCCACTTCGACACGGCCGCTCTTAATGCTCGCTGCCTCGCTTCGAGCCAGCTTGATCTCGGATGTCTGTTGCGCCAGAGCGTTCGCCAGCTGCAAGCGCACGGCGTCCCGATTGGCGGTCTTCGCCTGAACTGCGTCATCCTTCGTCAGCTCATGGGTTGCCTCGCCCACCGGTGCGTTCGCCGGCGCGCTGCCGAAGCGGCTCCGCTCGTTCAGCGATGCGACCTGGCTGGAGAGCCGGGCAGGATGCGCCATGTGGCCTTGCGGCACGATGAAGGCGGATGCCCGCGGCGTCAGAAAATCATTGGCTGTGCTGGTCGCGCCGGGGAGGGACAGCACCATCGATTGCGTGGTGATCAGCGTGGCGGCGACCCAGGCGAAGGCCACCACGGCGACGCCGGTGGCCAATGTGCCGGGGCGGATGCTGAAGGATTTTTTCCGTCGCGAGGCGTAGCCGAAACGCGAATTGAAGCTACCGAAGCCATCGGTCACAAACGCCATGATACTCGTTATCCAAACTACACAGACACCATGCCGGCTCACAGATGCACACGCGTCTCGACGCGGAACCCGCATCACGACCACCACACTGCCGACTGTCTGGAAGCATGCCGAATTATGGTAACCAATTCCTTTACGCTGGTTCATTCTTGAATATTGATTGAAAATAGCGGTGTCTTCGACGGCCCAGTCATCCGGGCCAGCGAAGCGGTTAAGGAATAAATCCGGCCGACAATTGGTCGCGCCGCATCACAGCCGATCACTTTTTTGTGTAGAGGCTGCTAATTTAGCGACAAGGCGGAATTGTGGCCGCAGGCGCTTGGAGACTGTCGAATTGACGGGGGATCTCTGCGTGACACGAAGGAGCCCGGCCTGATCTATCCTCGACGGGATGATCGGGCCGGGTGCATGGAGTGTCCGCTTGTAGGCCGGCGTTTGGCGCCTCAGGCGCTCAGCATCAGATCCATATTCTGTACCGCAGCACCCGACGCACCCTTGCCGAGATTGTCGAGCAGCGCCACCAGATTGACTTGGCCGGCGCCCGGCGTACCGAACACGAAGAGCTTCATTGTGTCCTTGCCCGCCAGTTCAACAGCGTTGACGCGCGGCAGGGCACGGCTCTCGTCGAGCGGGACGACCTGAACGATATCCTGGCCGGCATAATGGGCTGAGAGTGCGGCGTGAATGCTTTCCAGTGTAGCACCTTCAGCCAGATCGCCGAGATACAGCGGCACCTGCACGATCATACCCTGCGGGAAGCGGCCGACGGATGGCGAGAAGATCGGTGCACGGTCGAGCAGGCCATGCGTCGTCATCTCAGGCACGTGCTTGTGGGTCAGCGACAGGCCGTAAAGGAAGTGCGGAGCGCTGATCGCATCCGGATGATCGGGGTTTTCCATCTGGGCGATCATCTGCTTGCCGCCACCGGTATAGCCGGAAACGGCATTGACCGTCACAGGATAGCCCGCCGGAATGATGCCGGCGGCGCGCAGCGGACGGATGAGACCGATCGCGCCTGTGGGATAGCAGCCCGGATTGGCGACGAAACGCGCAGCCCTGATCTTGTTGCCCTGATTGCTGTCCATCTCGGCAAAGCCATAGGCCCAATCCGGATGGATACGGAAGGCGGTAGACGTGTCGATGACGCGGACATTGTTGTTGGCCGCGACCATTTTCACCGCTTCCTTCGACGCATCGTCGGGCAGGCAGAGAATGGCGATATCGGCGCTGTTCAGCATGTCCTCGCGCATGGGGGGATTGCGCCGTTCGGCTTCAGGAATGGACAGGAGTTCGACATCACGGCGGTCGGCCATGCGCGTGCGGATCTGCAAGCCCGTGGTTCCGTGTTCGCCATCGATGAAGATCTTCGGTGCCATCTTATTCCTGCTCTTTCAATAGGTTCAGAGTATTTCCGGACTCAGTTTGCCATGGAGTTGATTCAAAATGATAACGGCTGCAATTTTCTGGTCATGATCTTATCCGAAAACCGTTTCACACTTTTCGGGATCATGCCCTAACGTCCAGCCGCACGCCTTTCAGCGTGGAGACCGAGCATATACATCGCTACTGTTGCCCCTGCAATGGCGGTGATATCGGCATGGTCGTAGGCAGGTGACACCTCGACGACATCCGCGCCTCTGATGTCGAGCTGATCCAGGCGTTGAAGCGTCGAGAGGATCTTCGCGCTGGAGGGGCCACCGGCTACCGGCGTTCCAGTACCCGGCGCATAGGCGGGGTCGAGGCAATCGATATCGAAGGTCAGATAGGCGGGTGCGCCCTTGGTGTGGGAGATGATCGTCGAGGCGATATCGGCGGCGCTCATGTCTTCCACCTGATGGCCGTGGAGAATCTGGATGCCGAAATCATCAGGCGCATGCGTGCGTATGCCGATCTGGATGGAGCGATCAGGATCGATCAGGCCATCGCGGACAGCGCGGGCGACAAAGGAACCATGGTCGAGCCGTCGGCCGTCATCGAACCATGTGTCCTGATGCGCATCGAACTGCACAAGGGCTAGGGGACCATGCTTGGCCGCATGCGCTTTCAGCAGTGGCCACGTGATGAAATGGTCGCCGCCCAGCGTCAGCATGAAAGCGCCGCTGTCGAGGATCGCCGTGGTCTGCCGCTCGATTGCGGCGGGTGTTTCCTGATGATTGCCGTAATCGAGCAGGCAGTCGCCGTAGTCGATGACGGACATCTCGGCAAAGAGATCGCGATTGAAGGGATATTGCGGGTCATTGTCGAAGATGGCCGAGGCGCGGCGGATCGCCTGCGGCCCGAAGCGCGTTCCCGGCCGGTTGGAGGTCGCGGCATCGAAGGGTATGCCCCAGACCACGGCATCGACCTCTTCGAGCGATTTTGTAAAGCGGCGGCGCATGAAGGATAGCGCGCCGGCAAAGGTCGGGTCGCTGGCGGCCGAGGTCAGGTTTGTCGCGGTAAAGGCATGGTCAATCGACGTGCTCGGCAAGGGCGTCTCCTTTGCTCGCATGGAAATCATAGGCCCGTTCTACCCGCGCTATGCGAACCTTATATTGCTCGTACCAGCGCTCGCGCCCGAGCTTCTGCGCTGCCAGATGCGACACGACATTCTTCCAGGCAAGAATGCTTTTCTCGTCCCGCCAGAAGGAGATGGTGATGCCGAAGCCGTCGGCGCCCCGCGCGCTCTCGAGCCCGAGACAGCCGTCCTGCGCCAGTGCGAGCGTCTCCATGCGTTCGCCCATGGCTCCATAGCCGTTGTCTCCCGGCGTGCGGATGGAGGAAAAGGAAACGATGTAATAGGGCGGCTGCGGCGTATCCGCGAAATGCGATGGTCTGTCTGTGCTCATGGCGTGCCTCTTGGGGCGAACGGGATTCGCGAGCTTCGATGTGAATCGCGAGGGAGCGGGCCTCGAACGCCTATTTGCCCGATCTGGCCGTGCATTGATATTCCTTTTTCACGCAGGCGATTTGCGGCGTGGAGCAATCGGCGCGACCATCGGTCACAACGCAGTAGGAACAGCTATCGGTGAACTCGCGGCAATCGGAGTTTGCCTGAAGAAAGTCCTTCATGCTCTGCATCTCCGCCGCCTTGTCTGGCGGCGGTGCCTGTCCGGCATCGTCGCAAAGGGCTGGCGATATGCCGGCAAACGCGAACAAGATGGGCAAAGCGAATCTGAGCATGTGTGCACTCCTCATGAAGAAGGCCCGTGTCTGCCATCGGAGGCATGACTTGCCTCGACAGATATGCACTTTTGCCGTGCACGTGTAAAAACAAAAAGGCCGGGTTCGCACCCAGCCTTTCCAAATTCCGATCTCGGCCCCAGGGTTGAGGCGCCTTTGGCGGAGCTTCAGCTTCTTCTCTGCAGACGCCGCAGGGCGAACAGCGTGATAAGAGCCATGACGATGCAATAGCCTGCGAGTGGGTATGCGGTGTCTCCGTGAAGGAAGACGACGAACAAGGTGCCGATAAGGCCGACGATCAGGCTTTCGACGCAGAAATAGAGCGCGACCGCCGTTCCTGCCGTATCGTCGAAGGCTCGAAGCGCGCCATTCGCCGTAACTGCCGTCGCAAAGACGATGCCGATCGCAATGACCCACATCGGCAGAACGAAGCTGACAAAGGATGGAATGAGAAGCAGCTCTCCGGCGGCAAGCAACACCGCGCCGACGAGCAGCATCATCATACCCCGCGCAAGGCTGCCGGCTGAGCCCCATCGCTTGACGAAGCTCCCGGCGAAACGTGCCGTTAGGATCATCACCAAGGCCGCCGTCGCGAAGGCTAGGCTGAAGGCGATGCCGGAGAAACCGGCCCGATCGATCAGCACGCGTGGAGCGGTCGAGAAGAATATGAAGAAGGCACCCATGGCTGCGCTGAAGCCGGTCGTATAGGTCCAGAAGGAAAAGTCCTTCAGGATCGGACGGAAAGCCGTCTTCGGTATCGAAACTGTTGTTGGGCGGGTTTCGTGCCAGCGCGCAACTGCATTGAGGATTGCCACGAGCGTTAGGATACCGAGAGCCAGGAATATGGCGCGCCAGCCGAAGTGGCCCGCAATCAAGGCACCGGCGATCGGACCGAGCGTCGGTACGAAGGAGAGCATCGATCCCAGCAGGCTGTAGATCTGGGCGCCTTCCGGGCGGTCGGCATAGACATCGCGGACCGTTGCAAAGGTCGCAACGAGAGCCGCCGAGGCACCGACCGCCTGCAGCAGGCGCAGTGCGACGAACAGGCCGGCGGAGGAGGTGCCGGCGAGCAGGAAGGATGCGGCCGCAAACAGCGCCGCACCGCCGACAAGCACCGGGCGACGTCCAACGATATCGGAAAGCGGACCGAAGACGATCTGGCCAGCGCCGAGCATGAACATGTAGAGGCTGAGGGTCAGCTGGACGGTGGCTGGCGACGTATCGAGTGCACGAGGCATGATAATAGGGACGACCGGAAGATAGATATCCATCGCAAGGGAGGCGAGAATATCGAAAGGCGCCATCAGCAGCAGCGCTGCCGATAGGCGATAGTTCCACGTTGAGATTTTTGAAGTCATGGGTAGACATCCGCTCAAATGACTGGATTTGGCGGCAGCCTGTCTTTTCGTCACGATCGGATTGGCTGGGACAGACGCCGCAACAACATAAAAAAGCTGCTGCGGCCTATCTGTCTGCTGACGGAGTGCTTCCCATCATAAGGTCCTGTCTGCGGCCTCGATATTCTGGAGGCATTGCCATTGTCTACCAGCATCGCCCGGATGCGACAACGCGCAAAACAAAAAGGCCGGGTTCGCACCCAGCCTTTCCAAATTCCGATCTCAGGTAAGCGATTAACGCTTGGAGAACTGGAACGAACGACGTGCCTTCGCACGGCCGTACTTCTTGCGTTCGACGACGCGGCTGTCGCGGGTCAGGAAGCCGCCCTTCTTCAGGACCGGGCGCAGGCCGGGTTCGAAGTAGGTGAGCGCCTTGGACAGGCCGTGACGAACGGCGCCGGCCTGGCCGGAGAGACCACCGCCGGCAACGGTTGCGATGATGTCGAACTGGCCGTCACGAGCAGCGGCGAAGATCGGCTGGCGCAGGATCATCTGCAGAACCGGACGGGCGAAATAGGCCGTGTAGTCCTTGCCGTTGACGATGATCTTGCCCGAGCCGGCCTTGAGCCATACACGAGCGACAGCGTCCTTGCGCTTGCCGGTCGCGTAGGAGCGACCGAGCGAGTCAACCTTGCGGACGTGAACGGGAGCAGCTGCTTCCGATACCGTGCCGAGATCCTTCAGGGAAGAGAGATCAGCCATTATCAGGCGCTCCTTACGTTCTTCTTGTTGAGCTTGGCCACGTCGAGAACGACTGGCTGCTGGGCTTCATGGGGATGGTTCGAGCCGGCGTAGACGCGCAGGTTCTTCATCTGGCGACGGCCGAGCGGGCCGCGGGGAACCATGCGCTCGACAGCCTTTTCGACGACGCGCTCCGGGAAGCGGCCTTCGATGATCTGACGAGCCGTACGCTCCTTGATGCCGCCGGCATAACCGGTGTGCCAGTAGTAAACCTTGTCTTCGTACTTCTTGCCGGTGAAAACGATCTTGTCGGCATTGATGACGATGACGTTGTCGCCGTCGTCGACGTGCGGCGTGAAGGTAGCCTTATGCTTGCCACGCAGACGCATTGCGATGATAGAAGCGAGACGACCAACGACGAGCCCTTCGGCGTCGATGAGAATCCACTTCTTCTCCACCTCTGCAGGCTTCTGGGAGAAGGTTGCCATGTCGAATACTCTCTTTTAGGACCCCGGACCCGAAGGCATCAGGGCGTTTCTTGTTGCTTGATTTGGCGTGTAAACGCACGCCAAAAAGAAAGCAGCCCGGAAAGGCTGCGATCTGTGGCGGCTTATAAAGCGAACTGATGCCAACGTCAACATATCGAAATTTGGCGACTGCAAAAATAAGTAAGTGAAATCAATTAGTTACATATACGGTATAATTATACCACACATAGAGAGCGTCAACCCAGCCGTAAAACCAGGACGCCGGCGGCGATAATCGCGCCAGCGACGTAACGCCAGATGCTCGAGCGCTCCTTCAAAACGACGACTGAGATGACCAGCGCGAAGAGGATCGACGTCTCGCGCAGGGCGGCAACCATGGCGACCGGAGCCTTGGTCATCGCCCATAAGGCAAGCCCGTACGAGATGATCGAACCGCCGCCGCCGATAAGCCCGCGCCACCAATTGTAGCGGATGTGGGCGGCGACGGCATTGACGCCGCGCTGCGAGATTGCCCATGCAAACAGAAGGACCGGCGGCAGGAGCGACATCCACAGCGTATAGGATATGGAATTGCCGGATATCCGCGCGCCGATGCCGTCGACATAGGTATAGGTCGCGATGACAGCGGCGTTGGCAAGCGCCAGCACGATCGCGCGGCGGCTGCCTTTTCGTGCCTCGAAGGCAAGCGTCAATATCCCGGCGCAGATGGTCATCGTGCCGATCAGGGCGCCACCCGAAAGCGTCTCCTTGAGAATGAAACTGCTTGTGGAAACGATGATCAACGGCGCGACACCTCGCATCAGCGGATAGACGAGGCCGATGTCGCCGGCGCGGTAGGCCGCCGCGACAAGCTGGAAATAAGCGAACTGGAGGATCGCCGAAGCGCCGATGAACGGCCAGGCCGCGGAGGCCGGTAGCGGCAGGAACGGCAGCAAGGGCAGGGCTGCAGCCGCGCCACCAGCCGAAACCAGTGCGGCATCCAGCGACTTATCGGTTCCCGCCTTGATAATCGCATTCCATGTCGCGTGCAGTAAGGCACCGAAAAGGACAAGAGCGATGACGTCGAAAGACACAGGAACCTCTGAAATGAACGCTAGCCAACAAAAGCTTGATGTTTTGTGGGAAAGTGACTGCCATTTGACCCGTAATACGACAAAAAGCAACAGGATGTTCTAGCCGCAAACATGCCGCCGCCCGTTTAGATGCAGGGTTGTCGAGGTCAGTAAATGGGTTCGCCGTATGTTCCGACGCATGCCTATAAAATTATATATTAATAATTTATTGGAGTATGAAGCGCGAACAAGTATCGCATGTCATATGAACGCAAGGGTAGAATTAGGCCAGCCTTACTCGAAGAGACATCACATTGCATCGTTGAAAAAAATGACTACACAATCTGTTGGTGCGGCCATGACCCGATGGAGCGGCTGTTAACGCTGACCGATCCTGCTGCAACGCAAAATATTGTGGATAAAATTGCAGATATCGAAGAATATTACAGAGATTGGCGTTGGCAACGGTATAAATCTTTGAAAAAGCGGGTTATGGTTTCAGGTATAAAACTCCTGATGCAATGTTTCCTGCGGTATAGGTCGGCGAAGAACCAAAAAATATTCTGTGGAAAATTAATGAATTTGCATATATTGCGTGTTCGCAATCGGTTCTCATTTTCGGTCTTCTTTTATAAGACTTTACTAATTGAATATGAATGAATAGTGAACAGAAGTTGTATTTCATGAGAACGTGCTGGAGTTGACCGGGGTAAAGCGGGTGAAAGCGCTTTGGAACGCACTCCCAATTGAGGCGCATCAATGCGCTATCGCAGACTGCCATGGCGGCAGCGCGCTATACTTAAGACAATCAAGGGTCGTGCCCGTCTGTGTGATCGAAAACGGTTGTATTCAATCACCAGCCCTGGCTGATTATGATCAGCGCCGGAAAATCAATTCATCGTCATCGAGATCAGTGGTCGGCCGACACGTATAGACAGGGCAGGAGGCGCGATCCTTCGTCGGCAGATAATCCTGATAGGCATAGTAGCCGAGGTCGCACGCATCGCTGTTGACGACGTAGCGATCGTAAAGCGTCATGTTGGGTGTTCTTTTGGCCGGATAGCGCATGATCACCGCGCGCTCGCGACTGATGGTCGCCCTGGCTTCGGCGCAGGTCATGGACATGGAGTTATATCGCGAAATCGCCATCGCCGGCGAGGCTGCCGATGTGATCAGCAGGCCCAGGAGTACGATCTTTTTCATCGGGTTAATCCTCCCTGAAGTTGTTATAATGTAATATATACGTGGAAACTGCCGCCGCGGTTTCTATATCTGTGGCGAAAACGCAAGTGTGATCGAGTTGGGAGGCTTGGTGATGAACCACAATAATTATGATGATTCCTATATTGCTGACATCCTTCTATCCGTAAGGACCATCGCGCTCGTCGGCGCTTCGCCCAATCCGGCGCGGCCGAGCAATGGCGTCATGGCCTATCTGCTGAACAGGGGGTATCGTGTCATTCCGGTCAACCCCGGGCAAGCCGGCAAGGAAATCCTCGGGCAGTGGGTCTATGCGCATCTGTCCGATATTCCCGAGCCGGTGGACATGGTCGATGTTTTCCGGGCGCCCGAATATCTGCGCGCGGTGGTCGAGGAGACCATCATGATTGAGCCAAGGCCGCCTGTCATCTGGGGCCAGCTCGGCGTGCGCGATGACGCGGCGGCGGCTAGAGCCGAGGCCGCGGGCGTCAGGGTCGTCATGGACCGCTGCCCGGCCATCGAATATCCGCGTCTGGTTGCCTGACCGGACGGGAAGCGCAGTTGCGGGCATGTGGCCGTTTATCGCGCGATCCGGCTGAAAGCGGGCACGTTTTTCCCGCGGGCCGGAAAGTGCAGCAAAGTTCGCGGTTAACTTTCATACACCAGACGCTATGATTTCCCCGTCACAGATAAAACTGGCGGGAGGAAAAATCATGCCGACGAACAATCCGGGTTTCGACACGCTGGCCGTCCACGCAGGCGCGCAGCCGGATCCGACGACGGGCGCTCGCGCCACGCCGATCTATCAGACGACATCTTTCGTCTTCCAGGATGCCGATCATGCCGCGGCACTCTTCGGGCTGCAGCAGTTCGGCAATATCTATACGCGCATCATGAACCCGACACAGGCCGTGCTCGAGGAGCGGGTGGCCGCTCTGGAAGGCGGAACGGCGGGACTTGCGGTCGCTTCGGGTCATGCCGCCCAGATGCTCGTCTTCCACACCATCATGCGGCCGGGCGACAATTTCGTCGCCGCCAAGAGGCTTTACGGCGGCTCCATCAATCAGTTCGGCAATTCCTTCAAGAATTTCGATTGGCGGGTGCGTTGGGCCGATTCAGCCGATCCCTCCACCTTCGAAGCCCAGATCGATGACCACACGCGCGCCATCTTCATCGAGAGCCTCGCCAATCCCGGCGGCACCTTCGTCGATATCGACGCGATCGCCGCCGTTGCCCACAGGCATGGTCTGCCGCTGATCGTCGACAACACCATGGCAAGTCCCTATCTCATCCGGCCATTGGAACATGGCGCCGACATCGTCGTGCACTCGCTGACGAAATTCCTCGGCGGACACGGCAATTCCATGGGTGGTGTCATCATCGATGGCGGCACCTTCGATTGGTCGGCTTCCGGCAACTATCCGATGCTGTCGGCGCCGAGGCCGGAATATAATGGTGTCGTGCTGCACGCGACGTTCGGCAATTTTGCCTTCGCCATTGCGTGCCGCGTCCTCGGCCTGCGCGATCTCGGCCCGGCAATCTCGCCGTTCAACGCCTTCCTTATTCTGACTGGCATCGAGACGCTGCCGCTGCGCATGCAGCGCCATTCCGACAATGCGCTTGCCGTCGCGCGGTGGCTGAAGGAGCAGGAGAAGGTGGCCTGGGTGAACTATGCCGGGCTCGAGGATGACCCGAACCATGCTCTGCAGCAGCGCTACTCGCCGAAGGGGGCGGGATCGGTCTTCACCTTCGGACTGAAAGGCGGCTATGAAGCGGGCAAGGGACTGGTGGAGGGACTGGAACTCTTCTCGCATCTCGCCAACATCGGCGACACCCGCTCTCTGGTCATCCATCCCGCCTCGACGACGCACAAGCAGTTGACCGACGAACAGAAGGTCGCCGCCGGCGCCGGCCCCGATGTGGTGCGTCTGTCGGTCGGCATCGAAGACGTCAAGGACATCATCGCCGACCTGGAGCAGGCACTGGCGAAAGTCTGAGGGCCGCGTCGATAAAGGGCTGAAAAAGCCTGCCGGCTATCTTTGATGGGTCGTCGTTTCGTGCTTGTCTCGGTCCCGCGATCGCAAGGAAGCGACCGCGGACTGCTGAGGCTTTGCCGCCGAAGCGCATCGACAGGAGGCATTTGTGACGACATATCTGCGATTGAATATCGATGGCGTCGAGCCGGAGACCGGCGCGCCCGCTGCAGATCGGCTCGTCTCGGGAGCTCCGAGCTTTCGCACCTGGAACCTCGACGAGGCCGATGGCGGCCTTTACGCGGGTATCTGGGAGGCGTCGCCGGGCAAATGGAAAATCGTCTATGACGAGTGGGAGTACTTTAATATCCTCTCCGGCTATTCGGTGGTAACTGCAGAGAACGGCGAGGCTTTTCATTTGCGCGCCGGCGACCGCATGATCTTGAAGCCCGGCTTCAAGGGGACGTGGGAAGTCATTGAAACGACTCGCAAGGACTATGTGATCCGTCTCTGAAAGCCCCCTGAATCAAAATAAGGAGGCCGATGTTTTCCGCCGAACGGCAAGCTTTTCCATGTGCTTTCGGGATAGCCATTATCATTGCTGCAGGTTGTGTCACCGGCGCTTCATTAAACTGTCATCAAACTGAAACAATGCGTCTTTAGAGCCATCCTTGTCGCCAGGAGATTGAGGTGGGGAGGTCATCTATAATGAGTACCCCGTGCCGGTCTTCTGCTCGCCATCCTTTTGTTCACTTGAGGAAGTGAGTCTACTATGCTTAATCTGAAACTCCGTTCCCTTTGCCTGACCGCTGGCCTGGTTGTCACCATGGCAGCTTCGGCTATGGCTGCCGACATCACGGGCGCCGGCTCGAGCTTCATCGCGCCGGTTCTGTCCAAGTGGGCCGAGGGCTATAAGGCTGCGACGAACAATGTCGTCAACTACCAGTCCGTCGGTTCGGGCGCCGGCATCAAGCAGCTCCTCGACAAGACCATTGTATTCGGCGCTTCGGACAAGCCGATGAGCGACGCTGATCTCGAGAAGAACGGCATTGCCCAGTTCCCGATGATCTCCGGCGGCATCGTCGTTTCCTATAACGTTGCTGGCGTAAAGCCGGGCGAACTCGTTCTCGACGGCAAGACGCTGGCCGATATCTTCCTCGGCAAGATCGCCAAGTGGGACGATGCGGCCATCAAGGCCCTCAACCCCGACATTAAGCTGCCTTCCGGGCCGATCTCCGTTGTTTATCGCGCCGACAGCTCGGGCACGACCTTCAACTTCACCGACTACCTGTCGAAGGTTTCGCCGGAGTGGAAGGAAAAGGTTGGTTCGAACACGGCGGTTGAATGGCCGGTCGGCTTCGGCGCCAAGGGTTCCGAAGGCGTTTCCACCACTGTCAACCAGACGGCTGGCTCGATCTCTTACGTTGAATATTCCTATGTCGTCGCCAACCACATCGGTTTCGCGAAGATGAAGAATGCGGCCGGCAAGGTTATCGAGCCGAGCCTCGACACATTCAAGGCTGCCGCTTCCAACGCCGATTGGGCCCATGCCAAGAACTTCAACCTGATCATCACCAATCAGCCGGGCGACAAGAGCTGGCCGATTGCAGCTTCGACCTGGGTTCTGCTCTACAAGAAGCCGGCCGATCCTGCTCAGAACGAAGCAGCGCTGAAGTTCTTCAAGTGGTCCTATGAAAAGGGCCAGAAGGACGCGACCGACCTGTCCTATCTTCCGGTTCCGGAAACTGTTGCCAAGGTTGTCGAAGAGTCCTGGAAGAAGGACTTTGGCACGAAGTAATTTGTGCTGGATGAGAGTGCGGCGGACAGGGTTTGGCCCTGTCCGCCTTTCGTGACAGGACAAGGGGAAATCGATGGCTGACGCGACTCAGACGGCTGGCTTCCAGGCATTGGATACCACCGCCATCACGAGAAAATTCCGGAGACAGGACCGGATTTTCTATTTTATGACGCTTTGCTCGGCTGCTCTTGTCGTGCTTCTGCTGCTGGCAATTATTGTGGTTCTTGTCATCGATGCCTTGCCAACCTTCCAGGCCTTCGGGTTTTCGTTCCTCTGGGGCACGAAGTGGAGCGCTCCCGCCGATATCTATGGTGCTGTGCCTGCGGTGGTCGGTACGCTGGTGAGTTCGTTCATCGCCATGCTGATTGCCATTCCCCTGGGCATCGGCATCGCCATCTTCCTCACGGAACTTTGCCCCGGCAGCCTGCGGCGTCCGATCAGTACGGCCATCGAGCTTCTGGCCGGTGTTCCATCCATTATCTACGGCATCGTCGGTCTGTTCATTCTCGTGCCGCTGATGCAGACCTATATCCTGCCCTTCCTTATGATGACGGTCGGCCAGGTGCCGTTGATCGGCCTGCTGTTCCAGCCGCCGGCGCCGGGCGTCGGCCTGTTGACGGCAAGCCTCGTGCTGGCCGTCATGATCCTGCCGTTCATCACCGCGATCTCCCGCGATGTGTTCACCACCGTGCCGCCGATGCTGCGTGAATCCGCTTACGGCATGGGCATGACTACATGGGAAGTGGCTCGCCACATCCTGATCCCCTATACACGTCGCGGCCTCGTCGGCGGCATCATGCTCGGCCTCGGTCGTGCGCTTGGCGAAACCATGGCCGTCACTTTCGTGATAGGCTCGGTGAGCCGTCTGCAATCGTCGATCATTTCGCCGTCCACCACCATTTCCGCCCAGATCGCGAACAACTTCGGCGATGCCGACGGTCTGCAATTGTCGAGCCTGATTGCGCTCGGCCTGCTCCTGTTCGTCCTTTCCTTCTGCGTGCTTGCGGCGGCGCGGTGGATGATCGGCCGCGGCGACTCGCTCTGAGGAAAAAACCCATGGACAATGCAATTCGTCAGAACCTCGTGTCGAGGCGTTATGGGAAGAACCGGGTGATGATGGTCTTGTGCTTCATCGCGGCCGTCCTCGGCATATTCTTTCTGAGCGTAATCCTTGCGACCCTCCTTTATCGCGGTGTATCGGCGCTCAGCCTCGACGTGTTCACCATGTCGATCCCGGCCCAGGGCTCGCGTGGTGGTCTGATCAACGCAATCTACGGCACCGTGCTGGTCACGGGCCTCGCCATCGTGATTGCTGCGCCGATCGGCATTCTCGCCGCCACCTATCTGGTGGAATATGCCAATGGCAGCAAACTTGCCGAGGCTGCCAAGTTCCTCAACGACATTTTGCTGTCAGCACCCTCGATCATCATCGGCGTGTTCGTCTACGGCGCGGTGGTCGTGCCCATGCACGGCAACTCTGCCATCGCCGGCATCCTTGCGCTGGCGCTGATCGCCCTTCCGGTCGTCAACCGCACGACACAGGACATGCTGTTGCTGGTGCCAAACGCGCTTCGCGAGGCGACCGCCGCGCTCGGCGCGCCGCGCTGGAAGTCCATGATGATGGTGGTCTATCGTTCCGCCTGGACGGGCATCCTCACCGGCATCCTGCTGGCCGTCGCCCGCATCAGCGGCGAAACCGCACCGCTTCTCTTTACGGCCGGTTACAGCAAATTCATGAATGCAGACCTGACCGGTCCAATCGCCACGCTGCCGGTTGCCATCAACACGCTCGCCGCCGATGCAGGCGAGGATCTCAAACAACTGGCCTGGGCCGGCGCATTGATCATCACCGTTGCCATCCTTGCCCTCAACATCCTTGCCCGTGTCTTGAGTGGTCGTCGCCAATGACGCAGCCGCCGAACGATAGGAATGAAACCATGAACATGAGCGACAACAGTTTCCAGAGCGTCAACGCACAGCCGGGGAAGGACGCCGTTTCTCAGTCGGATCTCGGCATGCTCGCGAAACTTCAGGTGAAGAACCTCGATTTCACCTATCAGAACGGCCATCGCGTTCTGAAGGGTGTGAATATGGACATCCGCAAAAATGCGGTCACTGCCTTCATCGGCCCTTCGGGTTGCGGCAAATCCACACTGCTGCGCACCTTCAACCGGATGTATGACCTCTATCCGGGCCAGACGGTTTCGGGCGAGATCCTGCTGGACGGCCGCAATATTCTCACCAAGGACGTCGATCTGAACGATTTGCGCGCCAAGGTCGGCATGGTGTTCCAGAAGCCAACGCCGTTCCCGATGTCGATCTATGAAAACGTCGCTTTCGGCATCCGGCTCTATGAGAAGATTTCCAAGGCGGAGATGGACGTGCGCGTCGAAGCGGCGCTGACGGAAACGGCGTTGTGGAGCGAAGTGAAGGAAAAGCTGCACCAGAGCGGACTTGGCCTTTCCGGCGGCCAGCAGCAGCGTCTCTGCATCGCCCGCGCCATCGCGCTGCGCCCGGAAGTCTTGCTTCTGGACGAGCCGACTTCGGCTCTCGATCCGATCTCCACGGCCAAGGTCGAAGAACTGGTGTCGCAGCTGAAGGGCGATTTCACGATCGTCATCGTCACGCACAATATGCAGCAGGCGAGCCGCATCTCCGACAGTACCGCCTTCATGTATCTCGGCGACCTGATCGAATACGGCCCGACCGAGCAGATCTTCCAGGCGCCGAAGGTGAAGCGCACGGAAGACTACATCACCGGTCGTTACGGCTGATACGGTCCGGGCATCGTCCGAACCCAAGATTTAAGATGGCGCGCCGGTCGGACGCGCCATTTTGCATTTTAGCCATGACGTGAATTTTGCCGGTTGCCGCGCCGCGGGCTGGCGAAAACAGCGAACACCCGCCTCTGGCGGGCGGCTCGAACTCACCAGGTCAGTTCGAGCTTGTCCAGGCCGTGGAATTGGTAGACGTCCTTGACCTCGGGCGTCCTCTTGAGCTTCAACCCGGGCAAGCGCTCGAAGAGGATCGGCAGCACGACGTTCAATTCCAACCGGGCCAGCGGTGCGCCGATGCAGAAATGGATACCCGCGCCGAACGACAGGATGGGTGCTTCGTTGCGGTCGGGCTTGAAGGTGAGGGGATCGGAAAATTTCGTCGGGTCCAGATTGGCGGCTGCAAGGATCATCGCCACCTTGTCGCCGCGCTGAAAGGAGATCCCGTCGATTTCCGTCGGCTCCAGGCACCAGCGGTCGAAGATGTGCACGGGCGCGCAGATGCGCAGCGTCTCTTCCACCGTTCGTTCCGTCGCCGCCTCGTCCTTGAAGAGCTCGGCCGGCGAATAATCGCTTTCCAGGATGACGCGCACGGAATTGCCGATCTGATGCACCGTCGCTTCATGGCCGGCATTGAGCAGCACGATCGTCGTCGACACCAGTTCGTCTTCGGTCAGATACTGACCCTTGTGCTCGGTGGTGATCATGTGCGTCAAAAGATCGTCGCGCGGATTGGCGCGACGCTCGCGGATGACGGTTTTCACATAGTCGGCGAATTCCTTCGCGGCCTGATCCGCCGCGTCTTCGTCGGCAGCCGTACGGCCGAACATGTACATGCGGACATAGGCGTGGGACCACTTCAGCAGCTGTGGCCCCATTTCTTCCGGTATGCCGATCATCCGCGCGATCATGGTGACGGGAATGACGTCGGCAAAGGCCGACAGAAGCTCGACCTCACCGTCCTTCTCGAAGCCGTCGATCAGGCGGGTGGCCAGTTCGGCCAGTTCCGGTTTCATCTTCTCGACATGACGGGACACGAAGGCGCGGTTGACGAGGGTGCGCAGGCGCGTGTGCTCGGGCGGTTCGATTTCGAGGAGCGAGTACTGTTCGGCAAGATCGAAATTCTTCAGATGCGGCAGAGGTGCCGGCATGCCGAGCTCTTCACGCGTGGCGATGTGCAGGATCTGGCGGCCGAAGCGGCGGTCGCGCAGCAGCCCGTTCACATGGTCATAGCCTATGAAATACCATTGTTTCTGCTCCTCCCAGTAAAAGGTGGGACATTGAGCATGCAAGGCGGCGTAGACCGCATTGGGATTCGTATAGAAGGCGGGATCGCGGGCGTCGAGAGAGACGCGGCGGGCCGCCGAATCGATGGAGAGGAGAGAAGATGTGATCATGATGACAAGGATTATCGAAATAAATTGCGCGGGAAAAGCCCGTCACATGCCGGCGAGCTTGCCCATGCGTCGCAGGGCGTGAATCTGGTCATCGAGTGTCGGAACCAGTTCGCCGCCATCTGTGTCTGGCGGCGCGTCGACCGTCTTTGCGATTTCCATTTCGTCGAAGACGATGATGCAATTGCGGCCTGCGCGCTTGGCGGCGTAGAGCGCGCGATCGGCGGAGGAGACGAGCCGATCCCAGCTGACAGTGTCACGCGGCATGATTGCCACGCCGATGCTGACCGTCGCCGGCACCAGGGAACGACCCGCGAGCAGCGGGACGCGGCAGAAATCGGCGCGGATCGTTTCCGCCAGCGCCTCGGCCTGTGCCTGATCGTCTATGGGGACGAAGGCGACGAATTCCTCGCCGCCCATGCGGCCGAACGCGCCGCCGCGCGGCACGAACTGGTGGGCGATGCGTGCAAATTCGATGAGAACGAGATCGCCCGTCTGGTGTCCGTAACGATCGTTGATCGTCTTGAAGTGGTCGAGATCGAACAACAGCGCGGCGAGCTTTTGCGGCTGCCGTTGTCCCTCTCCGGCAAGAATCGCGTAGCTGTCTTGAAGGCCGCGGCGGTTCAAAACGCCGGTCAGCGTATCGGTGATGGAAATTGCCCGCCAACGACGCTCCGCGCGCTCCATCAGCAACTTGCCCATCAATGCGACGGCGACCGTGATGAACAGCGCATCGCCGAGCGCCACATAGCCACGATAGATCAAGGCCTCTTCCTGCGTGGGAGCGAACAGTGCCATCCCGAGGGAGGACACGAAGCAAAGGCAGGCTAGAGCCATGAACACAAAGCCTAACTGGCCGCGCGCCTGTTCCCGCCGACCTTCGGCGGGGCGGACCGCACAGGCGAGCAATGTCGCGCCGACCGCGCCGGCCAGGTCATGGATGATGATGCGATTGACGAAGCTGTCATTGACCCATGGCAGGCTGACACCGACCAGCCAGATGACGGGTGGCAGCAGGGCCGACCATTCGAGCTTGCGCTTGTCGAGCCATCGAAAGCCGGCAATCCAGGCGCTTTCGCCAAGCAGCGCGATCGCATTGCCGATCTCGACCGACAATATGTCGGGAATGAAACCGCGGGCCGCCACCAGCGCAAATCCAATCGCATTCACGATAAAGCCCAGCGCCCACATCAGATAGGCGGGCGATCGGCGATCGTGCCACCAGGCAAGAAGAAATACGGCCGCCAGGGTGATGGCTTCCGAGCACCAGATGATCAACCCTGTGGTCATGTTAAGCACGATCAGCATTTCTCCTTGCCAGGGCCAACCCGTCGGCGCGAAAGAGCGGACGGTTCCTGCGACTGGCCTATCCTTGCCGAATAAGATGGTAAGTTCCTTAAGTGTCTTGGTAAATTTTGGCCGTTTCCGCCGCCTGCGCCGTACCGGCACCGTCCTTTATGCTTCCTTCACCCTGCGGTCGGGAAAAGCGGTGAATTGCGCATGGCACGACACCCGGCCGGTTGGCATTGCGAAAGCGGCGATTAGAAATGCTTTGTCAACGCTTCCTAGGGCATTAGTGCTTTTTGAGGTTATGCTTTCGTGCGTCTTGAAGTGCAGGGCAGTGACACTCTATGTAGGGGTAACGGATTTTATTCGATTCCCGGCGCTTTTGCCGCCGGGGCAAGCTTGGTAAAGGACGCACATGAGAAATCCAGTCGATACAGCTATGGCTCTGGTGCCGATGGTTGTTGAACAGACCAACCGTGGGGAACGGTCTTACGACATCTATTCCCGCCTGCTGAAGGAACGTATCATCTTCCTGACCGGGCCTGTCGAAGACCATATGGCCACGTTGGTTTGCGCCCAGCTTCTGTTCCTCGAGGCGGAAAACCCGAAGAAGGAAATTGCGCTCTACATCAATTCGCCGGGCGGCGTCGTGACTGCCGGCATGGCGATCTATGACACGATGCAGTTCATCAAGCCGGCCGTTTCGACGCTGTGCATCGGCCAGGCAGCCTCGATGGGTTCGCTGCTGCTGGCCGCCGGCGACAAGGACATGCGCTTCGCTACACCGAATTCCCGCATCATGGTTCACCAGCCGTCCGGCGGTTTCCAGGGGCAGGCTTCGGACATCGAACGTCATGCGCGCGACATCATCAAGATGAAGCGTCGCCTGAACGAAGTTTACGTGAAGCATTGCGGCCGGACATATGAAGAAGTCGAGCAGACGCTCGATCGTGACCATTTCATGTCCTCCGATGAGGCAAAGGAATGGGGTCTGATCGACAAGGTGCTGACGTCGCGTACCGAAATGGAAGGTGAAGCCGCCTCTTGATTATCCTTGAGGTGGTGGCTTCCTCGCCACAGTTCTATCCCATTTGTGATCGAATAGGGGTTTAATGTGGAACGGAACGCGGTAATAGTAGGCATTCGTGCTATGTAGCGTTTTTATGACATAGCATTCGGGCATTCGAGGGGGATCGTTGCCACGCAGTTCCGTTTGTCGGGCCTGCGTTCAGTACCCTGAAGGGCGCCGCGATCTGCTAATAACGAGGTGCAGGTCCGGCGGATGCATAGAGTGGACCGCGATTTCAACTTGGAAATTGACGGCGTGCTGGAAGGAAAGTGATATGAGCAAAGTCAGCGGCAGCAACGGCGGCGACTCGAAGAACACGCTTTATTGTTCGTTCTGCGGTAAGAGCCAGCATGAAGTCCGGAAGCTGATTGCCGGACCGACCGTCTTCATCTGCGATGAATGCGTTGAACTATGCATGGACATTATCCGCGAGGAAAACAAATCCTCGATGGTCAAGTCGCGTGACGGCGTTCCGACACCGCAGGACATCATCAAGGTTCTTGATGAGTACGTTATCGGCCAGAGGCAGGCGAAGAAGATCCTGTCCGTGGCCGTTCACAACCACTACAAGCGCCTCGCACATGCGTCCAAGAACGGCGATGTCGAGCTGGCGAAGTCGAACATCATGCTCGTTGGTCCGACCGGTTGCGGCAAGACCTATCTGGCTCAGACGCTCGCCCGCATCATCGACGTGCCCTTCACCATGGCCGACGCGACCACGCTGACGGAAGCAGGCTATGTCGGCGAGGACGTGGAGAACATCATTCTCAAGCTGCTGCAGGCTGCCGACTACAACGTCGAGCGCGCCCAGCGCGGCATCGTCTACATCGACGAAGTCGACAAGATTTCCCGCAAGTCGGACAATCCGTCGATCACCCGCGATGTATCGGGCGAGGGTGTGCAGCAGGCATTGCTGAAGATCATGGAAGGCACGGTCGCTTCGGTTCCTCCCCAGGGTGGACGCAAGCATCCGCAGCAGGAATTCCTGCAGGTCGACACGACCAACATCCTGTTCATCTGCGGCGGTGCCTTTGCCGGTCTCGACAAGATCATCTCCGCCCGTGGCGAGAAGACCTCGATCGGCTTTGGCGCTGCTGTCAAGGCGCCGGACGATCGCCGCGTCGGCGAAGTGCTGCGCGAGCTGGAACCGGAAGATCTGGTCAAGTTCGGCCTGATCCCGGAATTCATCGGCCGTCTGCCCGTGCTGGCGACGCTGGAAGACCTGGATGAGGACGCGCTCATCCAGATCCTGTCCGAGCCCAAGAACGCGCTCGTCAAGCAGTACCAGCGCCTGTTCGAGATGGAAGACGTTGAACTGACCTTCCACGAGGACGCATTGCGCGAGATTGCCAAGAGGGCGATCGTGCGCAAGACCGGCGCGCGTGGTCTGCGCTCGATCATGGAGAAGATCTTGCTCGATACCATGTTCGATCTGCCGGCTCTGGAAGGCGTCCGCGAGGTGGTCATTTCCGAGGAAGTGGTCCGCGGATCGGCCCGCCCGCTCTACATCTATGCAGATCGGCAGGAGGAAAAGGCCAACGCGACGGCCTAACGATCCGATTTGTGTTCGTGAATCAGGGGCTCGTTGTCGACGGGCCCCTTTCTATTTGAAAAATCGTGCAGTTTGCTGATAAAGTCTGGGATAAGCGTGTGGGACCGCCGCCAAACCCGGTTGTGAAGAGCGCCTGCTGCAGCCATGATGGCATGATTCTGGAGCATCCGACGGATAGGGCTTGGGCCCGGCGTTTTTCCTCGGATCCTGATTTGTCGGCGGTGTTTGAGTGGCCGGGCGTCGGTGCTTTGTTGTTGCGTTCCTCCTCGTAAATATGCGGATCGCTGTCTGGCGACAGTGCGTCGCGCGCGACTTGAAATAGGCAATGTGAAGCTCCACTTGTTAACCAAGTGAGAGAGCCGGCTAATCCCCTAAGGCCGGCAGAGAGCCCGGGAACGGGACGACGGAAAGGAAATAACATGACTAAGAAAACGTCTGCGGCAAATGAGAGCATTGCCTATCCGGTATTGCCGTTGCGCGACATCGTGGTTTTCCCCCACATGATCGTGCCGCTGTTCGTCGGACGGGAAAAATCCATTCGTGCGCTGGAAGAGGTCATGGGCTCTGACAAGCAGATCATGCTGGTCACGCAGATCAATGCCAGCGACGACGATCCTGCGCCGGACGCGATCCATAGGGTTGGTACCGTTGCCAATGTGCTGCAGCTGCTGAAACTGCCCGACGGCACCGTGAAGGTGCTGGTCGAAGGCCGTGCGCGTGCGGAGATCGACGAGTATACCGGCCGCGAGGACTTCTATGAGGCCCTTGGCCATGTCTTGCATGAGCCGGAGGAAGATCAGGTCGAGCTCGAAGCGCTGAGCCGCTCGGTCGTTTCTGAATTCGAGAGCTATGTAAAGCTCAACAAGAAGATTTCGCCGGAAGTGGTTGGCGCCGCCAGCCAGATCGATGACTATTCTAAGCTCGCCGACACGGTTGCCTCGCATCTGTCGATCAAGATCACCGAGAAGCAGGAGATGCTGGAAACCACCAGCGTCAAGGGCCGCCTCGAAAAGGCGCTCGGCTTCATGGAAGGCGAGATTTCGGTTCTGCAGGTCGAAAAGCGCATCCGCTCGCGCGTCAAGCGCCAGATGGAGAAGACCCAGCGCGAATACTATCTGAATGAACAGATGAAGGCGATCCAGAAGGAGCTCGGCGACGGCGAAGAAGGCCGCGACGAGATGGCCGAGTTGGAAGAGCGCATCTCCAAGACCAAGCTGTCGAAGGAAGCCAAGGAAAAGGCCGATGCCGAGCTGAAGAAGCTGCGGCAGATGAGCCCGATGTCGGCGGAAGCCACCGTGGTGCGCAACTATCTCGACTGGCTGCTGGGTATCCCGTGGCACAAGAAGTCGAAGGTCAAGGCCGACCTCAACAATGCCGAGAAGATCCTCGAACAGGATCATTTCGGCCTCGACAAGGTCAAGGAGCGCATCGTCGAATATCTGGCCGTCCAGGCCCGCGCGACGAAGATCAAGGGCCCGATCCTGTGCCTCGTAGGTCCTCCGGGCGTCGGCAAGACCTCGCTCGCCCAGTCGATCGCCAAGGCGACCGGCCGTGAGTATGTCCGCATGGCACTCGGCGGCGTTCGTGACGAAGCCGAGATCCGCGGCCACCGCCGCACCTATATCGGCTCGATGCCCGGCAAGGTCATCCAGTCGATGAAGAAGGCCAAGAAGTCCAACCCGCTCTTCTTGCTCGACGAAATCGACAAGCTCGGCATGGACTATCGTGGCGATCCGTCATCGGCCCTGCTGGAAGTGCTGGACCCGGCGCAGAACTCGACCTTCATGGATCACTACCTGGAAGTCGAATATGACCTCTCAGACGTGATGTTCATCACGACGGCGAATACGCTGAACATCCCTGCGCCGCTTATGGACCGCATGGAAGTCATCCGGATCGCCGGCTACACCGAAGATGAAAAGCGCGAGATCGCCAAGCGGCACCTGCTGCCGAAGGCCATTAAGGAACACGCGTTGCAGCCGCAGGAATTCTCGGTCAGCGACGACGCCCTGATGGCAATCAGCCAGCAATACACCCGCGAAGCCGGTGTTCGTAACTTCGAACGCGAATTGATGAAGCTCGCCCGCAAGGCGGTCACCGAGATCATCAAGGGCAAGACCAAGTCCGTTGCGGTCACCGCTGCGAACATTGACCAGTATCTCGGCGTTCCGCGCTTCCGCCACGGCGAAGCCGAGGGCGAGGATCAGGTCGGTGTCGTCACCGGTCTCGCATGGACGGAAGTCGGTGGCGAGCTGCTGACGATCGAAGGCGTGATGATGCCGGGCAAGGGCCGCATGACGGTCACCGGCAACCTGAAGGAAGTCATGAAGGAATCGATCTCGGCGGCGGCATCCTACGTCCGCTCGCGCGCTGTCGATTTCGGCGTCAAGCCGCCGCTCTTCGACAAGAGCGACATCCACGTGCACGTGCCGGAAGGCGCGACGCCCAAGGATGGCCCGTCGGCCGGTGTCGCGATGGCAACCGCGATCGTCTCGATCATGACCGGCATCCCGGTTTCCAAGGATGTCGCCATGACCGGTGAAATCACGCTGCGCGGCCGTGTGCTGCCGATCGGCGGCCTGAAGGAAAAGTTGCTGGCGGCACTGCGCGGCGGCATCAAGAAGGTTCTGATCCCGGAAGAAAACGCCAAGGATCTGGCGGAGATTCCGGACAACGTGAAGAACAACATGGAGATCGTTCCGGTCTCCCGCATGGGCGAGGTGATCAAGCACGCGCTGGTTCGCCGGCCCGAGCCGATCGAATGGGACGGCACTGTCGAAACGCCAGTGATCGCAACCGTTGACGGCGTGGATGAAGTGGGCGCGACGATCGCTCATTGAGCGTTGTTGCCTCAATTATGTCGAATTGACATAAAAGGCGAAAAGACCGGCAAATTTGCCGGTCTTTTTTTGTGAAAAGCGTATGGCAACGCTTGCTTTTCCTTGATTTGCAGGGCTTTTGGGGTTGCGGCGGGTAAGAGCATTCGTATTCTTCGCCCCGCTATAGATAAGTCGTTTCATACCAGAGAAAGGGGTGGAAACATGAACAAGAATGAGCTCGTGTCCGCAGTGGCCGAGAAGGCCGGTATCACGAAGGCTGACGCTGCTTCCGCTGTTGACGCTGTTTTCGATGCCGTGCAGGCTGAACTGAAGAAGGGCGGCGACATTCGCCTTGCTGGCTTCGGCAGCTTCACCGTTTCTCACCGTGCAGCCACGAAGGGCCGCAACCCGTCCACCGGCGCCGAAGTCGATATCGCGGCTCGCAACGTGCCGAAGTTCACGCCTGGCAAGGGCCTGAAGGACGCTGTTAACAGCTAATCTCGTTTCCACCCGCTGCGAGGTGTTTGCCTTGCGGGTGTTGAACATGAGGGGTCCGCTTGGCGGGCCCCTTTTTTCGTTTTGAGGTAGGGAAGGGCCGGATTTCGTTCGCTAGCCCTGACCAATAAGATGGACGGTCCGTGCGTTCTCTTGCGAAGAAAATGTCACGGGGTATTTTCGAATGTCTGACGTTGACGTTTCAGCCGAATGACCATTGGGATCATCAAGAAATGACCGCATCGCCGTCCTTTCTCGGCCTTTCCGATCAACTAACCGACGGCGGCATGCCCCGCGCGGTCATTTTCGCAGCTGGCCACGGCAGCACCTATCCCGGTAAGGACAGCAGTGGCTATGTCTTGGCTGCTGGTGCCATTCGTTCTGCGAGCGAGGTCGACGCGCCTCTGATCGAGCACTGGGATTTCGATGTCGGCGGACCGCTTTTCAACGGCAAGCCTCCGTGCTGTGTCGACGCCGGCGACGTCCCGACCACTATGTACGACAATGCCGGAAACCGTGCCCGGATCGAGGCGAAGACGCGTAAGATACTGGCGGCAGCGGCCGTACCGATCATGATCGGTGGCGATTGTTCCGTGACGATCCCCTTCCTCGCGGGATTTGCGGATCGCGGACCGGTCTGGATCCTGCAGATCGATGCTCACATCGATTGGCGAGACGAGCTGCATGGCGAGCGCTACGGCTATTCGAGCCCGATGCGTCGGGCGAGCGAGATGCAGCATGTTGGCGGCATGGTTCAGGTCGCTCTTCGTAGCGTCGGCAGCGCACGTCTTACCGAAGTCGAAGACGCGCAGCGCTATGGCAGTCGTTTCGTGACGGCTCGCAAAGTGCATGCTGAGGGCGTTGAAGCCGCTCTGCAACATATTCCAGAAGGTGCGCAGGTTGTCGTTACCCTCGATTGCGACAGCATCGATCCCTCGATTATGCCCGGGGTAGCGGCGCGGACGCCCGGTGGCCTCACCTATACGCAGGTAATCGATCTGATTGCGGGTCTGGGCAAGCGCGCCAGGATTGCCGGCTTCGACCTGGTCGAATTCTATCCGCCTGCCGATATTGACGGTTTATCAGCCATCACCGCCGCGCGCATTCTTACCAACGTGATCGGAAACATTGTCCGGCAGGTTTGAGCCCTGTTGGTATTCAGTGCTCCTGTCGCTCTGTTTCTCCGGTGACGAAAAATACACTATATCAGGAGTGGCCGGGGATGAGGCGAGCCACTCCCTTATGCGAAGCCGCTGTGCTTACCAGCGATGATGAACGTGCGGAGCGATGAGGCGCTCATAGATCTCGCGCGTTGCCGCCATGACGTCGGCCGACAGCGGCGCAAGGTCGGCCGCGGCTGCGTTGGCTTTGGCCTGCTCGGCATTGCGTGCGCCGGGGATGACGACGGTCACGGCATCGCTCATCAGGATCCAGCGCAGCGCAAAAGCCGCCATGCTGGCGCCTGCTGGAACCAGCTTGCGCACCTCTTCCACCGCCTGCAGACCCACCTCGAAGGGAACGCCGGCAAAGGTCTCGCCGACATCGAAGGCCTCGCCATGGCGATTGAAGTTGCGGTGATCATCGCTGGCAAATTGCGTGTCGCGGGTGATCTTGCCGGAGAGCAGGCCCGACGCCAGCGGCACGCGGGCGATGACCGCGACGTTCTTCCGCTTGGCTTCCTTGAAGAACAGGTGATCGGGGCGCTGGCGGAAGATATTGTAGATGATCTGGATGCTGAGCACGCCCGGATATTCGATCGCCTTCAGCGCCTCCTCGACCTTTTCGACGCTGACGCCGTATCCCCCGATCTTTCCGGCCTTCTGCAGCTCGTCGAGACCGGCGAAAACCTCGGGCCGATAGAGCACTTCGGTCGGCGGGCAATGAAGCTGGACGAGATCCAGGCTCTCGACGCCGAGGTTTCTCAGGCTGCGATCGATGAAACCTTCGAGATTGGCCTTGGTATAGCCGTCGGCGACATGCGGGTTCAGCCGGCGGCCGGCCTTGGTTGCCACCATCGGGCGCTGGCCGCCGCGGGCCTTCAGCACATCGGCAATGATCTTTTCCGAGCGGCCGTCGCCATAGACGTCGGCGGTGTCGATGAAGGTCATGCCGGCGTCGAGAGCGGCATTCAGCGCCGCACGGCCGTCGGCCTCGCTGACATCACCCCATGCGCCGCCGATCTGCCAGGCGCCGAAGCCGACGTTTGTCACGCTGAAGGATGTCCGCCCGAAAGCATGATGTCTCATGAGATGTCTCCTCTTCATTGGTCATGAAATGCCAGCGGAGTAGCAGCCGCTCGAACCCGCGACAAGGGTGCACCGGCAATGCAGGATCGCAATCGCGTGAGCGAGGAATATGACAGTTTCCACCCGCTTACGAAACCGTTGGATGAAGCGCGCGGTGCGGTGTTCATTACGCCTTCGTTTCCTTAAAAGGGGAGACCGGATATCTGACGACGATCGGAACCCATGCCCTCTTTCAGCTTCATCCACGCCGCCGATCTGCATCTTGGCAGTCCCTTTCAGGGGTTGGCGTTGAAGGATGCCGCTGTCGCCGCGATCTTCGTGGAAGCCAGCCGCAAGGCATTCTCGACGTTGGTGGGGCTGGCAATCGAAAAGCGCGTCGATTTCTTCGTCATCGCAGGCGACGTCTATGACGGCGACTGGAAGGACAACAAGATCGGCCTGTTCTTCAACCGCGAGATGGCGCGGCTGGAGCGGGCCGGAATTCCGGTCTATCTGCTGCGCGGCAATCACGATGCGGCAAGCGTCATCACCAAGACCATCACCTTGCCGGCCAATGTCCATGAATTCCCCACCGGCAAGCCCGGCAGCGTCAAACTGGATGCGCTGCAGGTGGCCCTGCATGGCCAGGGCTTTGCCGAGCGCTCGGCCAACGACAATCTGGCGCTCGCCTATCCCGCACCCGTGCCAGGCTGGTTCAACATCGGCATTCTCCACACCTCGCTCACCGGCCGCGAGCCGCATGCGCCCTATGCGCCTTGCTCGGTCGATGATCTGCGCTCGCGCGGCTATGACTACTGGGCGCTCGGCCATGTGCACGATTACGAAGTGGTGGCGCTTGATCCGCTGGTGATCTTTCCCGGCAATTTGCAGGGCCGCAATATCCGCGAACGCGGCGCCAAAGGCGCGGTATTGGTGAGGGTCGAAGACGGCCGGATCGAACATGAGCGCCTGATCGTCGACGAGGCGCGTTTCGCACAGGTCGATATCGTCATCGGCCCGGAGGACGACCAGACGGCGATCCTGCGCGGCGTCGAGCAGGGGGTGCTGCCGGTCGCCGATGACATGGCCGGGCGGATGACGGCGCTACGCATTCGGCTTTCCGGTGTCACGCCGCTGCACGGCGCGATAGTGGCCAACCGCCAGCAATGGCGCGACGAGGTCGAGGCTGCATGCCATCGCGTGCATGAGGATATCTGGCTTGAAAAGCTGGAGCTGCGGCTGGAGCCGCCGGTGGCGCAAATCGTAGACGTAGACGGCGCCCTCGATCTCCGCCAATTGCTGGCCGAGCATGCCGGTGACGCGGATATCGCTGTAGAAGCGGGTCGGCTTATCGATGAGATTGCGGTGCGCCTGCCGGGCGGGCTTGGCGCGGCAGCACAGCCATTGGATGACGACGTGGAGGCTCTTATCGAAGAGGCGCGACAATTGCTCCTGGCTCGCGGGCAGGGGGCAGGCTGATATGCGTTTCGACCGACTCGATATTCTCCGCTACGGCGCACTGACCGACCGCACGCTCGATTTCCGTGCCGGCGCCAGGCTGCATGTCATCTATGGCCCGAACGAAGCAGGCAAGTCGTCCGCACTAAGCGCGATTTCCGATCTGCTGTTTGGTTTTCCCGCCGCAGCCGAACAAAGCTTTTTGCATGAGCCCGGCACCTTGCGGATCGGCGCGGCGATCAGCGCGCGCGACGGAACTCGGCTCACCTTCCGCCGCCGGCGTGGGCGCAAGAGCACACTTCTTGCGCCCGACGAAAAGGAGACGCCGCTTGCCGAGGATGTTCTTGCGCCGTTCCTTGGCAATTTGAGCCGCGATGTCTTCGAACGCGCCTTCGGCCTTGATTCGCAACGTCTGCGGCAGGGGGCGACCGCCATGCTACGCAGCGGCGGCGAGATCGGCAGCCTGCTGTTTTCGGCGGCTTCCGGCCTGACAGGCCTTTCGCGGCTGCGCCAGTCGCTGGAAGCGGAAGCCGATGGCGTCTATGCGGCCAGGCGCTCGAAGGATCGTAGCTTCTACCAGGCCCTCGACCGCTATGAAGATGCCCGCAAGGCCGAGCGCGACCATGAACTCAAATCCGGCGACTGGAAGAAGCTACTGGCGGAGGCAGCCGACCTCGAGGCTGAGCTGGAGCGTTTGCAGGCCGAGCGTCATGACACGCGACAGACCCTGGACCGGCTCACGAAGCTGAAAACCTTGCAGCCTCTGCTCGCCGAGATCGACGCGGAAGGCATGGCGCTTGATGGCCTTGCCGATCTCTCCGCCATCCCGGATGGCTTTGCCGACAGACTCGAACACAAGCTGCGCGACAAGCAGGTTG
This sequence comes from Rhizobium sp. SG741, assembly GCF_012275435.1. Taxonomy (NCBI): domain Bacteria; kingdom Pseudomonadati; phylum Pseudomonadota; class Alphaproteobacteria; order Hyphomicrobiales; family Rhizobiaceae; genus Rhizobium; species Rhizobium sp. SG741. Next base: position 211,971 of record NZ_JAAZQP010000008.1, read on the forward strand.
CCGAAGAGGAGTTGCGACGGGCCCGGCAGACGGTCGTTCGTGCCGAGGAAGACCTGGCCCGCATCCATGTCGATGACGCGCTGCTGCAGATATCGGGCGATATCACACAGCTCTTTGCCGATACCGGCAACTATCGCAGCCAGCGTCAGGATCTGCCGCGCGTCGATCAGGAACTCGCCGGTTATGAAGCAGCACTTGCCCAGCTTGCACGCCGTCTGGGCGTTCCCGATGTCGAGCGATTGGAAAAGCTCCAGCCGAGCGATGTGGACCGTGCGCGCCTGTCCGAACTGGTGGAGGAGGGCAGGCAGCTCTCGCGTCAGCTGCAGGTGCTGGCCGAACAATCCGACAGCGAGCGCAAGCAGCTGGCGGCACTGGAAAAGGATAGCCTTGCCGGGCGCCTGATCGATCCGAGGCCTTACATCGATCAATTGGAGGCACTGGCCGGCGACCTCTCCGTCTTGGCCCGTCTCGACGCCCTGGAGACGCAGATACGCCGCTCGGAAGCCGATCTCAATGAGGCGGCCGCGCGGTTGCGACCACCGGTCGGTGACATCGCCGCGCTTTTCGCGGCACCCTTGCCGGAAAGTGCCGAGATTGCCACCCATCGTGAAACGATCGATGCGGCCCGCACGAAGACGCGCGAGGCTGGCGATAAGCTGCGCGGTTATGATGAGCAACTGAACGAGATCGAACGGGTGCTGGCGGATGCCGAAGGCACAGGGCCGATCATCACGCGCGAACAGATCGCTGCGGCGCGAGAAGGCCGCGATGGGCACTGGGCATGCATCCAGGAAATGCTGGCGGCCGGTCACTCTCCCGACGCAAAGACGATTGCAGCGCTGACGGTCGGCGTCGCCGAGGCTGATCGTCTCGCCGATGCCGCGTTGAAGGATGCCGATCGCGTCGCGCGCCATGCCGATTATCGTCTGCGTCAAGTGCGGCTGAGACGGGAGCGCGAGGACGTATCCGATCGGCTGCAAGGATACGAGAAGGCACTGGCGGATGCCCAGGCATCCTTTGCCGCCCTTTTCGAAGCCTGCGGCGTCACCGCGCTCGATCCGTCGATTATGTTGGAATGGCGGCGAGGGGTCGAAGGGTTGCTGCGCGAGCGCAAGGCGCTGCGCGACTTGCTCGATGGGCGGAACGAGAATGTCTTGGCCGAAGCGCGCGTGTCTCCAGCCCTGCAGGATATTGCGGAGGCGACCGGCTACAAGAGCGGCCGCCTGCCGCCCGTGGCGATGGCCGAAGGATTGCGGAAGCACCTGCGTCTGGCTGCCGAGCGCTGGAGCGAAAGTCGCACGCGGGAAGGGGAGATAAGTTCGGCGCGCGACCGGCTGGCACGGTTTGACGAGCAGCGGCAGGCGCTGGAACGACGGCATGTCGATTGGCGCGAGGCGTTCGGCAAAGCCGTTCTGCCCCTTGGCCTGCCGACGGATGCGACACTGGAAATGGCGTCTGTGGCCCTGAAGGCATGGGAAGAGCTGCCCGATGCTTTGGCGGAGCGCGACAACCGGCTGCGCCGCGTCAATGGCATGCGTCGTGACATGGCGGATTTCGAGCGCCGGCTCGCAACCCTCGCTGCCAGCGCAGGCTATGAGCTTGATCATCTGCCGCCGGATGCCGCAGCCGAAGCGCTGCATACGCGCGCCAACGCCATGCGCGGCGAGTTGAAGAGGCGCGACGGCATTGAAGAGGATCGGCAGCACGCGGAAGGATTGGTCGCGCGCCACGAGGAAGCTCTCACGATCATATTGGCCGATCTGGATCATCTGACCGCGGATCTGCCAGGGGCTACGGATCTTCCCGCTCTGCTGTCGCGGCTGCGCGAGCGCACTCGCTTGAATGCACGGTTGGTCGAGAGCCGCGATCGTTTCCGCCAACAGGCGGATGGCAAGGCCGAGGCCGAGCTTCGTGTCCAGCTCGCCGATTTCGAACGGGTTGCAGCCGATCTGGAAATCGAGCGGTTGACCGAGGAAGACCAGCGGCAGTTCACCATACATGGCGAGCTTTCGGCGCGGCTGGCGGAAAACCGGCGCCAGCGGCAGGCGCTCGAGACCGGCGTCAGTGCCGAATACGCGGTTTTCGAAAAGCTTTCGGCCGAGCAGGAAGCGAAGGACCTGGCGCGGCAATGGGTGGTCCTGAAGCTTGCCGCGCGAATGCTGGCGGGCTCGATGGAATCCTATCGCGAAAAGCAGGCGGATCCCGTCATCAAGCGGGCGGGCGCCTTGTTTTCGCAACTGACCGGCGACCGCTTCGTTCGCCTTGTCGAGGCACATGATGAAACCGACGCGCGGCAGTTGCTGGCGGAACGTGTGGCTGGCGAGCATGTGCCGCTGGAAGGCCTGAGCGAAGGGACCCGCGACCAGCTCTATCTCGCCCTGCGCTTGGCTTTCCTGGAGGATTATTCCGCCCGCAACGAGCCGGCGCCGCTGATCGTCGACGACATCTTCCAGACGTTCGACGACGAACGCGCAAGCGCCGGATTGAAGGTACTCGCCGGCACCGCAGAACGCTTCCAGACTGTCCTATTCACCCATGAGATGAGTTTGGTCGAGATCGCTAGACGCGAGATCGGTCGGGATTTGGACCTGATCCAGCTCTGAGCGCAGCGATCGGCGCGTCTATGACATCGAGGGGATATGCAATCGTGTGGGGATCAGGATTCTGGGGTCCGATTTGTCCCGACTATAGGCCGGATTGAGTGCGCGATCGGCGAACGTCTGCGTCGCATGCAGCCGCCGAAGGTTCTCTTTCTCCTGGTCGAACCGCTTCTTTCGCTCGCCCGACTTGTCCGATCCCCGCGATAGCGATTCGTGGTGGTAAAGGCAGGCAAAGGGTGTCCAGACGATGCGAAAGCCGGCCTTGTAGGCACGCAGGCAATAGTCCACGTCATTATAGGCGACCGCGAAATTTTCCTCGTCGAACAGGCCGATCTTCCGGAGACAATCGCCCGAAATCAGCATCACCGCGCCGGTCACGCAGGTCATGGAATTGCGGACATGGAGCCGGTTCATCGGGCCGCCGAATTCCCTAGGCTTGCTCATGTACCAATGGCCCGCCAGTCCGCCGAAACCAACAACGACACCTGCGTGTTGCAGCTTGTCATTCGCAAAGAGAAGCTTGGCGCCGACGATGCCGGTTCTGTCATAAGCGAGGCAGGATACCATCTCCTTCAACCAGCCCGGCTCGATGACTTCGACGTCATTGTTGAGGATCAGGTAGTGTTCGCCTGTTGCCGTCTTCAGGCCGCGGTTGACGGAGCGCGAGAAGTTGAAGGCTTCCGGCGAGATGACGGCTGAAAAGTGCGGCTGCGTCCGGCGATAGTGATCGTAAAGGTTAAGGACCGACTGATCCGTGGAACCGTTGTCGATGACCATGACTTCGAAGTTGGAATAGTCAGTCTTTTCGAAGAGATCACGGAGGATACGGGAGATCAGGTCGAGATTGTCCTTGCTGGGAATGATGATCGAAACCTTCGGCCAGTCGCGCGGCGGCTCGAACGTGACGCGATGCAGCGTCTCCGTGAGGGCTCCCTCGACCTCAATCGCCTGCTGTTGCCGTTCAAATCGCTCCGTCAGCGCCTTTCTGGCATTCGCGGTGGCGGCATCCAAGAACTTGCGCGAATAGGTCCTGCCATTGCGGCGCCACCAATAGGCCGGGTAGGGCAGGTGGAGGATGCTTTCCTCCGGAACCCTCTCCAGATAGCGCAGCAGCAGGTCGTAATCCTGAGAGCCATCGTAACCGGTGCGAAGATAGCCGATCTCGCGAAGCCGGCTGTGGCGATAGATGGAGAAGTGGTTGATGTAGTTGACGCCCGTCAGCAGGACGGGGTCGTAGGCCGGCTTCAGCATAACGCCCGTCGGCTTGAGTGTGTCGTCGACAACCAGCTCGTCCGTATAGAGGAAATTCGCGCCCGGATTTTGCTCCAGCGTGTGCCTGATCATCTTGAAGGCGTGGGGAGCGATGACATCGTCATGGTCGAGAAAGGCGATCCACTGGCCGCTGGCATGGGATAGTCCGGCATTGGTGGCCGCCGCGATCCCGCCGTTGCGATCGTTCAGCACGAGGTGGATATTCGCTTTCGATTGCTGCGACTCATACCATTGCCGTGTTTCCGGGGACGTCGAACCGTCATCGCTCAGGATGAGTTCCGTGCCATTCTCCACTTGGGCTTCGAAGGACTTGACGAGATCGTCGAGATAGCGGCGCGGCGCATTGTATACGGGAACGACGACGCTCAGCCAAGTTCCGGCTGTTGCCGAGACCGGCGAGGCAACGAGATCAGAGGCTAGTCGATAGCTCGCGTCAGCATATTGCGTCGTCAGGTTCGCAGACCGCTTTCCGAAATTCAGCTTCGGTATCTTTGTCCAATGTTGCGGAAGCTTGCCGAGATCGATGCGCTCTGCCTTCCCCTCCATGCCGAGGAGATTTGAAATATGCCGTTCAGCGGATTTCGCGGAAGCGAAAGCCGTAACGTCAAAGCTGAATGTCGTCGGGAAGCTGACCGGATCGGCGCGCAGGGCGCAGATGGTGCCCACGGACCCTATGTCTGCCGTAATGACGAACCGCCGCCCTTCCGGCAGGGATGTCGCATCCTTCTCCCGGAAGCCGCGGCCGCGATTGACATAGAATTTCGGATCGATGGCTTCATCGGTCGCGGCAATATGAATGACGACCAGTCTCTTTCGGACGGGCGGAAACCTGATTTCGAATGCGGGATCATCGCCCACGGACTTCCAAAGATTGGAATTCGCATCGGCGGGGAGTTTACGCTCGAGGTCGGCGTTCGGTAAGATCTTGAGTGTCATCGATGCCTTTATATCCAGACGCCGGCAGCGCGCATTGTCTTCATGATTCGGGCGCTAAGCCACGTCGCCGAACGGTTCAAAACGTATACCGGGAAATGCAGGCGTCGCGTGCTGTCGCATTTTTTCGATCGAGCTTCTTGTCGCGTCGCGAGCAACCAAGCGACGCGCCCGATCGCTGACGAGCTGGTCGATTGCCGTCAGCCATTCTTCCTGGGTGTTGCCGATGTGAAGCTCTGCGGCCATTGCGCAGCGTGCAAATGTCGGGCAATTCGAGAATATGGCTGCTGCCTGCAGACGGCTGATATCGATCCGCTTCGTATCGGCGCGGCTCGCATTGGTCTTCCCCGAGAGGAGGGGAGCGAGCGCAATATCGGCGCTGTGGCGCTCTGTCCTGGCAAGATAAGCCGACCAGGGTAGTGGCGGAATGATCGTTATTCTCGACGGGTCGATTCCCTGGCGGCTCCAGCGGCGTGCAAGATTGCCATTGGCGAAAACCTCGAAATGCAGATTGCCATGCTTTTCCATCGCGGCCTTGACGATCGGCATGAGGAATTCATGCTCACGGCGGTGAATGCCGGTCGCATGGTAGACCATTTTCAGCGGCGCAATGGTCTCATCCCCGATATCGAGCGCGGCATCGGCCGGATTTGCCGGCATCGGTGCAAGGATATCGATCTGGTGGCCTGCCGTGGCCAGCGTCCCCGCCAGGGCTTCCGTGGACGTCCAGATATGTGTCAGCAATCGATTGACCCTTGGCAACGGACGGACGGCCAGTTTGATCAGTCTGAGCTTGTAAGGCCAGCTCGCCTCCTTGCCGGTGACAACGGCCCGGATGTCGTCATCGACGAAATAGGCCACGCCTGCAAGGGTGCCACGCCTCTTTTCCAGCCAGCGTAATTGTGGTTGCTTGATGTAACGGCAGATGATGACGAAGAGCCCCTCGCTATCGACCGTATCCAGGGGATCATCAAGGCCCTTCATGATGACCGGGATTTCGTCGAGCGTCTTGGCTCGTTCGTCAAGATAGTAGCTGACGCTGGGATTGGGATATCGTGAGAGGATGAGGAGCCGTTTTGCGGTGCGATAAGTGTCTTTCGCATATGCCCCCGATGGTCGCGGTCTTGGAAGCAGTCCGTAGATGATATCGCGCAGAATTTGCATGGGGCTGTCCGCGCGACCTTATACCAAACGGCTTCGGACGTTCGTCAGCGCCCCGACAACCGCACCCCAAATCAACAGCGTCGCGGCGAAAACGCCGCCGATCCAGAGCGCTCGTTTGGGATACTCGGCATCATCGGGCAAATCCGGTGCGAGAAATGTATCGAGATAGAGCAGCTGCTGCTTGCTGACGAACTGAACCTGCTCAAGGGTTTTCATGCTCGTTGCGAACTGCTGCTCGGCGAGGCTCTGCTCGAGTTCACGTTGAGACATATCGACCGACACGTCGGCAAGGTTTTGCTCCGATTTGTTCTGCCCGGCAATTTGGCTGTTCAATTGATCCAATTGTTTCTGCTTGCTGTCGATTTCGCGTTTAAGCACTTTCATCTGCGGCGCATCGGCCGAAACGGCTCCGAGCAGAGCGTCGTATTTTTGCTGAAGGCCTATCCTCTCCTTCTGCACGGACGAGATCAGATTCGTTATAATGGTCGATGCCCCCTCGACACTGAGGATGCCCGTTTGGTTGCGGGCGCTCAGAAGCTCTTCTCTGGTGTTCTGCAACTGGTTCTTTGCGTTATCCAGGTTCGTTTGGGCCGTCACGATGACATCGCGCCAGATGCGGTTGTTGACGTCGTTGACCACGGCTTCGGAGGCGGTGACGACCTCCTTCAGTATCTTCTGGGCGTCGGCCGCCGAAAAAGCGCGGGCCTTGACCGTCACGATGCCGCTATTGGCATCGATGCTCACGGAAATCATATCCTCCCAGTAACGAAGCAGCTTCTCAGAACTGGCATCCTTCTTCAGTCTCGCAATGGGATCGATCGTTTCGCGCCCGTAGATATTCTGCAAGTCGACCTTGCTGGTCAGGGCCGCCACCATGTCCTTGCTTTTGATGAAATTGGTGACGATCAGCGTATCCTGGACGATTTGCGTCGATGGCAGGCCGGTAGCCTTGGCCAGCTGGTTTTTCCCAAGCGCCGGCGTCGAAGACCGTACCGTAAAGCGCGTTTCCGATTGATATTGATCGGATGCCAGGAAGACGAAATAATATATCGAAGCGAGATTGGGGACGACGAGCAGCAGAAAAGTCGAGGCCAGGATCGCCTTGCTGATGATTTGCTGCATTGGGCGCGGCCGCAGGCCGACCGCTTTGAACAATTGGCTCCGCCTTGACGTCGAAAAACGCAATTTCCGCGCGGTCACGGAGAGATTCGCGGCCACGTTGCGACTGTGCTCAGTCGCGCTGAGCTGGACTGTTTCGGTCACTTTTCCGGTGTCGTGCGCCATATTGGGCCTTGCTGCCAATCCCTCATGTCTTATCGGTTCAGTCTATAATAGGCTTCGATTGCCTGCTCTACCTCATCGAAGACGATAAGCCGGCCGTCGACAAGTACCATACCTTTGTCGCAATGCGTTTTGATCATGCCCATACTATGAGAAACCATGATGATATCGGAATTCTTGCGTCTGCTCTCGAATGCGACCCGGCAACGCTCCTGAAAGCGTGCATCGCCGACGGCGAGAACCTCGTCCACCAAGTAACATTCAAATTCTATGGCCATGGAGAGCCCGAAAGCCAGTCGTGCGCCCATGCCCGAAGAATATGTCCGCACGGGCGCATCCAGATAATCGCCCAGCTCTGCGAACTCTTCAACAAAACGGGATACGCGTCTCACATCCTCGCCATAGGCGCGGGCAACGAAATGGACGTTGGCCCGCCCCGTCATGAACGGATTGAAGCCGCTGCTCAAGCCCAGCGGCCAGGACACGCGCACGTCCTTGGTGATCGTGCCCGAATTGGCCAGCATCGTGCCGGCGATCATTCGTATCGTCGTTGACTTTCCCGCACCGTTGACGCCGAGCAAGCCATAGGAATAACCCGACTGGAACTCGCAATTCACATGGTCGAGAATGATCTTTTTGCCGCTCTGCGTCTTGAAGAACTTCGAAACGTTCTTGAAGCGGATCATCGGGCATCCCCACTCATATGCGATGATCCTGTACGGACGCCCAGATGAGTGAAAGCGTTGCCCAGGCAACGGTCAGAGCAAGCAGTATGATCAGCGGCGTGCTGACGCGACGCGGGAAAATTGCCTCGTCCGGCAGAGTTGGATTGACGAATACCGCAAGATAAAGCGTCTTGCGCAACGCTTCCGCAAGGACGGCATCGTAATTTTTCTGCGAACTCTCGTAGAGCTTTTCCGCGATCAAGCGATCGGTATCGAGTCTGGAATATTCCAGCAGCGATTTTGCAAGACTTTCATTTTCCGGGCCTGTCAGCTCGGTTTTCATCTTGTCTATCTGCGCATCCAAACTTTCCTTGGCCAGGTTCAGCTGTTGAAAGGTCGGGGAGCTCTCGGCGTTGGACTGTCGCATCACGAAGAGGCGCGTTTCAAATTCGAGCTTTTGTGCCAGCAGTCCGGTCAAAAGCGTGCCACTGTCCTTGGCCTGCGTCTGCGGGCTGAGAAGGCCGGATGCATGCTGGAATTGATTCAGTGCAATCAAAGTGCCGCCATAGGCTTTGCCGCTTTTTTCGACGTCTGCCTTCATGCTTTGGACGATGTCGTTGCGTGCACGTGTGGAAAGCTCGTTGATCAGCTTTTCGCTCTCCTGAATGATCGCATCGGCAAGCTTTACGGAATCATCGGGTGTGAACGTCCTAACCTTCAGCGTGATGATGCCCGAAGAGACGTCGATATAGGCGCTGACGTGATCGTTCCAGTATTTCAGAAATTCTTCGTCGGATTCCGAAGCGCGAAATCGCGACAGAAAATCCGCATCTCCCCTTGCAAACATCGACTTGTAGTCGAGGTTTGCGCCGATCCGTTTCAGTATTTCCGTAGAATGGATGAAGCTGGTGACGACATAGGCATCCTGCGAAGCGGAGCGCATGTTGAGAACACCGGATGCACCCGCGCCGCCGGAGGGGTCGCTCCCATCACTGTTGCCATCCGCACCGGAGACTGCGCGAACGGCAAAGCGGGCCTCCGCGACATATTGGTCCGAAGCAATGAAAGCATAATAGACCGAGCAGGCCAGAAAAGGCAGGATGACGAGCAGTAGGAAGCCAAGTAGCCGTAGTGGCGGCTTCCCACCGGATTGGGTTTCCGGCTCTTGTCCGTCATGGACCGGTATGTACTCGATTTCCTCGCGCTCGCGGCGTTGTGGGGAGCGCCGCCGGAACAAGGCCGGCAGTATCTGTCGGGCCGGCCTTACGCGCGGGTATTCTTCAACTATCGCGTCTTCAATGACTGGTTTTGGCATGTCGGCTTACAATCGTTTCGCGCAGCTCCGGCGCGGGTGGTTTCATCGCCTCACGCACATAGTGATCGAAAATCAAATCTTCCTCGAGCATAAGTTCGGCAATATGCAATGAACGCAGTTGTGCTGCAATGTTTTCAAGGGTGCTATGCCTCGAGGGCAACGGGAAATCGTCAATCGGAATCCCGAGCAACTCGCCAACCGCATGTTGAAAGTAAAGACTGTCGCTATCATGGCCCACGATGGCAAAACGCGACAGAAGATCGATCGCGGCGGCCACATCGCTACGCGTGACGAGCTGTTCCGGTATCGTCGTGGCCAGCTGGCGGGTGACCGGTGACACGAGAACGCTTCTGACATTTTGAGGCGCTTTCTTGAGCGCCATTTTGAGAGAGGCGTCGCTCTCAAGATCGACGTCGGCAAAATGCTCCGCAGCGGGCGCCAATATGATCTTGTCGCGGTCGCCGAAAAAGGAAATTTGAGTTCTTGCCATTCGTTTCAGAAGAAATATCCGCAGGGCCAATTCGTAATAGGGGTCAGTCAGCAGAACGATTGCCTTGAATCCCTTGTCGAGAAACTCTTCGTAGTTCCGCAGCAGCAGACGTCCACTGATATAGATCGACTGGATGGCGTTCAGATGAAAGGCCTGAAGCGCCGTCTCGTGACCGAAACGCTCTACGGACGGCAGCTCATATTGAAAGTGGCGGCCGCAGTGATAGTCGAATTTGACCATCGGCAGGAGCTGCGTTTCAAGCCGTAAAATCTTCAAAGGAATTGTTTGCGGGACTTGCGGCCGCCGGTAGATCAACAATCCTGACTTCGCGTCATGGATCATCAGCGATGTTCGCTCAGCCAGATCCGGGATGATCGTCGTATCCAACTTGAAGCCGACGCGGCCGTTTTCATGCCGTCCCGAATCAATGACAGCCTGTTTGAGCTGATCGCATGGCAGGATCATCAAATCGCCGTTCGCATCGGATACCCTGATGTGCGGCAGGTCGGAAAAGCCGTCGGGAATAAGATAACCCTCGAGAATGGTGCCGTGATCATATTCGAGATTAAAAAGCACGGATATTCTCCGGCATTTGTACTCGGTCGGCGCTGCTTGTCGCACTGTGCTCGAAAAACACCAGGTTACCGGTCGCGCCCCGAAGCACGTCAAGACGACCCGCGATATGGCTGATCTTGAATCCCGGCATTCAAACCTCGTCAGGAAGCATCAGGCGCTTTGCGCGCCAGCAGCGAAAAGCTCGGGCCGCCAGGGTGGTTCAGGTTTTCGTCCCTGATGACGATGTCGCTGTAACCGAGCTTACGCAACAGCATCAATATGTCATCCCGGTGCATCCAGAAATGCCGGTCCTTCATACCGCCGCAGAAAGACGCGTTGGCATTGGCGTGATGATAGCTTCGTTCGTAGTAACGTACGGGAACCCCGTCGACCATTCTGGTTTCGACTTTGCCGCTGAAAGGCAGGCGCCGCACGTCACCCTCGGGCATTGCGTCCTCCAGAACGAAATGCGTCCAGATGAAAACCGCTTTGGTCCGGCTTGCCAGCAGCCGCAGGAATTCCCCGGGATCGGCCATGTGATAGAGAACGCCGGATGCCAGCGCGAAGTCATAGGTCTCGTCGCGTTCCGTCAGCCACGACTGGATGTCGCCCAGCATGAAGGAAGCGGTATCGATATTCAGAATCTGCTTGGTGACGAGGCACCTCAGGAAACAGAGACGATTTGCTTCGATCGCGTCGATTCGCGCCGGGAGATGGCTGTGCAGCATATAGGTGTGCATTCCCTCCAATGGTCCCACTTCCAGGACCTTCTTGCCTTCGATAGATCCGAACGATTGCAGGGCCCACGCTATCCGGTCGTCTGCGTAGAGGGGCAGCGCTCCGGCATTCAAGTTGAGGGCAGGGGGAAAAGCACAATTCCAGCCGGAAAGGGCATCGATCGCATTCTGATGGCTTGGGATGCCTTGCTCGTACTGGTCGAATATTTCCAAAGGGTCCTTTGACGACTTTTTCGGCGATCGCTTTGAAAAACCAAGCATTGACATAACCTTTATTTCCATCGGTATTTGCCGATTTGGAGAAATTACCACGCCAGTTGCGAATGACGTACTATTCGTCCCGTCAATTCACAACCCTAGCGGTACGATCCGCAGAAAGCGGCGTAGTTTATGAGCGCCGCTGCCCATTTCCGAACGGCCAAGAGCACGCCTCTCTGGGCAGAAAACCACATCGCCGGACGCCAAGTAGATTCTATTTCTATCTTTACCGCTCAATGCTTATCTGGCGGGACTGCCGGGCTCCGATAGTTTCTGGATTCTTGTAATCCGCTATTCCTTTGGAAACAGCGGTTTGGAATTGATGCCTTCTACAGGCACCAGCAAGCCTATGAAAAGCGGAGAAAATGCCGATTCGCAAAACATGGTTTCGTGACCCAGCCCGATTTCTCCTGATCCTATTGTTTAATAGATCATCTCATCATTCAGAAAATATTAATTTAAAATCTCCAAATAATATTGACATAAATTGCCTTATTCGCACTTGGCGCTTATACGCAGCGGGGTCGATTGCTCATCACATATCAGGTGTGTTCGGATGATCGCACCGAATTTTTTTGATGGCGCTTTAGGTTGAATGGGCTTGTTGATGGCCGCTCGTTATGCTTTCAAGGCGTCTACATATTTGATGCATACTATGTCGGTCTGAACCATCAGGTAACGGCGGCAGCTAATAATTTGGGGTTGTTCAATTGATTCGGGTTGGCGCCGTATTTTGCTGCGTAATTCTAGCTGGATGCAATTCCGTCTCGAGCGAAGGGCCGCTGGCCGGTGCGATCACGAGCGATGCGGGACAATCCAGTGCCGAGCTGGGACGCAAGAATGCCGCCGTTTTTGATATTGTCGACATCGACAGCCGTACCGCGCGTCTGGTTTCAGATTATGTTTCTTCCACACTCAACCGCCGGTTTGGTATCGGCGGTGGTGTCGGACGGGTAGCTATCGGCGTCGGCGACGCATTGAAGGTGACGATTTTCGAAGCGGGCGCTGATGGCCTGTTTTCGACGGCACAATCGAAACAGGTGTCGCTCGATATCGTCGTGCAGCCGGACGGGACGGCGGCCATCCCCTATGCCGGCTCTGTTCGGTTCGCGGGCAAGACACTCGAGCAGGCTCGCAAGGCGATCCTGGCGGCTCTGGCCACCAAGGCTGTAGAGCCGGATGTCATCGTGACGAGCACGGGTACGGCATCGCGAACTGTTACGGTTTCGGGCGCGGTCGGGCGTCCCTCGATGGTTCCCTTGGATCTGACCGAGGAAAAGATCACGCAAGTCATCGCCAAGGCCGGCGGATCAGTGACGCAGCCTTATGAAACCTATGTTACGCTGGTTCGCGGCAGCAGGACCGGGACGGTTCTGTTGAAATCGATCATCGAGCATCCGTCCGAAGATATCTATGTTCAACCTGGCGACCAGATCTTCCTGGTGCGTGATCCCAGAACCTTCACATTGATGGGCTCCGTTCGCGGAGACGGCCGTCTCGAGTTCGGCGCCAACGACCTCAATCTCCTCGAGGCTGTTGCCTTAGGTCATGGCGCCGACGATGACTCGAGCAACGCCAAGGGCTTCTTCCTGTTCCGTTATGAAGAGCCGGATATCGTCAGGAGCCTGCTTGGCCCGGCGCGATTCCAGGAATTGTTGCGCAAGGGAATGGTCGCGGACCCCAAGGGGCGTTATCCGATCGTCTATCGTTTCGACATGTCGCATCCGGACAGCTTGATCGTAGGGCAGACCTTCCCGGTCAAGAGCCGCGACGTCATCTATGTGTCGCGCCATCCCTCCGTCGACATTCGAAAGTTCCTGACCCTTGTCGGCACGCCATTGGGCATCGCTTCTCAGGGTGCTGCGACAGCGGTCAATCTGGGCCAGTAACGTCAAGAAATGGAGATTTCGCGGCTTCGCCAAGGTCTGCTTTTACCTCTATCGGCGCATAGACGCCGACATATGTATGATCGTGACGGATCACGCCTTGTCGCCGGGGTGGAATTGATCCCCGAAGTGATGTGAAGAAATGTCCGCAGCCGACTCGAGCGCGGAGCACATTTCAGACACAAGCATTGATGGTATCGGGGATAGCATGTTGCTTCGATTGTTGCACTGCCGCATATTGCGCTGTACACCCGGATTTTTGTCGGTGACAACCACAGATAATTGTGGTGTGAACAGTTGATAATGAAATTGAATAGTTCGGTACGACGCGCTTTGTAAAATATTGCTGAGAGATCATGACGGTTGAAATTATCGGACGCGCAAGCGTTGCCCCTGGGGCGGGTTCGATCGAAGAGCTTCAGCTCGTCCTCAAGGAAGGGCGTTGCACTGTAGGCCGCATACCTGAAGAGCGCTGGGACCTTGCGCGCTTTTGGCATCCGGCCATAGGCGTTCCGGGAAAGACCTATAGCTACGCCGCCGGCGTCATCGAGAATATATTCGCCTTCGATCCTGCGGTTTTCGGCCTTTCGCAACGCGAAGCGATGCAGATGGATCCGCAGCAGCGCATCCTGCTCAATGTCGTCTGGCGCGCCTTGGAAGATGCGAACTTGCCGATCGACGGCTTTGAAGGCCAGCGGGTTGGCGTCTACGTCGGCGCATCCTCTCTCGAGCATGGCAATCTGACCCTCGAGGACCCTGCATCGGGTGGCCCGTATTTTATGACGGGCAACACGCTTTCCATCGTTTCCAATCGCATCTCGCATATATTCGGTCTGCGCGGGCCGAGCATGACGATCGATACGGCCTGTTCGTCATCGCTGGTTGCGCTGGATCAGGCGGTACGAGCGTTGGAATGCGGTGAAATCGACACCGCGATCGTCGGCGGCATCAATGTTCTGCTCCACCCCATGTCTTTCGTGGGCTTTGCGCAGGCGCGCATGCTGTCGCCGGAAGGCCTTTGCCGCGCCTATGACGACAACGGCCGCGGCTACGTTCGTGCCGAAGGTGGCGCGGCGATCGTGCTGCGCCGGACCGACGTCGCCTTGCGCGAGAAGGATTGCAGCCACGCCAGAATCCACGCGGTCGGGGTCAATTCCTCGGGCCGCACCAACGGCATCTCGATGCCGTCGCGCGAGGCGCAGGCCGCTTTGCTGCGTTCGATCTACGAAGGGCACAATATCGACGTCAATCGCATTGCCTTCGTCGAGGGTCACGGAACGGGAACGAAGGTCGGCGATCCCGCCGAGATCTGGGCGATCGGCGAAGTTATCGGTCGCAATCGCCGGGCTCCGGTGCCGGTCGGGTCGATCAAGTCCAATATCGGGCATACCGAGCCCGCATCGGGTCTTTTCGGCCTTCTGAAAGCGATGATCGCGCTGGAGAACAACTTCCTGCCGGCGTCGCTGCATTTCGACCAACCCAACGAAAACATCGATTTCGACGGACTGAACGTTCGGGTCAACACCTCAGCTATCGAGCTTCTTCCGGCGAAGCAGGCGCGCTTTGCCGGCGTCAACTCTTTCGGGTTCGGCGGCACCAACGCACATGTCGTCATCAGCGACCCCGATCCGGTTGCGCCGCCCGAACCGCAAATCCGCGGTGACGGAATGGTTTTCGCGGCAAGCGCCCACACGGCCTCGGCGCTTTCGAAATTGCTCGAGGACTACAGGACGCGCCTCGAACATGCCGAGCCCAAGGAGGCTCGCCAGATCGTCGCTTCGGCTGCAGCCAATCGCGAACCGATGCGCCATCGCTTCGCGGCGCGTGCCAAGGACAGCGCTGCGGTGCTGGCGGCGATCGAGGCACACCTCACCGGCAAGAGCTCCGTCGGCGAGGCCGGTGAAGCCCCGGGACAACCCGCCAAGATCGCCTTTGTCTTTTCCGGCAACGGCTCCCAATGGGCAGGCATGGGCGTCGGCGCCTATGAGGAAAATCGTCATTTCCGGCAGTGTTTTCAGTCATTCAGCGCACTTTTTGAATATTATCTGGGCGAGAAGCTGACGGATCTTCTGGTCGCCCCGGATCTTGCCTCGCGTCTGGCCGATACCAAGATTGCGCAACCTCTATTGTTTGCGGTCCAGGCTTCCCTTTCGGATTGCCTGTGGGCCATGGGCGTCAAGCCTGATGCCGTCTTCGGTCACTCCGTCGGCGAAATCGCCGCCGCCTACGCCGCCAAGGCACTGACAGCCGCCGAAGCGGTCGCCATTGTCGCCAAGCGTTCGCTGCATCAGGATCTTCTCGCCGGCGAAGGCAAGATGGCGGCCGTGGTCCTCAACGAGGAGGCAGCGCTTGCTTTCGCAAGATCGCATGGCCTCGACAATATCTGTGTCGCAGCGATCAATGCACCGAATTCGGTAACGATTTCCGGCCCGGTCAGCGAGATCGAGGCATTCAGGGATGCTGCGCGCAAATCTCAGATCGTGGCGCACATCCTCGACATCAACTATCCTTTTCATCATCCGATCATCGATCGCGCCAAGGATGCCTTCCTCGCGGATCTGCCCGATGTGGCGCCGGATAGCGGCACAGGGACCTTCATTTCGACCGTGACGGGCGAACTCAGCGATGGACGGTTGCTGGATACGCAATATTGGTGGCGCAATGTTCGCGATCCGGTGCTCTTCAAGGCTGGCTGTCAGGCCGCCATGGCGATGGGATGTAATCTCTTCGTTGAAATTTCGCCGCGCCCGATCCTTTCCAATTATGTAGCGGAGATCGCAAAGCAGGCATCGGTTCAAGTTGTCGCGATACCGACGCTGCTGCGCGAGGGGCATCTTGCCGGTCACGATCCGGTTTCGCAATCATTCGCCCGCGCGGTCGCCAACGGCGCGCCGGCGTTGCGTGCGCGAGGCAGCGCCACGCGCAATGCTTTCGTCAAGTTGCCGCCGTTGCCGTTCGAACCGATGGAGCTGCGCACCCAGCCGACAAGCGACGAGATCGATATTTTCGGCCGCGATCGCAAAAGCCCATACACTCTGCTCGGCTGGCGGACTGATATCAACGGCTCGAACTGGAAGAACCATCTCGACGCACATCTTTTCGCCGACCTTGCGGAGCACGTCGTCGACGGCAAGGCGATCATGCCTGGGAGCGGTTTCATCGAGATTGCCGTTACGGCCGCACAGCGATATTTCGGGACAGACGAGGTCGAGATCGGCAATCTCGAGATCGTCCGGCCGCTTGAACTGCGCCCGGATCGCATGGTGGAGCTGTCGACGATCCTGTCGCCCGAGACCGGGGACATCGAGATCCGGTCGCGTGAGCGTCTGAGCAATGACGACTGGACCGTTCACGCCGTCGCGCGCTGCCGCAAGCCGCTTGGGGGTGAGGACCTCGGCGGCCATGTCGAAAGACGGGCCAAGGAGCGTAAACTCGTTCTGACCGCCGACATGACCTACCAAACGGCCGAGCGTTTCGGCCTGCACTACGGCCCGCACTTCCAGCTTCTGTCGAAGGCTGTTGCGTTCGGCCGCGATGTTATCGAGGTGGAACTCAAGCCGGCGGCAGCACCCTCGCATCCGTTCGGGGCATATAATCTCAATCCCATGTCGGTCGACGCCGCGTTCCACGGGCTTGTGGCGCTGTTCGATCAGCTCTCCGGAGACGAAGCCGGTGCGCCCTATATTCCGGTTCGCTTCGGCGCGATCAGGGTTTTCGGCAAGGGACGGCCGATCGTCAAAGCGACGATCGAGATCGATCGGTTCAGCGCGAATTCGATAAAGGCCCGTTTCCGCCTGTTCGATGCGGGCGGCGAGCAGATTGTCATTCTTGACGATTGCCGTTTCCGCCGCACACATCTGCGCCGCCGCGCGACGCTTGATTCCGTCGCATTTCATTATGAGAGCATTCCTTCGACCGTCTTTGCCCGCCGCGAAAGTTCGGGAACGGTACTGCCTGATAGTTTGCCTGTGCCTGGCGCCGATCGGGACCATTCGCTCAACAATGCGACCCTTCTTCTCGACGCCGCGATCTATCGTGCCTGCCACGAGATCGCCCTGGCGGTTGCCGACAGGAGTGGCGTCGTCTCGTATTCCAGTCTGCCCGGCGAGCCCGAGTTCAGATCCTTCCTCGTAAACTGCCTCTATATTCTCGAGGATGCCGGCATAGCCTCGGCAAAGGGTGGCGATTGGGATATTCCGCGGGAACCGACATTGCCGCCGGTGGCCGAGCTTCTGCAGGAGATTTATCGCGAGGACGCTGGCCGCGTGGCCGAAACCGTTCTCGTCAACAATGCCTATCGCGAGACGCTTGACCGTCTGGCGGCCATGCGCCCGCATGTCTTGGGGCACGAATCCTCGGCATCGGGGATAAATGCGCCGAGTGCAGCGACGCTGGAGCATGTGCTCGTTCAATCTCCCTTGAGCGAAAGACGGCTCTCGATACTAGCGGCAGCGTTGACGTCGTCCATCGAGGCCAATCCGGAAACCATCGGGCATATTCTCGAAATAGGCTCGGTATCACCGGCTTTCAGCCGCAGATTGGCTGCGATCGCGGCGGCGGCAAGTGCCTGCCTGATCATTGCCGAACCGCGCGAGCAGATGCGTCGCGCGCTGGAAATCGCGTTCGAGCGCGATCCGCATGTGATCGTGACCGAACCGGCCAAATTGGCGGATCGAACGGTCGCCGACATCGTCGTTGCGTCTGGTGATCAGGCCCAGCATCTTCTGCGGCACGACGACGGCGTCAGGGCGATCGCCCGGAGGACCGCGGCCTATGGCGGGCAGTTGCTGCTGGCCGATCGCGCACCGAGCGCCTTCAACGATTTCGTCCTTGGTCTGTCGGAAGGCTGGTTCGCGGACAGCCAGTCGCCGGAATTCCCTGTCGGGCGGCTCGGCACGCCGCAGCAGGTCGAGAATCTTCTGGCCACCCTGGGCTTTACCAAGACGCATGTTCACGAACTGGCCTTTCCGGACGGCGCGTTGATTGCTGTGACCGCTGCCGCGGAGCGTCAGTTGGAAGCAAATGGACAAGCAGATGCCGCGAGCCCGATGCTGATTTTGTCCGAACAGGGCAAGAAGGGCATGGGTAGGCTCGACAAGCGAACGATCGTCATCGATGTCGGCACGTCACCCGTAGATATTGTCGGAGCGCTGGAAACACTCGACCGCGAACCGCGTCGGGTCGTCTATCTGGCGGATGGAAAGCGCGATCGTGATCCAGCCGAGCTGTCGCTGGCTCGTCTTTCGATATTCACCGAATTGGCAAACGCTTTGTCGCGACATGGCGATGGCGGAAGGCCGCGGCTGGTCATTGTCGCACCAGGCGGCTCGCCGCTCGCCAGCGCGTCCATCGATGTTGCCAATGCCGGCCTATGGGCCTTCGCACGCGTTCTCCAGAACGAGTATGACGGCTTCGACGTGCATCTGTTGGACGCCGATGCGAATGACAGGCGGACGATTTCTTCCGTCGAGATGCTTCTGGCCGCGGAGACGGATAACAGAGAGTGGATTCTGGATGGCTCCACGGGAGAAATCCGGGAAATCAGGGCCGCTGCTGGTCCCTTCGCCGCCGTCGAAACGAACCGCCACAACATTGCCGCCGCGACGATCCGGCAGCATGTAAGCGGTCGTCTGGATAGCCTGGCCTGGGAGGAAACAAACCTTCCTGTGCCGGAGGCGGGGGAAGTCGTTGTTGCCGTTGAGGCCACCGGCCTCAATTTCCGCGATGTCATGTGGGCGATGGGCCTTCTGCCGGAAGAGGCATTGGAGGACGGCTTTGCCGGTGCCACGATCGGCATGGAGTTCGCGGGGCGAATTCTGGCGGTGGGAGATGCGATCGACGATCTGCAGCCGGGCGACAAGGTCATGGGCATCGGCCCTGCGGCGTTTTCGACCCATGTGCATGTCCGCCGCGATGGCGTGACCAGGCTGCCGGAGAAGATGGAAACCATTGCTGCCGCGACGGTACCGGTCGCCTTCCTGACGGCCTACTACGCGATGGTCGAACTGGGACGCATTCAATCGGGCGAAACCATCCTGATCCATGGAGCCGCCGGCGGCGTCGGTCTTGCCGCGCTCCAGATAGCCAAGCTCAAGGGCGCCAAGGTGATCGCAACCGCCGGCACGGTCGAGAAGCGTCGCTTCCTCGAAATGCTCGGTGCCGATCATGTGCTCGATTCGCGCTCTCTGGATTTCGTCGCGGGCGTCCGTCAGTTCACGCGCGGCGAAGGCGTCGATCTCGTTCTCAATTCGCTTTTCGCTGAGGCGATGGAGCGCAGCATCGAACTGGTCAAACCCTTCGGGCGTTTCCTGGAGCTGGGCAAGCGCGACTACTATTCCGACCGCAAGATCGGCCTGCGCCCGTTCCGGCGCAATGTCAGCTATTTCGGCATTGATGCCGATCAGTTGCTGGTCAATGTGCCTGACCTGACGCGGCGGATCTTCGCTGAAATCGGTCAGCTCTTTGCAGAAGAAAAACTGACGCCGCTGCCTTACCGCGCCTTCGGTTATGATGAAATCGGCAACGCGTTCCGGCTGATGCAGAATGCCGGCCACATCGGCAAGATCGTCGTGCGGCCGCCCGTCATCGGTATCGATAGCGTCCTGCCAGCGCCGGCAAAGGTCTTGCGTTTCGATTCCGAAGGCATCTTCCTGGTTGTCGGCGGCATCGGCGGTTTTGGACTTGCCGCCGCCGATTGGCTTGTCTCCAAGGGTGCGCGCCGCATCGCTTTGTGCTCACGCCGGGGCGAAGCCGATCCCGAGACGAAGAAGGCAATAGGCGAGTGGGCAAAGCATGGCGCAACGACGACGCTGCACGCCTGCGATATCACCGATGAAGCCGCTGTCGAAGCGTTGCTGGTCTCGCTTCGTACCGAAGGTGTGTTGAAGGGCATCATTCATGCCGCCATGGTCCTCGACGATGCGCTTCTTGCCAACCTGACGCCGGAGCGCAATCGCCCGGTCGTAGAGGTCAAGATACGCGGCTCCGAAATCCTCGACCGGTTGACGCAGAAGGACAAGCTGGAACTCTTCCTGCTGTTCTCGTCGGCGACGACCATGCTCGGCAATCCCGGGCAGGCGAACTATGTGATGGCGAACGGCTATCTGGAGGGGCTGGCGCGAGCGCGCCGCGCGGCAGGCAGGTCTGCGCTCGCCGTTGGTTTCGGTGCTATCGCCGACAAGGGGTTCCTTGCCCGCAACGGCGAGGTCAACGAACTGCTAGCGAAGCGCATCGGCAAGGCCGCTCTGAAGGCCCGCGACGCCTTGGAGCAGGTCGAGCGCTACATACTGGCCGATACCGGCACGGTCAATGCCGCAGCCGTCATGATCGCCGAAATCGACTGGAACGCCGCCCGCCTGCTGCCGATTGCCGGCCGGTCGCTGTTTGAGCCGCTGATGCGCCATACCGGCAGCCATCAATCATTGAACGAAGGCGACGCCATTGATCTCAGGGAGTTGATCAAGGGCAAGTCGGAAGAGGAGGCGCAGGCCGCTCTTCATGCGCTCGTTGCCTTTGAGATTGCCGCGATCCTGCGTGTGACCGAGGATACCGTGACTCCCGACAAGGTCCTGAAGGATATCGGCCTCGATAGCCTGATGGCCATGGAGCTCGGCATGAGCTTTCAGCAGAAGACCGGCTTCGACATTCCCCTGAGTGGCGTAGGCGAAGGCACGACCGTCAGCGATGTGGTCAGCCGTTTGCGTGACCGTGTCATGAATCGCGGCAGCGACGAGACGGAGGGCTCCGCGGTGAACGAAGACCAGGTGGTCGAACGTTTGGCGCGCAGCCATGCCGGGGAGCAGGAAAAGAGAGTCGCCCAGTGACGACGCAAGATGCCGATGGCGACAGAGCGGTGGAACAGACGAAAAGCAACCTGCTGGAACAGATGCGTCGCGTCGGTGAGTCTTCGGGGCGCAATCGGGCCGAACGCTTGAATAGGCAATCGCAGCCACAGCATCGTCAGGCGGCGCGCTTCGAGGATCTGCCGGAATACAAGCGCGTCGAGACGCAGCGCATGGCGGTCGCGATGTTGGGTGTCGGCAATCCTTTTTATCGCTCCCACGACGGCGCAGCCGGTGCGACGACCCGCATCGGCGGGCGTGAGTTCATCAACTTCGCCTCCTACGATTATCTGGCGACCAATACCGACCCGCAGGTCGCGACGAGCGCCAAGCAGGCCATCGATCGTTTTGGAATCTCCGCGTCCGCCAGCCGCCTCGTTGCCGGTGAGCGGCCGGGGCATGTGGAGCTGGAACAGCGGCTTTCCCGTCTCTACGGCGTCGATGCCGCGGTTTGTTTCGTCAGCGGCTACCTGACCAATGTCGCGACGATCGGTTGTCTGATGGGACCGCAGGATCTGGTCATCCACGATGAATTCATTCACAACAGCGCGTTGGCTGGCATCAAGCTCTCTGGTGCCGTGCGCCGGCTTTTCAAGCATAACGACGTCGAGAATCTCGAGGGCATTCTGAAGACGCTCTCGTCCGACTTCCGTCGTATCCTCGTCATCGTCGAGGGCGTGTATTCGATGGATGGCGATGTCGCCGACCTGCCGGCTCTGCTGGAGTTGAAGGCGCGCTACGGTTTCTGGCTGATGGTGGACGAGGCGCATGCGCTCGGCATCCTCGGCAAGACGGGTCGCGGCACCTTCGAGCATTTCGGGCTCGATCCGCGTGATGTCGACATCTGGATGGGCACGCTGTCGAAGACGACGTCGAGCTGCGGCGGCTATATTGCAGGCAGCAGCGCGCTTGCCGATATCCTGAAGGCGGAGGCGGGGGGCTTCGTCTACAGCGTCGGTCTCTCGCCGGTTCTCGCCGCCGCCGCCATCGCCAGCCTCGATATCCTGCAGGCGGAGCCTGAGCGAACCGAGCGGCTCAGGCGCAATGGCCACCTTTTTCTCGAATGCGCGAAAGCGGCGGGCCTCGATACCGGCCTGAGCCTCGGTTACTCGGTCGTGCCGGTCATTGTCGGCGATTCGCTTCGTGCTGCCCAGCTCTCGAACGATCTGCTGGCGGAGGGCATCAACGTGCTGCCCATCATCCATCCGGCCGTGCCGGAGGGAATGGCGCGGCTGCGCTTCTTCATCACCTGTAACCACACCGAGGAGCAAATCCGCCGTGCAGTTGCGCTTACCGCGAGGAAACTCAAGGATTTGCAGGACAGGAATTTCGGTCTGGCCTCGCTCGACATGGACAAGATGATGCAGTTGCTGCCGACGAGCCAAGCCGCAGGCAGGCCATAACTTAGGACGATCATTGCATGCATGTTATCGTCACCGGAGGCTCAAGCGGAATCGGTCTGGCGATAGCGAAACTCTATGCGACCAGAGGCGATCGAGTATCGCTTCTCGCACGCCATCCTGGGCGGCTTGAGCAGGCGCGGGCGGAGATCATATCGCTTTCCGGCATCGACAGTGCCCGTGTTCAAATAGCCTCCGTCGATGTGGCTTCCGCTGATCAGACCACGGCTGCAATAGAGATCTGCGAAGCGTCGTTCGGCCCCTGCGATATTCTGATCGCCTCCGCCGGCATTGTCGAACCGCGCGCTTTCGACGCGATGTCGGCCTCCATCTTCGAAGAGCAGATTTCCATCAATTTCCTCGGAACCGCAAATGCGGTGCGCTCGGTCTATAGGGGCATGAAGGCCCGCCGCAGCGGCAGGATCATGATGATTTCCTCCGGCGCTGCGTTGGTCGGCATTTTCGGCTACACGGCCTACTGCGCTTCCAAGTCGGCGCTGGTCGGCTTTGCCGAAGCCTTGAGCGCCGAAGCCGAGGCTTTTGGCGTCCGCATATCCATCTGCTTCCCGCCCGATACGCTGACACCGCAATATCGGCGGGAAATCTCCATGCGACCCGCCGAAGCGAAAATCCTCATGGGCTCTGTCAAGCCGTGGAGCGCGGAGGCGGTGGCCGCGAGAATCGTTCGCGGACTGGAACAGGGCAAGGCGAAAATCCATTTCGGTTTTTCGCTGGCGGCGCTTGCTTATTTCGGGCCGCTGATTAAGCCGCCGCTGATGTGGTTTATTTCGCGGAAAACGAGAAAAATAATTGGGCAAGAAGCAACGGAAAGCCTTGCCGACGTGACCGACAGAGGTTTTGATCATGGTAAGTAATACGAAATAATCGTCAGCGTTGTGCTATCGGCACACATGGCCGGAAAAAAGTGAGCGAGGGAATCGGCGCCCGCGCTTCACGGGTTGAAAAACGCTGCTGCAGACAGCGGGCATTTGGATGACATAGTCTTGAAACTTCATGATTTTCCAATTCTTTTGACTCTTGCCGGCTTCGCGTTTTCCTGCGTCGTGGTGTTTCTTACCGATAGCCTCGCAATGCCGGCGGCCATCAATGCGCAGAATCGCACCGAGAGAAGCTGGCAACGCCTGATTTACGATTGGGCGGCCAGAATTCCCGTTATCGTGCTGATTTATGCCGCCTTCTTTGCGATTTCCTGGCGTCCGATCTACAGCACCCAGGCGGTCATCAGCTTCTTTGTCATCTTCACCGGGATTTCGCGGGCAAAGTTCGAGTTCATCCGGGAACCCTTGGTCTTTTCAGACATCGCGCTTGTGGTCGACGTCTTCAAATACAAGGAGATTTTCTACGCGACGTCGCTGAATATCTTCTTCTGGGTAATCGCCTTCGGCTACGTCTTCGGCCTCAGCGGTCTCTATATGTATTGGGAACCGTCTGTCCTGCCGGCCGAGAACGGTGTTCTTTGGATTCTCCTGATGTTGGCCGTCGCCTTTTCGCCATGGCTTGCCCTGTTCAGCAGGATCATCAGCGAGCCGGTTTGCCATTTCACGCAGAGGTTTCTCGGCAAGGTCGACGTCAAGATGGATACGGTGCGATTCGGCACCTTCGCTTCGGTCGTCTTTCATTTCGTCATCTGGGTCGGCGTCAGACGCGAGGCGATCGTCACGCAGCTGTCGGAGCGCTTCATTTCAGCGCTGCAGGAGCTGTGGGAGCATGGCGACGACGAACCGCTCGTCGTCATATGGCAATCCGAATCCTTCATCGACCTAAGGCATTTCGGCGTCGAAAGCGTCAAGCTTCCCAATCTTGACCGGCTGCGCGCTCAGGCGGCTCAATGGGGCCGGATGACCAGCGTCTTCGAGGGGGGGTACACGCTGCGCACCGAATTTGCGATGCTGAGCGGGCTGCTGCCCGAAAACGTCCATATCGATGCGAGCTATCCCTATCTGCGCGCCAGCCACTACAAGGACGTCGTCTGGCCCGCACGGCTGAAGAAGGCCGGTTGGAAGACGCAGTTCATTCACCCTTACGACAGGACCTTTTTCCTGCGCCACAAGGCACTGCCGCAGCTCGGCTTCGACCGGATGATGATGCTGGATGAATTCGATCACAATCCGGAGCGCGATGGCCCCTATGTCAGCGACCTCACGCTGACGAAAAGCGTGATCAGGGCGATCGACGAGGATGGCACCGCCAAGAATTTTGTCTTCGTGGCATCCATGGCGAATCACGGCCCCTGGGAGCCCGGCCGATGCGGCGATCTCGTCAATCCGGTGGATATCTATAGCGAGCTTTTGATGCGCGCCGATCATGCGCTCGGCAATCTCGCCCATCATCTCGACAGGCTGGATCGTCCGGTCTGGCTATTGTTCTATGGCGATCACGCGCCCTTGCTGAAGGCTTTTGCCGATCCTTTCCCGGATCCGCGCACCGATTACATCATCGTTCCTCTAGGGCGTGCGCGGGCGCACACGCAGAGGCCGAAACCGCCGCAGGAAGAAGCGCCCTGGAACCTCATCGGCACCTTGCTGCGCTATGCGGGCCTTAGCACCGAGGTTCCGGAGAATGGCTGAAGGGCAGGGGCCCGGAGGCGTTTCCCCGCGAGTGTTTCTCTTCCTTCAGGGGCCGTCCTCGCCTCTATTCGTTGAGATCGCCAGGATATTGCAGGCCGCAGGCAGCCGATGCATCCGCATCAATCTCAATGCCGGGGATTGGATATCCTGGCGTTGGGGGCATGCCGTGAGCTACCGCGGCGATTTCACCGGCTGGCGCGACTATATTCACAGCCAAATCGAAGCCCACGGCATTACGGATGTGATTCTGCACGGTGAAGAACGCCCTTATCATCGCGTCGTCATCGAAGAAGCACAAAGGCTGGGTGCCAGCATCAACGTCGTGGAGATGGGATATTTACGGCCGGATTGGGTGACACTCGAGCGTGACGGGCTGTCTTCCAATTCCCACTTTCCGGCGGACCCCGCCTATATCATCGAGGCGGCGGCGAACCTGCCCGAGCCGGACTGGGCGCGGCGCTTCAGTCAGTCGTTCCTTGCCGAAGCGCTTTACGACCTCGCCTACTATCTGCCGACTGTTTTTCTGTGGTTTCTCTATCCCGGTTACCGGCGGCACGGGCTCTACCATCCGCTGATGGAGTACGCCGGCTGGCTGCGCAGGCTTCCCTCAAGCGACAGAAGGGCAGGCGAGGCGGAAAGCATTATTGAACGGATGATCGGCGGTGGGAGGCGATTCTTCGTCTACCCTTTGCAGCTTCAGACGGACTATCAACTGCGTTCGCACTCGCCCTTCCATCGGCAAGAGGATGCCATCAGGCTGATTCTCCGGTCCTTCGCCGCGAATGCGGCGCCCGAAACGCATCTTGTCGTCAAGCTGCATCCGCTCGACAACGGGCTCGTCGATTGGAAAGCCTATATCGCTCAAATCAGCGCATCGTCCGGTTTGTCCGACCGGGTTCATTTCATCGATGGCGGAAATCTCGAAAAATTAACCGCCGCAAGCCAAGGCATGGTGACGGTCAATTCCACGGCGGCATTTTCAGCTCTGCAGGCGGATAAGCCGGTCAAGGTCCTCGGCACGGCCGTCTACGACATGGCGGGGCTGACTGATCAGAAGCCCTTGGATCGGTTTTGGCTGGATCCGGAACTGCCTTTGGCAGAGCTCCGCGACGCATTCTTCAGGCTGCTTGCTGCAAGCGTGCAAGTGCGGGGCAATTTCTGCTCGAAGGCGGGCGCGCGGGCGGCGGCCGCACGGATTGCCGAAAGATTGCTGTCAGGAACGGTCAACCTGCCAGGCGCCTACATGGATAAGGCACCGCGGCAGAAGCCAGAGAAGGTCCATATACCGTGATCGCCCGAAGCATCGGCGATGCGACCCTGAAATTGACATGGCAGCCGCTTATATGCGGAATTGCAATAAACTTAACGCAGCGATTCGACGTTGGGATAGAGAACACAGAACTGTTTGCCGGGAGCAAACGTCATGGATGGCAGTAAGATGGAAAGATTTATGCTGAAAGAGCTGCTTATGATCATAGCGGCTCTCGTGCTCGTTTCCGTAGTGCTTCTGACGATCGTCATCACCGGCAATTATTGAGCGGCGCGCCATAGCGCCTTCGAAAAGCATTTCGCCAGAGAGCAATTGATCTGCTTCCGACACAATAATCTGATGAAAAATAGATCTGAAAAATGGTGGGCGATGAGAGACTCGAACTCCCGACATCCTCGGTGTAAACGAGGCGCTCTACCAACTGAGCTAATCGCCCTTCAGCGGAGCGAGCCATTCGCCCGCCGCATTCGGTGGCCGTGATCTATGCGGAACGGCAAAAAACCGCAAGAGTGTTTGTGAAGATTTTTTGATTTTTTTGCT
The DNA here is from genome assembly GCF_012275435.1 of Rhizobium sp. SG741. Lineage (NCBI taxonomy): Bacteria > Pseudomonadati > Pseudomonadota > Alphaproteobacteria > Hyphomicrobiales > Rhizobiaceae > Rhizobium > Rhizobium sp. SG741. The sequence goes on from NZ_JAAZQP010000008.1 coordinate 238,766, forward strand.
CCTTGCGCATGTTCGGCCGTCGTCATCCACATGCGCCGATAGGAAGGAAGATCGATTGCAGCGGTGCATGTGAGGCGCTGATGAAATGCGTGAGGCGGGAAGCTGCTATGCCAAATCGACGGGACGGAAAATTGCCGGCGAGCTTCTCCAAAACAATTAGCGCTCTGTCATCGATTTGTATTCAAACCTGCTTGACACCCAAACACGAACCCCGTAGTTAGCCGCTCATCGAACGGCGAGGCCGCTTTGATGGGTGCGAAAGCGCTCGGAATACTTGAAATGAATGCGGGTGTAGCTCAGTTGGTTAGAGTGCCGGCCTGTCACGCCGGAGGTCGCGGGTTCGAGCCCCGTCACTCGCGCCATTTCAAGGTAAGTTCCGGGTCTGGCGCTCGGCTGAAAGGCCAAACGATGCGCGGGTGTAGCTCAGTCGGTTAGAGTGCCGGCCTGTCACGCCGGAGGTCGCGGGTTCGAGCCCCGTCACTCGCGCCATTCTTTCCAAGCCATTACAATCAATCATCAATTTTTTGCGATTGCGAAAGACCCTTTTCGCGTTTGCGCGGATTTGTCGCGATGCAGTCGCAACATATTGATATCTACCGCTCGGTAGTACTCCAAACGACAGATTCAAAAGGCTTGCGCGCGCGCTCTGCCTGCGCTAACCACGGCTTTGTTGCAACGCTCTTTCGCCTGGCTTGGGCATTTGCTCAAAGGCGCCCCCCAGGCGCTCATGGCAGGCAGGGATGGACATGATGACTGGACTGCTCAGTTCCTATATTCCGATAGCGATTTTCATTGGTATTGCCCTGGTGATAGGCTTGGCGTTGTTGATCACGCCGTTTGCCGTCGCCTTCAAGGCGCCTGACTCGGAAAAGCTGTCGGCTTATGAATGCGGCTTCAACGCATTCGATGACGCCCGCATGAAGTTCGATATCCGCTTCTATCTGGTATCGATTCTCTTCATCATATTCGACCTGGAAGTCGCCTTCCTCTTCCCCTGGGCCGTATCCTTCGGTGCGATCGGCTGGTTCGGGTTCTGGTCGATGATGGTGTTCCTCGCGGTGCTGACCATCGGCTTTATCTATGAATGGAAAAAGGGAGCCCTGGAATGGGAGTAGCCCAAAGCAACACGACGCTCGTTGCGCCGCAGCCGAAGGGGATTATCGATCCCGCAACCGGCAGGCCTGTCGGCAGCAATGATCCGTTCTTCGGCGAGATCAACAATGAACTCGCCGACAAGGGTTTTCTGGTCACGTCTACCGATGAGTTGATCAATTGGGCTCGTACCGGCTCGCTGATGTGGATGACCTTCGGTCTGGCCTGCTGTGCAGTCGAGATGATGCAGGTCTCCATGCCGCGTTACGACGTCGAGCGCTTCGGCTTCGCCCCGCGCGCTTCGCCGCGCCAGTCCGACGTCATGATCGTCGCCGGCACGCTGACCAACAAGATGGCGCCGGCGCTCCGCAAGGTCTACGACCAGATGCCTGAGCCGCGTTACGTGATCTCGATGGGCTCCTGCGCCAACGGCGGCGGTTACTATCATTATTCCTATTCGGTTGTTCGCGGATGCGACCGCATCGTGCCGATCGACATTTACATACCGGGCTGTCCTCCCACTGCGGAGGCGCTGCTTTACGGCGTGCTTCTGCTGCAGAAGAAAATCCGGCGCACCGGCACGATCGAACGGTAAGGCAGGGGACAAGGCATTATGAGTGAAGCCCTGAACGAACTCGCCGCTTACCTCACGGAAGTTCGCAGCGCTCTGATCTCGTCGAGCGAGATCAAGTATGGCGAGCTGAATGTGACGACGACGGCCGAAAACGTTATCGCACTGCTGACATTCCTGCGCGACGACGCCAAGTGCGGCTTCGTCAACATGACGGATATTTGCGGCGTCGACTGGCCGCAGCGCGCCGAGCGCTTCGATGTCGTCTATCATCTGCTGTCGCCGAAGAAGAATCTGCGCATCCGCGTCAAGGTTCCGGTCGGCGAGGACCAGCCTGTTCCCTCCGCCTGCGGCATCTATCCCGGTGCCGACTGGTTCGAGCGCGAAACCTGGGACATGTACGGCGTTCTCTTCACCGGCCATCCGGATCTGCGCCGCCTCCTGACCGATTACGGTTTCGAAGGCCATCCGCTGCGCAAGGATTTCCCGACCACCGGTTTCGTTGAAGTTCGCTATGACGACGCCGCCAAGCGCGTCGTCTACGAGCCTGTGGAGCTGAAGCAGGAATTCCGCAACTTCGATTTCTTGTCCCCTTGGGAAGGCACGGATTATGTGCTGCCCGGCGACGAGAAGGCGAAGGCATAATTTGAGGCGTGTGGCGGGCTCGAACCTGCCATTCTCTGAATATCGGACAACGCGAGCATCGCCGCCATGACAGAACATAACGTTCGCAACTTCAACATCAATTTCGGCCCACAGCATCCGGCTGCACACGGCGTTTTGCGTCTTGTCCTCGAACTGGACGGCGAAATTGTGGAACGCGTCGATCCGCATATCGGCTTGCTGCATCGCGGCACGGAAAAGCTGATCGAATCGAAGACCTATCTGCAGGCCGTTCCTTACTTCGATCGCCTCGACTACGTGGCGCCGATGAACCAGGAACATGCCTATGCGCTGGCCGTCGAGAAGCTGCTCGGCATCGATATCCCGATCCGCGGCCAGCTGATCCGCGTGCTCTATTCGGAAATCGGCCGCATCCTGTCGCATCTCTTGAACGTCACTACGCAGGCCATGGACGTCGGCGCTCTGACGCCGCCGCTCTGGGGCTTCGAAGAGCGCGAAAAGCTGATGGTCTTCTATGAGCGCGCCTCGGGCTCGCGCATGCATGCGGCTTATGTTCGTCCGGGCGGCGTTCACCAGGATCTCCCGGAAAAGCTCGTTCAGGATATCGGTGATTGGTGCGATCCGTTCCTGAAGGCGCTCGACGATATCGATGACCTTCTGACCGGCAACCGCATCTTCAAGCAGCGTAACGTCGATATCGGCGTAGTCTCGCTGGAAGACTGTTGGGCCTGGGGTTTCTCGGGCGTCATGGTTCGTGGTTCCGGCGCCGCATGGGACCTGCGCAAGGCGCAGCCGTATGAGTGCTATTCCGATCTCGAATTCGACATTCCGATCGGCAAGAACGGCGATTGCTACGACCGGTATCTGATCCGCATGATCGAAATGCGTGAGTCCGTCCGCATCATGAAGCAGTGCGTCAACCGCCTGCTCGGCGACGCCAAGACCGGACCGGTCTCGTCGCTGGACGGTAAGGTCGTGCCGCCGAAGCGTGGCGAGATGAAGCGCTCGATGGAAGCGCTGATCCACCATTTCAAGCTTTATACCGAAGGCTACCATGTGCCTGCCGGCGAAGTTTACGCAGCCGTCGAAGCGCCGAAGGGCGAGTTCGGTGTCTACCTCGTCTCCGACGGTTCCAACAAGCCTTACCGCTGCAAGATCCGCGCGCCGGGCTATGCGCATCTGCAGGCCATGGATTTCATGTGCCGCGGTCATCAGCTTGCCGATGTCGCCGCAGTGCTTGGTTCGCTCGACATCGTCTTCGGCGAGGTGGATCGTTGATGCGAGCCTGGCAGGTCGTCATCCCCGCGCTTCTTGTCGCCTGCAGTGCTTCGGCCCAACAGGCCAGCTCGGCGCAGAGCTTGCCCAGCATCAATCTGCAGGGCTCGAAAGCAACGGGTGGCAACACTGCAAAAAGCGGAAATACGGCCCCGTCGGGCGCGGATTCGACCATGGCCGATCTCGTCTCGCGTGGTTATGAAATCAAGGCCGCTGTGCCGAACGGCGGCAAGTTCGTTGTGTTTATGCAGAAAGACCAGTCGGCCTACGCCTGCGAATTTTCGTCTCTGACGGATACGCGGTGTGGGTCCTTAAACTGAGATAAGGCGTGAAAGATGTCCGTTCGTCGACTAGCCGAAGATCAATTCCAGCCTGCCGCTTTCGCCTTCAGCGATGACAACGCGGTGTGGGCGGAAAAGACGATCAAGAAATACCCCGAGGGACGCCAGCAGTCCGCGATCATCCCGCTGATGATGCGCGCGCAGGAGCAGGAAGGCTGGGTCACCAAGGCGGCGATCGAGAAGATCGCCGACATGCTGGATATGGCCTATATCCGTGCGCTTGAAGTCGCCACCTTCTATACGCAGTTCCAGCTGCATCCGGTCGGCACGCGGGCGCATATTCAGGTTTGCGGCACGACGCCCTGCATGCTGCGCGGATCCGAGGGGCTGATCAAGATCTGCAAGAGCAAGATCAATGCGCATGCCTTCGACCGCAATGCCGACGGCACGCTCTCCTGGGAAGAGGTCGAATGTCAGGGCGCCTGCGTCAACGCACCGATGGTGGTGATCGGCAAGGATACCTATGAGGATCTGACGCCGGCACGTCTCGAGGAGATCATCGATGCGTTCGCCGCAGGCAAGGGCAGCGAAGTCAAGACCGGCCCTCAGATCGACCGCATTTTCTCCGCACCGGAAGGCGGGCTGACGTCTTTGACATCAGAAGAGCCGAAGGCGAAGACAACGGGAGCCAAGGCCAAGGCTGACGCTGTTTCGATCCCGCCGTCTGAAGCGGCGCGCCCGAAGAGCACGGATGCCGAAACCAACCAGAGCCTGAAGACGCCTGCAACCGCGCCGGCCGAGGCGGCAAAGAACGCCAAGGCATCGGAAGCGCAGCCGCTTTCCGCAACGGCAGCGTCTGCTACCGTGACGGAGAAGGCCGAGGGTGCGCAGAAGCCGTCTCTCACGGATAAGGATCGTCCCGCCGGCATCGAGAAGCCCGCGCAGCCGGACGATCTCAAGCTGATTTCTGGCGTCGGTCCGAAGATCGAGTCCGTTTTGCATGAGCTCGGCATCTTCACCTTCGCGCAGGTTGCGAGCTGGAAGAAGGCCGAGCGCGAGTGGGTCGACGGCTACCTGAATTTCAAGGGCCGCATCGAACGCGACGACTGGATCAAGCAGGCTAAGGCACTCGCTAAGGGTGGCGAAGCGGAATATATCAAGGTCTTCGGCAAGAAGCCGCGGTAAGAGGTGAAGCATGTTACAAGATCAAGATCGCATCTTTACCAATATCTACGGCCACAAGGACAAGTCCCTGAAGGGCGCGATGTCGCGCGGCCATTGGGACGGCACCAAGCAGATCCTCGAAAAGGGTCGTGACTGGATCATCAACGAGATGAAGGCTTCCGGCCTTCGCGGTCGCGGCGGCGCAGGCTTCCCGACCGGCCTCAAGTGGTCCTTCATGCCGAAGGAAAGCGACGGCCGTCCGCACTATCTCGTCGTCAATGCCGACGAGTCGGAGCCGGGCACCTGCAAGGACCGTGACATCATGCGTCACGATCCGCATACGCTGATCGAAGGCTGCGTCATCGCCGGTTTCGCCATGGGCGCAAACACTGCCTACATCTACGTCCGCGGCGAATATATGCGCGAACGCGAAGCCCTGCAGGCGGCAATCGACGAGTGCTACGATGCCGGACTTCTGGGTAAAAACAACAAGCTCGGCTGGGATTTTGATGTTTTCGTTCATCATGGTGCCGGCGCCTACATCTGTGGCGAGGAAACCGCGCTGCTCGAAAGCCTGGAAGGCAAGAAGGGCCAGCCGCGCCTGAAGCCACCTTTCCCGGCCAATATGGGTCTCTACGGTTGCCCGACCACCGTCAATAACGTCGAGTCGATTGCCGTTGCCCCGACGATCCTGCGCCGCGGCGCAGGCTGGTTTTCGTCCTTCGGTCGTCCGAATAATGTCGGCACGAAGCTGTTCATGCTGTCCGGTCACGTCAATCGCCCGTGCACGGTCGAAGAAACGATGGGCATCACTTTCCGCGAGCTGGTCGACAAGCATGCCGGCGGCATTCGCGGCGGCTGGGACAATCTGCTGGCCGTCATTCCCGGCGGCGCATCGTGCCCTGTGGTTCCGGCGGCTGACATCATCGACTGCCCGATGGATTTCGACGGCCTGCGCGATGTCAAATCGTCCTTCGGCACCGCGGCGGCGATCGTTATGGATAAGTCGACCGACATCATCAAGGCGATTGCTCGCATCTCGGCCTTCTTCAAGCATGAAAGCTGCGGCCAGTGTACGCCGTGCCGCGAAGGAACGGGCTGGATGTGGCGTGTTCTGGAACGCATGGAGCGCGGCAATGCGCAGAAGCGCGAAATCGACATGCTGTTTCAGGTGACGAAGCAGATCGAAGGTCATACTATCTGCGCGCTCGGTGACGCAGCCGCATGGCCGGTGCAAGGCCTGATCCGCAACTTCCGTCCCGAGATCGAAAAGCGCATCGACCAGTATACGGCCAATGCGACGAGCCACGGCGCGGTGCTGGAAGCAGCCGAGTAAGGATTGTCATGGCGAAGACCAAGGATATCAAGCAGGACAGCGGGGCGGCCGATGCATCGGCCGATTTCGCTCGCGTTGCTGCCGATATGCTGCGGAACGCGCCGGTCATGCCGATCCATCCGCTGATGGCCCATCCGGCAGCCGCGTTCGCCGCTGCGTCCGCCATAGGGTTCGGGTTCACGTCGCAGATCGCCGGCGCGTTCTTCGGTGCGCTGCAGGGCGCTGTCGAAGCGGCGAGCAAACGTTCTGTCGCGCCGGACGAAAAGGATGATGCCGTCGCCGCGGAAAGGCCGGTGGCAAAGAAGGATGGGGCAGGGGAAGCGAAGCCGGCAAAGGCATCGCCCGCCGCCAAACCCGCCGCTGCAAAGCCTGCCACTGCAAAGCCGGCAGCCGTGAAGAAGGTCGAGCCGAAGCCGGCTGCGGTGAAAACTGCGCCAGCCAAGGCGGTGGCCAAGACGAAAGCCAAGATCGCCGTTGTAGAGCCGGTCGCGGCGAAGCCCGTTGCGAGCCCTGTGCGCAGCCGCAAGGCCGCGGCGAAGGCTGACGACCTGAAGCGGATTTCCGGCATCGGTCCGAAACTGGAGCAGGTGTTGAACGGACGCGGCATCCAGCGTTTCGCCGATATCGTCGCCTGGAGCGACGCGGATATCGAGCGGATCGACGCGGAGCTTGGGTTCGACGGCCGCATCCGGCGCGACGACTGGGTCAGCCAGGCGAAGGCGCTCCTGCCGAAAGGGCGGAGTTAAGATTTTTCCCCGGCTGTTTCTCGCAGCCAGGGAGGTGAATGAAGGCGGTGGAAATGTTGCGGGCGCTATCCCCAATGTTTCGGTCGGCGCGCTGATCTTGCGGGGACAAGATTGGGCAAGGCTTATTGTGAGCAAACCAGTGCCACGCGGTTTCGTGCCGTGCCGGTGGCAAGCTGGTGTTGCGATTATGAAATTGTCTGCGGCCAGGTTCGGCTGGAGACGTGACATAGGACTGAGTGGACGATGGCTAAACTGAAGATTGACGGTAAAGAGATCGAAGTTCCGGATCACTACACGCTTATCCAGGCGTGCGAGGAAGCCGGCGCCGAAGTCCCGCGCTTCTGCTTCCATGAACGACTGTCGGTGGCAGGCAATTGCCGCATGTGCCTCGTCGAGGTCAAGGGCGGCCCGCCGAAGCCGCAGGCTTCCTGCGCCATGGGCGTGCGCGATATTCGCGGCGGCCCGAACGGCGAGCTTCCCGAAGTCTTCACCAACACGCCGATGGTCAAGAAGGCCCGCGAAGGCGTGATGGAATTCCTGCTGATCAACCATCCGCTGGATTGCCCGATCTGCGACCAGGGTGGCGAATGCGACCTGCAGGACCAGGCTATGGCCTTCGGCATCGACAGCTCGCGCTATCAGGAAGACAAGCGCGCCGTCGAGGACAAGTATATCGGCCCGCTCGTCAAGACCGTCATGAACCGTTGCATTCACTGCACGCGCTGCGTCCGCTTCACGACGGAAGTTGCCGGCATTTCCGAGCTTGGCCTGATAGGCCGTGGCGAAGATGCCGAGATCACCACCTATCTCGAGCAGGCGATGACCTCCGAGCTGCAGGGCAACGTCGTTGACCTTTGCCCGGTCGGCGCGCTGACATCGAAGCCTTTCGCCTTTACCGCCCGCCCGTGGGAGCTGAACAAGACCGAATCGATCGACGTCATGGACGCGCTTGGTTCCGCCATCCGCGTCGATACCCGCGGCCGCGAAGTCATGCGCGTGTTGCCGCGCGTCAACGAGCAGATCAATGAAGAGTGGATCTCCGATAAGACCCGCTTCATCTGGGACGGCCTGAAGACGCAGCGCCTCGACAAGCCTTACGTCCGCCAGGATGGCCGCCTGCAGCCAGCAAGCTGGAGCGATGCCTTCGCTGCTATCAAGTCGGCGGTTTCAGCGACCAGCGGCGAAAAGATCGGCGCCATTGCCGGCGATCTCGCTTCCGTCGAGGAAATGTATGCTCTGTCCGAGCTGCTGAAATCGCTCGGATCGGAAAATCTCGACTGTCGCCAGGACGGGACGGCGCTCGATCCGTCGCTCGGCCGCGCAACCTATATCTTCAGCCCGAGCATCGAAGGCATCGAAGCCGCCGATGCGCTGCTGATGATCGGCGCCAATCCGCGCTTCGAGGCGGCAGTGATGAACTCGCGCATCCGCAAGCGCTGGCGTCGGGGCAAGTTCCCGATCGGCGTGATCGGCGAACATGCCGATCTGCGCTACTCCTACGACTATCTCGGCGCCGGCCCGGAGACGCTGGCCGATATCGTCAGCGGTTCGCACAGCTTCGCCGACGTTCTGAAGAACGCTCAGAAGCCGATGATCATCATCGGCCAGGGCGCGCTGATCCGCGAAGACGGTGCAGCCGTGCTGGCAAACGCGGCCAAGCTTGCCGCGGCCTTTGGTGTCGTCAAGGACGGCTGGAACGGTTTTGCCGTGCTGCACACGGCAGCGTCGCGCGTCGGCGGCCTCGATCTCGGCTTCGTGCCGGGCGCAAAGGGGGTCAATGCTGCTGCGATGCTGTCGTCGATGGACGTGCTCTTCCTGCTTGGTGCCGATGAACTCGATTTCACCCGCAAGGGCGCGAAGTTCACCGTCTACATCGGCTCGCATGGCGACGAGGGCGCTCAGAATGCCGACGTCATCCTTCCGGCTGCGACCTACACCGAAAAGTCGGGTACCTGGGTCAACACCGAAGGCCGCGTCCAGATGGGCAACCGGGCCGGTTTCGCCCCGGGCGACGCTCGTGAGGACTGGGCCGTCATCCGCGCTCTTTCCGATGTGCTCGGCAAGAAGCTTCCCTTTGATTCGCTGAGGGAATTGCGCGCCAAGCTCTATGCAGCCTTCCCGCATTTCGCTGGCGTCGACGAGATTGCCGAAACCGATAGCGCCCAAATTGTCGCACTCGGGAAAAAAGCCGCTGCGATGGGCAAATCGGCGTTTGCTTCGCCGATCAAAGACTTCTATTTGACGAACCCGATAGCACGCGCCTCGGCTGTCATGGCTGAGTGCTCGGCATTGGCCCGCAACAACTTCCAGGCTGCGGCAGAGTAAGGGCAGAGGACTATGGATTCATTCGTTTCGACCTATCTCTGGCCGGCGCTGATCATGATCGGCCAGTCTCTGCTGCTCCTGGTCTGCCTGCTGATCTTCATTGCCTATATCCTTCTTGCCGACCGCAAGATCTGGGCGGCGGTTCAGTTGCGTCGCGGCCCGAACGTCGTCGGTCCCTTCGGCCTGTTTCAATCTTTCGCCGATCTTTTGAAGTTCATGGTCAAGGAGCCGATCATTCCGGCGGGCGCCAACAAGACCGTGTTCCTGCTGGCACCTCTGGTTTCGGTGGTATTGGCGCTGTCCACCTGGGCTGTCGTACCGGTGGCTCAGAATTGGGTGGTCGCCGACATCAACGTCGGCATCCTCTACATTCTGGCGATCTCGTCGCTTGAAGTGTACGGCATCATCATGGGCGGCTGGGCTTCGAACTCGAAGTATCCGTTCCTCGGCGCGCTGCGCTCGGCGGCGCAGATGGTGTCCTACGAAGTCTCGATCGGCCTCGTCATCGTCACCGTGCTGCTTTGCGTCGGTTCGCTGAACCTCACGGATATCGTGCTGTCGCAGCAGACCGGCCTCGGCACCAAGCTCGGCCTGCCGGCGTCGTTCCTCGATTGGCACTGGCTGTCGCTGTTCCCGATGTTCATCGTGTTCTTCATCTCGGCGCTGGCGGAAACCAACCGTCCGCCCTTCGACCTTCCGGAAGCGGAATCGGAACTGGTTGCCGGCTTCATGGTCGAATACGGCTCCTCTCCGTACATGATGTTCATGCTCGGCGAATATGCCGCCGTCGTTCTCATGTGTTCGCTGACGACTATTCTCTTCCTCGGCGGCTGGCTGCCTCCGGTGGATATCTGGATCCTCAACTGGGTTCCGGGCATCATTTGGTTCCTGCTGAAGTCGTGCCTCGTCTTCTTCATGTTCGCTATGGTGAAGGCTTTCGTGCCGCGCTACCGCTACGACCAGCTCATGCGCCTCGGCTGGAAGGTGTTCCTGCCGCTGTCGCTCGCCATGGTCGTTATCGTTGCATTCGTGCTGAAGGTGACGGGATGGGCATGATCATGTCGATCCTCGCTTCAAGCAGATTTGGAGGTTGAAGATGGCCGGAATTTCCAACGCCGTCAGCTCGCTGTTCCTCAAGGAATTTGTCGGCGCATTCTTTTTGTCGATGCGTTACTTCTTCAAGCAGAAGGCGACGATCAATTATCCGTTCGAAAAGGGGCCGGTCAGCCCGCGCTTCCGTGGCGAGCATGCGCTGCGCCGCTATCCGAACGGTGAAGAGCGCTGCATCGCCTGCAAGCTCTGCGAAGCCATCTGTCCTGCCCAGGCCATCACGATCGAGGCCGGGCCGCGCCGCAACGACGGCACCCGCCGCACGGTGCGTTATGACATCGACATGGTGAAGTGCATCTATTGCGGCTTTTGCCAGGAAGCATGCCCGGTCGACGCCATCGTCGAAGGGCCGAACTTCGAATTCGCTACCGAGACCCGCGAAGAGCTCTACTTCGACAAGGCGCGGCTTTTGGAAAACGGCGACCGCTGGGAACGCGAAATCGCGCACAATATCGCGATGGATTCGCCCTACCGCTAAGCGGTGTTTTGAATATGCCGCGACGGCCGGCCAGGTTGTCGCCGTCGCGGTTGAATATAGACCGGGGCTTTGCCGGACGAATGTCAGGCTAAGCTCCATCGGGCAGGGATACTCCCGGCTGCCCGGGGGAAGACGAAAAAGGCACCAACATGGGTCTGCAGGCTCTTTTTTTCTACATCTTCGCCTTTGTCGCGGTGGCGTCGGCGTTCATGGTTATCTCGGCGCGGAATCCGGTCCATTCGGTCCTGTTCCTCATCCTGGTTTTCTTCAACGCGGCCGGCCTCTTTCTGTTGTTGGGGGCTGAATTCCTGGCGATGATCCTGCTGGTCGTCTATGTCGGCGCCGTGGCGGTTCTCTTCCTCTTCGTCGTGATGATGCTCGATATCGATTTCTCCGAGCTCAGGGCCGGCATTCTGGAATATGCACCGATCGGCGCATTGATCGGCGTCATCCTTGCCGCCGAGCTCATCGTCGTTGTCGGCGGCAGCGTGATCTCGCCTCAGATCGCCAAGACGGTCGCCATGCCGATCCCGGCCGTGACCGAGCGGACGAACACGGCCGCCCTCGGCGACGTGCTCTACACCAACTACGTTTACTTCTTCGAGATCGCCGGCCTTGTGCTTCTGGTCGCGATGATCGGTGCGATCGTGTTGACGCTGAAGCATCGCACGCACATCAAGCGCCAGAATATTTCCCAACAGGTCGCCCGCACGCCCGCGACCGCCGTCGAGGTGGTCAAGGTCAAGCCGGGGCAGGGCGTCTGAGGCGGGGCACGAGGATCAAAGGAACAAGAACATGGTCATTGGACTTTCCCACTACCTGACGGTCAGCGCCATCCTCTTCGTGCTCGGCGTCTTCGGTATTTTTCTCAACCGTAAGAATGTCATCATCATCTTGATGTCCGTCGAACTCATATTGCTCGCGGTCAACATCAACATGGTCGCCTTCTCGTCGTTCCTCAACGACATCGTCGGCCAGGTCTTCGCTCTGTTCATTTTGACTGTCGCGGCCGCCGAGGCTGCCATCGGTCTTGCAATTCTCGTCGTCTTCTACCGTAACCGCGGCTCCATCGCCGTTGAAGACGTCAACATGATGAAGGGCTGATACAGCTATGTTTTTATATAAGGCTATCGTCTTTCTTCCTTTGATCGGCGCGATCATCGCCGGCCTTTTCGGCCGCGCCATCGGCGCCAAGGCTTCGGAATATATCACCACCGGCCTGATGATTATCGCCGCGATCCTGTCGTGGGTCGTCTTCTTCACGGTGGCGCTCGGCCATACAGACGGCCCGATCAAGGTTGAAGTGTTGCGCTGGATCCAGTCCGGCGGCATCGACGCGTCCTGGTCGCTGCGCATCGATACGCTGACATCGGTGATGCTGATCGTCGTGAACACGGTTTCGACCCTCGTTCACGTTTATTCGATCGGATACATGCATCACGATCCGCATCGTCCGCGCTTCTTCGCCTATCTCTCGCTCTTCACCTTCGCCATGCTGATGCTGGTGACGTCGGACAACCTTGCCCAGATGTTCTTCGGCTGGGAAGGCGTCGGTCTGGCTTCCTATCTGCTGATCGGCTTCTGGTTCAAGAAGCCGTCCGCATCGGCAGCTGCGATTAAGGCCTTCGTCGTCAACCGTGTCGGCGACTTCGGTTTCGTGCTCGGTATTGCCGGCGTCTTCGCCCTCTTCGGCTCGATCAATTTCGACGTCATCTTCGGCAATGCGCAGAGCTTCGCCGCGGGGCAGGGTGGCCAGCCAGGCGACATCGTGCTCAACCTCTTCGGCATGCAGCTTGATCGTGCGCATGCGCTGACCGGTGTCTGCCTGCTGCTCTTCATGGGCGCGATGGGCAAGTCGGCGCAGTTCCTGCTGCACACCTGGCTGCCGGACGCCATGGAAGGCCCGACCCCGGTCTCCGCGCTCATCCATGCCGCAACCATGGTTACCGCCGGTGTCTTCCTCGTCGCCCGCATGTCGCCGATCTTCGAACTCTCGCCCGATGCGCTGACCTTCGTCACCATCATCGGCGCGATCACGGCCTTCTTCGCGGCAACGGTCGGCCTCGTGCAGAACGACATCAAGCGCGTCATCGCCTATTCGACCTGTTCGCAGCTCGGCTACATGTTCGTCGCGCTCGGCGTCGGCGCTTACGGCGCTGCCATCTTCCATCTGTTCACGCATGCCTTCTTCAAGGCTCTGCTCTTCCTCTGCGCCGGTTCGGTCATCCATGCCGTCGACGGCGAGCAGGACATGCGTCACATGGGCGGCCTTCGCTCGCACATCAAGAAGACCTACTGGATGATGATCATCGGCACGCTGGCGATCACCGGCGTCGGTATTCCGTTCTCGCCGATCGGCTTTGCCGGCTTCTTCTCCAAGGATGCGATTATCGCGGCGTCGTACACGTCGCACAATCCGGCTTCCGGCTTTGCCTTCACGCTGCTGGTCATTGCCGCGCTGTTTACCAGCTTCTATTCCTGGCGCCTGATCTTCATGACCTTCTATGGCAAGCCCCGCGCCTCGCACGAGGTCATGCATCATGTGCATGAATCGCCGAATGTGATGCTGATCCCGCTCTATCTGCTGGCGATCGGCGCCGTCTTCGCCGGCTGGTATTTCCATGACTACTTCGTCGGTCTTGACTACGAGGAATTCTGGAAGCATGCGCTGTTCACGCTGCCTGACAACAAGATCCTCGAAGAGGCGGAGCATGCTCCGCATTGGGTCGAACTCAGCCCGTTCATCGCAATGGTGCTCGGTTTCGTGACCGCCTGGTACATGTACATCAGGTCGCCGGAGACGCCGCGCAAGCTCGCGCAGCAACAGCGCGTGCTCTACGAGTTCCTGTTGAACAAGTGGTACTTCGACGAGCTCTATGACTTCCTCTTCGTTCGCACCGCCAAGGCGCTCGGCCGCTTCCTCTGGAAGAAGGGCGACATCGGGGTCATCGACACCATCGGCCCGAACGGCGTCGCCGCCCGCGTCGTCGATGTCACCAACCGCGTCGTGCGCCTGCAGACCGGCTATCTCTATCACTATGCCTTCGCGATGCTGCTCGGTATTGCAGCCCTCGTTACCTGGATGATGCTCGGGAGTTCCCTCTGATGACCGATTGGCCTATTCTTTCAACGGTCACGTTCCTGCCGCTGGTGGGTGTCCTTCTCCTGCTGTTCACGCGGGAAGATGGACCCAACGGCCGCCGCAACATCCTGAACATCTCTCTGGCGACGACGGTCTTCACCTTTATCGTGTCGCTGTTCGTCTGGATCTGGTTCGACAATGCCAATCCGGGCTTCCAGATGATCGAGAAGCATGATTGGCTGACCAGCGGCATCAGCTATCACATGGGTGTCGACGGCATCTCGATGCTGTTCGTCATCCTGTCGACCTTCCTGATGCCCTTCTGCGTGCTGGCAAGCTGGCTCTCTGTGGAGAAGCGACTGAAAGACTACATGATCGCCTTCCTCGTCCTCGAGACGATGATGGTCGGCGTTTTCGTGTCGCTGGATATCGTGCTGTTCTACGTCTTCTTCGAAGCCGGCCTTATCCCGATGTTCCTGATCATCGGCGTCTGGGGCGGCAAGGATCGCGTCTACGCCAGCTACAAGTTCTTCCTCTACACGCTGCTCGGCTCGGTGCTGATGCTGCTCGCCATCATGGCGATGTACTGGCAGGCCGGTACGACTGACATCCCGTCGCTGCTCGCCTACAAGTTCCCGCCGCAGCTGCAGACGTGGCTATGGCTTGCCTTCTTCGCCTCCTTCGCGGTGAAGATGCCGATGTGGCCGGTCCATACGTGGTTGCCCGACGCACACGTTCAGGCGCCGACGGCGGGCTCGGTTATCCTGGCCGGTATCCTTCTGAAGCTCGGCGGCTATGGTCTCATCCGCTTCTCGCTCGGCATGTTCCCGAACGCGTCGGAATTTTTTGCGCCGCTCGTCTTCGCCCTGTCGGTCATCGCCATCATCTACACCTCGCTGGTGGCGCTGATGCAGGAAGACATCAAGAAGCTGATCGCCTATTCCTCGGTTGCCCACATGGGCTATGTGACCATGGGCATCTTCGCGGCCAACCAGCAGGGCGTCCAGGGCGCGATCTTCCAGATGCTGTCGCACGGCATCGTCTCCGGCGCTCTCTTCCTCTGCGTCGGCGTGATCTACGACCGCACCCATACCCGCGAAATCGCGGCTTATGGCGGCCTGGTCAACAACATGCCGAAATATGCCGTGGCGATGATGGTCTTCACCATGGCCAATGTCGGTCTGCCCGGCACCTCCGGCTTCATCGGTGAATTCCTCACCCTGATCGGTGTCTTCCGCGTCAACACCTGGGTTGCCTTGTTCGCCGCCACCGGTGTGATCCTGTCGGCCGCCTATGCGCTCTGGCTTTACCGTCGCGTCATTTTCGGCGTGCTGGATAAGGAGAACCTGAAGAAGCTGCTGGATCTGTCGCCGCGTGAACAGCTGATCCTTTATCCGCTGATCGCGCTGACGATCCTCTTCGGCGTCTATCCGGCTCCGATCTTCGACGCCACGGCCGCTTCGGTGGATCTGCTGGTAAACAACTATACCGCTGCCCTGCACGCTGCGCAGAACGTTGCGCTGTCGATGAATTGATGACGGGACCTATTCGACATGACTGCTGACACAATTCTTGCAAGCCTGCATCTTTCCATTCCGGAGCTCATCCTCGCGGTCGGTGCGCTTGCGTTGCTCATGATCGGCGTCTTCTCAGGCGAGCGGTCCGGACCCATGGTCACCGGTCTTGCCATCGCGGTGCTCGCGGTGGCCGGTCTCTGGATCATCTTCGTTCCGGGCGAGGGCCTGGCTTATGGCGGCGCCTATCTCGCCGATGGCTTCTCCCGCTTCATGAAGATCGTCGCGCTGGTCGGCTCGATCGTCACCATGTTCATGAGCATGGGGCAGGCGCGCGAGCAGCAGCTCGATCGCTTCGAGTTCCCAGTGCTCCTGCTGCTGGCGACCCTCGGCATCCTGCTGATGATCTCGGCGCATGACCTGATCTCGCTTTATCTGTCGCTGGAACTGCAGTCGCTGGCGCTCTACGTCGTTGCCGCCATCAACCGCGACAATCTCAAGTCGACGGAAGCCGGCCTGAAGTACTTCGTCCTTGGCGCTCTCTCTTCCGGCATGCTGCTCTACGGCATGTCGCTGGTCTACGGCTTCACCGGCCACACAACCTTCGATGCCATTGCTACCGCGCTCAGCGCCGAGACCCGCTCGCTCGGCCTCGTCTTCGGTCTGGTTTTCGTCCTTGCCGGCCTGGCCTTCAAGATCTCCGCCGTGCCGTTCCATATGTGGACGCCGGATGTTTACGAAGGCGCGCCGACGCCGGTCACCGCCTTCTTCGCTGCTGCGCCGAAGGTCGCGGCCATGGCGATCCTGACCCGCATCGTCATTACCGCCTTCCATCCGGTGCTTGCCGACTGGCAGCAGATCATCGTCTTCATCTCGATCGCCTCGATGGTGCTCGGCTCCTTCGCCGCGATCGGTCAGCGCAACTTCAAGCGACTGATGGCCTATTCCTCGATCGGTCACATGGGCTATGCGCTGGTCGGCCTTGCCGCCGGCACCAAGACCGGCGTATCCGGCGTCATGCTTTACATGGTCATCTACATGGTCATGACCCTGGGTACCTTTGCCATCATCATGGCGATGCGCCGCAAGGACGGCCGTCAGGTTGAGAATGTCGATGATCTCGCCGGCCTTTCGACCACCAACCCCTTCATGGCCGTCGTGCTGACAGCACTGATGTTCTCGCTGGCCGGCATTCCGCCGCTGGCAGGCTTCTTCGGAAAGTACTTCGTTTTCGTCGCAGCGATCCAGGCGCATCTCTATGCGCTTGCCGTCATCGGCGTTCTTTCTTCGGTCGTCGGCGCTTACTACTATCTGCGCGTCATCAAGGTCATGTGGTTTGACGAAGCCAAGGACGAATTCACCCGCACGGCTGGTTCGCTGCGCCTGGTCTTCGGCCTCTCGGGCTTGTTCGTGGTCGGCTACGTCCTCTTCGGCGGCGCTATCGGCGGCGCTGCCGATCTGGCTGCCGCGACGCTGTTTTGATGGCGTCTGACATGAATAGCCGGAAGTCGCTTGCCGACTTCCGGCATGATGCCCTTTCAGAGACAAGTTCCACCAACAGCGAGTGCCTGGAACGGGCACGTGCGGGCGATCGCGGAAACCTTTGGGTCACCGCCGAACGTCAGACCGGTGGACGTGGTCGCCGCGGCCGTCCCTGGGTATCCGAGCGCGGTAATCTCTATGCATCTCTCCTGTTGATCGATCCTGCTCCGATGGACCGTCTCGGCTCCCTGCCGCTCGCGGTCGCGATTGCTGTGCATCAGGCGGTGCGCAGCGTGCTGCCGCTGGCCGCCGAACCGGTCGAGATCAAGTGGCCGAACGATATCCTGATCGGCCGCAAGAAGACCTGCGGCATCCTGCTCGAGGGCGAAGCCTTGCCCGATGGGCGCTATGCGCTTGTCATCGGTATCGGCATCAACGTCGCCGTCATGCCCGACAATCCGATGTATCCGGTCACCTGCCTGCGGCAGCAGGGCTCGATGGTCTCGCCTGATGAATTGTTTGCCCATCTCTATGCGGCGATGGCCGAAGCCCTTGATGTTTGGAACAGCGGCAAGGGCATTCGGGAGGTCACCGCGCGCTGGCGCGAAGCGGCCTGTGGCGTCGGTGAAAAGATCACGGTGAACTTGCCGGACAAGTCGATTTTAGGCCATTTCGTCGGAATCGATGATAATGGCTTGTTGATGCTCGAGACCGAAGACGGCAGGACTATGCCGATCGCGGCGGGCGATGTTTTCTTTAGGTAATGGTTGGGAACGAAATGGCGAAACAAGACGAACTGGTGTTTCTGCCACTCGGCGGCGTCGGCGAGATCGGTATGAATCTCGCTCTGTATGGCTATGGAACGCCGGAGCATCGCCAGTGGATCATGGTCGATTGCGGCGTTACGTTTCCGGGACCGGATCTGCCGGGCGTGGATCTGGTGTTGCCGGACATCCGCTTTCTCGCCAAGGAGCGCAAGAACCTCAAGGGCATCATCATTACCCACGCGCATGAGGATCACTACGGCGCGCTGAGCGATCTCTGGCCGGGTCTCAACGTCCCCGTCTACGCTTCGGGCTTTACCGCCGGCCTTCTGGAAGCCAAGCGCGACTATGAAAAGACGATGGGTCAGATCCCGATCACCCCGTTCAAGGCTGGTGACCGTATTAATGTCGGCCCCTTCAGCATCGAGGGCGTCGCCGTCAATCACTCCATTCCCGAGCCGATGTCGCTGATGATCCGCACGCCGCTCGGCAACGTCATTCATACCGGCGATTGGAAGATCGACCACGAGCCTTCGCTCGGGCCGCTCACCGACGAGACCCGCTTCCGGCAGTTGGGTGACGAAGGCGTCCTGGCGCTGATGTGCGATTCCACCAATGCCCTGCGCGATGGCGTCTCGCCCTCGGAAAAGGACGTTTCCGAAAGCCTGCGCAAGATCATCGAGAATGCCGAAGGCCGGGTAGCGATCACCACCTTCTCCTCGAATGTCGGCCGCATCCGCACTGTTGCCGAGGCTGCCGAGGCCGCGGGTCGCGAAGTGCTGTTGTTGGGAAGTTCGCTGAAGCGTGTCGTCGACGTCGCCCGCGATGTCGGTCTCATGGACGGCATCAAGCCGTTCATTGCCGAGGATGAGTATGGCTATATCCCGCGCGACAAGGTCGTAGTCATCCTGACCGGCAGTCAGGGTGAGCCGCGCGCCGCTCTTGCCAAGCTGGCAAGGGACGAAATGCGCCACGTCGCGCTGGCATCAGGTGATATCGTCGTCTTTTCCTCGCGTGCCATCCCCGGCAACGAGAAGGCCATCCAGGACATCAAGAACGGCCTGATCGAACAGGGTGTGCATGTCGTGACGGATGCCGAAGCGCTCGTGCACGTGTCCGGCCATCCCCGGCGCAATGAGCTGCAGAAGATGTATGAGTGGACGCGGCCGAAGGTCGTTGTGCCTGTGCATGGCGAGCCGACGCATCTGAGCGCGCATAAAGAACTGGCCGAACAGTCCGGTATCGCCACCGTGCCGAAGGTTCGCAATGGCGACATATTGCGCCTCGCGCCGGGACCGGTCGAGGTGATCGGCGAGGCGCCGCATGGACGTATCTTCAAGGACGGCATACTGATTGGCGATTTCGACGAGATGGGCATCGGCGAACGCAAGAAGCTGTCCTATGTCGGCCATGTCGCCGTCAATCTCGTGCTCGATGCCCGTTACGACATCGCCGGCGATCCGGATATCGTGTCCATCGGCCTGCCGGCCTATGACGACGAAGGCGAGGAGATGGAGGACACGCTCTTCGATGCCCTCGTCAGCGCCATCGAGAGCATTCCGCGCGCCCGCCGCAAGGATCTGGCCATGCTGCAGGAGGCTGCTCGTCGCGCCGTGCGCTCCGCCGCCAATCACGGATGGGGAAAGAAGCCTTTTGTGACGGTGTTCGTCACGCGCACTGCCGGCTGAGGCCCGTGATCCGATCGGGGAGGAGAGATCCGTGCTGGGACGCATCAATCACATCGCGCTCGCCGTTCCGGACATAGCCGCCGCTTCGGCGACCTATCGCGAAACACTCGGCGCTAAGGTGTCTGCGCCGCAGACATTGCCGGAACATGGCGTCACGGTCGTCTTCGTCGAGCTGCCAAACAGCAAGGTCGAACTGCTCGAGCCGCTGGGCGAGGCCTCGCCGGTCGCCGCTTTCCTCGCGAAGAACCCCGACGGCGGCATGCATCATATCTGTTACGAAGTTGCAGATATCCTTGCGGCACGCGACCAGCTGGTCGCCGCAGGCGCTCGCGTGCTTGGAGATGGCGAGCCGAAGATCGGCGCGCATGGCAAGCAGGTGCTCTTCCTGCATCCGAAGGATTTCTTCGGCACGCTGATCGAGCTCGAGCAAGTGTGACATTAAAGCGCTGGACGACGCTTTGAAACGCGACAGCTTTGCCCCTATAAGCAACTTGGAAGAGGAAGAGGCGAGCAGGCTCGTCTTAAGGGAGCGGAATGGTCCAGCAGATTATAGCGAGTCTCGCGGTGTATTTCGTCATCTGGTGGATCACGCTTTTTGCGGTCCTTCCATTCGGTTTGCGCACCCAGGCCGAGGACAAGCATGTGGTCTTCGGCACTGTCGAAAGCGCACCGACGAAATTCCGTGCCTGGAGAGTGGTGTTCTTCACGACGCTGGTATCGGCTCTCATCTATGGTTCCTGGTATGTCGCCTCGCACTATTTCGGACTGAGCGTCGACTCCATTCCGCGGTTCGTTCCGAACTACGACAAATAACCTATCGGAAATTGTGGTTGGAATCGCCTGGACACCAATCGCCTCGCGATCGCTTTCAATTTGTCACGCGCCTGTCATCTTTGTGAAGCAAAGAATCTATGGACGATGGCCGCAATGGGTTTGTTAAGGAGCCTTTTGATGCGTCTGTCGAGCCAGTTGGCAGACAGCTAGCCAAGGCGAAAAGCAAAAAAAAACAAGGCCATAAGCCTTGTTTTAAAGTATCGCGTGATCCTTATCCGTTACCGGGGCAGCGAGCGAGCGCGCCTAAGATCTGATCCTCCCAAGACTTGACCGCGAAACGGCAAGAATTTAACCTTCCTGCCTCTTTTGTGAGCTAAAATTAGCTCAAAGATTGAGCTTTGTCATCTATTTTTTTGCTTTTTTGCTACAGTCGCGCAGAATTTTTCTGTTGATGAAATTTCGTCTTAAATCCTTACAAACGTGCGATTTTTCGAAATCGCGGAAATATATCACATCGCCCGCATTCGTGGGCATTTCTCGCATTCCCTACGCGTCGAATGCGGGTTTCCTTCCTGCGCCGAAGCAGTTATGAACTGCCTCCAGTACACAATTTGCTAACGATTCCGCCAGAGGCGAATCGTCAAACCTCTGGAACAAGCGTCATGCGTCTGTCTCGTTACTTCATGCCCATTCTGAAGGAAAATCCTAAAGAGGCTGAAATTGTTTCCCATCGGCTCATGCTGCGCACCGGCATGATCCGCCAGCAGTCACAGGGTATCTATTCCTGGCTGCCGCTGGGCAAGCGCGTGCTCGACAAGGTCAACAAGATCATCCGCGAGGAGCAGAATCGTTCCGGCGCCATCGAGCTTTTGATGCCCACGCTGCAGACGGCCGAGCTCTGGCAGGAGAGCGGCCGCTACGACGCCTACGGCAAGGAAATGCTGCGCATCAAGGACCGGCAGGACCGGCCCATGCTTTACGGCCCGACCAACGAGGAGATGATCACCGACATCTTCCGGTCCTACGTCAAGTCCTACAAGGACCTGCCGCTCAATCTCTATCATATACAGCTGAAATTCCGTGACGAGATCCGTCCGCGTTTCGGCACCATGCGCTCGCGTGAGTTCATGATGAAAGATGCCTATTCCTTCGATCTGACGCAGGAAGGCGCCGTGATTGCCTACAACAAGATGTTCACGGCATATCTGCGCACCTTCGACCGCCTTGGTCTTCGGGCAATCCCCATGCGCGCCGACACCGGCCCCATCGGCGGCGAGCTCAGCCACGAATTCATCATCCTCGCAGATACCGGCGAATCCGAAGTTTTCTGCCACAAGGATTTCGTCAATTTCGATATCCCCGGCGAAGACACGAATTTTGATGACGCTGCTGGCCTGAAAGGCATCTTCGACAAGTGGACTTCGGTCTATGCTGCCACCTCGGAAATGCATGATGAAGCCGCCTTCAACGCCATCCCCGAAGGCGAGCGCCTCTCGGCGCGCGGCATCGAGGTCGGCCACATCTTCTACTTCGGCACGAAATATTCCGAACCGATGGGTGCGAAAGTTCAGGGTCCCGACGGCAAGGAACACCCTGTACACATGGGATCTTACGGTATCGGCCCGACACGCCTTGTTCCCGCCATCATCGAAGCATCGCATGACGAGAACGGAATCATCTGGCCTGCTTCGGTTGCGCCTTTTGACGACGTGGTGATCAACATGAAGTCCGGCGACCAAGCCTGTGACGATGCTTGCGAAACGGTCTACGCCGCCCTGTCGAAGGCCGGCAAGGATGTCCTGCTTGACGATCGCGACGATCGTGCCGGAACGAAGTTCGCGACGGCGGATCTGATCGGCGTGCCCGTGCAGATCATCGTCGGGCCGCGTTCGATCGCGGGCGGCGAGGTGGAAGTGAAGGACCGTAAGACCGGTGCTCGCGAGACGATGACAGTCGAAGCGGCAATCAAGCGGCTGGCCGGCTGATAGACAAAAGACAGGATGGAAGGCGAATGGCGGTGAACGTGGCAGTGGAACAGCAGGGAAATTCGCCCAAGGCCAGCCCGTCATCCCGTCCGTTTTCCGGATTCGAGAGACTTGTCGCGTGGCGCTATCTTCGCTCCAGGCGCAAGGAAGCATCGATTTCGGTCATTGCCGGCTTCTCGCTGGTCGGCATCATGCTGGGCGTCGCCGCGCTGATCATCGTCATGGCGGTCATGAACGGCTTCCGCGCCGAACTCTTCAAGCAGATTCTTGGCTTCAACGGCCATGTCGTCGTGCAGCCGATCGATTCGCCGTTGAACGACTATGCTGAGCTGGCTAAGAAGTTTGCCGCTGTTCCCGGTGTCACCATGGCCTTGCCGCTGGTGGAAGGTGAAACGCTTGCGTCCGGGCGGGGCGGCTCCGGCACCGGCGCGCTGGTGCGCGGCATCCGCGCCGAGGATATGACCAAGCTCAAAACCGTTTCCGATCATATCGTCTCCGGCGACATAGTCGGCTTTGCCTCGGGGCAGGGCGTGCTGGTGGGTACACGCCTTGCGCGGCAGCTGGGCCTGACGGTCGGCGACCAGATCACGCTGACGGCGCCCGATGGCGATGTGACGCCCTTCGGCGTCAATCCGCGCGTCAAGGCTTATACGATCTCCGGCCTCTTCGAGGTCGGCATGTCCGAATATGATTCCTCCGTCGTCTTCATGCCGCTGGAGGAATCACAGCTCTTTTTCAACGCCGAAGGCATCGTCGAGAAGATAGAACTCTTCGTCAGCAATCCGGATGATGTCGATGAGCTGAGGCCGAAGATCGAGGCTGCCGCGGGTCGGCAAGTGTTCCTGACCGACTGGCGGCAGGTCAACGAGACTTTCTTCTCGGCACTGCAGGTCGAGCGCAACACCATGTTCATGATCCTGACGCTGATCGTCCTCGTGGCTGCGCTAAATATCATTTCCGGTCTGATCATGCTGGTGAAGGACAAGGGCAGCGATATCGCCATCCTGCGCACCATGGGCGCGACGTCCGGGGCGATCATGCGCATCTTCTTCATGACAGGTGCGGCCATCGGCGTGGTGGGCACATTCGCCGGCGTTCTGCTCGGTGTCCTGGTCTGCCTGAATATCGAATCCATCCGGCAGTTCTTCTCCTGGATTTCGGGCACGGTGATCTTCAATCCGGAGGTCTACTTCCTCAGCAAGCTGCCGGCCCAGATGAATATGAGCGAGACCGTCTCCGTCGTCGTGATGGCACTGACGCTGTCTTTCCTTGCCACGATCTTTCCGGCCTGGCGTGCCTCGCGGCTCGATCCGGTGCAGGCGCTGCGCTACGAATAAGGAATTCGCATTTGATGAAAGGCAACGTCGTTCTCCAGCTTTCGGGCGTGGAGCGTCATTACGGGCAAGGCGATACCCAGCTATCGATCCTGAAGGGAGCCGATTTCGCCCTGCGCAGCGGCGAGATCGTCGCGCTGGTTGCGCCCTCCGGTACCGGCAAATCGACGCTCCTGCATGTGGCCGGCCTGCTCGAGCATCCCGATAGCGGCGAAGTGCTGATCAACGGTCAGGCATGCGAAGGCCTGTCCGACGACAAGCGCACGGCTGTCCGTCGCAGCGAAATCGGCTTCGTCTATCAGTTCCACCATCTGCTGCCGGAATTTTCGGCGCTTGAAAATATCATGATGCCGCAACTGATCTCAGGTCTCTCCCGCAAGGAGGCGAGTGAGCGCGCCGCCCAGCTTCTCGATTACATGCGCATCGGCCACCGCGGCGATCATCGCCCGGCCGAATTGTCCGGCGGCGAACAGCAACGCGTCGCCATTGCGCGCGCCGTCGCCAATGCGCCTCTGGTGCTGCTGGCCGATGAACCGACAGGCAATCTCGATCCCGCAACGGCGCATTATGTCTTCGATGCCCTTGAAGCGCTGGTGCGGCAGTCGGGTCTGGCGGCATTGATCGCCACGCATAATCACGAACTCGCAGTCCGCATGGACCGCCGCGTCACATTGAGCGAAGGCAAGGTGGTCGAGGTCTGATCGCCCGTTACGGAACGATCAGCCCGCCGCGATAATCCAGCTCGTAGGCCTTGCGCTCCTTCACCATGATGACCTCGTGACCGATAAAATGGTCGCAGCCGCCGGTGCTGCGATCGACGTAATGGCCGAAGGCGTGTTCGAATTCGAAGCCGCCGAGAAAGCGTTTTTCATCGAGATAAAGCCGTAGCAGCGCTGATTTGATGACCATGCCGGCGCTTCGCCCGTCGATCAGGTCCGGCTCGACGATGCGGCCGAAGTAGTTCATCGCCCAGACCGGCTCGTCGTCATGCCAGACCAGCTCCTGCCCGGCGAAATCCGTGCCACCGAAATAGCTGTCGAGATAGCGCCAGCGGCCATTGGCATAGCCGATGTCATGCGAGCCGCTTCGGCAGGACGGCAGTCTCTCGCCATCTCCGACATAGGTCTCGGCCTTGGCGATGACAATGAAATCGTTCAGCTCGGCAAGATCCAGCATGGCCCTCTCCAATGATGGTGAGTGACCACAATGCCATGGAATGTGCAGCGCGTAAAGAACATATAGTGAACAAACGCTGTGTTGCTATTGTCCGTCTCCGCAGATTTTCTGGCCGAAGTCGTCCTGCCAGTCCTCGATTTTGACTGTTCTGGCGTCTGCCTTGATATCCTTGCCGTTCTTTGTCGCCTTGCCGGTCAGGACATTGTAGTCGCAGTTGTAGCCGGAATCGGGTTCAAGCGTATCGCGGGACACATAGGTATAGCCGGCAACGACGAAGCTGTTGTTGCGGTAGGCGAGTGTCAGCGTCTGCTCCCAGCGGTCGCGTCCGACGCTGTCATTTTGCGACGTGACAGTGATGGATCCGTTCGGCAGTGCCGCGATCGACGGTTCCTGGCCGACCATGCCGTCAGGCCCCACGCTGCCCCATATCTTGTTCGGCGCGCTGACTGCCAGATTCAGCAGCGCATGTTCGCCACCGCGCAGATAGATGTAGATGCCGATCGGATTATCGGCCTGATCGTCGGGAGCCGATGCGACCAGCAGGGCGAGATCCGGCTTGCCGTCCTTGTTCCAGTCGCCGATCGCCGCGTCGATGATACGGTCGGGCGCAATGGCGTCCCCGGCATGCGCCGTGGTCGCGACCGAAAGCAGGGTGAAGGCGGCATAAGTCAGTGATTTCATGATGATCTCCCCTTTGTTCCTGCATAGCCTCGGGTTGATCGAGCGTCCATCGGCAAGACGAAATATCGGACGATGAAATTTATTGATGCATCTATTGACTCCCGAACAAAAATAGAACAAAAAAGAAACATAACGAGTAAGGAGCGCGTAAATGACCGATATCATTCGAGACGTTGCAGCATTCACCTCCATCGTGATGTTCGTCGCCAGCTTTTCCCTCATCATGATGGCGATGTGAATTTTATTCCCATACGAGCACGTTGCCCCCGAGTTTGATGGGAGCAACTCATGGACTTTGTCGTCCGCAATGCCGAGAATGGTGGTGATTCATTCAGGCATGCGGAAGGGTATGAGATGGCGGATAAGGGTGGCAGCGGTGCAGCGATTGCGCCAGTTGGCGAGGCGCCGGAATTCGTGCATCTCCGGGTTCATTCCGCCTATTCCCTGCTTGAGGGCGCGCTGCCGCTCAAGAAGATACTGGCCAAGGCCACCGGCGACAATCAGCCGGCTATTGCCATCACCGATACCAACAATCTCTTCGTCGCCCTGGAGTTCTCCCAGAAGGCGATGGAGGAGGGGCTACAGCCGATCATCGGCTGCCAGGTATCGATCGACATGGAGGATGGCGGCGAAGGCGAAAAGCGCGGGCCGCAACAGGCCCTTGCCAAGCTGCCCTCCATCGTCCTGCTCGCCGCCACGGAGCGGGGCTATGAGCGTCTTGTCGATCTGATCAGCCGTGCCTACCTCGGCGGCGAGGGCAATCATGCCGTTCACATCACCGCCTCGTGGCTGGAGGAGATCGGCACCGAGGGCATGATCGCGCTTACCGGCTCGCTCGGCGGGCCGGTCGATATAGCGCTGAAAGAGGGGCATGCGCCACAGGCGCTATCCCGGCTGCTGACGCTGAAGCGGCTGTTCGGCGACAGGCTGTATGTCGAACTGCAGCGCCACGGCACCTATGATCGCCGTCACGAACAAAAGATGCTCGCACTCGCCTATGAGCATGCGCTTCCGCTGGTTGCCACCAACGAGGCTTTTTTCCCCACCCGCGACGATTACGATGCCCACGACGCCCTTATGGCGGTCGCTCACAATGCCATCGTCTCGGACGATACGCGTTTCCGCCTGACGCCTGATCACTATCTGAAGAGCCGTGCCGATATGGCGAAGCTGTTCTCCAATCTGCCAGAGGCGCTGGAGAATACCGTCGAGATTGCTCGGCGCTGCTCCTTCGTTCTGCAAACGCGCAAGCCGATCCTGCCACGCTTCACCGGCGCCGCCGATGATGAGGAAGAGGCTGATCGCGCCGAATCGGCGGAGTTGCGCGCTCAGGCGGTCGAGGGTCTTGATCAGCGTCTCGCTTCGCTCGGCATGGCGCCGGGCTATGTGGAAAAGGACTATCGGGAGCGGCTGGAATTCGAGCTCGGCGTTATCGAGGGTATGAAATTCCCCGGCTACTTCCTGATCGTTGCCGACTTCATCAAATGGGCCAAGCGGCATGATATTCCCGTCGGGCCGGGCCGTGGTTCGGGCGCAGGCTCGCTGGTCGCCTATGCGCTGACGATCACCGACGTCGATCCACTGCGCTTCTCGCTGCTGTTCGAGCGCTTCCTCAATCCATCACGCGTCTCGATGCCGGACTTCGATATCGACTTCTGCCAGGATCGGCGCGAAGAGGTGATCCGCTACGTGCAGGCCAAGTATGGCCGCGAGCAGGTGGCGCAGATCATCACCTTCGGTTCGCTGCAGGCGCGCGCCGCCCTTCGCGACGTCGGCCGCGTGCTGGAGATGCCCTACGGCCAGGTCGACAAGATCTGCAAACTGGTGCCGAACAATCCTGCCAATCCGACACCGCTCAGCAAGGCGATCGAGGAAGAGCCGCGCCTGCAGGAGGAGGCTGACAAGGAACCGGTCGTCGCCCGCCTGCTCGATATCGCCCAGAAGATCGAAGGACTTTACCGTCACGCCTCGACACATGCCGCCGGCATCGTCATCGGCGACCGGCCGCTCTCCAAGCTAGTGCCGATGTATCGCGATCCGCGCTCCGACATGCCGGTCACCCAGTTCAATATGAAATGGGTCGAGCAGGCCGGCCTGGTGAAGTTCGACTTCCTCGGCTTGAAGACGCTGACGGTCCTGAAGACAGCCGTCGATTTCGTCGCCAAGCGCGGCATCGCGATCGATCTTGCCAGCATCCCACTCGAGGATAAGCCGACCTACGATATGCTCTCGCGTGGCGAAACGGTCGGCGTGTTCCAGGTGGAAAGTGCGGGCATGCGCAAGGCTCTCATCGGCATGCGCCCGGACTGCATCGAGGACATTATCGCGCTGGTGGCGCTCTATCGCCCCGGCCCGATGGAGAATATCCCGGTCTACAATGCCCGCAAGCACGGTGAGGAAGAGATCGAATCGATCCATCCGAAGATCGACTACCTTCTGAAGGAGACGCAGGGCGTCATCGTCTACCAGGAACAGGTGATGCAGGTCGCCCAGGTGCTGTCGGGCTATTCGCTCGGCGAGGCCGATCTTCTGCGCCGCGCCATGGGTAAGAAGATCAAGGCGGAGATGGACCAGCAGCGTGAGCGTTTCGTCGATGGCGCCGTCAAGAACGAGGTGTCGAAGGGGCAGGCGGACGTCATCTTCGATCTCTTGGCCAAGTTCGCCAATTACGGCTTCAACAAGTCCCACGCCGCCGCCTACGCCATCGTCTCCTATCAGACCGCCTATATGAAGGCGCATTATCCGGTGGAGTTCCTGGCGGCGTCGATGACGCTGGATATGGCCAACACTGACAAGGTCAACGACTTTCGTCAGGATGCCAAGCGCCTGGGCATCGAGGTCATCGCGCCCTCGGTCCAGACCTCCTTCCGCCATTTCGAGACCGGCGAAAACCGCATCTATTATGCACTGGCCGCCATCAAGGGCGTCGGCGAATCCGCCGTGCAGCACATTGTCGAGGTGCGCGGCGATCAGCCATTTGCCAGCATCGAGGATTTCTGCCTGCGCATCGATCCGAAGCAGATCAACCGTCGCGTTTTGGAAAGCCTGATTTCCGCCGGCGCCTTCGATTGTTTCGAGCTCGACCGCGCGCAGCTGATCGGCGGGATCGATCGGATCATGGGTTATGCGCAAGTGGCGCAGGAAAACAAGCGCAGCGGTCAGCACGACATGTTCGGAAGCGCTGCGTCCGGGCCTGAGAAGATCGCATTGCCGCCTTATACGCCGTGGCTTGCCTCGGAGCGCCTGCTGCGCGAATTTCAGGTGCTCGGCTTCTATCTGACCGCCCATCCGCTCGATACCTACAAGAGCGTGCTCGACAAGATGCGCGTGCAGAACTTCGCCGATTTTTCCGCTGCGGTGAAGCAGGGGGCGAGTAACGGTCGCCTCGCCGGCACGGTGATCTCGAAGCAGGAACGCAAGACGCGCACCGGCAATAAAATGGGCATCTTCGTCTTCTCGGATGCGTCAGGCCAGTTCGAAGCCGTGCTCTTCTCGGAAACGCTCAATCAATATCGCGACGTGCTTGAAGTCGGCAAATCCTTCGTCATCACCGCCCAGGCGGACGAGCGCCCGGAAGGCATCAGCCTGCGTCTGCAGACGGCGCAGTCGCTGGAAGAAAAGTCGCTGCAGATGCAGAAGGCGCTACGCGTCTATGTCCGCGATTCCGGGCCGCTGAAAGCGGTTGCGGCCCATCTCAACACCAAGGGCGATGGCCTCGTCTCCTTCATCGTCATCAAGGAGGAAGGCATGCGCGAGGTCGAGGTGGCGCTGCCGGAAAAATACCGCATCACGCCGGAAATCGCCGCCGCATTGAGAACGGCGCCCGGCGTCATCGATGTCGAACTGGTCTAGCCTCTTTTACCGAGCGCGCCGCCATTGGTGATGGTGATGAAATCGGTCTCGTTGCCGGTTTCCGGGCCGACGCCGGTATCGGAAATCGTCAGCGACGAACCCGGTGTCAGCAGGTCCTCGATGCGGTGGCGCACCTCGTCGGGAATGCTGATACGGCCAAGCGCCTGTCCGGCGGCATCGAGCGATTGTGCCTGCGCCTCGCTGGTGATGCCGAGCCGCTTCTTCGCCTCCCTGGTAAGATCGTCGTCAAGGGTCATGCCAAACCAGTCGGCCTTGCCGCTGATGCGGTCGATCGTATTGGCGGTGAAGAAATGCACGCCAAGCGCCTCTTGCGGCTCGGCGATGATGGCGGGCGCCTCAAAGAGCGGCTTGAAGCTCTGGCGAATCATGATCGCGCCGTTCGGCGGCTCGCCCTTGCCGGCTGCGGCATAGACAGCCTTCATGAGTGCCGGACTGACAAGTCCGCCCGTCGTCTTGATGTCATGTGCCTTTCTGAAGTCTTCGATCGCCTGCACGGTCGCCGGCCCGAGCATGCCGTCCGGCGTACCGGCCGCAAAGCCCATGCCGTTCAACAGGCCCTGAAGATCGCGAACATTCTCGCGCAATCCGCGCCGGGTGATCAGGATACTGAGTGGCGACTGATCGACGGGCGGAGCGAGACTTGCTTGCGCCGCCGGGATCTGGATCGAGGCGACGTCGTTCGTGGCGACCTGCAGCGGCTGTGCCTGCGGCAGGAAGCTTGCCGTCATGGGACGCAATTCGATGCCTGAGAACAGAGCCGGAGGCGGAGCAGCTTGCGGCTGGAACAGCATGCTACTTTCGAAAGGCTGCGGCACCAGCGGCCGGTCGGCGATGACGACATGCACCCCGCGCTCGGTCATCTGGTAGAGCATCTTGGCAAAGGCCTTGGGCATGCGCACGCAGCCGTGAGAGGCCGGATAGTTCGGAACCGAGTTGGATTCGTGCAGCGCAATGCCTGACCAGGTCAGCCTTTGCATGTAGGGCATGGGCGCGGCCGAATAGAGATTGGACTCGTGATAGACCTTCTTCTCCAGGATGGAGAAGATACCGCTCGGTGTCGTATGGCCAGGCTTGCCGGTCGAAACCTTCGATGTCGCCACGACCTGGTCACCGTCATAGACGGCAAGCGATTGCCTGTCCTTCGACACGACGATCTGCAGGGTGCGCGCATCCGACGCGGCAAAGGAAGGATGGGAAAGGGCAGAGGCTGAGAGCAGCCCAAGCCCAAGCAACAAAAACGGCTTCATAGACACACAAACCAAAAACGCAATACTCGTATCGGCTAAGGTTAGACGTCTAAGTTTAAGGAAGACTTGCTGAAAAGAAGCGCTTTATCGGGTCGCCGAAAACCAGATGCTTCCTTGTTGTGTTGATCATCTGCCGTAGCGCCGAAGCGGGGCAATCGGCCCTGCTTCGGCGGCAATCGGTTGGCAGAGAGTGGAAGCGTCAGCGCACGCTGGACGCCACCCAGTTATGCCATTCCTCCGCGCTGCCGTGGAAAGCGTTGAGGTCGATCCTGCCGTCGACGCCATGCGAGACGCCGGAGCCGGAATATTGCCAGAACAGCCAGTTGCGACCGGGATAGACCTTGGAGGGATGGGCAGCGACGGAGCGCAGCCAGAAGGGATAGTTGAGCAATTCGCCGCGCAGGTTGTCGCGATAGAAATCCGGAGCCGTATAGACGATCGGGCGCTGGCCGTAGTGTTTTTCCAGCTTGTCCATGAAGACCTGCATCTTCGCCAGGACTTGTTCGCGCGACGGCCGCCGCTTGCAGCTCGATTCGCCGTTCCATTCCACGTCGATCACCGGCGGCAGGGCTCCTGCTTCTCTCGGAACGTTGCGGATGAACCAGTCGGCCTGCTCGCCGGCGGTACGGCACCAATAGAAGAAGTGGTAGGCACCGTGCTTCAGGCCAGCTTGTTGAGCGGCACGCCAGTTCTTCTTGAACATCGGATCGAGGTGGTCGCCACCATCGGTCGCTTTGATGTAGACGAAATTGGCACCCTGGGTGCGCAACGTTTCCCAGTCGATGTCGCCCTGCCAGCGCGAGACGTCGACGCCATGCACGGCCAGTTTCCTTGGCGACGTTGTGCCGAAGTTGATCGGCTTGGCATCGCGGAACTGATGGGAATAGATCTGCATCGGCTGCTGCCGCATGGCGCGGGGCATCGGGTTTGCCGGCGAAAGCATGGCGAGCGGCCGTTGCAGCGGCAGCGGAACCTCATCTCCACCCTGGTTTGACGGCAGGAACGCCTCCGGCCGAGGATCCGCCGGCAGCGAGGTCACCAGCGCTTGCTGCCGCTCAACCCGCGAGACCGTCTCGCCGATTTCGACCGACGGCGTAGGAGTTTGGCTCTTTGCGATCGAGCTGGTCATTTCTTTCGAAGGCGCGCTGGTCTGCGCGGCTTCGCGCTCGCCTCTGGCGGCGCAGCCCGAGATCGTAAGGGAGGCAAGAAGGATGGTCGATACAGCCGATAGACGCATAGGAACCCGTACGCAAAACACAATCGACGGCGGATCCGCGCCGTTCGGAAATCACAGAGACTAAGTGCTAATAGAAATTTACCAAAAAAGATTGAATCAGATCTTTCTAACGCGAAGATTCGCGCGGGGAGCGCGGTCATCCGCCGGCGCGCAAGAGTATCACTGCATGGTGACTATATCGTAAGGCTTTGTTATCTCTCGCGTTTACCGCCAAAAGTGTAACCTGTCTCGACCGTCTTGTTGCCGAACTTTTCTCTGAGCTTGTCCATCGCCGCCTCGGCAGCGGCGCGGCGTGTTGCCTGTTCGTCGATCAGATCGGGTGGATCGGCGCGGGCCGCATCGCAAAGATCGGTGACGCCTATGCCGATGAGGCGGAACTTCGTGCCGTCGGTCTCGGCTTCAAGCAGGCGCAGGCCGGTGCGGAAAATTCGATCGGCAAGCTGCGTCGGATCCTCCAGGCGGCGATTGCGGGTCCGGCCCTTGAAGTCGGCAGTTTTCAGCTTCAGCACCACGGTCTGGCCGGCAATGTCGCTGCGCTTCAGCCGGCGCGAGACCTTCTCTGAAAGGTCGCGCAGGATCGGCACCAGATCGTCATGACGGGAGATGTCCTCGAAGAAGGTCGTTTCCGACGATACGCTCTTTGCCGCTTCGTTCGGATGCACCGTGCGGTCGTCGATGCCGCGCGACAGGCGGGAAAGCCGCTGGCCGATGACCCCGTAGCGGCGCATGAGATCGCCTTCCTCCATGGTCTGCAGCTGGCCTATGGTGCGGATGCCGTCGCTTTCCAGCGTTGCGGCAAAGGCTTTGCCCACACCCCATATCGTCGTTACCGGGCGCGGCTCCAGAAATGAGAGTGCCTCTTCCTGGCCGATGACGGAAAAGCCGCGCGGCTTCTGCAGGTCGGAGGCGACCTTGGCGAGGAACTTGCAATAGGAGAGGCCGACCGAGATGGTGATACCGATTTCCTGCTCCACGCGCCGGGCGAATTTCGCCAGGATGCGGGCCGGCGGATCGTGGTGAAGCCGCTGCGTGCCGTCGAGTTCCAGAAATGCCTCGTCGATCGAAAGCGGCTGCACCAACGGCGTCAGTTCCTGCATCAGCGTGCGAACCTCGCGGCCGACGCGAACATATTTCTCCATGTTCGGGCGGATGACAACGGCCTGAGGACACGCCTCCAAGGCTTTGAACATCGGCATGGCAGACCGCACGCCATGAATGCGGGCGATGTAGCAGGCAGTGGAGACGACGCCACGCTTGCCGCCGCCGATAATGACTGGCTTGTCGGCGAGTTCCGGATTGTCGCGCTTCTCGATCGATGCGTAGAAGGCGTCGCAATCGATATGCGCCAGGGTCAGCGCATAGAGTTCGCGGTGATAGACGAGGCGAGGACTGCCGCAGGCCCGGCAGCGCGTCCGCACGGCCGATTGCTCGCTCAAGCAATCGCGACAGAAACCGGAAATCTTATCGGGCGCAGGGGTCATCAAGCGAGAACAAAAATTGAACATCGCTACCTTATGTTCTAAGCTTGCGAGTCTCAAGGTGGAAAACAGCGGAGGGGGAAGGGGTGCAGGATTTAAGTGTGCGACCATTGACGCCGGATCGCTGGGGCGATTTCGAGACACTCTTCGGGCCGAGCGGCGCCTGCTATGGCTGCTGGTGCACCCATTTTCGCATTCCGACGTCACAACGCAAGACGATGGACGGGGCGGCGAAGAAGCGGTTCATTGAGGAGCGCGTTGCGGCCGGACCGCCGCCGGGTCTTCTCGGCTATGTCGGCGAGCGCCCGGTGGCCTGGGTGCAGGTGGGTCCGCGCTCGGAGTTGCCGCAATGGAACTCTCCAAAAACGGTGTCACGGCCGCTCGATCCGGCCGATGCCGAGGATCGCTCGGTCTGGGCTGTGAGCTGCTTCTTCATGAATTCACATGATCGCGGCAAAGGATACAGCCATCGCATGCTGTCCGAGGCGGTGAATTTCGCCAAGGCTTCAGGCGCGCGCCTGCTCGAGGGCTGTCCCATCGAACGCACGAAGCAATCGAAGTCGGTCGGCCTCTATGTCGGCTCGCAGCGCATATTCGAGACGGCCGGATTTTCCGAGATCGCGAAGCGCAAGGATGGGCGGCCTCTGATGCGCCTTGTTCTCTGATGGTGGGGCCGGCGGTCTCAGCGGACGATATGGGCCTGGATCAACGGTGCTGCCTGGCTCCATTCGTTTGCCGCGAGGATGCCCGCCGCAGCGGCGGGCGCCATGCGATGGACGATGGAATCCGGCTTCAGGTTGATCAGGAGGCAATCCGGAACATGCTCGCCGACCGAATGCAGATTGTGCGCCATGTCGTCGACGAAGGCGACCGGCAGTGTGCGCCTTCCATGCAGCGACCGCACGATCGGCCCTTTCGGCTGCAGCGATGCGAGCAGCGGATAGGCGAGGCCGAGCCTGTCGAGAAGCCGGCGTCGCTGAGCCCAGAATTGCGGCGGCATGGCCGTGAGAAAAACGATGTCGGCGTCCTTCGAAAAATCGCCGAGGGTATCGGTGACGCGATCAAGCGGCGTCTGCCATTGCTCCTGCGCCTCGAAGAATGCTTCGATCAACCGATGAACGTCCTTTTCTTCAAGCACCACTCCATCGGCCTTGGAAATGATGTTGCCCGTAAGCCTGAAGGAACGCGGCAGGAATTCATGGCCTTCAGCATCGATGAAGAGCAGGAAAGGCGCAAAGAAATGCAAAACGACATCATCGACATCGCAGACGATCAACGGCCGGTCCTTGAGGCGGATATGCGATGTGTCGAATTGGAGCGGGGCATCCATGGTCAATATTCTCCGGAGGCAAGGCCGGGCGGCGAGAAATGCGCCGACGCGGCCGCGACGGTTTCCGGCGGAATGCCGCTGGCCTCGCAGAAAGCCAGCAATGTCGGCTCGTGGTTCATCAGAAAGTCGAGCATGCCCGCAAGAAAGGCCGGCTCGTTGATGGCGTTGCGCACCTGCGCCGGCTCGACGCCGGTGAGCGCCAGGAAGCGGCTGAACATATCCGGTTCGTTGGCCAGCCAGCCGAGCACTGCAATCGCTGTCTCTTGCGGCTCTGCCGCGCTGTTCTTCGGGTTCTTGAAGTTACTTTGCATTTCGACGGGTGAGTTACCTATTTTTCAACCAAATGCCGGTAGTATCCGATTCAAGTATTTCTGGAATCGATTTCTCACGACCCTATATTTTGAGAGAATAGATGCAATACCGGATGCAGGGACAGCTTTCCATGCCTAAGCAAGTGATGATTGTAGAAGACAATGAGCTGAATATGAAGCTCTTTCGCGATCTGATCGAGGCGTCCGGCTACACCACGATCCAGACCCGAAATGGCATGGAAGCGCTTGATCTCGCTCGCAAACATCGCCCGGATCTGATCCTCATGGATATCCAGCTTCCGGAAGTTTCCGGGCTGGAAGTGACCAAGTGGCTGAAGGAGGACGATGATCTGCACGTCATTCCGGTGATCGCGGTCACGGCCTTTGCCATGAAGGGCGACGAAGAGCGCATTCGCCAGGGCGGATGCGAAGCCTACGTCTCGAAGCCGATTTCCGTCCCGAAATTTATTGAAACCATCAAGACTTATTTGGGCGACGCCTGAGCGTGGGGAAAAGCTGATGACCGCGCGCATCCTGGTGGTTGACGATATTCCAGCGAATGTGAAGCTTCTCGAGGCGCGGCTGCTGGCCGAGTACTTCGAGGTGCTGACGGCGGAGGATGGAGCGAGAGCTCTTGCCATCTGCGCGGGCGCCCAGGTCGATCTCATCCTTCTCGACATCATGATGCCGGGCATGGACGGGTTCGAAGTGTGCGAGCGCCTGAAGTCCGATCCGCGCACTGCGCATATCCCCGTGATCATGGTCACGGCGCTGGATCAGCCCGCCGATCGCGTGCGTGGCCTGAAAGCCGGAGCCGACGATTTCCTGACCAAGCCGGTCAACGACCTGCAGCTCATTTCGCGCGTCAAGAGCCTGCTTCGTTTGAAGACGCTCAGCGACGAGCTGCGTATGCGCAACGAGACCGCCCGCAATTTCGGTATCGAAGACCTGCTACGGGTCGGCGATGGCCGCGCTGACGAAACCGGCCATGTGCTTCTGGTCGACGGCCGCGCCAACTCGCAGGAGCGCATCATCCGCGCGCTCAAGCCGATTGCCCAGGTCATGGCGATGTCCGATCCGCAGGCCGCCCTATTCGAGGCAGCGGAACGGCCGTTCGAGCTCGTCATCGTGAATTCGAATTTCGACGACTATGATCCGCTGCGGCTTTGCTCGCAGCTTCGCTCGCTGGAGCGTACGCGCTTCCTGCCTGTCTTGCTGGTGACCGAGCAGGGCGCGGACGAGATGATCGTCCGTGCGCTCGATCTGGGTGTCAACGATTACATCGTCCGACCCATCGATCCGAACGAATTGGTGGCCCGTTGCCTGACGCAGATACGCCGCAAGCGCTACAACGACCGTCTGCGGGCCAGTGTGCAGCACACCATCGAGCTTGCCGTCACCGATGCGCTCACCGGCCTGAACAACAGGCGCTATCTCGACAATCATCTGAAGATCCTTTTCGACCGCTCCTTGGCGCGCGGACGGCCGCTCTCTGTTCTGATCACCGATATCGACCGGTTCAAGCACGTCAATGACACCCATGGTCATGATGCCGGCGACGAAGTGCTCAAGGAGTTCGCCGCCCGCATCCGGTCCACCGTGCGCGGTGCCGATCTGGCTTGCCGCTATGGCGGCGAGGAATTCGTCGTCGTCATGCCCGATACGCCTGCCGAAGTGGCCGCTGCTGTCGCGGAGCGATTGCGCGCGTCGGTAGAAAATATGCCCGTCAAACTGCGCGAAGGCGGCGTTGCTCTTAACATTACGGCCTCCTTCGGCATCTCGTGCCGTTTGGAAACAGTCGAAACGCCGGAGCAATTGATGAAGCAGGCCGATCTTGCGCTTTATGAAGCGAAAAGGGCAGGGCGCAATCGGGTTGTTGCTTCAGCGGCCTGATCTAGAACAGATCAGTCGGAATAAGGCCCTCCCATGAATATTGAGGGGCATTCGCAAGTTTTGAACAATGATTAAGATTTTGTAATCTTTGCATCGCTGCGGTATGTCGCCGGGATTTTCTCAAAGGATAATTTCGGCGTTTTCATTTTTTATTTGGCTAGATACTTGAGTTTATAGATTATTTTAGAGATTTTATAATTACTATTCGATATGTTCACGTTTAGTCTGTGGTTTTAGTTAGAAAAAAATGCAGAAAAACTGTGGATTAATCGAAGATAATTAACGTGTTCAAATGTTCTTAAATATCTGTATTCGGAATTTGTTGCATCTGCGAATGCTATCTCTTCCCTCTTCAGATGTGTTCGCTTTTGAATTGTGAATTTCGCAGAAGATTCATTCAGAAGAAATCGGGAATTTTAACCATCCAACCAGAGAACAATTTTTTATCATTAAGAATTTGTTGATTTTCTTTCGATTTCGCGCAAATTTAGTCTCGTACACAGACAGCCCGTATGGGTTCGAGATACCCCATGATGCTCAGGTCCGCCGCATCTCCTGGGTCGTGGGGTCGGTCGGCTGGCATGCAATACAAACGGTTCCTCGTGCCGTTTTGCAGGCTAGCCGACCCCCAACTCAAAACGCCGTTCTTCGTTTTTCGAAGGCGGCGTTTTTTCTTTGTCGACGAATACAAGGGATCTATATTTTAGCTCTTCTTGCCTTATGAAGCACAGTCGAGCTTGGCGCCAGGAGAACGTCATTGAAAACAAAAAGGCGCTAACCTCTCGGTTGCGCCTTTTGTAACCAGAAGTTTAGGGAAATTACTTGATCTTCGTTTCCTTGAACTCGACGTGCTTCTTAGCGACCGGGTCGTACTTCGTCTTCGTCATCTTGTCCGTCATCGTACGGCTGTTCTTCGTCGTGACGTAGAAGAAACCGGTGTCGGCCGTCGACAGCAGCTTGATCTTGATAGTGGTAGCCTTGGCCATAGTCGTCCTGCCTTTAATAAAAATGAACGCCGTGGACGGCCAGTGCGGAGGTCCACGGCGAATTCTGGCGCGAAACTACAAATCGCGCCCGAAAAGTCAACCCCTGTTGCCCATGAAAAGCAATCGTATCCCCGAAAGCAGGACATAAAGGCCGAAGAAAAAGGCAACGGCCCAGGCAAAGCCGCTGGGGTTGACCAAATCCATCGCCGTGCCGATCGTCGGCGGCCCGAGAACCATGCCGATGGCATAACAGAAAACGAAGGCCGCATTGGCGGCCGCGAGATCCGCTCCGGTCAGGCGCGTGCCCAGATGGCTGAGGCCAACCGTGTACATGCCGGAGACGCAGCCGCCCCAGAAGAGCAGAATGACCGCGAGAATGATCCAGTTCGAGGACAGAGACGGCAGCAGCAGCGCGCCCACCAAGCCGATGGTGGCCATGATCGAGAGCAGTGGCCGCTTGTCGCGCATGCGGTCGGCAAGCAGCCCCAGGGGGATCTGGAAAACGAAATTACCGACGCCCATCACGGTCAAGAGCAGCGCGGCCTGTGATTCGTTGAAGCCGAGGCGCGTGGCATAGCTGGTGAACAAGGAGCCGCCGCCGACGGTGACGGCGCCGAACACGAACACTGCGGCGGTCGCCGTCGGTACCAGGAAGATGTAGCGGACGAAATGCAACTCGGGCTTTTCGTCGACATCCGGGCTTTCGTTGCGCGCGATGAAGATCGGAATGGCGGCTGCCAGGATGATGCAGGCGCCGATGGCGAAGGGCATGAGCCCTTCGCTGCCGACAAGCGAGAACAGCAGGGGGCCGGCTGCAAAGCCGAGGGAGAAGACCGTGGAATAGAGGCCGAGCACGAAACCGCGCTTGGAAGGCGGCGAAGCCGCATTGATCCAGAATTCCGACAGGATGAACAGAGTCGTCGTCGACCCGTGGAACAGGATACGCAGCGGAAACCACAGAAGCAGGTTTTCCGCGTAGTAGAAGCCCAGCGAGCTTAGCGCGGAGAGCATGACCGCCCAGATCATCGTCTGCACGACGCCGAAGCGATGGGCGAGTTTTGTCGTGATGACCGCGGCGAGCATCGACGCCACCCCCATCATCGCGGTGTTGACCCCGATGAGGCTTGAGGGGACGCCGCGCTTTTCCAGAATGATACTGAGAAGCGGCAGGCCCAACCCGATGGCTATGCCCACGGCGGATACGGACGCGATAGCTGCGACGAGCGAGGGCCAGTGAATTTCTTCGACATGGCCAGTCTTGCCGTTCGTCGGTTCAAGCATAAACGGATCCTTGCAGCGCGTGGCGGGCGAATCGATCGGCACGTGGGATATAGAAAGGCACGGCACGGCCAAATTCAGGTAACGGGTCGGCTTTCA
Source organism: Rhizobium sp. SG741 (assembly GCF_012275435.1). Taxonomy (NCBI): domain Bacteria; kingdom Pseudomonadati; phylum Pseudomonadota; class Alphaproteobacteria; order Hyphomicrobiales; family Rhizobiaceae; genus Rhizobium; species Rhizobium sp. SG741. The sequence continues at coordinate 277,980 of NZ_JAAZQP010000008.1, forward strand.
TGAGATCGGTCATATCCCCCGGGATGGTCCTTTCGACGCCCGGCATGTTCAGACAAGAAACGCTGTCCATGTCAAGCCGTTGCCGGCAAACCAGCTCCGCTGAATCCCGAATATACGACGAATCGATATTGGCCGTGACCAAAGGGCGTAACGGCGCAAGGTGAGTTCCGCCTGCCGCGCGGGCGAGCGACTTGGGCTGGCATATGGCTTTCACGACCGGCTGTTTCCCTGATCCCAGTCGTCCGGGCTGTCGTCGTGGCCACCGAAGCCATGCATGCGGAGCGCCCATTGCAGGCCGATGACCCCGCCTTTGATGGGCTGTATGATCGCAAGCGCCGCGATCACCGTGATCGGTGCCCAGATCGCGAGGTGGACCCACATCGGCAGATTGAAGGCCATGTCCGTCAGCATGTAGCCGCCGACGACGATATGGCCGAGAACCAGGATCACCAGATAGGGCGGCAGATCGTCGGCGCGTTGATGGAAAATCTCCTCGTCGCACACAGCGCAACGATCGACCGGCTTCAGGAAGGCACCGAAGAGTTTGCCGGTGCCGCAGCGGGGACAGCGGTTCAGCATGCCACGGGTAATCGATCGCCCGAGCGGGCGCTCGCTTTCGTCTGCGCCACCATAGCGCATGGTCGGATCGGATGGGCTGCCCGTCATGAATGCTCTTCCTTCCTGGCGGCAACCGTCCCTTACCGGCGGCCGCGCGGTGGTCTCGTGCCCGGCGCTTTGCGCGCCTGATTTTGATTGCGGCGGGTCGCCTTATGGAAAGAGCGTACCGCCGTCGGCATCGACCGTCCGTCGCTCAGCATTTCGAAGCGCAGCGCGCCCGCAAGCGGCACGGCCTCCACCAGCCGTACGCTCACCTCGTCGCCAAGGCGATAACCGAGCCCCGTCTTCTCGCCTGTCAGCGCCTGATGCGCCTCGTCATAGATGAAGTAATCGGTGCCGAGCGTAGATATAGGGATGAAACCGTCGGCGCCATAGTCCGGCAGGGTGACAAAAAGTCCCGACTTGGTGACGCCGCCGACGCGCGCCTCGAATTCCGCGCCCACACGCCCGGCGAGATGATGGGCGATCAGCCGGTCGACGGTCTCGCGTTCCGCCGCCATGGCGCGGCGCTCGAATGTCGAGATTTCCGCGGCGATGTCGTCGAGGGCAGCTTCCTCATCCGACGTGATTCCACCTTCGCCGAGGCCAAGCGAGCCGACGAGCGCACGATGTACGATCAGATCCGCGTAACGGCGGATGGGAGACGTGAAATGGGCGTATTTCATCAGGTTCAGGCCGAAATGCCCGATATTATCAGGGCTGTAGATCGCCTGGCTCTGCGAGCGCAGCACCATCTCGTTGACCATGGTCTGATGCGGCGTCCCGTCGGCTTTCGCCAGAATGCCGTTGAAGCTGTTGGCCCGGACATTGCCGCCCTTGGGCAGCGATATGCCGAGTGTCGCCAGGAATTCGCGCAGCACTTCCTGCTTGGCGAGCGTTGGGCCGTCATGGATGCGAAAGATAAGTCCCTGCTTCTTCTTCTCCAGCGTCTCGGCCGCAGCCACGTTCGCCTGGATCATCATTTCTTCGATGAGCTTGTGCGCATCGAGGCGCGGCGGCACGACGACGCGATCGACCGTGCCGTCAGGCTTCAGCAGGATCTTGCGCTCCGGCATATCCAGTTCGAGCGGCTGGCGCCGCTCGCGGCCCTTCTTCAGGATTTCATACGCGTGCCAGAGAGGTCTAAGGATCGGCTCCAGCATCGGCCCGGTCTTGTCGTCGGCTTGGCCGTCGATCGCCGCCTGCGCCTGCTGGTAGGAAAGCTTGGCGGCACTCTTCATCATGATGCGATGGAAGGTGTGTCCAGCCTTGCGGCCTTCTCTGGAGAAGATCATCCGGACGGCGAGGGCAGGGCGATCGACGCCTTCCTTGAGCGAGCAGAGATCGTTGGAGATGCGCTCGGGAAGCATCGGCACGACACGGTCGGGGAAATAGACCGAATTGCCGCGCTTCAGCGCCTCGCGATCAAGCGGGGAATTGGGGCGCACATACCAGGAGACGTCGGCAATCGCGACCGTGACGATAATGCCGTCGGGATTGTCAGGCGAGGGGTCCATTTCGGCGTAGACGGCATCGTCGTGGTCCTTCGCGTCGGCCGGATCGATGGTGATCAGCGGCAGGCTGCGCCAGTCCTCGCGGTGCGACATGGTCGCCGGCTTGGCAGCATCGGCCTCCGCGATCACGGCGGCAGGAAAGACATGCGGAATGCCGTGCGCGTGGATGGCGATCATCGAGATCGCCTTTTCCGAGGCGACGGAGCCGACGACCGACAGTACCTTGGCGCGCGGCAGGCCGAAACGGCCGAGGCGGGCCACTTCGACTTCGACCAGATCGCCGTCCTTGGCTTCGCCGGTATAGTCCGGATCGATTACCATTTCCTCGCCGCGCCGTTCGATCGGCATCAGCCGGCCGCCGCCACCTGGCGTCTCGCGGAAGACGCCCATGGACGCACCCCTCCGCTTGTCGATGACCTTGATGATGCGCGCGGTATAGGCCGGACCGCCACGATCCACCGCCGAGAAGATCTTGGCAAGGATGCGGTCGCCCATGCCGGCGACGGGCGCCTTGCCCTTGCCGTTGCGGCCGGCGGGCGAGGAGGATTGCTTGATCATCACGGCCGGCGCCACGCCGTTTTCCTCGGCCCACTCAGCGGGGCGGCCGATCAATCCGCCATCCTTGTCGCGCGTGGTGATATCAAGAACGGCGATCGGCGGCAGAGCGCCGGGGCGGATGAGCGACTTGCGGCTCTTCTGCACCATGCCGTCTTCTTCGAGTTCGCGCAGGAGATTCTTCAGCTCGACACGGCTCTCACCCTTCAATCCGAAGGCCTTGGCGAGTTCGCGCTTCGAAGCCTGCTGCGGATGCTCGGCGATGAAGCGCAGGATGATTTCGCGCGGCGGCAACGTGCCGTGAACGATCGCCATCATCGGCTCGGCGTCGCCGCTTGCCTTACCGGCGCGGCCGGGCTTGCCGGAACGTCGTTCCGACGATGAAATCCTGCCGCGTGGTTCTCTGCTCACTCTGCGCTCTTCTTTTTCGCTGCCGTCTTGGCCGCAGGCTTCTTTGCAGCTGCTTTCGGCTTGGCGGTCGTTTTCGTCACTTTTGCGCCGGCGGCCGCAGTCTTTGCCTTGGCGGGCGCCCTCTTCGTCGTGCCGCCGCCCTTGCCGGCCTTTGCAACGATCAGAGCCAGGGCTTCCTCGACTGTGATCGCCTGCGGGTCCGTGCCTTTCGGCAGGGTAGCGTTGACTTTGCCCCAGTTGACATAGGGGCCGTATTTCCCGTCACGAACGGTAATCGAGCCGCCGCCGTCCGGATGCGCGCCGAGATCCTTCAATGCAGCCGGCGTACCACCGCGTGCTCCGCCACCTGCCTTGCTCTGCTTTTCGGCAAGGACTGTCACGGCGCGGTTCAGGCCGACGGTGAAGACATCCTCGACGGTTTCGAGGTTGGCATAGCTGCCGTCATGCAGCAGGAACGGCCCGTAACGGCCGATGCCGGACGAGATCATCTTGCCGCTTTCAGGATGTTTGCCGATATCGCGCGGCAACGAGATCAACGCCATCGCTTTCTCGTAATCGATATCCTCGGGCTTCCAGCCCTTCGGTAGCGAGGCGCGCTTGGCATCCTTGCCATCGCCGCGCTGGATATAGGGTCCGAAGCGACCGGAACGCAGCGTCAGCTCTTCGCCGGTGACCGGATCCGCGCCGAGTGCCTTCGGCTCGTTCAGACCGGTGGATTCGGCTTCGGCGCCGCCTTCCGAGGAGAGCTGGCGCGTATAGTTGCATTCCGGATAGTTCGAGCAGCCGACGAAGGCGCCGTATTTGCCGAGCTTCAGCGACAGGTTGCCCGTGCCGCACACCTGGCAGATGCGCGGATCGCTGCCATCCTCGCGCTTCGGGAAGACGAGCGGCGCCAGCGCCTCGTTCAGCGCGTCGAGCACATTGGTGACGCGCAGCTCCTTCGTGTCCTCGATCTGGGCGAAGAAATCGCGCCAGAAATCGCGCAATACGTCCTTCCAGTTCAATTCGCCAGCGGAGATGCGATCGAGCTTTTCTTCCAGATCGGCAGTGAAGTCGTATTCGACGTATTTGGTGAAGAAGCTTTCGAGGAAGGCGGTCACCAGCCGGCCCTTGGCCTGCGGCACCAGCTTTCGCTTGTCGATCGTCACATAGTCACGGTCGCGCAGCGTCGCCAGCGTCGCCGCATAGGTCGACGGGCGGCCGATGCCGAGCTCTTCCATCTTCTTGATGAGCGAAGCTTCCGAATAGCGCGGCGGCGGTTCCGTGAAGTGCTGCGTCGAATTGATCTTCTGCTTGGCGAGGTTTTCGCGCGCATTGATCTCGGGCAGACGGCCATCTTCGTCGTCGGCATCGTCGCTCTGCTCGCCGTCTTCCTTCTGGTCGGTGTAGGCGGCAATGAAACCGTCAAAGCGGATCACGGAGCCGACGGCGCGCAGGCCGGCCTTCTCGCCGGCATTGTCGGCGAGAATCTCGACGGTGGTGCGCTCGATCTCGGCGGAGGCCATCTGGCTGGCGATGCCGCGCTTCCACACGAGGTCATAGAGTCTCAGCTGGTCGGCATCGAGGAATTTGCGGACGCGGTCCGGTGTGCGATCGAAATCCGTCGGGCGGATCGCTTCGTGTGCTTCCTGGGCGTTCTTCGCCTTGGTCGAGTAGAAGCGCGCCTTTTCCGGCAGGTAGCGGTTGCCGAATTGATCGGCGATCGCCGCGCGTGCCGCATCGATCGCTTCCGGCGCCATCTGCACGCCGTCCGTACGCATATAGGTAATGAGACCGACGGTCTCGCCGCCGATGTCGACACCTTCATAGAGCTTCTGTGCGACCTGCATGGTGCGCGAAGCGGAGAAGCCAAGTTTGGAGGAAGCGGCCTGCTGCAGGGTGGAAGTGGTAAACGGCGGGCTCGGATTGCGCTTGACGGGCTTTGCCTCGACGCTGTCGACGACATAGGCGGCGCCTTCCAGCAGCGCCTTCAGCTTGCCGGCCTCTTCGCCGTTGCCGATCGAACGCGGCTGCAGGCGCTTGCCGTCGGCGGTCACCAGGCGGGCTTCGAATTCGTCGCCGCGCGGCGTCTTCAGGATGGCCGAAAGGTTCCAGTATTCTTCCGAAATGAAGCGCTCGATTTCGGATTCACGGTCGCAGACGAGGCGAAGCGCGACAGACTGCACACGGCCGGCCGAGCGGGCGCCGGGCAGCTTGCGCCACAGAACCGGCGACAGATTGAAGCCGACGAGATAATCGAGGGCGCGGCGGGCGAGATAGGCGTCGACCAGCGGCACGTCGATGTCGCGCGGGTCGGCCATCGCGTCGAGCACGGCCTTCTTGGTGATGGCGTTGAAGACGACGCGCTTCACCGGCTTGCCGTTGATCACACGCTTCTTGTTGAGCAGGTCGAGCACATGCCAGGAAATCGCTTCGCCTTCGCGATCCGGGTCGGTCGCGAGAAACAGGCCGTCGGCGGATTTCACCGCGTCGGCGATGTCCTTCATGCGCTTTTGCGAAGCGCCATCGACTTCCCAGAGCATTTCGAAGTCCTGGTCCGGCAGCACCGAACCGTCTTTGGCGGGCAGGTCACGCACATGGCCGAAGGAGGCAAGAACCTTATATCCGGGTCCCAGATATTTGTTGATTGTCTTAGCCTTGGCAGGCGATTCTACCACTACAACGTTCATCATTAAGTCTCTGAATAGGAGGTCGTGCCAAAACAAGGCACGGGAGAAGCCGAGTTTTTTCGTCTCCCCGGCCCTCCGACATGGACAGGGAAATCGTCGCGGTCAAGAGGCGATGTCAATTTTTGCGCCTGGCGCGACGATGCGATGCTTAGAATTGGTATGCGCGTCACAGTTTTCAATCCAGCATGGAGAGCGACACGAGCCCGCCGGGATGGCGATGCAGCCGGCCGGCCATATCCAGCTCGAGAAGAACGGAATGGATCGAGGATATCGGCAGGCCTGTATGCCTGACGATGTCGTCGATCTCGACCGGTGTCGGCCCGAGCGCATCGACGATGTGATCGCGTTCAGCATCAGCGGGCGGTGCGGAGAACGGTTTGCTCCGTTCGACTGGCGCTTCGGAAGGGCGAGGGCGGAAGAGATCGGGCTCAGCCAGCGGCCGCAGAGCATCGACGATATCGTTCGGCGTGGTCACGATCATCGCGCCGTCCTTCAGCAGGCCGTTGGTGCCTTCGCAGCGCGGATCGAGCGGCGAGCCGGGAACGGCAAAGACCAGCCGGCCGAATTCGCCGGCAAGGCGCGCGGTGATGAGCGAGCCGGAGCGGGTCGCCGCCTCGATGACGACGACGCCGAGCGAGATGCCCGATATCAACCGGTTGCGGCGCGGGAAGTCGCGAGCCCGCGGCTCCCATCCGAACGGCATTTCGCTGACGGCAAGCCCGTTGCCGTCCCATATGTCATTGAGCAGGCCGATATTCTCAGGCGGGTAGGGCTGATCCAGCCCGCCGGCCATGGCGGCGATCGTGCCGGTCTCGAGGCTGGCGCGATGGGCTGCCGTATCGATGCCGCGGGCAAGCCCGGAGATGACAACGTATCCGGCCTCGCCGCAGGTGCGGGCGATCATTGCGGTGAACTTGGCCCCGCTGATCGAGGCATTGCGGGAGCCGACGATGCCGATTGCCGGGCGGGTTGCCGTCGGGACATTGCCTTTGACCGCAAGAAGCGGTGGCGCGCCATCGATCTCGCGGAGCGTGGGCGGATAATCCGGCTCGCCGATGCCGACGAAGCGCGCACCGAACCGATGTATCGCTTCCAGTTCCCGCACAGCGTCGCGCTCGTCGGCAATGCGGATCGCCCGCGTCGAGCCGCCGCGCTGGGAAAGCTCCGGCAGCATGGCAAGCGCCGCTTCTGCCGAGCCGTAGTGATTGATGAGATGACGAAAGGTGGATGGACCGACATTGTCGGAGCGGATGAGCCTGAGCCAGGCGATCCTTTGTTTTTCGGTCAGCGCAACTCCGGTCCGTCTTGCGCTGCCTGTATCCATTACCCCTTCGCTCCGATCTTGCCTTCCGTTCCGGCGGCCAGCCGGGCGATGTTGGCTCTGTGTTTGTACCAGGAGATGACCGTCATCAGCGCCATGGCGCCGGCGATCTTGTCGACGCCCAATATCCACAATACAACCGGGATGGCAAGGGTTGCAACCAGCGCGGAGAGTGACGAGTAACGGGTGGTGAAGGCGATGGCCAGCCAGACGATCGCGAAAATCAAGGCCATCAGCGGAGCCAGGCCGAGCAGGATGCCCAGATAGGTCGCAACGCCCTTGCCGCCCTTGAAGCCGATCCAGACAGGGAAGATATGACCGATGAAGGCCGCGAAACCGGCGAGCACCGCGGCGTCATTGCCGAAGAAATGCGCGACGATCAACACGGCGACGGTGGCCTTGAAGGCGTCGAGCAGCAGGGTGGCGACCGCAAGCCCCTTGTTGCCGGTGCGCAGCACATTGGTTGCGCCGATATTGCCCGAGCCGATCTTGCGGACGTCACCGAGGCCTGCCATGCGCGTCAGCAAGAGGCCGAACGGGATGGAGCCGAGCAGGTAGCCGATGACGAGGGCTGCCAGCGCTGTCTCCGGGGTAAGCTGCCAAGTCCAGAAATCCGCCATCACGTCTTGTTCTCCGTAAACCCTGGGCCTGCTCTAGAGACTGTGAACCAGCTTGCCGGCGACATAGGTTGCAACCGCCCGGCCGCTCATTCTTGCATCCTCGAAAGGTGTATTCTTCGAGCGCGACAGAAGCATTTCTTTGGCGACAAGCCAAGGCTCGTCGAGATCGATCAAGGCAATATCCGCCTTCGCGCCCGGCTTCAGCGTGCCGGCATCGAGACCGAAGATCTGGGCCGGCCGCGTCGACAGGGCATCGATAAGCCGCATCAGGCTGACCTCACCGCTATGATGGAGGCGAAGGGCGGCGGCCAGCAGCGTTTCCAGTCCGACTGCGCCGTCCTCAGCCTCTGCGAACGGCAGGCGCTTGGTGTCCACGTCCTGCGGGTCGTGCGAGGAAACGATGATGTCGATGGTGCCGTCCGCCAGCGCCTCGATCATGCCCGTGCGGTCGTCCTCGGACCGCAGCGGCGGGTAGAGCTTGAAGAAGGTGCGGTATTCGCCGATGTCGTTCTCGTTCAGCGCGAGATTGTTGATCGAGATGCCGCAGGTGACCTTGGCGCCGCGCGCGCGGGCAAGGCGGATGGCTTCAGCCGATTCAGGCACGGAAATCATGGCGGCGTGATAGTGGCTGCGCGTCAGCGCCGCAATGCGCAGGTCGCGCTCGAGCGGGATGAGTTCGGCCTCCTTCGGGATGCCTGACAGCCCGAGCCAACTCGCAAGCAACCCTTCATGCATGACGCCGTTGGCGCCGAGATACTTGTCGCGGGTCTCGCAGGAAATGACCGCGCCGAATTCCCGCGCATAGGTCATCAGCCGCCGCAGGACCTGTGTGTCGTAGACTGCGGAATGCGCATCGGTGAAGGCAACCGCGCCGGCCGCCCGCAGAAGGCCGATTTCCGTCATCTCCTCGCCGGCAAGACCCTTGGTGAGGGCGGCGGCCGGATAGACATTGACGACCGCGGTGTCGCGCGCCGTCTTTCTGACGAATTCCACCAGGGCGATGTCGTCGATGACGGGATGGGTGTCCGGCATCATGATGAAGGAGGTGACGCCGCCGGCCGCGGCCGCGCGGCTCGCCGAGGCGATCGTTTCGCGATGCTCGCCGCCAGGCTCGCCGACATGGACGCGGGCGTCGACCAGACCCGGCACGGCCACGAGGCCGGTGCAGTCCCGTACCATCGCGCCCTTCGGTGTGGGGTGGCCTTTCGCATCCTTGCCGGCGGCGACGATGATGCCGCCTTCGACCACGATCGCACCGACCTCGTCGAGATTACGGGAGGGGTCGATGATGCGGACATTCTGCAGGACGATCGAGTTGTTCATGCGCCTGATACCTCGCTGCGAGGTCCTTGGTTCTGTGAGACGAGCAGCACTTCCATGACTGCCATGCGCACGGCGACACCCATTTCCACCTGCTCGGCGATGACGCTTTGAGGACCGTCGGCCACCTCGGATGCGATCTCGACCCCTCGGTTCATCGGCCCCGGATGCATGACGAGCGCATCCTCCTTGGCGGCTTTGAGCGTCTCGGCGTCCAGCCCGTAAAAATGATAGTATTCGCGCACCGACGGCACGAAGGCGCCGGACATGCGTTCGCGTTGCAGCCGCAGCATCATGACGACGTCGGCATCCTTCAGCCCTTCCTTCATCGAATGGAAGACCTCGACGCCCATGTCGGCAATGCCCGCGGGCAGCAGGGTAGCGGGCGCCACGACGCGCACACGAGCGCCCATGGCGTTCAGGAGCAGGATGTTGGAACGGGCAACGCGCGAATGCAGCACGTCGCCGCAGATGGCGACGATGATGCGCGAGAGCTTGCCTTTCGCGCGGCGGATCGTCAGCGCGTCGAGCAGCGCCTGGGTCGGATGTTCATGTTGGCCATCGCCGGCGTTTACAACTGAGCAGGAGACCTTCTGCGCCAGCAGCGCGGCGGCACCTGCGCTCGAATGACGGATGACGAGCACATCCGGCCGCATGGCGTTCAGCGTCATCGCCGTATCGATCAGCGTTTCGCCTTTTTTCACGGACGAATTGCCGACCGACATATTCATCACATCGGCGCCAAGCCGCTTGCCGGCCAGCTCGAAGGAGGACTGGGTGCGGGTCGATGCTTCAAAGAAAAGATTGATCTGCGTGAGACCGCGAAGCGTCGACGTCTTCTTCTCACGCTGGCGGCTTATCTTGACCGCCTCGTCGGCCTTGTCGAGAAGATAGGTTATATCCTGCTCGGTAAGACCCTTGATGCCGATGAGGTGGCGGTGGGGAAAGAAGACCATGGACCTGCCCTCTGGATGTCGTCAGGGGGTCTATAGAGAGGGAGCGCCAAAGGGGCAAGCGCGCGCATGTGACAAGGTCGCGTGTTCCCCATGCAATTTCGCTCGAATCCGGTTACAGCAGCTATGCTGTTAGGAGACAAAACTTCCGGTTTCCTTTTGCAACCCTCTTGCTCTAAAAGCGAAATATGACCCAACCGACCCGGACTGATGACCCATTTGCCGACCTGAACCAGCCGAGCCTCTGGTCCGGCATCAATGCCTATCGTTCCGATCCGTTGATTGTCGATCTGACCTCTGGCCTGCCGCGTTCGACACGGGAAGACCTGGAGCAACTCGGTCGCTTCGTCACCTCGCACGAGGCGCAGGAACTGGCGCGCATGGCGAACCAGGGCACACCGCAACTGCGCACCCACGGTCCGCGCGGCGAGCGTCTCGATGTGGTCGAATTCCATCCGGCCTGGCACGCGCTGATGCGCCGTTCGATGTCGTCGGGCCTGCATTCCTCGATCTGGGATGCGCAGGCAGATCCCGAAGCGGCGGGGCAGTCGCACAAAGTGCGCGCGGCCCGCTTCTATCTGACCGCGCAGCTCGAATGCGGCCATCTCTGCCCGCTGACGATGACCAGCGCGTCCGTGGCAGCCATGATGGCGTCGCCAGCCGTCCAGAAGGACTGGGCGCCGAAGATCCTGTCGCGCAGATATGATTCTTCCAACAAGCCGGCCATGCAGAAGACAGCCGTCACCATCGGCATGGGCATGACGGAGAAGCAGGGCGGCACCGATGTGCGCGCCAACAGGACGGCCGCCGACAAGGTGAGCGAGGGCATCTACAGGCTCTCCGGCCATAAATGGTTCATGTCGGCGCCGATGAGCGATGCCTTCATCATGCTGGCCCAGACCAAGGAGGGCCTTGGCTGTTTCCTCGTGCCGCGGCTGCTCGAGGATGGCTCGGCCAACGGCCTGCAATTCCAGAGGCTGAAGGACAAGCTCGGCAATCGCTCGAACGCCTCCTCGGAGGTCGAATTCACCGACACCTTCGGCTTCCTGCTCGGGACGCCCGATGCCGGCATCCGCACGATCCTCGACATGGTGACGCTGACACGGCTCGATTGCGCGCTGGCGTCGGCCGGCATCATGCGGGCTTCGTTGGCCGAAGCCGTGCATCATGCGCGCGGCCGCAGCGTCTTCGGCAAGATGCTGGTCAAACAGCCGATCATGACGCGCGTGCTCGCAGACATGGCGCTCGATGTCGCTGCCGCGACCGCGCTCGCCTTCCGCTTGGCCGAAGCCTTCGACAAAGCGAGCGGCAGCACTGAAGACGCCGCCTACGCCCGCGTCATGACGCCGGTCGCCAAATACTGGTGCTGCAAGATCGCTCCGGCGCTGATTTATGAAGCGATGGAGTGCATCGGCGGCAGCGGCTATATCGAGGAGCGCCCGATCGCCCGCCATTACCGGGAAGCGCCGGTCAATGCGATCTGGGAAGGGTCCGGCAACGTCATGGCACTCGACGTTCTCAGAGTCTTGAACCGGGGCAAGGACCTGTTCGAAACCGTCTTCGCCGGCCTTGCCCGCGATCTCGGGCCCGCCGGCAAGAAGACCATCGAGGTGCTGCGCGCGGCCATGGCGCTTTGCGAGCAGGATGAGGGGGCAGCCCGCCTCCTGGTCGAACAGATGGCGCTCGCCGCCGGTGCGGCCGAGCTCTATCGCCTCGGCGCGGGCAAGATCGCCGATGCCTTCATCGAAACCCGGCTGGCCGGCGGCTGGCGCTCCACCTACGGCATGCTCGATGCGCGCTTCGACGCCAGCTATATCGTCGACCTTCTCTATCCGCCGGCGACATAGAATTTGCGCTAGCGATTGCCAGGCTCGCAGCGGCATCGCCGATTGTCGCGATACCAATATTTACTATGTTGGTATCGGCATAGGAGTGTTTACATGGCCCGCAACACATCCGTTTCGCTTGGTGATCATTTCAGCGCCTTTATCGAAGCTCAGATTCAGACGGGCCGATACGGCTCTGCCAGCGATGTTCTTCGCGCAGGTTTGCGTCTGCTTGAAGAGCATGAAGCGAAGGTCAGGGCTCTTCGGGATGCATTGATTGCTGGTGAGGAATCCGAAAAACCTGCCCCCTTCGATAACGCCGCATTCCTGAGGCGGATGCGCGCGACATATGGCGAATAGGCCTCGAAAGTACGGCCTGTCCCCGCTAGCGGGGCCGATCTTGAAGACATCTGGCGATATATCGTCGAGAACTGGTCCGCAAAGCAAGCGGAAGCCTACCATGCAGAAATCGTCGAAGCCTTCGAGGGATTGGCGTCCGGTCTGAAAATCGGGCGTCGCATCCATATCCGCGAAGGTCATTTCAAACATGCCATCGGCTCCTACGTGATCTACTATCTTCTGCCGGATGCGGAAGTCGCCATCATTCGCGTGTTGCATTGGCGAATGGATGTAAGTCGGCTTCTTCTGAAGAGAGATTGGAGTTTTGATTGTTGGCCGCACAAGATTCTCACGTCAGCTCGCAGAGGCTCCCATGATCAACCTCCGTCAGGTCCAATCCGATGATATCGACCAGCTCTATGCCATCTCGCTGCTGACCGGTGACGCCGGCAAGGATGCGACGGCGCTTCACCGCGATGGCCGTTTGATCGGGTACATCTATTCCGCGCCCTATGCTGCACTCCACCCTGAGATGGTTTTCGTCGCCGAGGATGACGAAGGCGTCTTCGGTTATATCGCGGGCGTTTTCGATACGGTTGCTTTCGAAGAGCGCCTGGAGCGTGATTGGTGGCCGGATCTGCGGCGCCGGTACGCCGATCCCGTCGGTGATCCGGCACTCTGGAATGCCGATCAGCGCCGGATATCGACAATCCATCATCCGAAACGGACGCCTGCCATTCTCACCGATCCATTTCCCGCACATATTCATATGAACCTGCTGCCGACGGCTCAGGGAAAAGGCGTCGGCACGGCATTGCTGGAGCGCTGGATGGCATACGCCAGTGCGCGCGGCGTCAACGGGGTTCATCTCGGCGCCAATTCCGGCAATCATGGCGGTATCCGTTTCTGGTCGTCGCGAGGCTTCGTACCGGTGGAACTGCCGCCCGATCTGGCGTCGGAAACGACCGTATGGTTCGGCCGGTCTCTCTAAATCTGTGGATTTGCAGGCTTTGACGGTGCTGCCGATCACACCTTTGTTGTTCGCGCCAATTCGACTTGTTACTCACCGCTCGGTGACAGATTGGAGCTGAGTCGATGGCCGTTGCAAACGCAGCCGTTAAAATCCTGATGGAAGCGCCCGTTCCGGAAAAGCGGATGCGCAACCGCGCCGCAACCGAGCAGGCGATTCTCGATGCCGCCAAGCGGCTCCTTGCGGAGGAGGGGTTCCAGAATTTCGGTATCAACGCGGTAGCGCGTGGCGCCGGCTGCGACAAGCAGCTGATCTATCGCTATTACGGTGGGCTCGACGGACTGGTGGAAGCCATCGGTGCGGATCTCGGAAGCTGGGTGAAGGATCGCATTCCCGACGATACCGGCGGCATGTTTCTTCTGACCTATGGCGATCTGATGGAGCGGCTCGCCCTGTTGTTTCTCGACGCCTTGCGCGCCGATCCGCTGATGCGCCGCATCGTCGCCTGGGAAGTATCCGAAAACAGCGAGCAGGTTCGCAGGCTGTCCGAGGCCCGCTCCAAGGCACTCGCCGGCTGGATCGAGCGCATGCGCGGCTCGCTCACCCCGCCGAAGGGGATCGACGCGCAGGCGGTCAACGCCATGATCTTCGCCGCCATCCAGCATGTCGTGCTTTCTGCCACGGTCAGCAATCAATGCGCCGGCCTTGTCTTGAAAACCGCTAGGGATTGGGAGAAGGCGGCAATGGCGCTGAAGCGGATCGTGCGCGGCGTCTACGGCTGATATCGGCGCTCATCCGGGAGATATCCACAAGCCCACCGCGCCGTTAACCTTAACAAATGGTTTACATTGCGCCGCAACGGTTAACTCGGCAGTGTGAAAAGACCGATTGTTAACTATTAAGCGTGCAGCCATGGGGTCCAGACCCACAAAATTAGTGTTTCTTGTCACGGCGATGATGTTCTTCGCCGTGCTGGCCCTAGATATAACGCTGCCCGCGATGGTGTTGAGCGCCATGGCGCTGTCGAACTGGCTCGTCCTTTCGGCTGGGACGACGCAATATCCGCGTCGAAGAGGTGCCGCATGAAGTGGTTGCTGATTTGCTGGGCTGGGCCCGTCTCGTTTATCGGGGCATGGTATTATCTGTCGTACTACGACATGAGCTTCGGCATCTTCATGCTGACGCGGCAGATGCATGACCTGGTGTTCGAGATCTACGGCAAGATCCTCGGCATTCCGCCGGAAGCCATCCCGCCGCTCGTCGCCCGCGCCATCGCCTTCGATAGTCTGCTGGTTTTCGCGATCTTCGGCTTTCGCCGGCGCGCCGCCATCATGGGCTGGTGGAGGCACCGTCAGGAGTCGAGATCTGACAAGGTTGCTCTGCCGAGCGCCGAAAGCCTGTCCAAGGCTCCCTGAAGAATAAAGCTCGCAGCCGCCGAGTCGATGCGCTCGGCCCGCTTGGCACGCGAGACGTCCATTTCCAGAAGCGCCCGTTCGGCCGCAACCGTCGAAAGCCGCTCATCCCAGAAGACGAAGGGCAGGGCGGTCTTGTCGGCCATGCTGCGCACGAAGGCGCGCGTCGCCTGCACCCGCGGCCCCGAAGAACCGTCCATATTGACAGGCAGGCCGATAATAAAGGCCGCCACCTTTTCCTTCTCGGCGAAGGCGAGCAAAGTCTGAGCATCCTGGGTGAACTTTACCCGCTTGATCACCGGGCGCGGCGTGGCGAAGCGACGGCCGAGATCGGACATCGCAAGTCCGATCGTCTTGGTGCCGAGATCGAGGCCGGCAACCGCCTGCCCGGGCAGGAGCGTCGCGGCTAGGTCTTCGATGGTCAGCGTCGTCATCAAGGTCTCGCTCTCGTCAAAACAAATTGAAGTTCGAACCGCTTTTCTTTGCCGCGGTTTGAGATATCTCCTAGACACCAGCCTGCCATTTCAAATCAAGCATTAAGGAGAAATCCAATGAAGATCACCTGGCTCGGCCATGCCGCTTTTCGCATCGAAACGGCAAAGGCCAAAATATTGATCGATCCTTTTCTGACGTATAACTCTTCCTTTGCCGCCGCTGGCCTCGATATCAAGGATGTTGCCTCGGGTGTGACCCATATCCTGTTGACCCACGGCCATGGCGATCACGTCGGCGACACGGTTCAGATCGCCAAGGATACGGGCGCCGTCGTTCTCGCCAATGCCGATCTGGCCTCCTGGCTCGGCACCAAGGGCGTCGAGAAGCTGGAAATGGGCAATACCGGCGGCACCGTCGGTCTCGGCGGCTTCTCAGCCACATTCACCAATGCGCTGCATTCGTCCGCCCAGATCACCGAAGACGGCGTTTCCCACGCGCTCGGTAATCCCAATGGCCTGATGCTGCATTTCGACGACGAGCCGACGCTGTTCCACATGGGCGATACCGATATCTTCTCCGACATGGCCCTGATCAACGAGTTGCATCAGCCCGATATCGGCATCGTGCCTATCGGCGACCGCTTCACCATGGGCGGTGCCGTTGCCGCGCTCGCCTGCCAGCGCTTCTTCAACTTCAAGACCGCCATCCCCTGCCACTACGGCACCTTCCCGATCATCGATCAGACCCCGGAAAAGTTCGTTGCCGGCATGGAAGGCTCGAAGACAACGGTCGCGGCTCCGAAGGTGGGCGAGAGCGTTTCTGCCTGACGATACCCGTTGCGTATGGCGGACATGGCCTTTATAGCGTGAAGCAAATCCGCTTTTGTGGATAATCTTGCTATCCGGAGAATGCCATGTCCGTCGATCTCGCCACTGTCAAACGCGTCGCCCATCTTGCCCGCATCGCTGTCAATGAAGACGAAGCGCAGCGGATGATGGGCGAACTCAACGGCATTCTGGGCTTCGTCGAACAGCTTTCTGAAGTCAATGTCGATGGCGTCGAGGCCATGACCTCCGTGACGCCGATGGCGATGAAGAAGCGCGCGGACGAAGTGACCGACGGCAACAAGGCCGCCGACATCGTCGCCAATGCGCCGAATACCGATCAGAATTTTTTCCTGGTTCCCAAAGTCGTCGAATAAAGGCTTCCTTTTAGCCCGTTCCGACCCGTTGCCTATTTCCAGATCTGAAGCGAAACAAAATGAGCGAACTGACCAGCCTGACCATTGCCGAAGCCCGCGACAAGCTGCGCGCCAAGGACATCACCGCCACCGAACTGACCGAAGCCTATCTTTCGGCGATCGACGCGGCCAACGGTCAGCTCAATGCCTATATCGCCGTGACGCCGGAAAAGGCGCGCGAGATGGCCAAGGCTTCGGACGCGCGGCTTGCCGCCGGCAAGGCCGGTGCGCTCGAAGGCATTCCGCTAGGGATCAAGGATCTGTTCGGCACCGAAGGCATCCACACGCAGGCCTGCAGCCACATCCTTGACGGCTTCAAGCCTCGCTATGAATCGACGGTGACGCAGAACCTCTGGAACGACGGCGCCGTCATGCTCGGCAAGCTCAACATGGACGAGTTTGCCATGGGCTCCTCCAACGAGAGCTCCTATTACGGCCCGGTCATCAACCCCTGGCGTGCCGAAGGCTCGAACCAGCAGCTGGTTCCTGGTGGCTCGTCGGGCGGCTCGGCTGCTGCCGTAGCGGCGCATCTTTGCGCCGGCGCCACGGCGACCGATACCGGCGGCTCCATCCGCCAGCCAGCTGCCTTCACCGGCACCGTCGGCATCAAGCCGACCTATGGCCGTTGCTCGCGCTGGGGCATTGTCGCCTTCGCTTCGTCGCTCGACCAGGCTGGCCCAATCGCCCGCGACGTTCGCGATGCCGCCATCCTCCTGAAGTCGATGGCAAGCGTCGATGCAAAGGATACGACCTCGGTCGACCTGCCGGTGCCGGATTACGAAGCCGCGCTCGGCCAGTCGCTGAAGGGCATGAAGATCGGCATCCCCAACGAATATCGCGTCGACGGCATGCCGGAGGAGATCGAAACGCTCTGGCAGCAGGGTATTGCGTGGCTGAAGGATGCCGGCGCAGAGATCGTCAACATCTCGCTGCCGCACACCAAATACGCGCTGCCGGCCTATTACATCGTTGCGCCCGCCGAAGCATCCTCGAACCTGGCGCGCTACGATGGTGTCCGCTACGGCCTGCGTGTCGACGGCAAGGACATCGTCGACATGTACGAGAAGACGCGCGCTGCCGGTTTCGGCCAGGAAGTGAAGCGCCGCATCATGATCGGCACCTATGTTCTCTCGGCCGGCTATTACGACGCATACTACCTGCGCGCCCAGAAGGTCCGCACGCTGATCAAGCGCGATTTCGAGCTTGCCTTCCATGCCGGTGTCGACGCCATCCTGACACCCGCCACGCCGTCCTCCGCCTTCGGCATCGCCGACGAGGATCTCGCTTCAGATCCGGTAAAGATGTACCTCAACGACATCTTCACGGTGACGGTCAACATGGCCGGTCTCCCCGGCATCGCCGTCCCCGCCGGCCTCGACCCGAAGGGCCTGCCGCTCGGCCTGCAGCTCATCGGCAAGCCGTTTGAAGAAGAAACCCTGTTCAAGACCGCCCACGTCATCGAACAGGCCGCCGGCAAGTTCACGCCGGCGAAGTGGTGGTAAGCACCATAATTTGAGGCCCATAATTTGAGGCCCATCACCGACGCCGACCACGAAACGGCCGGCGCGGTCGGCTTTGCCGCTTGGTGGAGCGGCGACGCCTTGGATGCAAGATTAAAAGTCCTGACGTTATTGCGGCCGTCCGGGGGAATTGTTCTCTTACCCCTCCATGGCCAAAGGCGAAGTCATAGTCGCCGAGGTTGATGGTTGCCCCACCTGCTGGATCGCGCGCGAAGATCATCGCCATCACACTTTGGACCGAAATACGATCATAAATTGCAGCAGGCCGCTTGGTCTTGTCGTCTGCAACCGAATCGGAAGGTCTCTTCATGCTCAAGCAAGTCACGGCGATCCTGCTTCTCAGTGTGGCATTTCCTGCAATTTCGCTGGCGGCGGACAACGGGGCCATTCGCGCCATTACCTTGTCCTCGGGTGGCCTTGCCGAGGTCTCTCGATCGGCCGCAGTCGGTAGCGACGGCGTGGTCCGGCTCGAGGTGCCTCTCGACCAGGTTGATGACATGCTCAAGAGCCTTGTGGTCAATGAGACCGACGGCTCCGTGGCCGGTTTCTCGCTGGCGGGGCCGCAACCTCTAGAGGAAACCTTCAAAGGCCTGCCGTTTACGCCGGAAGCGCTCTCATCCGTGCCGTCGCTTTTGACATCGATACAGGGCGCCAGAGTATCGGTCACCAGCGGTGGGAAAACCGTTGAGGGAAGCATTCTCGGGATCGAGATCAGGAAGACCGGCGAGAGTGCACCGGTTCCGCTGCTGACCGTTCTCGACAAGGATGGCGCTGTGGAGACGCTGGCGCTTGGCGAGGATGCGTCCGTCCGGATTGAGGATGCTGAGATGAGAGCGAAGGTTGCCAAAGCGGCGGCGGCCATTGCCCGTGGCAAGAACGACGGCAGCCGCACCATCGATATCAAGCTGAACGGTGTGAAGAACGGCGGCGATATCGGCCTGACCTATGTGGTTCCGTCTCCGATCTGGAAAACGGCCTACAAGGTTGTGACCGAGGCAAATGGCAAGGCGCGTTTGCAGGCGTGGACCGTGCTGGAAAACGCCAGCGGTGAGGATTGGAAGGGCGTCAAACTGACGTTGACGTCGGCCGAGCCGGTGACGCTGAAGCAGGGCCTGCACAAGCTCTATTGGAGAGAGCGACAGGAGGTGCCGGTCAACACGGCTTCGAATATTGTCCCTGATCTCGATAGCGGAGACCTGTCCAACAGGCAGCGGCTGTCATCGGATGCGGAGGAACCAGTAACAGCGCCCGCGCCTGCCAAGGCAATGATGGGTGGCGCCAGCAGAAAGGCAGCCGCATCTGGATACATGGCCGACGAGTTGGAAAGGCCTGCAGCGCCAATGCAAATAGCTGCTGGTAGTGCTGCCAATGCCACCGAAAGCGATATCTCGGCCACGTTCGAACTTCCGGGGACTTACGATCTGGCAAATGGTGACACCTTATCCGTGCCGATCGTGGATGCGGCGCTGGATGCCGATATGGTGGACATGTATCGGGCGGGCAGCTCCATTGCCAATCCCATCGCCGCGGTGATGTTGAAGAATACCGCTGGTGTCAGCATGCCGCCGGGAATTCTCACGCTATACGACAGCAAGATCGGCTACATCGGCGACTCCCAGCTATCCGCGCTGCCCAAGGGCGATACGCGCCTCGCCAGTTTCGCGACCGACCGAAAAGTATCGATCAGCGAGCAGCAGACGCCGACGGAGGAGATTGCCTCTCTCAAGGTTTCCGATGGCGTGATGCAAACAATCGTCAAATACCGCCAGACGACAACATACACTGTTTCAGGGGCGCTTGACGGCGAAAGGACCGTTATTGTCGAACACCCGATTAGGGATGGTTGGTCGTTTTCGTCGGACGAAAGTTTCGGCAAGACGGCAACACACCAGCGGCTCAAGACGGTCGTGCCGGCGGCTACGGAAAAGACGCTGACGGCAGTCGACGAGCAGCTTCAGAGCAACAGTTACGCTCTGGTCGATGCAGAGCCGGACATGCTGCTTGGATGGTCGGCTTCGGCCCATGACAAGGTACTTGTAGACAAGCTCGCAAACCTGGCGGAGGCGCGCAAAAAGCAGGTCGCTGCCCAGAACGATCTGGAGAGTTTCGACAACGAAATAGAGAAACTCACCAATGACCAGGAGCGGATAAGACAGAATATCGGCGCGGTTCCGGAGAACAGCGATTTGAAGAAGCGCTATTTGAAGGCTCTGGCAGATAGTGAAGACCAAATCGCTGCAGTCGGCGAAAAACGCGCCGCGATGCAAAAGGACAGCGATCGTCTGGGCAGCCAGGTGGCGGAGCTCATCAGGACATTCTGATCGCCACCAGCGCTTCGTCACATGAGCCGCATGAGCGGATGAGAGCCGCCCGACCGGGGCGGCTCTCATGCTTTCTCTACCTATTATCCAATTGCGCCCTCACCAGCCTCAGGCCCCGTTCCGTTATCCGGTAGGGATGTCCGCCGGAGGATTTGATGGCCTTCAGCTGTTTGAGCTTGCGGAAGAGCTCGATGCCGAAACCGGGATAGAGCCAGCCGTCCCGCGTGTAGCAGTTGACGGTCTCGATTTTCTTGTTTTCGGTGCGTTCGATTTCAATGCGCCCGCCTTGAGCAAGCAAATGCAGGATGCGCTGCTCTGCGCGTGAGATATCCATTGTCGTCAGAATCCGGAAAGCGCCAAAGGCGCAACAAAACGATCCGACGCTCCCTTTAGGGAAGTCGGGGCTTCGTTTTCGGGCCCAGCACGCAAGAAGGCTTGCGGGCAGGGCCTTTACCGGGTCTGAGAAAAGGTAGACATCAAAACTCCATTGACGCGGCAGTTTTAAAACAGGTTGCAACCGGCGGTCAAGTTTCACTCTCGTTGGACTTGGGCCGCCACCGTGCGCTTGCTTTTATCTCGTCGCTGGAAAAAGCTGTTTTCCGGTGCTTTACTGCTGGAAACGGCGGGGGCCCGATGATCCATATTCGCAATGCGCATGAAGGGGAAGCGGAGGTACTGGCCAATATCGGCCTGCGCTCATGGCAGAAGGCCATGGGCTCGATCGGAAGTCCGGTCGAGCTTCTGGAAAGTGCAAGCGACGCGTTTTCGAATTTCACGCGCGACGTCTGGCTGACAATCACGGTCATCGAGCTGAACGGGGAGGTCGTCGGCTGGGCGGCGCGCGAGGGCCTCGATGAGACCATCTCCGATTTCTGGATCGACCCGGGGTTTCTCAGGCGAGGTCTCGGTTCGGCACTCCTGGAGCGTATCGAGCAGGACATGCGCGAACAGGGGCTGGAAAAGGTTTCGCTGCACACTCATGCCGGCAATGTCGACGCGATCGGTTTTTTCAAGGCTCGTGGCTATGAGATCAACTGGCTGTCGATCGTCTATTCCCCGAAGCTCGATAGCGATGTGCCGACCATCGGGCTTTCAAAAGCGCTGGTCGAAGATAGCGACGGCGTCTACGGTCCAGGCATATAGCGCGCCGGCGATGCCGAAAGCCTTGCACCATCTCGCCAATTGCTCTACCTCACAAAGTTCAGAAGAACAGCATTTCAAGAGCTTCCCATGACCCTTGTCGATGTCCGCACGCCAGATCCGAAACGCTTCATTCCCGGTGCCACCGGCGATTGGGAAATCGTTATCGGCATGGAAGTCCATGCCCAGGTGTTGAGCAATTCCAAGCTCTTCTCCGGTGCCTCGACCGAGTTCGGCAAGCCGCAGAATTCCAACGTCTCGCTGGTCGATGCCGCCATGCCCGGCATGCTGCCCGTCATCAACGAGGAGTGCGTCAAGCAGGCCGTGCGCACCGGCCTCGGCCTGAAGGCGCAGATCAACAATCGTTCGATCTTCGACCGTAAGAACTATTTCTACCCCGATCTGCCGCAGGGCTATCAGATCTCGCAGTTCAAGGATCCGATCGTCGGCGAGGGCAAGATCGTCATATCCCTCGGCCCGGACCGTCAGGGCCAGTTCGAGGATATCGAGATCGGCATCGAGCGGCTGCATCTGGAGCAGGATGCCGGCAAGTCGCTGCATGATCAGCACGCCACCATGTCCTATGTGGATCTCAACCGCTCCGGCGTGGCGCTGATGGAAATCGTCTCCAAGCCGGACATCCGCTCGTCGGACGAAGCCAAGGCCTATATGACCAAGCTCCGCTCGATCGTGCGCTATCTCGGCACCTGCGACGGCAACATGGACGAAGGCTCGATGCGCGCCGACGTCAACGTTTCCGTGCGCCGCCCCGGTGGTGAGTTCGGCACGCGCTGCGAGATCAAGAACGTCAACTCCATCCGCTTCATCGGCCAGGCGATCGAATACGAAGCGCGCCGTCAGATCGGCATCCTTGAGGATGGCGGCAAGATCGACCAGGAAACCCGCCTGTTCGATCCGAACAAGGGCGAGACACGCTCCCTGCGCACCAAGGAAGATGCGCATGACTATCGCTATTTCCCCGATCCGGATCTGCTGCCGCTCGAATTCGATGACGCCTTCGTCAAGGAACTTGCGGCGCACTTGCCAGAGCTGCCTGACGACAAGAAGGAGCGCTTCGTTCGCGAGCTAGGCCTGTCGATCTACGACGCCTCCGTTCTGGTCTCGGAAAAGGCGATCGCAGATTATTTCGAAGCGGTCGCTGCCGGCCGTGACGGCAAGATGGCGGCAAACTGGGTCATCAACGACTTGCTGGGTGCTCTGAACAAAATCGGCAAAGATATTGAAGAGACTCCGGTTTCGCCCGCCCAGCTCGGCGCGATCATCGATCTCATCAAGGCTGAAACCATCTCCGGCAAGATCGCCAAGGATCTGTTCGAGATCATCCTCACCGAGGGCGGCGATCCCACAGAGATCGTCGAGGCCCGCGGCATGAAGCAGGTCACCGACACCGGCGCCATCGAAAAGGCCGTGGACGAAATCATCGCTGCTAACCCGGATCAGGTCGCCAAGGTCAAGGCCAAGCCGACGCTCGCCGGCTGGTTCGTCGGCCAGGTGATGAAGTCGACCGGCGGCAAGGCCAACCCGCAGGCCGTGCAGGCGCTGGTCAAGGCCAAGCTCGGCATCGAAGAGGAATAATCGGTGTTCTTCGTCCGCACCGCCGGCGAGCAGGACCTGGAAAAGGTCCGTGCTCTGCTGCGCGAAACCTGGCATGCGACCTACGACCATATCTATGGGGCCGACAAGGTCAGCGAGTTGCATGCCTCCTGGCATTCTCTGGCGTCGCTGAAGGCACGGCTGGCGAAGAAGAACGCCGAATTCCTCGTCGCCGACGACGGCAAGACGATCGGCGGCATGGGCTATGCCGCCATGTCCACGGAGATGACAAAGACTGTCGAGCTCTACATGCTCTATGTCGGCCCGCGCTACCAACGCCAGGGCGTCGGCCGCGATATCTTCGCAGAACTGGAAACCTGCTTTCCGGACGCAGAAGTCATGCGCCTGGAGGTCGAACCACAAAACGAGCCTGCGATCGCCTTTTACACGGCGCATGGCTTCGTCGAAGTCGGCCGCACGGAAAACTGCGGAAATGCGCAATCGGGCATTCCGGCGCTGATATTCGAGAAGCCTCTCGAAAACCACTGACAGCTAGGCAGGTCGATCATGAACAGTGCCGATTTGATCATTCGCGAAGCTCGTGAGGCTGACCTTCCTTCCTTGATTGACCTCTTCGCCGCAGATGCTGTCGGCGGCCACGGCGATACCGCCGATCCATCCGCCTATGGCGATTACCTCCGGGCCTTCCGCACGGTCGATGCCTCATCCGAGCAGACGCTCTACGCCGCCGAACTGGCCGGCGAAGTCGTAGGCACGTTCCAGACGATGATCACGACATCGCTGACCGGCCGTGGCTCCTCCGCGATGATCATCGAAGCTGTGCAGACGCGCACGGATCTGCGCGGGCAGGGGATTGGCGCCGCAATGATCAATTTCTGCATTGCCGAGGCAAAAAGCCGCGGCATGCGGCTGGTGCAATTGACCTCGAACGCCCAGCGCAAGGATGCTCACCGCTTCTATGAGAGATTGGGTTTCAAGCCGAGCCATCTTGGTTTCAAGATGACATTGAAATGACAGCGTTTGCCTGCTGGAATCACTGGACAAGCCCGTCCGGTGGCGGCATAAGCAAGCTATCGAATTCTGGTATCGCTCGCCATTCAGCGGGTATCGAGGAAAAGACATGTGGAATTTCATCGTACAAACCTTCACCTGGTGGAATGGTCAGACAATGGGCACGCGGTTCGCGACCTGGCGTTTCGGCAAGCGCGTCGGCGAGGATGAATTCGGCAATGTCTATTACGAAGGCGGCATGTCCTCCTACGGTCTCCCGAAGCGCTGGGTGATCTACAAGGGTTACGCGGAAGCCACGGCAATTCCCCCGGGCTGGCATGGCTGGATGCATCACCGCACCGACGTTCCGCCGACCAAGGAAAACTATGTCGCCAAGGAATGGGAAAAGGGGCACCGCGCCAACCAGACCGGCACTCCGCAGGCCTATCGCCCGCCGGGCTCGCTGGCCGTTGCCGGCGAGCGTCCGCGCGTGACCGGCGACTATGACGCCTGGACCCCGGGCAACTGAGCAGAAGGGGCCGGCTCGTCCTTTGGCCACAATTGGCCGTTAGGCGCGAGAGATGCCGGCTCTTGCTCGGCGCTTTGACCGAGACCAAGCGGAGATTGCCGGATATGACGTTTTTCACGCGGAGCGCTTCTTTGCGTGTAATGGCGGGAGCCGTGATCGCTCTCTTGGCTGGCATCGTTTTGCCGCCTTCCGCAGAGGCGGCCCGCATCGCCAATCCCGTCGCCGTTTTCTCCGGCCTCGACAAGATCACCGGCCGTATCACGACATTCGATGTCTATATGAACGAGACCGTGCAGTTCGGCGCGTTACAGGTGACGCCGCGGGCCTGCTACTCGCGTGACGATACCGAACAGCAGAAGGTGGACGGTTTCATCGAAGTTGATGAGATCACGCTGGATCGCCGCATCCGCCGCATCTTCACCGGCTGGATGTTCGCCGACAGCCCCGGTCTCAACGCGGTCGAGCATCCGATCTACGACGTCTGGCTGAAAGAGTGCAAACAGAAATCCGACATCCCGCCGCCGGATACCGCCGGCGCGAAATAGTCGATCCCTGGAGAATCCGCAGCCGTGCCGACTCGCCCGCAGGAGCATCGCTCCCGCGGACGATTTGCTATTTTGCCTTCGGATTTGAGGCTGCCTCACCGATCGCATCGCGATCATCTTCATCGGACAGATCGATGACGATGCGCGTGGCGGCCTTGATGCGATGACGTAGAACGTCGCTGCGGTCCGGATGGCCTCTCAGCTTGCCGCGGCCATGCAGCACCTTGAGCCTGGATCTCGAAATGGCCAGCTCGGACGCAAGCAGGCGATCAAGGCGAAGGTTCAAGGCGAACACGCTCGCAAGCTCGATTTCCAGTGTTGTCCAGCTCGCTTTCCCCTGCGCTACTTCCTTCCGGACAATGGCGTCAGGCGATTCATCGATGCGCAGCGCCTTGCGCTTCAGTCCGTCGAGATCGAATTCCTGAAGTCGTACCCAGTCCGGATCGTTGCCTTGCAAGGCTTCCAGGGTAGCAGGGCTGAGATCACGAATGGTCCGCCGTTCGAAGAGGGTCCGATTCCACGTCTTCCCGCAATCGGAGCATTTATAGACGAGCCAGGCATCAAGCCTTTTGCCATTGGCATTGAGCCTGATCTTGCCGCTCGATTTGAAGGGTTTCAAGCATCCGCAGCCGCTGCAGGCGATCCATGGCTGGGGTGCGGTCTGAGGATAGATGGTCCATCGGACCCGAAGAATATTGCACATACCGTCTTGGTCTTCCGTCTGGAAGTTCACCAAGCTGATGGCGGGACAAGCCCTTTATGGGCACGGTATGGCGATGTTGCGGGACGGCTGAAGAGCTGAGACAGCAATGGCTGCGCTAGGCGCGTTTTGACAATGCCAAACCGGTCTCAGACCACCACCCGATGAACATGAACATGCATCGGCGGCGACACGCTTCCCTATGCATGGGGTGAAACTGGATGAGACCGGTATTTACGACGGCAAAGCGAAACCTCTATGCACCAACGCTCTTCGCGTCGAGCGATAGCAAATACCAACCGGAATTTGAAGTCTTCGGCGCACGAATACCTTTAGTACGCTCCGCGGGGCTAAGCTCTGATCGCCTCAAAAGCTCAGATTGGGTGATTCCATCGCCTTTTCGAGCATTTTCGCGTAGTCGTCCTTCGGCACGTCGATCGCGCCAAACGTCTTCAGGTGCTCGGTTGTGAACTGCGTGTCGAGCAGTGTGAAGCCCCGTTGCCGCAGGCGCTCGACCAGATGGACGAGGCAGATCTTCGAAGCGTTGGTGCGGCGGGAGAACATGCTCTCACCGAAGAAGGCAGACCCCAGCGAGACCCCGTAAAGCCCGCCGACCAGTTGGTCATCCTCCCAAGCCTCGACCGAATGCGCATGGCCGATATGGTGCAGCGTCGAATAGAGCGCGCGGATGGTCTGGTTGATCCAGGTGCTGGGCCGGCCGCTCGTGTGCTCGGCGCAGGCTGCGATGACGGCGTCGAAATCGGTGTTGAAACGGATGTCGAACGGCCTATGGCGGATGGTCTTTGCCAGGCTCTTCGAGACATGAAAGCTATCGAGGGGCAAGACACCGCGAATTTCCGGCTCGACCCAGAAGATCTCCGGGTCGTCGGCCGATTCGGCCATCGGGAAGAGTCCGATGGAATAGGCGCGCAACAAAATCTCCGGGGTAACGCCGGGGCGTCTGCTGCGCGTTCCTGGCACGGCTTAGGCCGATGTCCTGGCCAGGTAGTCTTCCAGCCAATGGATATCGTAGTCGCCGTTGGCGATATCCTGGTTGGAAACCAGATCCTGGAATAGCGGCAGGGTGGTCTTGATGCCGTCGACCACGAATTCGTCGAGCGCGCGGCGCAGGCGCATCATGCATTCCACGCGGGTCCGGCCGTGCACGATCAGCTTGCCGATCAGGCTGTCGTAGTAAGGCGGGATCTTGTAGCCCTGATAGGCGCCCGAATCGATGCGCACGCCAAGCCCGCCGGGCGCATGGAAATGCGTGATCGTGCCGGGCGAGGGGATGAAGGTGCGCGCGTCCTCGGCATTGATGCGGCATTCGATGGCGTGACCATGGAAATGCACTTCATCCTGCGTCACCGAAAGACCGCCGCCGGAGGCGACGCGGATCTGTTCGTGCACGAGGTCGATGCCGGTGATGGCCTCCGTGACCGGATGCTCCACCTGCAGGCGGGTGTTCATTTCGATGAAATAGAACTCGCCATTTTCATAGAGGAATTCGATCGTGCCGGCGCCGCGATACTTCAGCTTCTTCATGGCGTCGGCGCAGATCTGGCCGATCTTCATGCGCTGCTCGACATTGAGCGCCGGGGAATTGGCTTCTTCCCAGACCTTCTGGTGGCGGCGCTGCAGTGAGCAGTCGCGTTCGCCGAGATGCACGGCGTTGCCTTCACCGTCGCCGAACACCTGAACTTCGATGTGGCGCGGCTTGCCGAGGTATTTTTCCATGTAGACGGAGTCATTGCCGAAGGCAGCGCCCGCTTCCGTGCGCGCCGTCGACCATGCTTCGACCAGGTCCGCTTCCGTGCGCGCCACCTTCATGCCACGACCGCCGCCGCCGGCGGTTGCCTTGATGAGCACCGGATAGCCGATCTCGCGCGCCGTCTTCAGCGCGTCTGCCTCGGTCTTCACTTCGCCGTCAGAACCCGGAACGACCGGGATGCCAAGCTGCAGAGCGGTGGTCTTGGCGGTGATCTTGTCGCCCATGATGCGGATATGATCCGCCGTCGGACCGATGAAGGTGATGCCATGCGCCTCGAGGATGTCGGCGAACTTGGCATTTTCCGACAGGAAGCCATAGCCGGGATGCACGGCGTCGGCGCCGGTGATCTCACAGGCGGCAACGATCTGGTGGATATTGAGATAGCTTTCGCGCGACGGCGGCGGGCCGATGCAAACGCTTTCATCCGCAAGCCGTACATGCATCGCGTCGGCATCGGCGGTGGAATGAACCGCCACGGTGGCAATGCCGAGTTCCTTGCATGCGCGCAGCACACGCAGGGCGATCTCTCCGCGATTGGCTATGAGAATCTTCGAAATCATGGGCATGGGCTTACTCGATGACGACAAGGGGTTCGCCGTACTCGACCGGGCGTCCGTCCTGAACGACGATTTCCGTGACCGTGCCGGATTTAGGCGCAGGGATCTGGTTCATCGTCTTCATGGCTTCGATGATCAGTAGCGTCTGGCCTTCCTTGACGACCGAGCCGACCTCGATGAAGGCGGCCGAGCCCGGGGCCGGCGCCAGATAGGCGGTGCCGACCATGGGTGCGCTGACGACGCTATCGGGATTGCGCACCTTGCCTGCGGGAGCGGCGGCCGCGATGGGAGCAGCGGCTGCTGCATAAGCAGGTGCTGCGACCGGCGCCTGAACATATTGCGGCGTGCCGGCGCGAGACACACGAATGCGCAGATCTTCCTGCTCGACTTCGATCTCGGTCAGATCCGTCTCGTTGAGAATATTGGCGAGATCGCGAATCAGCGCCTGGTCGATACCCGATTTCTTTTCAGCCATTGGTTTTCTTGCCCTGTATTTTTGTTATTGGGTGATGGATTTCAGCGCGTGCAGCGCCAGGATGTAACTATAAGGTCCGAAACCACAGATCATGCCCTTGGCAGCGGGCGCGATCATCGATTTGTGTCGGAATTCTTCTCGCGCGTGGATGTTGGAGATATGCACCTCCACCACGGGAACGGAAATGGCGCGGATCGCATCGTGCAGCGCGATCGACGTATGGCCATAGGCGCCAGGATTGATCGCGACGCCGGCGGCGGTATCGCCGGCTTCATGCATCCAGTCGACCAGCAAGCCTTCATGATTGCTCTGGCGGAAATCGATGATGAAGCCCAGGCTTTCGCCCGCGGACTTGCAGTCTGCTTCTATATCCTTGAGCGTCTTGCCGCCATAGATGCCCGGCTCGCGCTTGCCGAGAGCGTTCAAATTGGGTCCGTTGAGGACAAAAATAGTTTGCGCCATCAGAGGTTCCGTCAAAGTGCAGCGCAACCTATAGACTCCCGAGGCCTTGTAGGAAAGCCCCGGAGCGTAGGTTGCGCGTCTCTAGGTGTGGAAACGCCGCGATTTTGGCAATTTTGAGCCCTGTCGAAATCTACGTGGTTTCGATGGTGCCTCGAATGCAGCGCGCGGCGCGGAGATGTGATCGTCAGCAGGTGGTCTTGCCGCAGCTGCGGACATTGGCAATCTTCTGCTGAATGGCTTCGAGCCCGATTGCGCCGGAAATGGTTTCGTTGCCAATGACATAGGCGGGCGTGCCCGTGACGTTGAGATCGGTGGCAAGCTGGTAGGTCGCCTTGATCATATCGTTGTTCGGGCTCTTTGCCATTTCCGCGCGGATGGCTGCTTCTTTGACGCCAAGCGAGGCGGCAACTTCAATGGCGCTGTCCTCCGAGGCGCGGCCGTCGCTGCTCAGCAGCGTGTGATGGAATTCGGCATATTTTTCAGGCGAAAGCTTGCGGAATGCATCGGAAACCCGCGACGCGGCGACCGAGTCCGCCCCGAGGATCGGGAATTCCTTGAGCACGAAACGCACGTCCTTGTCCTGCTTCAGCAGCGTGTCCATGTCGCCGAGCGCATGGCGGCAATAGGTGCAGTTGTAGTCGAAGAACTCCACCACGGTGATGCTGCCCTTCGGATTGCCGATCGCGATATCATCCTTGGAGTTGAAGATCGCGTCCTTGTTCTGAGCGATCACTTGGGACGACTGGGCGAGGCGGGCCGCCTCCTGCTTCTTCTCGAGCGCGGCCTGCGCATCGAGCAAGACTTCCGGATGTTCGACGAGGTATTCCTTGATGAATTCCCCGATTTCCTTTTTCTGCTGATCGTCCAGCGCGGCGGCGGGCTGGATTGTGGCGAAGGACGCTGTGAGGGCAATCGCCGCAACCGTCAGCAGGCTTTTGAAAGAAAAGGTCATTGGGTCCTCGTTTGGATCTATGCGGAGACTTTCTCGGATGCGGCATAGCATCGTCGGGTCAACTTCCGCAAATACGGATCAGCAACTTACGGCGCAAGCTTGCTTCCAGAAACAGGAATTTTCGCGACGAAGCCGCAATCGCGGGATTGTGAATGAACCATTATTGCGGCAAATGTCGCACCGCGATCCGATCCGAGAGAGAATTGATCTTGTTTTCCTTATCCAAGCGCAGCGATGTCGAACCCTTCCACGCCATGGATGTGCTGGCCGAGGCGACGCTTCGGCGTCAGGCCGGCCATCCCGTCATTTCGATGGCTGTGGGACAGCCGTCCCATCCGGCGCCCCAGGCGGCGCTTGAGGCGGCGCGCGCGGCACTCGGCCACGGCCGCATCGGCTATACGGACGCGCTTGGGACGCTGGCGCTGCGCCAGGCGCTCTCCGCGCACTACCAGACCCGTCACGGCCTGTCGGTCGATCCGAAGCGCATCGCCATCACCACCGGCTCGTCGGCTGGCTTCAATCTTGCCTTCCTGACCCTGTTTGATGCGGGCGACAGCGTCGCCATCGCTCGCCCTGGCTATCCCGCCTATCGCAATATCCTCGCGGCATTGGGGCTCGATGTGCTGGAGGTGCCGGTGACCGAGGAGACGCAGTTCACGCTGACGCCGGAAAGCCTGGAGGCGGCACAGGCGGTGAGCGGCAAGCGGTTGAAGGGGGTGCTGCTTGCAAGCCCCGCCAATCCCACAGGCACCGTCACGGGCAGGGCGGCGCTGAAGGCGCTCGCCGATTATTGCGCCGATCGTTCCATCGCCTTCATTTCCGACGAGATCTATCACGGGCTCACTTTCGTCGGCGAAGAGACGAGTGCGCTGGAACTGACCGACGAAGCGATCGTCATCAACTCCTTCTCGAAATATTATTGCATGACCGGCTGGCGCATCGGCTGGATGGTGCTGCCGGAGCGGTTGGTGCGCCCCATCGAGCGTGTCGCCCAGAGCCTATATATCTCCGCGCCGGAACTGTCCCAGATCGCTGCAGAGGCAGCGCTTGGCGCAGGCGCCGAACTCGATGTCTATCGCGAAAGCTATGGGCGCAACCGCGATTTCCTGATGCGGCGTCTGCCCGAAATCGGCTTCCGTATCGCTTCTCCGATGGATGGCGCTTTCTACGCCTACGTCGATGTCGGCCGCTTCACCAATGACAGCATGATCTTCGCCCGCAAGATGCTCGCCGAAATCAACGTCGCCGCCACGCCCGGTCTCGATTTCGACCCGGACGACGGGCATCGCGCGATGCGGATCTCCTATGCCGGCTCGAATGCCGAGATCGAGGAGGCGGTTGAACGCATGGCGGCCTGGCTGAAATAGGCTACCGGATCAATGTGTTGCGCCAGTCTGCGAATGTGGTTGCGCGGGCGTGAGCACCGTTTCCAAGCATGAGCCTTAAACCTGGCGATCTGCAGAAACAAAAAACCGGCCGCGTCACCACGGCCGGTTTTTTGATCAATTCTTCCCAAACAGCAACGCTCAGAAGAAACCGCGGCGCTGCCACCAACCAGCCTTCTTCGGCTTGGTCGGATCGCCGTCACCATCACCGCCCTCGTTGGTGCGGGTGGATTTGACCACCGGCTCGGAGGACGAGACGTTCGACTCGCGGTTGGCGCGTGCCGGCTTGGCCGCGGCTGTTTCGGATTCCGCCGCAGCTGCCGGTTCGGGTTCTACGGGGCGGTCGAGATCGGCGACAATTTCGGCCACCGTCTCGGCTTCGGTATCAGTTGCAGGTGCCGCTTCGACGACTGGTGCTTCGACTGGCGATGCTTCCGCCTTCGGCTTGCGACGGCTGCGGCTCTTGGCGGGCTTCACGTCCTCGGTGACGACGGACGCCGTCTCGACGGCTGCCATGGCCGGCTGGCCTTCGACGGCGGCTTCGCCTTCGGCAACGACGATTTCGGCGACGGTCACAGCAACATCGCTTTCGCCGTCATCCTGATGATCAGCGCCTTCGTCGGAACCGGCTTCGTCGCCGGCAGCCAATTCATTGCCCTCGCCATCGCGATTGCGGCGGCCGCCACGCTTGCCGCGGCGGCGGCGCTTGCGCTTCTGCTGCGCGTCGTCGCTGCCGGACACGGCGGAGATTTCGGTATTGCCGACGTTGTCGTCTTCGTCGCCTTCATCCCCTTCCTCATTGCCATCTTCCATAGAGGTGTCGGAGGTTGATTCGGAGGCTGTCTGGGCATCGCCGCTGCGACCGCGACGACGGCGGCGGCGCTTGCGCTTGCGGTTGCCATCATTGTTTTCGGAGCGGGCGGCAGGCTGCTGCTCGACGCTTGCAGCCTTTTCTTCCAGCTCCTCGTCTTCATCCTCATCGGCCTCGATGACGATATCGTCGTCATCGTCCTCCGGAATGGCGGCGAAGTTGAACAGGCTCTCGATCTTCACCGGATTGGCCACCGGCTCGCCGCGGTCAATCGCGAAGTGCTGCGTGCCCACGGCATTGTCGGCGCCGATGACGATGGAAACGCCGAAGCGGCTTTCGTAATCGGTGATCGTCTGGCGCTTGTGATTGAGCAGGTAGAGCGCAATGTCCGGCGTCGTGCGCACGACGATGTCGTGCGTCGTGTTCTTGAGCAGGTATTCCTCGATGCCGCGCAGGACATGCAGCGCGACAGAGGACTGCGAGCGCACATGGCCGGTGCCACCGCAATGCGAGCAGATCTGCGTGGTGCTTTCGAGAACCGATGCGCGGATGCGCTGGCGCGACATTTCCAGCAGGCCGAAATGCGAGATGCGGCCGACCTGGATGCGGGCGCGGTCGTTCTTCAGGCATTCCTTCAGCTTCTTCTCGACGGCGCGATTGTTGCGCTTTTCTTCCATGTCGATGAAGTCGATGACGATCAGGCCGGCAAGGTCGCGCAGACGAAGCTGACGGGCGACTTCATCGGCTGCCTCGAGGTTCGTCTGAAGCGCCGTATCCTCGATCGAATGTTCGCGGGTCGAGCGGCCGGAGTTGACGTCGATCGAAACCAGAGCTTCCGTCTGGTTCATGATCAGGTAGCCGCCGGACTTCAGCGTGACCTGCGGCTGCAGCATGCGGTCGAGCTGTGCCTCGATGCCGGAGCGCGAGAAGATCGGATGGATGTCGCGATAGGGCTGAACCACCTTGGCGTGGCTCGGCATCAGCATCTTCATGAAGTCTTTCGCTTCACGATAGCCTTCCTCACCGGAGACGATGACTTCGCTGATATCCTTGTTGTAGAGGTCGCGGATCGAGCGCTTGATAAGGCTGCCTTCTTCATAGACGAGGCAGGGGGCGGTCGAAGCGAGCGTCAGCGTGCGGACGTTTTCCCACAGGCGCATCAGATATTCGAAGTCGCGCTTGACCTCGACCTTGGTGCGGTTGGCACCGGCGGTACGCAGGATGACACCCATGCCCAGCGGCACTTCGAGCAGCTTGGCGATTTCCTTGAGACGCTTGCGATCCTGCGGATTGGTGATCTTGCGGGAGATGCCGCCTCCGCGCGCCGTGTTCGGCATCAGAACCGAATAGCGACCTGCGAGCGAGAGATAGGTGGTCAGCGCCGCACCCTTGTTGCCGCGTTCTTCCTTGGCAACCTGCACCAGCAGGATCTGCCGGCGCTTGATGACTTCCTGGATGCGGTACTGCTTGCGCGGCTTGCGCTGCACGCGGTCCGGAACCTCTTCCATAGCGTCTTCGGCGCCGACGGATTCGATCACTTCCTCTTCATGGTCGTGATCATCATCGTCGTCATCGTCGCTGCGGCGCTTGGAAAGGTCGACATTTTCGGAGATCGAATCGGTTTCGACCATCGCGGCCATTTCGCCTGACGGACCTTCCTCTTCTTCGCTCGGTGCATCGACGGCAGTCGTTGCCTCGGCGGCAGTCTCGTCAGACGGAGCGGTCGCGACCGGCTTCTTGCGGCTGCGGCGAGGCTTGGTCTTCTTTGCCGGAGCCTCTTCCTGAGGGGTGGCGATTGCCTCGGCGGCAGGGGCCTCTTCGGCGATCGCGGCAGGTACAGCGTTGTCGTTGCCGTCTTTCGCAAGGATGCCGACATCCGGCTGCTCCTGCTGGGAGAGGTCGAGCGCCGTTTCCACATGCTCGACATCGTCGTCGCGGCGATGTTCCTCTGCTTCGGCCTTCAGCAGCGCTTGCCGGTCGGCGAGAGGGATCTGGTAATAATCAGGGTGAATTTCGGCGAAGGCGAGGAAGCCATGGCGATTGCCGCCATAATCAACGAACGCGGCCTGAAGCGAGGGCTCGACCCTCGTTACTTTTGCGAGATAGATGTTGCCGCGTATCTGCTTCTTGTGCTGCGACTCGAAGTCAAATTCTTCTATGCGGTTCCCGCGAACGACAACGACGCGCGTCTCTTCCTCGTGAGACGCATCGATAAGCATTTTGTCTGCCATGAAAGCTGTGCTCCTCGGCGCGGGCAACCGGATGGGGGCCTGCCTGTCGCTGGGACAAGCCGGACGCGATCCGCCGTTGCTGCACCGGATAATGAAAGTCGCGATTGGTTGTACGGCGATGACAGCATCCAGACGGCAGCCGGGGCATTACTTCCCTGGGGTCTGTTCACTTCCTGAAAAAGCTGCTGCGGTAACATCCGTAACCAAGCGAGATCAACTATGCCTTAGACCCAACCGGGTCCGATGAATTTGCTCTCTAAAGAGCGTTTGGTGGCTCTCCACCGATGAATTTCCCGCCTGAGGCTGAAAATTCAGATATCCACTGTTGGAGCAGAAGCTCTTGTAGACGGCGGATGACTGCCGCTTATGGCGCCTGGTACTCGAGGCGGCTGCCTTTGCGGCGACTCTATCCCGTCAACACTTCTACCCTAATATGCGTTGTATGTTTTATCTGTCACAATAGCAAGGGAAAAGCCAAGTATGCCATAATATTGATGGATTCGTCGGATGATGAGAATGAAGGAGGGTGTCTTCTGATTCTTCTCCCGGCGTATCGCCGGGCGGCGCCATCATGTCACACTTGGTTCCCGTTATGGGACTTCAAAAATAACGTCGAAACCAATATGGGGCGCGTTGGACACGTGTTAAAGGGATTGCGGCATGCGGCGGAGACTGGCGTGAGGGCTTTGCGACTTGCGATGGCGACCTTCGCCCTCATGATGCTGGCAGCGTTTTTGCCGTTCGCGGCGACGAATGCGGCGGCCGATCCCGTGCTGGCCTTTGGCGCCCGTATCGCCGGCGACGATGCCCGCACGCGCATCGTGATCGACATGGATCGCGAGCCGACCTTTTCGGTTCATTATCTCGACAATCCGGTTCGCGTCGTGGTCGATCTCCCGGCGACTGCCTTCGGTTTTCCGGCTGCGGATTTGAAGGCGGCCGGTCTCTTCAAGGATATTCGTTACGGGACGATGGACGCAGACAGCGCCCGAATCGTTCTGACGGCGAAAAAGCCCGTGAAGCTGGTCATGGCCAAGGTGCAGGCCAATGAAGACGGTAAGGGCAGCCGCCTCGTGCTCGACGCCGAAATGCTGCCCGCCGAGCAATTCGCCGAGCTTGTGAAAGAGCAGAGCTGGACGAGCGATGATACGGCAAAGGATGTCGGCCCTGTCGAATCGACGCAAAAAGCCGATCCGAATACCTTTCTTGTGGCTGTCGATGCCGGCCACGGCGGCATCGACGCCGGTGCGACCGGCAGCGATGGCGTCACGCAGGAAAAGGACATCACGCTCGCCTTCGCAAAGATGTTCGCCGACAAGCTGAATGCCCAGCCCGGCATCAAGGCGTTTCTCGTACGCGACAAGGATCAGTATCTGTCGCTGTCGGAACGGGTGACCATCGCCCGCCAGAATCACGCCTCGCTTTTCATTTCCCTTCATGCCGATACGCTCAAGCAGAAGGATATTCGCGGCGCGACTGTTTATACGATCTCCGACAAGGCTTCGGACAGGCTCGCCGGCGAAGTGGCCGACCGCGAAAACAATTCCGATCAGATCGCCGCCGCCGACACGCAGGCTCAGCCGCCCGCCGTTACCGACATCCTGATGGACTTGACCCGGCGGGAGACGCAGGCCTTCTCCATCTCACTGGCGCAGGATGTGTTGTCCTCGTTCAATGGGCAGGTCTCCACGATCAATAATCCGCATCGCCACGCCGGCTTCCGCGTGCTGCAGGCGCCGGACGTTCCGTCCATTCTGCTCGAACTGGGCTTTCTCTCCAACAAGGACGACGAGAAATTGCTGCTCGATCTCGACTGGCGGCAAAAGGTGGCCGATCGGCTGACAGAGGCCGTGAAGCAATATCGCGTATCGATCATCGCAAATGGTGGCTA
This sequence comes from Rhizobium sp. SG741, assembly GCF_012275435.1. Taxonomy (NCBI): domain Bacteria; kingdom Pseudomonadati; phylum Pseudomonadota; class Alphaproteobacteria; order Hyphomicrobiales; family Rhizobiaceae; genus Rhizobium; species Rhizobium sp. SG741. Next base: position 314,017 of record NZ_JAAZQP010000008.1, read on the forward strand.
GCCGCGTCATGCATCCGGTCGTACGTGGCTTCCATGTAACAGCTGCTATTATTAGCGCCTAATGAAACTGGGAATACCGGAGACAAGCCCTATTTTGCTCACATTCCCGCCTTTACAGCAAAGTATCGTTCGTCCGCGGGTCGCACACGGCTTTGTCTCGCCGCCGTCTTGCATTAACACCGCGGGCGTGCAAAACGCCCGTGGTTATGCGATGATCTCGCGCATATGCCGCATGAAGAACAAGCACCGGTAGTATCACATGATCAGACTGATTGGATATTTCTTTGGGCTGGGCTGCCTCCTGTTTCTGGGTGCTGCCGCGGCTGCGGCTATCTATCTGAGCGTCGTTTCCAAGGAACTTCCCGACTACGAAGTGCTTGCGAAATATGCGCCTCCGGTGACGACCCGCATTCATGCCGGCAACGGCGCGCTGATGAAGGAATATTCGCGGGAGAACAGACTTTTCGTGCCGATTCAGGCTATACCTGACCGCGTCAAGGCCGCCTTCCTCTCCGCTGAAGACAAGAATTTCTACAATCATCCCGGCGTCGACGTCGGCGGCCTGGCACGCGCCGTTGTGGTGAACCTGCAGAACATCGGCTCCGGCCGCCGCTTCGTCGGCGCGTCGACCATCACGCAGCAGGTCGCCAAGAACTTCCTGCTGTCCGCAGACCAGACCTTCGACCGCAAGATCAAGGAAGCGATTCTGTCGTTCCGCATCGAGCAGGCCTATAGCAAGGACAAGATCCTCGAGCTCTACCTCAACGAGATCTACTTCGGCCTCAATTCCTATGGCATCGCCGGCGCTTCGCTCACCTATTTCGACAAGTCCGTCAACGAGCTGACCATCGCCGAAGCGGCCTATCTCGCGTCGCTCCCCAAGGGTCCTTCCAACTACAATCCGTTCCGCCGTCCGGAGGCAGCGATCACCCGCCGCAATTGGGTGATCGACCGCATGGTGGAGAATGGTTATGTCAGCCAGAGCGATGGCGAGGACGCCAAGAAGCAGCCGCTCGGCGTCGTACCGCCAAAGAGCGGTCCGTCGCTGTTTGCCTCGGACTATTTTGCCGAAGAAGTGCGCCGGCAATTGATCGACCAATATGGCGAAAAGACCCTTTATGAAGGCGGTCTCTCGGTTCGCACCTCGCTCGATCCGCAGATGCAGCTGGAAGCGCGCAAGGCTTTGCAGGATGGTCTCGTCGATTATGACGAGCGCCGCGGCTATCGCGGCCCGATCAAGCAGATCACGACGTCGCAGGATTGGGGCGTCGAGCTTGCCAAGGTCCCGACCTTGAGCGACGTTCCCGAATGGCAGGTCGCCGTCGTACTCTCCGTGTCCGATCAGGCCGTCGATATCGGTTTGCAGCCGAGCGTCGATGCTGGCGGCAAGGTTTCGACGGATCGCAGGCGCGGCACGATCGCGGCAGCCGACATGCGCTGGGCTTTCCGCTCGGCCGGCGGCAAGGCTGTGAAATCACCCAGCGGCGTGCTGAGCGCGGGTGATGTGATTTTCGTGCAGAAAACCGGTGGTGCCGATTCCAGCATCTATCGCTTGCGCCAGCCGCCGAAGGTGCAGGGTGGCCTGGTCGTCATGGATCCGCATACGGGCCGTGTGCTCGCCATGGTCGGCGGCTTCTCTTACGCGCAATCCGAGTTCAACCGTGCAACCCAGGCAAAACGTCAGCCGGGCTCGTCGTTCAAGCCCTTCGTCTACGCGGCGGCAATGGACAACGGCTATACGCCGGCCTCGGTCATTCTCGATGACCCGCTGCAAATCACCCTCAGCAATGGGGATGTCTGGAAACCGACAAACTATGAAGGCGAGGGCGGGGGCGTCCACACGCTGCGCTTCGCCATCGAACATTCCCGCAACCTGATGACGGTTCGTCTCGCCGCCGACATGGGCATGCCGCTCGTCGCTGAATATGCCGAGCGCTTCGGGATCTACGATCATATGAATCCCGTTCTCGCCATGTCGCTGGGCGCCGGCGAGACGACGGTGCTGCGCATGGTCTCGGCCTATTCGGTCATTGCCAACGGCGGCAAGCAGATCAAGCCGACGCTGATCGACCGCATTCAGGACCGCTACGGCAAGACCATCTTCAAACATGAGGAGCGCGTCTGCGACAGCTGCAATGTCAGCGCCTGGCAAAATCAGGACGAACCTGTGATCGCCGACAATCGCGAGCAGGTGCTCGATCCGATGACCGCCTATCAGGTCACGTCGATGATGCAGGGCGTCATTATCCGCGGTACGGCGGCCGGCAAGATCAAGCTCAACACCGATGTCGCCGGCAAGACCGGTACGACCAACGATGAAAAGGATTCTTGGTTCGTTGGCTTCACGCCAAGCCTCGTCGCCGGCCTGTATGTCGGTTACGACACCCCCGCCACGCTCGGCAGGGGTGGCACCGGCAGCGGGCTTGCCGCGCCGATCTTCAACGAATTCATGCAGGCTGCCACGAAGGATGAGGCGCCGGAGAAATTCCAGGTTCCGGCTGGCATGACGATGATGGCTGTCAATCGCGCGACCGGTATGGCGGCGGAACCAGGCGATCCGAGCGCCATCATGGAAGCCTTCAAGCCCGGCACCGGCCCGGCTACGAGCTTGACGGTCATTGGTGGCGGCGAGGCTGCGCAGGTTGCGCCAGAGGAAATTCTGAGGACGTCGCCGCAGGCGAACCAGGCTGTTACCTCCGGGTCGGGCGGCCTCTTCTGATCCCATCCTATTTGTCCGATCATCATGCCGCAGGGCTTTACACCCGCGGCATGTATATCTATGTCACCAGCATTCTTTGAATTGAACAACGGTTCACATCGAACCGCCGAATAAAGAAGCAGGATTATGCGAGCGGAAATCGAGAAAATAGTCGACGAAACCAAGCAGGCCATAAGCCTGCTGAGGAGGCATCTTTGACTGGGACCAGGCGGTAAGACGACTGGACTGGTTGAACAACAAGTCAGAGGACCCGACCCTCTGGAACGATGCTGCCGAAGCGCAGAAACTCATGCGCGAGCGCCAGCATCTCGATGATGGAATCAGCGGCGTACGTGCGCTCGAACAGCAGCTTAACGACAATATCGACCTGATCGCGCTTGGCGAGGAAGAGGGCGATGACGACGTCGTCCGCGAAGCCGAAGAGGCTCTCAAGAGCCTGAAAGCGGAAGCTGCGCGCCGGCAGGTGGAGGCTATGCTCTCGGGCGAGGCCGATTCCAACGATACTTATGTCGAAGTCCATTCGGGCGCCGGCGGCACCGAGAGCCAGGACTGGGCGAACATGCTGCTGCGCATGTACACCCGCTGGGCCGAACGCCAGCGTTTCAAGGTGGAACTGCTCGAAGTCCATGACGGCGAAGAAGCCGGCATCAAGTCGGCAACGCTTCTGGTCAAGGGCCACAATGCCTATGGTTGGCTGAAGACCGAATCGGGCGTTCACCGCCTGGTCCGCATCTCACCCTATGACAGCAACGCACGTCGTCACACGTCTTTCTCGTCGATCTGGGTTTACCCCGTCGTCGACGACTCGATCCAGATCGACATTAACGAAAGCGACTGCCGCATCGACACCTACCGTTCGTCCGGCGCCGGCGGCCAGCACGTCAACACCACCGACTCGGCCGTGCGCATCACCCATATCCCGACGGGTATCGTCGTGCAGTGCCAGCAGGAACGCTCACAGCACAAGAACCGCGCAAAGGCGTGGGACATGCTGCGCGCCCGCATGTACGAGGCGGAGCTGATGAAGCGGGAAGAGGCTGCCAATGCCGAAGCTGCTTCGAAGACCGATATCGGCTGGGGTCACCAGATCCGGTCCTACGTCCTGCAGCCCTATCAGCTCGTCAAGGATCTGCGCACCGGCGTCGCCAGCACGGCTCCCAGCGATGTGCTGGACGGTGATCTCAATGAGTTCATGGAAGCCGCTCTCGCGCACCGCATCAGCGGCGCGGCAGATGCGGTTGTCGACGACGTCGAGTAACCTCAAATATGCCGAGATAACCAAAAGCCCCGGAAACGGGGCTTTTTTCATGTGGCCATGCCATGGGCTTCAATCCGAAAATTGTTCCGCAAGTATCCGCTCCGACCAGGAGCGATCCGGATCGGAAAGGATGCGCGCGGTCGTGTCCTCGGTCTGGGCGATTCGCACGCTCAGTACCGATTTGACCTCGGCATTGTCGGCAACGGCGTTGACCGGTCTTTTTTCCGGCTCCAGCACGGTGATGTCGATCGACACCTTGTTCGGCAAGAGAGCGCCGCGCCAGCGGCGGGGGCGGAAGGCGCTGACGGGCGTCATGGCAAGCAGCGGCGCTTCAAGTGGAAGAATGGGGCCGTGCGCCGAAAGATTGTAGGCTGTGGAGCCAGCAGGCGTCGTGACCATCAAGCCGTCGCAGATCAGCTCCGGCAGGCGCACATGTCCATCGATCTCGACCTTGAGCTTCGCCGCCTGATAGGATTGGCGAAAAAGCGACACCTCGTTGATGGCAAGCGCGACCGAAGTGCTGCCATCCTCGTTACGGGTGCTCATCTGCAGCGGATGAAAAGCATTTTCCACAGCTGCGTCAATGCGCTCCGCCAGGCAATCCGTGCGGTAGTCGTTCATCAGGAAGCCGATGGAGCCGCGATTCATGCCATAGACGCGCTTGCCGGAATTCATCGTCTTGTGCAGCGTCTGGAGCATGAAGCCGTCGCCGCCGAGCGCCACGACGACATCCGCTTCCTGCTGCGGCGTCTGGCCATAGAGGCGAATCAGCTCTTCCTGTGCCTCCAATGCTTCCGGCGCAGTTGAGGCGAGAAAACAAACAGATTGAAAACTACGCGACATGCAATGTCCTTTTAATGATCGTACTACGTAATGATATTCCCCCTATGCGACAAGACGTTTTGTAAAGACTGGTGAATCCCCAATCCGCTCTTGTGCGAGGGATCATGAGGAAGGCGGCCGATTTTCTCTTTACAGGAAATCAAAATCTGCTACTTGGCATGCCGATGTGCCCTTGTAGCTCAGTTGGTAGAGCACCTGATTTGTAATCAGGGGGTCGCGGGTTCGAACCCTGCCGGGGGCACCAGATCTTTTCAAGAATATGGTGGCCGTGTTATCGCTGGTATGGAAAACCGGCGGCAGCAGACCAATATGTAGATGCCGACGCCTTCGGGACGTTCGCAACGATCATCAACAACATCGTGTCCTTGGAAAAACATGACCCTCAAGCCCAAGAAGCCTAAACTCGAACACTCCGAGCTCTCGGGTGAGTTCACCGATGACGATGTGACCGTTTTGGTCGATATCTTTCGTCCGGCCGGCAGCAATGCCGACTGGCGGATGGAAGTCATCACGCCGGAAGAGGATCTGATCGAATGGGAGGAGCCCTTCGCGACTGACCGTGAAGCTTTCGACGAATTCCTGGCAACGATTGCACGCGATGGCATCAGGTCATTTTTCGACGAAGCGGATCCGGCGGTTCACTAGCAGGCCCCAGCGGCTCTGCCGGCTTCAAATTGCGCCTCGGCTCTCCGCCGGGGCTTCATTGGGCCAATGCCTTAAAATGCGGGCTCATTTACAATGTTTGCAATAGGCATACACTCATCTCGTCAGTGGCGGGTGAGGATATGTTCATGCGCAAGACATCGGGGTATGTCGTCTTGGGATTGCCGCTTGTTGCGATCGCGGTGATTACCAGCGTGTCGGCGTTGGCCGGCGAGAATTGCTACTGCAAGAATACGGATGGTAAGCAGCATGCGGTCGGCGAGGTCGCCTGCATGACCGTGGGCGGCAAGAGCTATCTCGCGCAATGCGAGATGAACCTCAATGTCACCTCGTGGTCGAAGCTGCAGGAGGGATGTCCGGTTACCCAAAGATCGCTCTGGCGGCAATCGGCTTGGCACGTGACGCCGATTGCCCTTCGCTGAACATTGCCGCTCTAATGGCAGCGATAGGCGCGTTCGGAAATGGCACCCATGCCGGAACGGGTCATGAGCTCGTAGAGAAGACGCCGGCTGAAGGGATTGTGCAGGCGCACGGCGTCGGACCCCAGAAAATGCGTTTCCGCCAATTCGAAGGCTCCGAGGTGCGGCGCCTGTTCTATGGCTGCGCGATAGAGGTCGTGAAATTCCCGCCGACAGACATAGGTCTTGTATTTGGTCATGCAGAAGGCGGAGAAGATCTCGTCGTTCTCGCGGAGGAAATCGGCGACCCCGACTGTCACTTCCGGCCAGGCGGGATTGAAGGTGTCGTCAAAGATAATGACGCCGTGATCGGCGAGGGTGTCCTTCGCCAGGCTGCTATCGCTGACCAAATTGGACAGGCTGTGGCCGCCATCGACGCTGAAGAAGCGCACCGCGCCGACTTTGTCGACGATATCACTTGGCGATACGTCCGCGCTGTCGCCGACAACGAGCAGTTCCTCGTCCACGGGCAGGCCGAGCCTGTCTCCGTTTTCGAGAAAGAGGCGATACTGCTCGGAGATGCCGTCCGCCGTATCTCCAATATCGAAGAGGTCGATGCCGAGCACGCTGGCGTCAGGCCCTGCAATCTTCTTCAGCAGAAAATAGGAGCGGCCGAAATAGATGCCTATTTCCGCGATGCCGCCATCAAGATCGTTCTGGTTTTGCCATTCCAGGAGTGAAAGATAAACAAGCGCATCGGGCGGATCGATATATCCCTCCACGCTGCGTAGATCGTGGAAAATGAACTTTCGGATATTCGGTAGTACCATGCGCGCCGCACCAACCCTGCGTTATGTGACAATCGTTTCCAGCCTTTGAGCTGGTTCCATAACACATAGTCACATTTCCGGGAGGTCAACCCATGGCGCGTTTTCAGGCGTTCAGCCGCCCTGTTTGCGCACCAGCAACAGCGGCTCGCCTTCCTCTTCGTCGGATTTCTGGAAACTGCCGTCCGGCTTCATATCGAAGGAAAGCGAGGAGCCGTCATTGCCGAGCATCACCAGGCCGAAGCCTTCGGTTGCCCAGAGCGAAAGCTTGAGATCGCCGATCTCGCTTGCGCAGTCCCCGCTAGGTGACATCTTGGCGGTGCCGTCCGGATCCTTGTCCGTGGTCAGCGTGATGTCGCAGACCGGTTTGCCGTCCGGCCGCTGGATGCGCCACGCTCCGGCAAGGCTTGCGACGGTCGGCACGTGATCGACGTTGTCGAGCGCCGGCAACAGCCATGTGGGATCGCCTGCGTCGCTCTCCCAAGGGGAGCCTTCTTCCTGCTGAAACCGGATGAGCGCCTTCGCTGCGGCATCGACGATAGTGAGCGCACCGTCATCGGTGAAATTCCAGGCGCTTGCCTTGGAGAGCGCGGGCAGGGCCGCCGCGCAGGCTTCCGCCCCGCTTATGGCGTAGCCGCCGGAGATCGCGCGGGTCTCGAAGGTAAGGCGGCAGCCTTTGGCGCCGTTTTCGGGCGCAACCAGCCATGCGCCGGCTTGAGCCTTGACGAGTTCGTCGTCAACTGCGCGTGCCGGCTGACCGATTGTGAGAACAAGGGCGGCGGAGAGCGCCGTAAGGCCAAGAATTCGGATCAAAGCAAATTCCCCCAACTTGCTGCGGCAGCCGCAGTGCCGCTAGATTTTCAGATAGGACCGCGCCGCATAGAGCGCGATCGCAGCTGCGTTCGAGACATTGAGCGATTTGATCGCGCCCGGCATGTCGAGCCGCGCCAGGGCGTTTACCGTTTCCCGCGTTTTCTGGCGCAGTCCCTTGCCCTCGGAGCCGAGCACCAGGGCGACCTTATTGCCGCTGAAGGTACCCTCCAGCGGCGCGGGTCCTTCCGAATCAAGGCCGATGGTGGTGAATCCGAGGCGATGCAGCTCACTGAGCGCATCGGCGAGATTGGTGATCTGTATATAAGGTATGAGTTCGAGCGCGCCCGAGGCGGATTTTGCCAGCACACCTGATTCGGTCGGGCTGTGGCGCTGGGTGGTGATCACGGCCCCCGCATCGAAGGCTACGGCCGAGCGCATGATCGCTCCGACGTTGTGCGGGTCGGTCACCTGGTCGAGAACCAGCAGCAGCGGGCTGTCCTTCAGCGCCTCGAGGCGGCGCACGGGCAGGGGGCGCGTTTCCAGCATTACACCCTGGTGGATTGCTTCAGGGCCCAGCACCTTGTCGATATCCTGCGGTGAGACGATCTCAACGGGAATGCCAAGCGCGTCGACCGGGCCCACCTCCAGCCGCACCAGCGCATTCTGCGTCGTCGACAGCTTGATGTTCTTGCGCTCGGGATTGGCAAGGGCGGCCCGAACCGTATGCAGGCCGTAAAGAAGGACCTGATCGGGCGCGAGCGCCGGAGGCTTCCAATCATCCGCGCCGGGCCGCTTTCGCTTCTGCGGCTGTGGCGTCGGGATTTCGCCGCGCTCGCGCTTGGCATCGCGATGTGCGCGACGCAGGGTGGCGTAATGCGTGTCCTTGGCCGACTTGTCGTCGGTGGTGGTATCGGGGCCGGAGCGGCCGGATGTTTTGTCTTTGCTCATGCGGCTTTATAACCAGCGCCTTCCCGGGCGCATAGCCCTCTTTCGCCGCCGCGCTTTTCTCACAGGCTGAAATTTTTTCGTCATTTTTGGCAATTCCTTATGTTGACAGACGGAAGTCGTCCGGTCATATACGCGGCGCAGATCACGGCGGCGACGCCACGGTCGAGCAAACTTGGTCGCAAGATCCAGTCGGAATACTGGAGGGATGCCCGAGTGGTTAAAGGGGACGGACTGTAAATCCGTTGGCTCAGCCTACGTTGGTTCAAATCCAACTCCCTCCACCATTCCGCACAGGATCTTGACCACCCGCGCGGGTATAGCTCAATGGTAGAGCAGCAGCCTTCCAAGCTGAATACGCGGGTTCGATTCCCGCTACCCGCTCCAAGTCCCGAAATTTTTAGTCATTCGGACAGGTACTTATTGCCTTAGCGGATCTCGCCGGCAATTTGCCGCAGCAGACCGGCGAGTTGTGCCTCGTCCACCGGCCCGAAAAATTCCGCGTCGGCGGTCTCGACAGCCACGATGGCGCGCTGTGCCGCCGCCCCGGCTGCGGTAATGCGTATCACCTTGGCCCGGGAATCGTGAGGGTCGGTCTCCCGCGCTCACCCGTCTTTGCACAGTTGACATGAAGGGTTGCTTATATCAACGCGAGCGTTAGATATTGCTCAGGCAACCGAAACGGGAGAACGGAAATGGGTATTTTCGACAAGATCAAGGGTGCAATCTGGGGAGAGGCAAAGGCTGCTCCGGCACCGACGCAGACCACAGCGGCAACCGCCAACCCGGCCCCTGCGCCGACGCCGGCTCCTTCAGCGACCACGGCAGCAACATCGCCCGCGACCAGCGCGCCGGCCGCTCCGGTCGATATCGCATTGATCCTCGATGCGGCCGTCAAGAAGAGTGGCCAGAAGCTCGACTGGAAACATTCGATCGTCGATCTGATGAAGGCGCTCGGCATGGACGCCAGCCTTTCGGAGCGCAAGGAGCTGGCGCAGGAACTGGGTTATACCGGTGATGCTGGCGATTCCGCCAAGATGAACATATTTCTCCACAAGGCGCTTCTGAAGAAGCTCGCGGACAATGGCGGCAAGGTGCCGGCCGAGCTTCTCGACTGACAGGCGCCGGGCTTCGGTGCTGACTGCACCGGACATCGATCGTTATAGACGACGATTTGTCGTCGCCTGATTGCTCTGCGCCCTTTCCCACCGGGAGAGGGCGCTTTGCATTGATGAGTGGCGTTACCCGATGAATGCTTCCATTCCTGCATCCGGCACTGGAATTCATTCCGGCGCGTGCCTATCTAAGCCATTGAACCGGCAAACGCTTTTATACCTTTCCGGATCGGCCGGCGAACCTTGGGCGGCGAATGAATATCGAGGGCTGCGGATCCCGCGTCATCGACCAGGCTTCGCCCGGAATAGGCCCTGCAATTAAGTCTTGCGCAAACGCGACGAAAGCCTTAAACGGCGGCACTAAACCGGTTCGCCGGGGTCACTCATTACGTTCATAGGAAGCATTCAAATGGCAAAGAGTAAGTTTGAGCGCAATAAGCCGCACGTTAACATTGGTACGATTGGGCACGTTGACCACGGCAAGACGTCTCTGACGGCAGCGATCACGAAGTACTTCGGCGAGTACAAGGCGTATGACCAGATCGACGCTGCCCCGGAAGAAAAGGCACGTGGCATCACGATCTCGACGGCTCACGTCGAATACGAGACGCCGGCCCGTCACTATGCGCACGTCGACTGCCCCGGCCACGCCGACTATGTGAAGAACATGATCACCGGTGCCGCCCAGATGGACGGCGCGATCCTGGTTTGCTCGGCTGCCGACGGCCCGATGCCGCAGACGCGCGAGCACATCCTGCTTGCTCGCCAGGTTGGCGTTCCGGCAATCGTCGTGTTCCTGAACAAGGTCGACCAGGTTGACGACGCCGAGCTTCTGGAGCTGGTCGAGCTCGAAGTTCGCGAACTGCTGTCGTCCTACGACTTCCCGGGCGACGACATTCCGGTGGTCAAGGGTTCGGCTCTGGCAGCACTTGAAGATTCGGACAAGAAGATCGGCGAAGA
>NZ_JAAZQP010000009.1:0-315464 GCF_012275435.1 Rhizobium sp. SG741
AGTCGGCGCTCTGCTACCCCGCTTCACTCCGGCGGAATGCGCAAACTACTTCAGGGCCGCTGGATATGACCCGGAATGAACAAGATCTGCTCTAGAGGCATTGGTTTAGCAGAGGACTGCCGACTCAAAGGATTAGTTACTTCAAAGGATTAGTCACTCGCAGGCGGTGCCGAAGGTTCTAATCCCACCAACTGCGCTGGATGCCGAGTGACGCCTCCCAGTCGCGCTTTCATCGATGGGTGCGGACAGGACCAGCGGACTCGGGATGATCACGGCCTTGTCGCTTCTGGAGCAGGGCTTTCGCAACTTGACGTCTCCGGTCACCTTTGTGCGCGCTGGCGGATTCTTCGAAAACTTCCTTTATGGCTTGCACGTCGCCCAGGGCGGAACGCTACCGGTGTACTACAATCCGACAGACCGGAAATCGACCATGGTCGCGACGACCGACATCGGCGCGGAGGTCGCAACGCTTTTGACCGTGCCAGCCTGGTCAGGACAGCGCGTCATCGAGCTTGGTTCGATGGTCAGCGCGGATGAAGTCGCAGAGCAATTGGGTGAAGTCCTGAAACTCGACGTGAAAGCCTTTGCAATTCCGCGTGCTGGGTGGGCGGAAGCGTTCGAGCAATTGGGTATCCCGAAGGGCCGCACCGGACCCGCCGAAGAAATGTTTGAGGCCGTGAATGCAGGATGGATGGACCTCGGAGCCGAGGGGATAGAGCACGTAGCGGGTACGACGTCCGCGCGCGAAGTCTTCGAGGCTGCACAGAACGCCACCAAGGCGTAAGTCCGGGACGGATCAGGCATGAGCGGGAGACAGCCCGGCGCAGGTCTTCCCTCAGGAACCCGCCGCCATTGCCGCACGGAATGGAGACGCGGCGGCATCCATTCGTTTCGTCGTCGCGCAGATCCGTGATCTTCTGCTGACCGCGCCAGTCTTCGTGCTTCAGCATGACGATGCTCGGATGGGCAGTGGAGATAGGGCGGTTGCCGCCCATTTTGGATGCGGACCTGGTGCTGCTTACCACCGACCCGACGGCTCCCGTCGACTCTGCGCGAATGACAGCCGCGCAGTCGCCGGTGATTATTGCGTCAGCCGTAATTATGAACTGCGAAACGCGGCCGTTCTCATCGGCAACCGGTTGAGGCACCTTCGAGATGCGGATTGGGAGTGAACCCGTCCAACAATTTCGCAGGAGCGCATCATGAAACTTTATCACCATCCCTTGTCGGGACATTCGCACCGGGCTTGCCTCTTCGTCTCGCTGCTTGGATTGCCGCACGAACTCGTCGAGGTCGATCTGAAGGCCGGCGCGCACAAGAAGCCGGAATTCCTGAAGCTGAACCCGTTCGGCCAGGTGCCGGTGCTCGTAGACGGCGATGTTGTCATCTCGGACAGCAATGCCATTCTGGTCTATCTCGCCAAAAAGGCATCCCGCACCGATTGGCTTCCAGAGGACGCGCAGGGCTCTGCCGCCGTCCAGCGTTGGCTGTCGGTTTCCGCCGGCGAAGTCGCTTACGGTCCGGCAGCCGCACGGCTGATCACCGTCTTTGGCGCCAAGTTCAATCCTGAAGAAGTGATCGGTCGTGCCCACACGCTGCTCGGCAGGCTCGAAGGCCATCTGGCCGATCGCCAATGGCTGGTTGGTGCCGGTCCGACGATCGCGGATGTGGCGATCTACAGCTATGTGGCCAGGGCGCCTGAAGGCAATGTCGATCTTTCAGCCTATCCGGCGGTCGACGCTTATCTGCGCCGTGTCGAAGCCCTGCCGGGCTTCGTCCCCTTCGTTCAAACGCCGGTTGGCCTTGCGGCTGCTTGAAGGCGAGATCCGGGCGTGCAACGGCGCGCGCCCGGTGCTTCTTTTTTGGGAGACGGAACATGGGCGATATGTTGAAGACACTGCCGGTCTGGCACGAAGGTGAGACCTTCATTCAGGAGAAGGTTGGCGTCGCTGAGCGTATGGCCGCCGTCGGTCAGCGCGTTATCCGTGATTTCATGCCGGAACAACACCGCGACTTCTATGCTCAGCTGCCCTTTATCGTATTGGGCAGCGTCGATGGAAGCGGCGATGCGTGGGCAACTTTCCTCGAAGGGCGCCCCGGCTTTATGTCATCTCCTTCATCAACCATTCTGGAGATCGCGGCCCGAAGCGATGCCAGCGATCCTGCAAGCGAAGGCGTTTCGGACGGACAGCCGATCGGCTTGCTCGGCATGGAAATGCACACACGGCGTCGCAACCGCATGAACGGGATCGTCTACCGCTCACCGGAGGGCGTCTGTGTCGATGTCGACCAGAGTTTTGGAAACTGCCCACGCTATATCCAGCTGCGTGAATTCGAATTCGTGCGTGAGCCAGGCCAGCCATACGCAGGCTCGGTCGAGCACCTGCCGGCACTGGATGCTGAAGCGCGGTCGATGGTTACAGCGGCAGATGCGTTTTTCGTGGCGTCCTATGTCGATCGCGAAGATCGCCGTCAGGTCGATGTGTCCCACCGGGGTGGCAAGGCTGGCTTCGTTCGCATTGCCGCGGATGGGACACTGACAATTCCGGATTTCGATGGCAATCTCTTTTTTTCTACGCTCGGCAACATCCTGCTAAATGGCAAGGCCGGGCTTCTCTTCGTCGATTATGCAAATGGCGACATGCTGCAGATGTCGGGCGACGCCGAAGTAATCCTCGACTCGCCGGAGATCGCCGCCTTCCAGGGCGCTGAACGACTATGGACCTTCAAGGCCCGCCGGATCGTTCGCCGGCGCAACGCACTCGCGCTGCGCTGGACCTTCAGGGAAAATGGATGGTCGGCCAATTCGCTGATGACCGGCGACTGGGCGCAGGCCGCCGACCGGCTGCGTGCGGCGGAGCTTGCCACCCAGTGGCGTATCCTGACCGTAACGAAGATCGTCGACGAAAGCGCCTCGATCCGCTCGTTTCATCTGCAGCCGGGCGACGGGGCGGGGCTATTGCCGCACGTGGCTGGCCAGCATCTGCCGATCCGTCTTGGAATTCCAGGCGCCGACAAGCCGGTTATCCGAACCTATACCCTGTCTGCGGCTCCATCCGATGGCATCTACCGCATCAGCGTCAAGCGCGAGGGACTGGTGTCCCAGTATCTGCACGACATCATCCGCGTCGGCGATACGATCGAAGCGCGGGCGCCGGCCGGCGATTTCACCATCGATGCCCGCGCGACCCGCCCGGCCGTACTGCTCGCCGGTGGCGTCGGGATCACACCCATGCTCGCCATGCTGCGCCACGTCGTTTACGAGGGGTTGCGCAAGCAGCGCATCAGGCCTGTCATTCTTTTTCATGCGGCCCGGTCTAGGCGGGAGCGCCCGTTCGACCGGGAACTCGCCGAGCTTGTCAATGCGGCGCAGGGTGCCGTCAAGCTGATCCGGGTCTTGAGCGACGCAAACGGTGCTGAAGAATTCGCTGACTACGATGCGATCGGGCACATCGACATGGTGCTCCTGTCCCGCCACTTGCCGTTCAACGATTATGATTTCTACGTCTGCGGGCCACCACAGTTCACCCAGGCGCTCTATGACGGGCTGCGAGGCTACAATATCGCCGATGGCCGGATTCACGCAGAGGCGTTCGGCCCGTCCTCCTTGAAACGAACCCTCGACGCCGGAGTGGCTGTTCCCGCGCGCCGGCCACCATCTACCAGGCCAGTGCCCGTCGCCTTCATGGGATCGATGAAGGAAGCGCGCTGGACGCCTGAAGCCGGCACGCTGCTGGAGCTGGCGGAATCCCGCGGCCTGAACCCGGAATTCAGCTGCCGGGAGGGCACGTGCGGAACATGCCGCACAAGGCTCACCAAGGGCGCGGTGACCTACGTCAAGGAACCGACGGCAGCGATTAGCGAAGGCGAAGTGCTGCTGTGCTGCGCCGTTCCGGCACAGCAGGAGACTGATGAAGAAAACCGCATCCAGCTCGAACTCTGACACGCCGCATTGATGCGCTTGACGCAAGAGTATCTTCCGCCTTTTCGACGTTCACCACAAGGCAATACCAGAGCATCCTCATTATGAGGAAGGGACAGCCTTTCGCAACCAAATCAAGGAGATAGAAATGTCACATATTCCCACACCCGCCACGATCAATGATGCACCGGAAGCGTCCCGTCCTATACTTGAAACCATCCAGAAGCAGATCGGCTCCGTGCCGAATATCTTCCGTCTGGTCTCAAACAGCACGGCCGCTTTGAACGGCCTGACGGGCCTTCAGAGCGCATTGGCGAAGGGCAAGCTTGCCCCAGCCACCCGCGAGCGGATTGCGCTCACCATGGCCGAGGCCAATGGCTGCGATTACTGCCTGTCCGCACACACCTACACCGCCACAAAATTCGCCAAGCTCGATGAAAACGAGATTGACGCGAACCGCCGTGGCACCTCGAATGACCCGAAGGCTGCTGCCGCCGTCGAATTCGCCCGCGCGGTGGTTGATGCCCGTGGCTCCGTGGCTCCGGTCGAAGTCGAAAAAGTCCGCGCTGCCGGCTACAGCGATGCGGAAATCCTGGAAATTATCGCGCACGTCGCGCTGAACACTTTCACCAACTATGTCAACGAAGCGCTCGGTACCGAGATCGATTTTCCACGTATTGACCGCCTGGCGGCATGACCCGCGTACGGGGGGTCGCCCGCCTGCGACCACCCTGCCATCGTTACCCACGAACAAGGAGTTCAATCATGTCTCGTCCACCACTTCCTCCATTCAATGAACAGACTGCCATCGAGAAGGTTCGCCTTGCCGAAGACGGCTGGAACAGCCGCGATCCCGCCAAGGTGGCGCAGGCCTACACCGTCGATACGCGCTGGCGCAATCGCGCCGAGTTCGTTACCAGCCGCGCCGAGGCTGAAGCCTTCCTGACGCGCAAGTGGAACCGGGAGCTCGACTATCGTCTGATCAAGGAGATTTGGGCCTTCCAAGGCAACCGTATCGCCGTTCGCTATGCTTACGAGTACCGTGACGACAGTGGCCAGTGGTTTCGGGCCTACGGCAACGAGAACTGGGAGTTCGCAGAGGACGGGCTGATGCGCGCGCGCCATGCAAGCATCAATGAGCATCCAATTGCGGAAGCCGAGCGCAAGTTCCGCTGGCCGCTCGGTCGCCGGCCGGACGATCACCCGGGCCTCAGCGACTTCGGCTTCTAACGCCGGGTCCAGATCAAGGAGGCCGCCACCATGGCAGGGTTCAAGCTTGATGTGCGGGCACGGCTGTCGATCGAGCTCGCGCTTACCGCCGGACGCGGCGATCCCATTTTTGTCCAACAGCAGGAAAAAGACGCCAAGGCGCTCGGCATGACTGGGGCTGAAATCGATATGGCCCGCAAGGGCTCGAGCTTCGATTTTCAGCTCTCCAGAGCGATAGCCGTGGCGCTCGAACCAACCGCCAAGCACCGCGAGCGGGCCTCGAAAGCCGGTATCGACGCCCAAACCTACGCCGACATCGAAAAACTGGTGGTGTCGTATAGGGGCCGATCTCTGTTGCGATCCGCATAGCAACCGCCAAGCTTTCGTGACATTTCCAGTCATGTCATTGGTATCAATCTCGAAATGGTCTTGCTCGATCTGTTTCGGGATTGATACATTTCCGGCCGACGGTCGCGTGAGAGCAACGAGCAATCTTTGAGGGGCGAATGGATCGATGGCAGGCAATGCGGATTTTCGCCAAAGTTGCGGAGACCGGAAGTTTTGCGGATACCGCGCGCCACATGCACATGAGTGCACCGGCGGTCACCCGCGCGGTCGCAGCGCTTGAAGATCTCATTGGCGCCCGCCTGTTCGTTCGCACCACACGCTCCGTCAAGATGACCGAGGCAGGCACACGGTATTTCGAGGATTGCCGCCGAATATTGGCGGATATCGCCGAAGCGGAGGCTGCTGCGGGTGGCTCCTATGCCACTCCAACCGGTACGCTGGCCATCACCGCCTCGGCATTGTTCGGGCAGATGTATGTGCTGCCCATCGTAACCGAGTTCCTGAATGCCTATCCGGCCATCCACGCCAGGACCCTGTTCATCGATCGCCCCGTTAACATGGTCGAAGAAGGGGTGGACGTCGCGGTTCGCATCGGCCACCTACGGGATTCTGGTTTCTCCGCGATCAAGGTCGGCGCGGTACGGCATGTGATTTGTGGTTCCCCGAGTTATTTCGAGAGCCACGGCGTTCCAACCACGCCGGCCGACCTCAAGAATCATCGCGTTGCCGCCTCCACAAGCGCCTGGGCCTCGCCTGAATGGCGTTTCGCAAACGATCAGCGGGTGACCATCGACCCGCTTCTACAATGCAACACCAACGACGCCGTCATCACGGCCGCCCGTTCAGGCTGGGGACTAACCCGAGTCCTGCACTACCAGATCGGCCCGGCTCTCATGGCGGGGGAATTGCAGATCGTGCTCAGCGACTATGAAGAGCCGCCAATGCCCATCCACATTCTCCATCCGGAAGGACGGCATGCGCCCGCCAAGGTTCGGGCTTTCGTCGATATGGCAGCCAAACGCCTACGAGAAAACCGGTTATTGAACTGAGCTGGGAATGATCGATCACAGCTCGATCAAGATTTTCCCGATGGTTTTGCCGTTTTCCTGGGCTTCATGCGCGTCCACAATCTGGTCCAGCGGCAGTTTCATGGCAATCGTCGGTCTGTAAGCGCCGGACGCTGCGCAGGCGGCGATTTCATCAGCCGCCTTTTGCAAGCTCACCTCGGGCATGGTGTAGAAATAAACGAAGCGAAAGGCCAAGCCGCCGCGCAACGCCGGAATAAACGGGATCGAGAGCCTCGCCCCCGCATCTTCGGTCGCGTAGGCCGAGGCAATGCCATCTCGAGCGAGGCACGCGACCGCAATGTCGATATTGGCCACGAGATCGACATCGACGATGCGCTCGACGCCCTGGCCGTTGGTTGCCGCTTTGACTTTTTCGGCGATGTTTTCCTCATGCCGGTTGATGACCAGGTCAGCACCTGCGGCGCCGGCGACCTCGGCCTGCTCGTCGCGCCCGACCGTCGCGGCCACCCAGGCGCCTGCCCATTTGGCAAGAAGAATGGCTGCGTTACCGACGGCGCCCGCACCTCCCTGGACCAACACGCGCTTGCCTCGAAGATCACCATCCGCGAACAGGCAGCGATGCGCGGTCATGGCAGCGACGCCAAGACACGCACCGGTGTCGAATGAGACAGAATCCGCAAGCCTTACCACATGAGCGGCGGGCACAACCACGTATTCGGCGGCAGATCCGAATGCCTTGCCGGTCTGTGCTTTGTACACCCACACCCGTTCACCGATGAGGGTGTTCGGCACGCCTGGCCCGACCTTGTCGATTGTTCCCGCGGCATCCTGATGGGGGACGATACGGGCAAAGGGCATTGGCGCTCCGGTAAAGCCGGTGCGGTTTTTTACATCCGACGGATTGAGACCGGATACTGCTACCTTGACCCGCACTTCGCCGCACTGTGGTTCGGGATCGGGCAGAAAGCCGATTTGCAGGACGTCCCGGGCTGAACCCTGCCGGTCGTAAAATGCAGCTCTCATGGGCAGATTCCTCTCGTTCGATA
Source organism: Rhizobium sp. SG741 (assembly GCF_012275435.1). NCBI lineage: Bacteria > Pseudomonadati > Pseudomonadota > Alphaproteobacteria > Hyphomicrobiales > Rhizobiaceae > Rhizobium > Rhizobium sp. SG741. The sequence goes on from NZ_JAAZQP010000009.1 coordinate 7,554, forward strand.
TGCCGTCCACCTACCGAGGCTGATCATCGTGTTGCAAGTAGGCAATATTTTTGCCTATAGGTATAAAAAGTACACTCTTGGATCTTCGTTATGGATGTCATCGATCGATGTGCGGTGGAAATCACCGTCGATGTGCTCGGTGGAAAGTGGAAGCCGATGATTATCTTCCGGCTCCTGGATGGCCCCCGCCGGTTTGGCGAACTGCGGCGCCTAGTGGGAGATCCCAGCCAACGCTCTCTGACAATCCAGCTTCGACAACTTGAAGCGGATGGGATTGTCGAGCGCACGGTCTTCGCGGAGGTCCCGCCTAGAGTGGAGTATGCCCTGTCCGAGTTCGGCAAAACGCTAACACCCGTCATGTTGGCCATGCGGGACTGGGGGCGGTCGTTCAGGGGAAAAATTGGCTCGGATGCAGCAACTGGCCAGTAGGTCCAAGTTTTCGTGAACTGAAGTGATTGTTACATCCACCGCAATTATCACTTCCGCATTGAACGGATTATCGTTTTCGCGACGCTGGATATGTTGGTCTCCAAGCCAGTCGGTGCTGGCGCACAAACCCGAAGGAGACCCGCCATGAAACGTCTGATCTTGACCCTGCTGCTCGCGACCGCAAGCTTCGCTCCCCTGTCCATGGCCGCAGCGGCAACAGCTGAAACGCCAACAGCCATCCAGCAAGCTGCGGTTACCGTCCACTACCGCACCGTTGCGGTCGACGGTGTGAACATCTTTTATCGTGAGGCGGGTCCGAAGGACGGTCCGGTGCTCTTACTGCTGCATGGTTTCCCGACGTCTTCACACATGTTCCGCAATCTGATCCCGCTGCTTGCCGATCGTTATCGGGTTATCGCTCCGGACTATCCGGGCTTCGGCGAGAGCGACGCTCCGGACCACACAAAATTCGCCTACACATTCGGTCACTATGCCGATCTCGTCGATGGATTGCTCGACAAGCTCGGTGCGAAAAAATACGCCTTGTATGTCATGGACTACGGCGCCCCGGTCGGCTACCGCCTCGCCCTGAAACATCCCGATCGCGTCAGCGCCCTCGTCGTGCAGAACGGAAATGCCTATGAGGAAGGTCTCACGGCATTCTGGGACCCGATCAAGAAATATTGGGCCGATGGCTCTAAGAACAGTCGCGAGGCGCTTTCTGGCCTTGTAACCCTGGAAACAACAAAGTTCCAGTACACGGACGGCATGAGCGATCTGAGCCGCATCAGCCCCGACAACTGGGTTCACGATCAAGCACTGCTCGACCGTCCCGGCAACAAGGATATCCAACTCGATCTTTTCTATGACTACCGCACGAACGTGCCGCTCTACCCGCAGTTCCAGGCCTTCTTCCGCGAACGCAAGCCGCCGACCCTTATTGTCTGGGGCAAGAATGACAAGATCTTTCCGGCAGACGGCGCGCATCCCTATCTTCGTGATCTTCCGGACGCTGAGATGCACCTTCTGGATACCGGGCATTTTGCGCTGGAAGATAAGCTGGATGTCATGGCGCCGATGATCCACGACTTCCTCGACCGCAAGGTCCTCGGAGATAACTGAATATCAGGCCGCGCAGCCCTGTAGCTCCGCGGCCTTCTGTCTTCAGGCAAGCGGGGCGCGGGGTTCGAGAAAAGCCTCCAGCCTGAAGACGCCGAATTCCCGTCCGAAGCCGATTGCTTGAAGCCGCCGAAGGGTGCCAGGGGTCATGCGGCGCGCCGTTGATAAACACACGGCCACCCTGCTGGTGCCATGAGCAGGTCCTCCTTCCTCCGTGATTAGTGCCAGCCTAATCACTGCAAAACGAAAACGTAATTTTCTATACCGGGCACGTGCACTACAGCTGCCAGGAGAACAAGCAAACTAGCCCTGATGGGGAAAAGGACAGTGCCATGCCAGTTGAAGTCGTGGACACGCTCGTTGTCGGTGCCGGCCAGGCCGGTGTTGCCATGAGTGAACATCTGAGCAAGGCCGGTGTTTCACATTTGGTGCTCGAGCGCCGCCGCATAGCCGAGCGTTGGCCATTGCTCAAGCGGAGCTCCCATGTTGCGCCGATTAATCGCGCCTGCCGAAGATCGAGCTTTGCACGTCTGTACATGTGACGCTTGATGAGTTTCAGGCGGATTATCTGACCTTCGGTTTGCCTATTCGACCAAGGGGAGATGATAGCGTTTCGGACTCGGCATGCTCGGGGGGAGGAGATCCGTTTCTTTGCCATCCCTGGACCGAATCCTGATTTACCCCATCTTGGGAATTCCTGGGCCGACCAACTCGGCTAGCCGTCATTCAGGTTCTTGGGCGGAGGACGCTTGGTGCGTCCACGGTGAATTGGAAAATACAGCACCACAACCGATATCACCAGAACCAGCAACAGCAGAACGACGAACTGAACGATCGTGTAACCGAGCTGATCGCGCGGCACGAACCAACCGGCGACAATACCGGCACCCAACATAAGTATGCGAACGAGCCACCCGATCATGATGTGTCCTCTTCAAGTCATATGACACGTAAATATACCGCGGGTCGTTCATCTCGCCTTGCGCGAGATCAAACCCATGTGTCGGCCGCCGATCCGATCTTGCCGGACCATATCTGGGGCATGATCACGGGGACGCCCTATGCCGCGACCGCGACAGCTCTGACTCCGGTTACCGCCTATTGCCTGAAGGAAGGGCGTGAGCGATGCCATCGCGTCACGGCCGATCTCATCAACAGCCTTGAGCTGCCGGCCCGCAGGGGCAGGAGATGCAGCGAAGGGAGGTGGCAGCGCGTCAAAGCGATCACTTCGACGAGCCGGAAATGTTTCTGTCGAAGCTCCGCAGCTTCCAGCGGAAGATATCGGAAAGCCCCGACAACGAGGACCATCGGCGCTAATGCGCCGGGACGAATTGGAACGCGGTACCCTTACGCTCGGCAAATCCGACGCCGTGAGTGCGTTGATGGTCACGTTCGGTCGCAGCCTTGCGATGGGTGAGGATGCAATACGGTTGTTAGGCTTGGGTGGCCTTGTTCATGATCTTGGCAAGACGGCCTTGTCCGTCGATCTTTCGCGAAAGCCCGGCCAACTAACGGTGCAAGAACTTGCTATCATCCGAACCCACCCCAAACGAGGCTATGAGATAGCCGCGCAGATCGATGACATGCCCGAGGCAGTTCTCGATATTTGTCTGTATCATCAGACCTTTTGAAAACGTTCGTGTCGCGGATGATAATCAATGGCGCCATCGACTGAATTATTAGGCCGCCAGAGTGCGTAACGTTTCGAAGCTCTGCTCGATCCGATGAACACCGAAATTACAATTAAACATCAATTAATGGGACAGTGCGAATATTCACCTGCGGCTCGGCTCTAACCGCATTCATCCAACGGAGGATTGGACGTGAATATTCTAAGTCGTGGTGCCAACGCTCTTGCAGCACTTGCTGCTCTGTCAAAGTCGCAAGCCATGATCGAGTTCGATCTGACGGGCCGAATTCTGACCGCGAACGAAAACTTCTGCCGTGCACTTGGCTATGATCTCACAGAGATTGTCGGCAAACATCATAGCATGTTCGTAGAGCGGAGCTATGCGCAATCCCCAGACTACAAGACTTTCTGGGCCAAGTTGGCCGCCGGCAATTTTGATCAACGACAATACAAGCGCGTTGGCAAAGGAGGCAAAGAAGTCTGGATCGAGGCGTCTTATAATCCAGTCTTTCGCCGAGGCAAACCTATCAAGGTCATCAAGATCGCGACCGACATCACAGCTCAGAAGCTGAAAACGGCTGAAGATGCCGGAAAGATAGAGGCCTTGTCGCGAGCGCAGGCCATCATCGAGTTCACGCCGACCGGTGATGTGCTGACTGCCAATGACAATTTCTTGTCAGCACTCGGTTATACACTTGCAGAGATACAGGGCAGGCACCACTCAATGTTCTGTGAACCGGCCTACACGGGAACCAGCGATTATCGACAATTTTGGGCCAGGCTCAGCGCCGGCGAGTTCGTTGCCGACGAATTCATGCGGATCGGCAAAGGCGGTCGCAAGGTTTTTATTCAAGCATCCTATAATCCGATCTTCGATCTCAATGGGAAGGTTTTCAAGGTCGTTAAATTTGCAACGGATGTCACCGGCCGCGTCGAGAATGTCGAAGCACTGGCGAATTGCCTGACCAACCTGGCGGACGGTGATCTATCGCAAAGGATTGAGAAGCCATTTATCGCTTCGCTAGAGCGGTTGCGGACGGATTTCAATGAAGCCTCCGAAAAACTGAAGCGGGCCATGTCAACTGTAGCAGACAATGCACAGGCCATTTCATCCGGTTCAAATCAGGTCCAAGCTGCCGCCGACGACCTCGCCAAGCGTACTGAGCAACAGGCTGCGTCCATCGAGCAGACGGCTGCCGCACTGGAAGAGATTACCACGACAGTAAAAGATTCGAGCCATCGGGCCGAAGAGGCTGGTCGGTTGGTCACCCGGACGCGCGAGCATGCTGAGCATTCCGGCGCGGTGGTGCGTGACGCCATTGGCGCTATGGATCAAATCGAGGCTTCATCGCGCGAAATCTCAAACATCATCGGGGTCATCGATGAGATCGCCTTTCAAACAAACCTTCTCGCCCTTAATGCTGGAGTTGAGGCAGCGCGCGCAGGTGAGGCCGGCAAGGGTTTTGCAGTCGTGGCTCAGGAGGTTCGCGAGCTGGCACAACGGTCTGCGACGGCCGCTAAGGAGATAAAGGCTTTGATCACAGCATCCGGCGGCCATGTCCAGAGCGGTGTTTCGCTCGTGACCAAAGCGGGATCCGCTCTGCAAGAGATCGCTACCCAGGTACATGCGATCGACACCAATGTGGTCGCTATCGTAGAAGCCGCACGCGAACAGTCGACTGCGCTTGCGGAGATCAACCAAGCCGTAAACATGGTCGATCAAGGCACTCAGCAGAATGCAGCAATGGTCGAAGAACAGACCGCCGCAAGCCACAGCCTCGCACGCGAAGCCGCTGCGCTCTTTGAGCTTCTTGATCAATTCAAGTTCGATGATGTCATGGCTCGCACGGCGGTATCAACAAGACATGCAATCCAGTCTGCAGCGCCTCCTGCCCAAGGGCGCAAACTGCGCAATGCTCCAACTATTCTCGCGACATACGGATCCGCAGCTCTATCTGCAAAAGAAACGGAATGGGAGGAGTTTTAGGACATCGTGACGATGGCGCTAGCCTTCCCCTCGTTGGAGTGGAAGGCGGCCAATATGGCTTTGATTGCAAAAATCTCGCTGACGCTCGATGAGGGCTGGTAATTTTTAGCGAGATTTTTGAAGAGCGATTTCAAGTGGCGGCATTTTCGGGGTGAGATTATCCTTTGGTCGGTACGGTGGTACTGTCGCGATGGTGTAAGCCACAGCCGGGGCAAGATAACCAGCCAAGACAAAGATGTGAGTCCGACTTGCAACAACGCTCGGACAATTTGCGGTCCAATCAATTTGGTGCTGGATCTCCGTGATTCATCCAAGCTATTCACCAAGTAGCGGAGTGATTTGAAGACGCGCGTGGGCGCCTTGATCTCCGCAATGGGACACGTCATGACGGCGCAGACTATTGCTGCATGGGCAATACAGAACGGATTCAATTCGCTCGATTCGTGGAAGTATCGTCGCAGCGACGATGTGGGCACGATCACCATCGAGATAAAAAAGTTCTCGGTGGTGCTGATCGACGAGAGAGCCGGTTTGCGCCCACGTATTGTTTCAAAATTGTTCAAAGACTTATTTTCCCAGAGTCCAAACGGTGGGCTCGAGCGGTTTTTGTTCGATCGTTGAAAATCATATCGGCACGAGGATCCGATACCGATAGGTGCGATAATCGGTTGTTTTGCAGGCATGGCGGCAGGTTTTCGCAGGATGCGTATTTGCAATCATGCCCTTGCGATGCCCAAATTCACAGGAACTGATCATCTCCGCGGTGTGCAAGTCTCTCCAGCGCCTCTGCAGCCGCCTTGAGATCCGGCGTATCTCGGCCCTCCGTGAGACGCTCGAAGATCGGTCGCAACAACTCTGTCGCTTCCGTCGAACGACCCTGGCCAGCCCATAGTCTCGCCAGATCTGTCGCCGCTCGCACCTCCCAGGATCCCGCGCCCTGGTCTCGGCTCATCTGCAGGGATTGCGTGAGGTATGTCTCCCCAACCATGTTGCTCAACTCGGGCGCAGCCAGAAGAATGCTTCCCCGTAGCCTCAAAAGCTCGGGAAGATAGGAAAAGTACCCCTTGTCCTCGATCAATTGTGCCGTCTCTTCCGCCAGCGACCAAGCGTCGGTGTAGCGGCCGATCGAGACAAAGCCCGCAATCAAGACGAACTGGAACCGGATGGTGAACAGTTCGAAGCGTGCGACGTGGAGGTTTTCGAGTTGCCTTTGCAAGGCGGCTGCGCCGACCTCTACGTCTCCTCGTCGGATCGCGATTTCGGCTCGGAACGCATGTCCCATCGGCAGGTATGGTCCGAAAGAAAGTGTTTCCGCCCTCGTTATAAACGGCACCAGATGCTCTTCCGCAAGGTCAAGATCGCCGATCCACAGGAGTGTTGCGATCGAACTGAGCGAGATCGCGAAGGACACCGGATGGCGAATCGTTTCAGCATCCTTGAACGCCTGGCGAATAACGGCACGGGCCTGATCGCGATACCCTTGAAGCCAGAGCGTCGTCGACCATCCTATGCCAGCCCAGGTGTAGTGGTCGAACCCATAATGGATCTGCTTGCTCGCAGGCGATCTTCCGGGTTCGAGAACCGGGGCCAGCGTCGTGCGTGCCTCCCCGAGGCGACCGACCAAGCAGTACGACAGACCGAGGAGGGTATGCGACAGAGCAGTCGCCGCGGGATCGCCGAGACTGCCAGCGATCTCGAAACAACGCTCTGCATACTGCAGGCATCGTCGGAACTCTCCGCTGCGGAGATGGAAGAAGTAGAGTGGCCCAAGGAGGCGGGCAGCATTGAGGTAGTCGCCCCGCGCCTGCGCGATCTCAAGGCTTCTGTTGAGAGCCGCGGCCGACATGTCGTTGTGCCCTTGCGTGAACATCAAAGACACCCCGAACGACGCCTGAAGCTGCATCTCCTCGTTGCCACCGCGTGTCGTCTCGTCGATCGACTGCAGCGCGCGCTCCGTCCAACGGTGGCACTCGGGCAGCAGACCCATCGCCCGGAACACAGGTGCGACCGCCGCGACCAGTCCGACGCCCATGGACGCGTCGCCTGTCTCGCCAAAACACCATTCTAGGGCCGCGCGAACGTTGTTGATCGCGTTGAAATGCGGCGCGCGTTCCGTGGCGGTCGAGAGCGATGACCACTCGCTGCCGTTTTGTTCGAACCACACTCTGCAGTAGGCCGCATGACGGCTCGACAGGTCCGTACGCTCGTCATCGTCCTTGCCGCGGTCCAACACGTATGCTCGGGTCGTGTCCAGGAGGCGGTAGCGCATCATCGCTCCGAGCGGACGCGCTGCCACCATCGACTTCTCGACAAGGCTGTCGATCGCCGCGAAGACTGACGCACGGTCGAGCGTCTCGCTCGCCACCACCTCCAAGGCGGCATCGAGCGGGAAGTTACCGACGAACACGGCCAGGCGCCGCAAGACCGTTCGCTCGAGATCGGATAAGAGGCCATAGCTCCAATCCAGCGTCGCCTGAAGGGTTTGCTGACGCGGTGGCGCGCTTCGAAGTCCCTGCCACAACAGCGTGAGCTGCTGATCCAGCAGCGCCGCGGTCTGTTCCAGCCCGTAGGTCTCGACACGCCTGGCGGCAAGTTCGATGGCAAGTGCGACACCATCGAGCTTGCGGCAGATCTCGCAGACGATGGCTGCCTGCGCGCCATTCACATCCAGTTGAGCTCCGCCGGCCACCGCACGTTCGACAAACAACTGTGTCGCGGGGAAGTCTTGAAGCGCCGCCACCGAAATCTCCGGAACGTCCGGCGGACATGCCAGGGCATCCAACCGGTAGACACGCTCGCCCTCGATGCGCAGGGTTTCCCGGCTTGTCGCCAGGATATGCACCTGCGGTGCGGAATTCAGGATCGACATCACGGTCGTTGCGATTGCCTCGACAAGATGTTCGCAGGTGTCGAGGACTAGCAGGATGTGCTTGTCCTTCAAGAAGCGGACGAGTTCAGGTGTAGCGTCGTCGGCCTGGATCGACAACCCAAGCAAAGTGGCAACTGTGGTTGCCGCGAGCCGAGCATCTCCGATCGCGCCAAAGTCGACAAACAGAACATGTCCGTCGAACTGATCCGCGACGTGATGTGCGGCCGCGATTGCAAGGGTAGTCTTGCCGACACCGCCATGGCCGACGATCGTAACCAAACGGGAATCGGCGAGCTGAGCGGCCAGCTTCAAAACATCGACATCGCGGCCGACCATGCGCCCGAGAAGCGGGGGAAGGTTGGCGTGTGGGAATAGGTCAATCGAAGCGGACGCACTTCCCCGGTCGACGGATATTCTCGAGATCGGAGCGACGAAGCAATATCCCCGTCCAGGTACCGTCGTGATATATCGTGCTCCGTCTTCGCCGTCTCCGAGTGCCTTGCGAAGGCCCGTCATGTGGAAACGGAGGCTGCCTTCCTCGACAACAGCATCCGGCCAGACCTGAAGCATCAAGTCTTTTTTGCTGATGATTTCGTTGGGGGCGGAGACGAGCGCAATAAGGATGTCGAGCGCGCGTCCGCCCAGGTCTGTCGGGGTGCCGTTCCTGGACAGCAGCCTCTCGTTAACGGCCAGCGTAAACGGACCGAAGCGATATGCCTGATTGTCTGCAACCACCTCAATCGCCATGGTGTCTTCCCGAGAGACCCAATGAACTGGCCAAACCTTAGTTGAAGTCCATCTCATCCGCCATCGCAAACTCGGAGAGATTTGCGCCAAGGCTGCTCTCTTTGATTGCATATCCTTTGTGTAAAACAACTAATTGAGGGTCAAAACCTGGTGAGTGCCCACGACGATGCGAACACTGTTAGATCCAAATGGCGCTGACAGTGCAACGCCACTCGCAAAAGCTAACGCTTCCTCATACCCCATAACGGGCGTTTTCCGCTCTCTCCTCGTAGGTTCTGACGCAGCACGGAGGTGCAGCCAGACCTTTCCGATTTTGAGGAGATTCGACATGCATACGAAAGCTTTCGAAGAGATTGATCAGGACCGCCGCATGCTTCTAGGTGCAGCAACGCTGGGGGTCGCTACCGTGGGCGCAATGAGCCTGCTGCCGTCGCGTCTGGCCGCAGCCCCGGCGGCCGACGCTATCCGGCCGTTCCATGTCAAGTTCAAGGACGATCAGCTCGCTGACCTTCGCCACCGCGTCGCGGCGACCCGCTGGCCAGACCAGGAAACGGTTTCGGACGACACGCAGGGCGTCCGATTGAACACCATCAAGAAGCTTGCCAAGCACTGGCAGGGCTATAACTGGCGCACCGTCGAAACCCGGCTCAACAGCTTCCCGCAGTTCGTCACCGAGATCGACGGCCTCGACATCCATTTCATCCATGTCCGCTCCAAGCATGAGAACGCGCTACCGATTATCATCACGCATGGTTGGCCGGGTTCGATCATAGAGCAGATGAAAATCATCAAGCCGCTCACCGATCCGACGGCCTATGGTGGCACTGAAGACGACGCGTTCCATGTCGTCATCCCCTCACTACCGGGCTACGGCTTCTCCGCCAAGCCTAAGGAGGTTGGCTGGAACCCACCCCGCATCGCCAAGGCTTGGGCCGTGTTGATGCAACGCCTCGGCTACACGAAATACGTCGCCCAGGGCGGCGACTGGGGCAATGCGGTCACCGAACTGATGGCGGTACAGGAGCCGCCGGGACTGCTTGGCATCCATACCAACATGGCGGCGACCGTGCCCGCCGACATAGCCAAGGCGCTCGCGGCCGGCAGTCCGGCACCTGCAGGTCTTTCAGACGACGAGAAACGCGCCTACGGCCAGCTCGACGATTTCTACAAGAACGGGCTCGGCTATGCGGTCGAGATGAACAATCGCCCGCAGACGCTCTACGGCATCGTGGATTCGCCGGTCGGGCTCGCCGCCTGGATGCTCGATCACGACATCCGCAGCTACCAGATGATCGCACGGTCCTTCGACGGCGCGAAGGAGGGGCTGACACCGGACGACGTTCTTGACAACGTCACCCTCTACTGGCTGACCAACACCGCGATCTCGTCGGCGCGTCTCTATTGGGACAACGCCCATTTCCCGTCGGGAGGATTCTTCGATCCTCGCGGCATCAAGATCCCGGTCGCCGTAAGCGCGTTCCCGGACGAAATCTACCAGGCGCCGCAGAGCTGGGCCGAGAAGGCTTATCCGAAGCTCATTCACTACAACCGGCCGCCGAAAGGTGGACATTTCGCTGCCTGGGAGCAGCCGGAGCTGATGACGCCCGAACTGCGGGCGTCGTTCAAGTCGCTGCGCGACGAGACGTGACGAATTCAATGGCGCGGCGCCCCGCGCCATCGTCCCCCCGTATTACCCCATTCCATCAAGGAGAAACGGACATGAGCGAGAACCAAATCGTCGATTCAAGCTTCAGCGCCATCATCAACGCACCGATCGAGAAGATCGACATTCCGAAGTGGTGCTTTTCTCTTCCCGAGAAGGAATATCAGGGCTGCTCGCCCGCCCATATCGCCGCCGGCTTCACGACCGCACCCGACGGCAAGCGCATGTCGATCAACGTCGAGACGATCGGCGGTAGCCTGATGGTCCAGCACTATGTCGAAACACTCGGCGAGAAAGATCATCTGATCCTCGATTCCGACTCCGACGTGTTCACGCCTACGGGCCGCGTCACCATCCACGTGACCTGGGAACTGAGCGTCAGGGAGATCGAGAAGGGGAGATGCGAATTCACCAATCGGGTGCAGTCGTTCGCCACCAAGGAGATGCTTGCATCCCTCGACCGGCAGGGAATTCCTTTCGAAATCTTCCGTACGCAGCGTCAACCGATGTCGATCGCGCACAACAAGGGTGAAACGCCCCTGTTTGCCGCCAGCATCGAGCGCGCCGCGCTCAGGAGCAACTGATTCATCGACAGCGATCCCCACGCCGCAACGGAGAGTTCAATGGCCCAACTGTCCTACGATCCTGACGTTACCGCCCTCCTGGTCGTCGATCCGTACAACGACTTCATTTCCGAAGGAGGCAAGATCTGGCCGCGCATCAAGGATGTGGCCGAGGCAAACAATTGCGTTCCGCACATGAAGCAGATTCTTGAGGCGGCACGGGAAAACAAACTTCGCGTCTTTTTTGCAATGCATCACCGCTACCGCGAGGGTGACTACGAGACCTGGAAATACATCGCTCCAATCCAGAAACTGGCGTGGAACCGCCGGACCTTCGAATTCGGAACATGGGGCGGCGAGTATAGGGCCGAGTTTGTTCCCGGGCCGGGTGAGACTGTCGCCTCGGAACACTGGTGCTCCAGCGGCTTCGCCAACACGGATCTCGACAATCAGCTCAAGAGGCAGGGTATTCACAGGCTCATCGTGATCGGCCTCATTGCTCATACATGCATCGAGGCGACGGTCCGCTTCGCGGCCGAACTCGGCTACGACGTAACCGTCGTCAAGGATGCCGTCGCCGACTACTCGGACGAGATGATGCATGCCGCGCTCGAAATCAACATGCCGAACTACGCCAGCGCGATCGTGGGCACCGAGGAGATCCTCGTGGCGCTGTCGTCCGTCCGAAGCGCTGCGTCCGCCGCGCAGTAGACGGTACCAACGGCAGATCAAGGGCGGCGGGCGTTTCTTTCCTCCCCAAAACGCCCGCCGCCCTCGGCATCCGCCGCCGGCGCGTCTTTGCCGCCGCGACAACCCTGTAGCAAGGAGCACAGCCATGGACATGTCTTTTAGTACCCGCAGCGTCGACCTTCTCCGCCGTCGCCTCATCGGTACCGCCGCGATGGCGACGGCCACCTTACCGCTTGCGGCTCTGTTGGCTTCCAAGGTCCAGGCATCGAATGCGGTGACCTCAACAAGCAAACCGCAATCGGAGCCGTCATTCGCGAACCCGAAACAGATCCGCGCCGGGTTGCTGGATATTTCCTATATCGAAACCGGTCCTTCCGACGGTCTGCCGATCCTGCTTCTGCACGGCTGGCCCTACGACATCCATTCCTTCGAAGAAGTCGCGCCGTTTCTCGCTTCCAAGGGCTACCGGGTGATTATCCCGAGTCTCCGGGGATACGGTGGAACGCGGTTCATATCGGATGAAGTGGTGCGTAACGGCCAGCCTTCGGCGCTCGCCCTCGATGTCATCGCCCTCATGGACGCCCTGAAAATAGAAAAAGCAGTCCTCGCGGGCTTCGACTGGGGCGCAAGAACCGCCAACATCATATCTGTTCTGTGGCCGCAGCGCGTCCAGGCAATGGTCTCCGTCAGTGGCTACCTGATCGGAAGCCAGGAGGCGGGCAAGACGCCGCTGCCGCCGAAAGCCGAGCTCGCCTGGTGGTATCAATTCTACTTCGCCACGGAACGCGGACGGCTCGGATACGACAAGTACCGGAAGGAATTCGCCAAGCTGATCTGGCAGCTAGCCTCGCCGCAATGGAAGTTCGAGGACGCGACGTTTTCTCGCAGCGCTGCCTCCTTCGACAATCCGGACCATGTTGCCGTCGTCATCCATAATTATCGGTGGCGGCTCGGGATCGCGGACGGCGAGCCTCAATACGCTGAGTTCGAAAGGCAGCTCGCCGCGTTTCCAGTGGTCACGGTTCCGACCATCACCATGGAAGGCGATGCAAACGGAGCGCCCCATCCCGAACCCCCGTCCTACCGAAACAAGTTCACCGGGAAATACTCGCATCGGCTCATCAGGGGCGGCGTAGGACACAACCTGCCGCAGGAAGCCCCGAAGGAATTTGCCCAGGCGGTCCTCGATGTCATCCAGACCTGAAGAGACAAAAGAACCTGCCCGTAGGGGCCGGAGTGAAGCAGTCATCGTCCAACACACAAGATCAAGGAGCATGTCATGAGCGAAGGTTCAAAAGTCCTGTACACGGCAAAGACGCATGTCAGCGGCGGCCGCGAGAATGGCGTCGCGCGCAGTTCCGACGGCCGCCTCGACGTCAGGCTGGGAGTGCCTGGCACGGCGCGCATCGGCACGAACCCAGAGCAGTTGTTCGCCGCCGGCTGGTCGGCCTGCTTCGAAAGCGCCATCGGATTGATCGTCCAGAAGAAACGCATCAAGCTCGACGGCGATGTTGCGATCGACGCCGAAGTCGACCTCAACCTCTCCGACGCCGACGGCTATTCGCTGACAGCCCGTCTCAACGTCAGCATACCAGGCGTGGAGCACGATGTCGCACAGGCCCTGATCGAAGAAGCGCATCAGATCTGCCCTTACTCTAAGGCGACGCGCGGCAATATCGACGTTTCGATCCGGCTGGTGTGAACCGCCGTAGTTATCACCCACCCTTAATCAGGGACACCCTCCCTTGGATCTTAACATGGAGAATTTCGATGTTTACGATTACCAGTCCAGACCAACTTCGTGCTCGCCGGGCTGCGGCTGCCGTCATCGCCTTCACAACCCTCGCGGCGTTTTCAGACTGCGCCTTCGCGCTTGAGAGAACCTCCGCCAACTCGCTTCGTTGCAACGGTGCGATGGAAGCCATCCGCCGTGACGGCGCGATCATCGTCAGTCGCCCGGCGGACAGAGTGAGCGGCCTCACCGTCTATGACCGCTATGTCGGTGGCACGGCCTCCTGCAATGCGGACGAGATTGCTGTCCTGCAAGAAATCAAGACTGTCGACGTGTCGATGTGCGCCTTCTTCATCTGCAAGCACGCGCCCATGGGCAATCATTAGGCACCAACCGATGTCTTAAGCCCCTTCGGAAATGTTCTGTTGAAAGGAGCAACTGCGATGACATCCGCAATGGGCACGGCGCTCATAACTGGCGCATCTTCCGGCATGGGCGCAGTCTATGCCGACAGGCTTGCGCGACGAGGATATGACCTCATCCGCGGCGCGCGTGGCCGGGAATCCTTGAAGAGCGTAGCGGATGCTATCGCCGCCGCGACGGGTCGGGCCACAACCCCGGTCCGCGCGGATCTCGGCAATCCTGAGGACTTTCGACGGGTCGAATCCATCCTCCGCATGGAAAGCTACCGTCAATCAAACATACCTCATCTGCAATATATGCACCAACGTGCGGTTGGATCGGATCGGGAAGACGCCTATGTTTGACTATGGATCGGTTCGATTTCGATCGTTCCCATTGATCGACCCGGCAATCAACAGAGGCATCCGTCATGACCAAAGGCTCTGATCTCCTCGTCGCCGCCCTCGAAAACGAGGGCGTGGACCGCATCTTCGGTATTCCCGGCGAAGAGAACCTCGACGTCGTCGAGTCAATCCGCAAATCCTCGATCCAGCTTGTGTTGACTCGGCACGAGCAGGCGGCCGCGTTCATGGCCGCGACCTATGGCCGGTTGACCGGCAAGCCGGGGGTCTGCCTGACGACGCTCGGGCCTGGCGCCTTGAACCTTTCAACGGGTGCGGCATACGCGCTTCTCGGAGCCATGCCGATGGTGATGATCACCGGACAGAAGGGGATACTTTCGTCCCGGCAGGCCCGGTTCCAGGTGGTCGACGTCGTGGCATCTATGAAGCCGCTCACCAAGCTTACCAGGCAGATCGTCTCGCCGCAGACAATCCCGACAATGGTCAGGGAAGCGTTCCGGATTGCACAGGAGGAACGGCCGGGGCCGGTTCATCTGGAGCTTCCGGAAGACATCGCCGCTGAGGAATGTGAGCCGGTCGCTCTGGTCGCTCCGCATCAGCTGGAACTGCCGATCGCAAGTGATGCGGCCCTCGATCGCGCCGCAGCGCTCATCACGGCGGCGAAACGCCCGCTGCTCATGCTTGGGGCCGCAGCCTCGCGCCCTCGCTCGACGTCGGACATCGCGCAGTTCGTCATTCGCACCGGCATCCCGTTCTTCACGACCCAGATGGGGAAGGGAACGGTTCCGGGCGGAACCGAGCTCTACATGGGCACTGCCGCATTGTCGGAACGGGATTATGTCCACGAGGCGATCGAACAGGCAGATCTCATCATCACTATCGGCCATGATACGATCGAGAAGCCACCCTTCATCATGGGCAGGGGCGGGCCGAGCGTCGTCCACGTTGGCTATCAGCCCGCGACCGTCGAGCAGGTCTACTTCCCGCAATCGGAGGTCATCGGCGACATCGGCCCATCGCTGAAGGCGCTGGCGGATCGCCTCGACGGCAAGTTGCCGAATGCTCAGGCCCTTCTTCATCTGAGGGAACGCATCCTCGAGCGCATCGCGGTTCGGGCGACGGAGGATCGCTTTACGCCGCAGCGGCTGGTCCACGACATCCGGGAGGTCATGCCGCATGACGGCATCCTCGCACTCGACAACGGGATGTACAAAATCTGGTTTGCACGAAACTATCGGACGCGCATGGCGAACACGCTGCTGCTCGACAATGCTCTTGCAACAATGGGTGCAGGGCTGCCATCGGCCATGGTCGCCTCGATGCTTTATCCCGAACGGCGTGTCATGGCAGTCTGCGGGGACGGAGGCTTCATGATGAACTCGCAGGAGATCGAAACGGCCGTGCGGCTGAAACTGAACCTCGTCATTCTCGTCATCGAGGACAATGCCTACGGCATGATCCGCTGGAAACAGGCGGTGGACGAATTCCCGGATTTCGGGATGACGTTCGGCAATCCGGATTTCGTCAAATACGCAGAGTCCTATGGTGCCAAGGGAACAAGGGTCAGCGACATCAGCCAGTTCAAGCAAACTCTCGAAAATGCCTTTTCCGGCGGTGGCGTTCACCTCGTAAATATCCCTGTCGACTACTCGGAAAACGAGCGCGTGTTGGTCAAGGAGCTGCGCGAACGGCTTCCTGCCATTCTGGAGAACTGACATGACGCTTAAGCTGAAAGTTTATCAGGCATTCGACCGGGAACTGATCGCAGAAATTCCGGCGGACGATGCCGCAGCTCTCGAGCGCAAGCTTGACGTCGCCGCGCGGGCCTTTGCCGATCGCAACGGCTGGCTACCGGCACATCGCAGGATCGCGATCTTGAGAAGGGTGTCTGAGCTTCTCTCAGAGAACCGCGACCGGTTTGCGGTCATGATCGCCCGCGAAGGCGGCAAGCCGCTCACGGATGCGATCATCGAGGTGACGCGTGGGATCGATGGTCTGGTCAATGCGGCCGACGAGCTTCGCAATTTTGGCGGCAGGGAGATCCCGATGGGCCTCACTGCCGCCAGCACGAACCGATGGGCCTTCACCACCAAGGAACCGATCGGGGTCGTGGCGGCAATCTCGGCGTTCAACCATCCCCTCAATCTCATCATCCACCAGATTGCGCCTGCGGTGGCCGTGGGTTGCCCGGTCATCGTCAAACCGGCGGCAACCACTCCGATTTCCTGCATCGAGATCGTCAAGCTGTTCTGGGAAGCGGGACTGGACGAGCGCTGGTGCCAAACGTTGATCACTGAGGACAATGCGCTTGCCGAGCGCTTTGCCACGGATCAGCGTGTCGCCTTCATGAGCTTCATCGGCTCGGCGAAGGTCGGCTGGTATCTGAAGAGCAAGCTGCCTCCAGGCACGCGATGCGCGCTGGAACATGGCGGAGCGGCTCCGGTTATTGTCGACCGCAGCGCAAGCATTGACGCAATCGTCGGGACGATCGTCAAAGGCGGATACTACCACGCGGGCCAGGTCTGCGTGTCGGTGCAACGCCTCTTCGTGCATGAAGACATCCTAGCGACCTTCACGGATGCACTGGCCGCCAGGGTAGCAAGTCTCCGTGTCGGTGACCCCACACTAAGGGAGACAGAGGTCGGGCCGCTGATCCTGCCGCGTGAGACGGAGCGTGTTTCAAACTGGATCAAGGAAGCGACCGATGCGGGCGCGAGGCAATTCGGAGGCGGACGGCTGTCCGAGACCACGCTTCTGCCTTCCGTCCTGCTTAATCCGCCAGCGGACGCCAAAGTGTCGCGACTTGAAGTCTTCGGACCGCTCACCTGCGTTTACGGCTATAGCGACGTTGACGAGGCGATCCGCATATCGAACTCGCTGCCATACGCGTTCCAGGCGAGTGTTTTTTCTTCCGACATAACAATCGCCCTCAAGGCCGCAAGGCATCTGGACGCGTCGGCTGTGCTTGTGAACGATCACACCGCTTTCCGAACCGACTGGATGCCCTTTGCCGGGCGCAGGCAGTCGGGATATGGCGTCGGGGGTATTCCCTGGACTATGGAAGAGATGGCCGACGACAAGATGGTTGTGTTCAACGGCGTCAGTTGATTGCCGGTCGTTCGCGGGACGTTTTAGTGTGCATCTTCGTGCCGAATGTTATCTGAGGGCTTGGACCTAACGTGAGAATCACGGTTCGAAGTCCGCGTTGGGAACGAGAGTGGCCATCAGTGCGAACCTCACAAGACCCTCAGTGCAGCATTCGATTTCCAGTCGCTGCAAGCTGATGAGCTGTTGACTGTTTGACCAGTGGCAGGCTTAGCCAGCCTGGCCACCGCAAGATTGGCGTACAACCAGCCGGCATGACAATCGAGTGATGCCTGTCGGAACGGTTTCGCCTTGTGCCAGACGGAGGATGGCAAGGCCTGCGCGGCGACCGATCTCTTTCAATTCCATATCCACCGTTGTCAGAGGCGGTCTGGTTTGCCGGGAGATCACCTCCCAGTTGTCGAAGCCGACGACGGCGACGTCCTTCGGAACGGTGATGCCGATGTCGCGGAGGGCATCGATGACCCCGCGGGCGATTTCGTCATTGCCGCAGAAAATGGCATCGGGCTTTTCTCCGGGCCGGGAAAAGACGGCGTCGATTGCCTCGTGACCCCATTCCTCACTCCAATCCCCATAGTGCACTTCCGCACCCTTGCCGAAGCTCTCGCAGTAGGCTTCCGCGCGGATGCGCACTGAGAGATAATCTTCCGGCCCGGTAATGTGCAGGATCCGTGAGCGGCCCAGTCCTTTCAGATGCTCAACGGCCAGGCGGGCGCCCTGAGCATCGTCCGGGAAAAAGCTGATATTTTCGGGTGGTCCTTCGGCAAAGGCATAGACGACAGGAATTGCCAATTTGGCCAGTTCAGCCGGCGGCTTGAGATCAAGGCGCGTGGCGGTGAAGATGATACCGTCCACCTGTCGATCGAGGAGGGTCTCCAGATGCAGGCGTGCGAGGCGCGGGTCGTTGTTGGTGGCGCAGAGGAAGACGGAGAGGCCGTGATCGACGAGTACTTCCGACACACCGGCGGCCATGGGCAACGTCAGCCTTCCATAGGTATCATTGGTGAGCATGCCGATCGCATGACTGCGCTTGCTCAGAAGCCCGCGGGCGAGCGCATTGGGCCGAAAACCGATTTCCTTGGCTACACGTATAACGCGTTCCCGCGTTTCGGCATTGGTGCGGCCGGTTCCGTTCAGGGCATTCGAAGCTGTCGAAATGCTGACCCCGGCTGCCTGGGCCACGTCATGGATCGTCCGCCGTCGTGTGTCCTTTTCAACCAAAGGCCGGTTCCTTTACCGAATATGATAAAACCTTTTAGCAGAAATAATCGTGATGATAAAAGGTTTTATCAGATTCCTTTCTAAATGCTGCGTACATACTGTCGACATACCAAAAAATGTCGACTAACGTTTTGGACACGCCACTGGGAGGCTGCTGGCGGCAAGAAAAAGGGGAACATCTATGTTCAAGTTAAAGTTGACGCTTTCTGCGCTTTCGCTTCTGGCCAGCGCGACGCTCGCCAATGCTACCGACATCACCCTTTGGGTACGCACCTCGTCCGGCGCCGTGCTTCAGGGGCTGGCTGACAAGTACAACGCATCGCATTCCGACAAGATCAACGTGACCCAAATCACGGCTGAGCAGATGGTTCCGAAGCTCGGCGCCGCTATTGCCGGCGGCGCGGCTCCTGACAGCGCCGTGCTCGACCTGATCTACCTTCCGACCTTTGCCGCGGCTGATGGTCTGGAGGATATCACCGACTTTGTGAAAGGCCTGCCATATTCCCAGGCGATGAGCCCGTCCCATATCCGGCTTGCCACCTATGACGGCAAGATCTACGGCGTGCCGGCACTGCCGGATGCGTCGATCATCGCCTACAACACCGATCTCTTCAAAAAGGCCGGTCTCGACCCCAACAAGGCGCCGGCATCGCTGGAGGAAATCGCCACTGACGCCAAGAAGATCACGGCGCTCGGCAACGAGACCTATGGCTTTTATTTCGTGGCCAATTCGGGAAGCTGGCTGATCTATGACTTCCTGCCGCATCTCTGGGCCGCAAATGCCGACGTCCTGAGCGATGACGGGCGTGCAGCAACCGTCGATACACCGGCGCTGCGCGAGACGATCGCGGCTTACCGCGATATGTGGAAGGCGGGTGCGATCCATCCCACATCCCGTTCCGGCAACGGCAACAATGCCGTCGAAGCGTTCGCTTCGGGCAAGGTCGGGATCCTGATGACCGGCTCCTACATCGTTAACCTGCTGACCAGCAAATATCCGGATGTAAAGTTCAACGTCGCGCCGATCCCGGGGCCGAAGGGCGGTGAATCGAGCTTCGCGGGTGGTGACACGCTTGCGCTCATCAAGGGCATCAGCCCGGAAAAGAAGAAGGTCGCGCTCGACTTCGTCAATTTCTATATGCAACCCGAGCAGCAGGTCTACATTACCCAGGAATCGGGCATGCCGTCGCGCACCGATCTCGCCGCCGAAGCCTATGCGAAATTCGACAAGCGCAATCTCGTCGCCTACGACATTCTCGCCAAGGCACGCACGCCTTACACCTTCTCCTCGGATGAGCTTTTCGTCAGCCGCACCGGTCCCTTCCTCAACCTGATTCAAGGCACGATTTTCGGCGACGATGTCGATGCAACGATCGCCAAGACACAGGCCGATTTTACCCGCATTCTCAAGCGGACCAATCCGAACTGAGTGGTGTCGCCCGCGATTTCGGCAGGGCGTTCGAACACGCCCTGCCTTTCTGACCGAACATGTCGATAGTCAACCAAGGGGGAAACAGCCGTGAGATCGTCGATGCGTCACAATGAGACGCGAGCCATCTCCAGCGGAGAACCCGAACCGAAGGGATGGCTTGGTCTCGCGTTCATCCTGCCGGGTCTTCTGTTCATCGTCGTACTTTTCCTCGTCCCCCTGGTGATGACGATCTGGATGAGCTTCTACAACTGGCCGCTTCTTGGCCGGACCAAATTCATCGGCCTTGCCAATTATGCCGAGCTTATGGGCGACGTCCAACTCTGGCATTCCCTGGGTTTCACGCTGCTCTATACCGTGCTGGTGACTGCTGCGATCTTCCTGGTGGCTTTCCCGCTCGCGCTGCTTGTTGACCGGCCGCTTCGCATTGCCGGCTTCTTCCGCACGATCTACTTCATGCCCGTCGTCATCGGGTTCGGGGCCGCATCGACATTGTGGATGTGGCTGCTCAATCCAGACAGCGGCGTCTTCGCGCAGCTGCTGCGGGGAGTGGGGCTTATCGACAGCGCCCCGAGGCCGCTGCAAAGCTTCTGGCCGGCACTTGGTGTCGTCATTCTGATGGTCGTCTGGAAGACGGCGGGTTTCACCATGATCATCCTGCTGACAGGTCTGCAGAGCATATCTGATGATGTGATCGAGGCCGCCAAGATCGACGGTGCCAATGTCTGGAGCCGGTTCCGCCGGATCACGTTGCCGCTGATGCGAAATTCGGTGGTGCTGGCGCTCGTGCTGAACGTGACCTCGTCGATGCTGGCCTTCGACCAGTTCTTCATCATCACCCAGGGCGGGCCGGAGAACAGCACGATCTCGGCGGTGTTCTCGATTTATCTCGCGTCGTTCTCGTCATATCGCCTGGGTTACGGTTCGGCGATCTCGTTCGCGCTTCTCGTCGTCCTCGTAGCGATCAGCACGATACAGTTCGTCTTTCTTCGCCAGCGTCCGGAGGAAGGCTAATGCACCGGCTAAACTACAAGCTTGCGCCCAAGCCTGCGGGCGAGCGGCTCGGCTATCTCGCCTTCATTCTCGTGGCTCTTGTCTTTGCCGTCTTTTTTGTGATGCCGATCGTGTGGTCCTTCGCGAATTCCTTCAAGCCTGCGGCCGAGGCGCTTGCCAATCCGGCGGCGCTATTCTCGAAGACCTTCTCGCTGGAGAACTACCGCCGCCTCGAGCATGTCGGAGCCGGATGGTACGTCTATGCCGGCAATTCGGTGCTGATCGCCACCGGAACGGTGTTGTTGACGGTGCTGATATCGGTTCCGGCGGGGTACGGCTTTTCGAAATTCCGCTTTCCGGGGCAATCCGCGCTCTTCGTGCTGATCATGGCGACGATGATGATCCCGTTCCAATCGATCCTCACGCCGCTCTTCCTGATCCTGAAGGCCTTGCGGCTGCAGAACAATCTCTTTGGACTGGTGCTGATCTATGTGACGTTCCAGCTGCCCTTTTCCGTTTTCATGATGCGCAATGCCTTCGATGCGGTGCCGAAGGCGTTGATCGAGGCGGCGCGGATCGACGGCGCTTCGCAGGCGACGATTTTGCGGCGGATCATGTTGCCGATCGCATTGCCCGGGGTTGCGACGATCGCCATGTTTGCCTTCCTGAACTCATGGAACGAGTTCCTGGCGGCGCTGATTTTTCTTTCCGATCAGAACAAGTTCACCCTGCCGATCATGCTGGTCAATGTTTCCTCGGGCATTTACGGCATCATCGATTGGGGCGCGCTGCAGGCCGGCATTGCCGTGACAATGGTCCCCTGCATCCTGCTCTTTCTTCTCTTGCAACGATACTACGTGCGCGGCCTGACGGCTGGCGCCGTGAAATGACAGCGGTCGTTCCGCTGAAGGAGTTGTCATGTCCAGTTCACCTCGCGTTCAACCGGCACCGCTCACAGGCCTCAAGCGTTATCTGCCTGCCGATCATTCCAGCGTCGTCTTCGATGGCGGCTTCTGGCAGGGCTGGAGCGAAACGGTGCGCAACGTCACCATTCCCACCCAGCACAAGCGGCTGGAGGAAGAGGGCTTCCTGGAAGTGCTCGATTTTGACAGGCCCGCCGGACCGCTCGTCCGCCCGATCCAGCCGAGTGGCCTGTCGATGCAGCACTTTTTCGATTCCGACTTTGGCAAATGGATCGAGGCTGCTAGCTACACGCTGAAGGCCCATCCCAACGCCGAGATTGAGGCGAAGATCGACGATATCGTTGCCAAGCTCGAACAAGGTCAGATGGCGGATGGCTATCTCAACAGCTGGTTCATTCGCCGCGAACCGGAAAAGCGCTGGACCAATCTGCGTGACCTGCATGAAATGTATTCGATGGGCCATCTGCTCGAAGGAGCCGTCGCTTACTATGAAGCAACAGGGAAGGGCCGCTTCCTCGATGTCATGATCCGCGCCGTCGACCATATCATTGACACCTTCGGCCGGGAGCCCGGCAAGCTGAGAGGTTATGACGCCCACGAAGAAATCGAGCTCGCGCTCGTCAAGCTCTACCGCGTCACGCGCGACCCCCGGCATCTGAAGCTTGCGACCTATTTCGTCGACGAACGCGGCCAGATGCCGTCCTATTACGACGAGGAGGCGCGCAACCGCGGCGAAGATCCGCAAGATTATGTCTACAAGACATATGCCTATAGCCAGGCTCACTTGCCGGTGCGCGAGCAGCAACAGGTGGTCGGCCATGCGGTCCGCGCCATGTATCTTTTCTCGGCGATGGTGGATCTGGCTGTCGAAAACGGCGATCCGGTACTGAAAGAAGCCTGCGAGCGCCTCTACGACAATCTCGTCGGCCGGCAGCTCTATGTGACCGGCGGCCTGGGTCCGTCCGCATCCAACGAGGGTTTTACCCGTGAGTTCGATCTGCCGAACGAAACGGCCTATGCCGAGACATGCGCCGCGGTCGCACTGGGCTTCTGGAGCCACCGCATGGCCCAGATCGATCTCAACAGCAAATTCACCGACAGGTTGGAAACCGTGCTGTTCAACGGAGCCCTGTCTGGCATCTCCCGCGACGGCGAGCACTATTTCTATGAAAATGTGCTGGAAAGCCACGGGCAGCACCGCCGCTGGAAATGGCATTATTGCCCCTGCTGCCCGACGAATATCGCCCGCTTCATCACGTCACTCGGGCAGTATTTCTATTCCACCAAGGATAGTGAACTCGCCGTTCATCTCTATGGCACCAATTCCGCTGAGCTGATGATCGGAGACACCTTCGTTCGTCTCAAGCAGGAGACGCAATATCCCTGGGACGGCGACATCAGGCTGCAGCTCGCGCTCGAACAGCCGAGCCACTTCACCTTGCATCTGCGCATCCCCGGATGGTGCCGGAGCGCTGAGATCCTCGTCAATGGCATGGCCGTCGATCTCGGCGCATGCGTGACGAACGGTTATGCGGCGATCACAAGGGAATGGCGGAACGGCGACGAAGTCCGCATCAGCCTGTCGATGCCGGTCGACCGCATCTACGCCCACCCGGCCGTCTCGGAAGATGGCGGACGCGTCGCCTTGCGGCGCGGCCCGGTCGTCTATTGCGTCGAGGAGACCGATCTTGGCGGCGAGCCGCAGCGGCTTCGCCTGCCGGCAACGTCGGAGATTTCGGTTCGCTACGACGCAGGACTTCTCGGTGGTGCTGCAGTTCTCGAGGGCACGGCGCTCGAGGCCGAAGATGCCGGTTGGGAGAATGCGCTTTATCGCACCGCACCGCCCGCATTGAAGAAGAGGCCGTTCAAGGCGATCCCCTACCATCTCTGGGCCAATCGCGAGGCCGGAGCGATGGCGATCTGGCTGCAGGAATCATAGGAGAAAACGATGGCACGACTGGAACTGAAAAGCGTCGTCAAATCCTACGGCATCTATGAAGCCGTCCGGGGCATCAGCCTTGAAATCGAGGATAATGAATTCGTGGTTTTCGTGGGGCCGTCAGGCTGCGGAAAATCGACCACGTTGCGCATGATCGCGGGTCTCGAACATATTACGGCGGGCGATATCGTCATTGGCGACCAGGTCGTGAATCGCCTGGGGCCTGGAAAGCGCGATATCGCCATGGTGTTCCAGAACTATGCGCTCTATCCGCACATGACGGTGCGTGAAAATATCTCTTTTTGCCTGGAGCAGCAGAAGCTGGCGAAAGGCGAGATCGATGCGCGTATCGCCCGCGCTGCCGAAACGCTGCATATCGGCGAACTCCTGAGCAGGCGTCCGGGCCAGCTTTCCGGTGGCCAGCGCCAGCGCGTCGCGATGGGGCGGGCGATCGTGCGCAATCCTAAGGTCTTCCTCTTCGACGAGCCGTTGTCGAACCTCGATGCGAAGCTCCGCGTTCAGATGCGTACGGAGATCAAGCGACTGCACCAGGTACTCCCAACCACGACGGTCTATGTCACTCACGACCAGGTCGAAGCCATGACCATGGCCGACCGCGTTGTGGTGATGAATGGCGGCGCCATCGAACAGGCGGGGCCGCCGCAGGAACTCTATCACCGCCCGGTCAGCCAGTTCGTCGCCGGCTTCATCGGCTCGCCGTCGATGAATTTCCTTCCGGCGCATTTGGTTTCGAGCCGCGGGGGAGTTGCCGTCGCTCTGGCGGACGGCGCCGAGCTTCTGGTTCCCGATGCGCGCGTCAACGAGTATGCGCGCCATGCTGGAAAATCAGTCATTTTCGGTATACGGCCAGAATCGATTAGCCATCGTCAACAGCGCCCAGGCTTTGCAGACGTTGAGGCGAGGATCGATCTGGTAGAGCCTCTCGGTCCGGAGACTATGGTCTATTTTTCCATCGGCGACGCCAACCTGTGCGCCCGCATCGATCCGGAAAGCGGACCTAAGCCTCAGACGGCGATGCCACTGTCGTTCAATATGAACCAGATGCACTTGTTTGACGTGTCGACAGGCGCGACTCTCTCGCTTGGATAGACGTGATCGAACGTCACGGGCGTTGTCGCGTGCCGCTACCTGCTTGAAAGTGGGTAGTAGGGGGAACTTGTGCTGCGATACGGTCGGCGTTCGATCGGTATCGCAAACCGCAGGACTATCGTTGTGCATTCCAGCGATGCCCAAAATTGAAATCGTCATGGATCGGCTCCTATTCCGTCAATGACGGCGCATCATACTCGATGTTTTCTGAAGCGCTGGCCATCCATAACCGACACTCTAGCGAGCAGAGGCGCTCAGCTTTTTGGGGCTCGAAATACCGCTTTCCCGCTCATGCTTTTTGCGAGCGAGTTTGCGGACACGCCTGATACCCTCAGCCTTTTCGCGAGCACGTTTTTCGGAGGGCTTTTCAAAACGCTCCCGAAGTCGGGCCTCGTGGAAAACGCCCTCGCGCTGCAACTTCTTTTTCAAAAAACGGAGCGCTTGCTCAACGTTGTTGTCACGTACTAGAACTTCTGACGCGCCTCGTTAGATCGATGCGCATTGATGATCAAGGCTTGGAAGACCGTTTGCCAAGATTCTCTGTCGCTACTGATTTCATGCGCATGATCGCGAATGGGGTTAGAGGTAAGCTCCGAAGGCGATTACTGGGTCGTTAGTTCCTATCCTTTCAAGGAGATAGAGCTCGCATCCTATCTTGCGAGCTATCCTCTCGATCGTTATACTGTTTTTGAAAAAAAGTATAACGCTCGGAGTCGAGCTAATGAAGTCCATCGACCTCATGTACCAGACGATGCTCGCCGAGCTCGGTCAGCGCTCGCTCGACGCCGCATGGACAGCCGATTTCCCCCCGGTGGGTAGGTTCACCCCGGCGAACATCAAAGGGCGCAAATATTGGTACTTCGACATCCCGGACGGACACGGCGGCACGAAACGTCGTTACGTCGGTCCTGCTGAAGATCCGGTTATCGCGCAGCGCGTAGCTGATCATAAGCGGGACAAGGATGACCTACGCGCTCGCAGACGCTTGGTAAATACCCTGACACGCGACGGTGGTATGATCGCCCCTGACGCCATGTCGGGCGACATCGTTGAGGCTCTTGCCGATGGCGGTCTCTTTCGACTCCGGGGTGTTCTCATCGGGACGGTGGCCTTTCAGTGCTATTCGGGACTACTTGGCGTCCGCCTTCCCATGGCCGCGATCCTGACCGGCGATGCTGACATCGCTCAGGATTATGCCATCAGTCGGGAGGTTGAAGATAGTCTGCCGCCGATCCTTGAGCTGCTGCAGGGCGTCGACGCCAGCTTCCGCCCAGTTCCACATCGATCGGGATCCGTGGCCTCGTCGGCCTTTCAGAATGCCGAGGGCTACAGGGTTGAGTTCCTGACATCGAATCGTGGTTCGGATGAGTACGTCGACCAGCCGGCAACGATGCCTGCCCGTGGCGGCGCCAGCGCGGATCCGCTACGCTTTCTCGACTTCCTCATAAGGGAGCCCGTCAGGACAATGCTGCTCCACCGAAGCGGTGTCCCAGTCGTCGTCCCTGACCCATCCCGGTATGCGGTCCACAAGCTCATCGTCGCCAGCCGCAGAAACACTGACGGGCAGGGGCCAGCGAAGCGAGAGAAGGACGTTCGTCAAGCTGCACTGCTCTTTGAAGCCCTACAGCAGACAAGGCGATCTGCTGACTTGGCGCTCGTCTACAACGAAGCATGGGAGCGGGGGCCTGCGTGGCAAGAAGGTATTCGAACAGGGGCGGGAATGCTGCCGGCACAAGATGCCGAGCGGTTCAAGATGGTCCTGATCGAGGGCGCAAAAAGAAACCGCGAAGAAGTTGAACTTCCGTTTGGAGAATAGACGTGGTCAGCGGTTCGCGTCCATTTAAGACCGCCACGTCAGGGTTGAAAATTGGAATCGCCAACCGAACAATCAGCTTTAAGCGAGCGCTTATGCACACCTCTCTGTTCAATTCGATCGACCAGAGCTGTCAACCATGGGCGAGTGCCGGACATCTAGCATATGCCAAGCCCGCCGTCGGTTTATCCAATGAGATGATTCTTTTGGGGCCAACCCGTCCAGATGCTACGGGTTGGAGGGGCGAATTCGCCATGGCGGATTGATCCGATTTTGTCCTGCAAAATACAGAAGTATGCGGTTTCCGCCAGGGTCAAACAACTCTGCTTCGCGCCACAACCAGCTTTGATCTTGGGGCGGCGACGAAAAGGTTATGCCCGCGGCAACGAGGTTTTCGTACTGAGTATCAACGTCATCGCATTCGAAATAGATCGTGGTGCCATTGCCAGCCGCTTCGCCCTTATGTAGCGAAAAAGTGCTGTCGCCGTCAGGGCAAATAAATCGAACATAGTTGGGTCTCGTATCCACGATGGGAACAAGACCGAGTGCGCAGTAGAAACGCCATCCTTCATCCAGATCGGGCATAGTCACAGTGACTTGGTTAAGGTTCATCGCAATCTCCAGACGCGCGAGAAGCTATTTCCAAATGGGTGCTAATAGCAACCTATACAAAGAATATTGAAGGGTAGAGATCCTGGCCTAGAGGGCAACGGGTCCCGCCAAGCGAAGTTATATGCCCGCCCCCCTTTTGCCCCACAACCAGGATAACAGTGGCATATCCGCTGTCGCTTGTGATTACGGATTTCAATGAAGCACCAAGCCAACAACTTTTATCGCCTTCCGGGCTCCCTCGCGCACCAAAAGAGTGTGATACACAACAGGGCTAAGGTCCAGAATGAAAGACCGGCACCCATAGCTAGACTTTGGGCCTCCGATGACGCCAGGGTTCAAGGTCCGCGCCAGAACGTATCCTGCCCCTGTCGGCGCCATAGGGAGGCAATCTTGCTTTCCTGGCTAAACCCAGTTGAACGTCGAGGTCGATCAGAATGCCGAGCTTGAGGCCGCGAAGCTCAAATCTTCAGTTTTACGTCAGCCAATGGGACTATTTGCCTAAAAGAGACACGTTGCGGCTGTGTGCGCATCGCGGTGCATTTGGAGAGTTGAAATTGAATCTTGTTCTTCGGCGCTCGTTGCCTCTAGCACCAACGCACGGACATGGGTCAAGCGGTCTTGACTATCGCCGGGATGTCGATGGTCTCCGGGCTCTGGCTATTATTCCGGTGGTTCTGTACCACGCGGGCGTACCCGGCTTCGGCGGCGGTTTCGTCGGCGTCGACGTATTTTTCGTCATCTCTGGTTTCCTGATGGCATCGCTGATTTCCAGCGAGATCGCAAAGGGCGAGTTCAGTCTCGTTCGATTCTATGAGCGCCGTATCCGCCGGATTTTCCCGGCATTGTTTACTGTCCTGGCCACTTCCTCGATCGCGGCTTGGTTTCTGCTGATGCCAGCCGAATTTGTCTACTTCGCCCGCAGTTTGAAGGCGGCCGCCCTGTTCACCTCGAATATCCAGTTCGAAAAGGAAAGCGGATATTTCGACATCGGCGCGCAGATGAAGCCGCTGCTGCACACCTGGTCTCTTGCTGTCGAAGAGCAGTTCTACATCCTGTTTCCCTTGCTGTTGCTGCTGATCAACCGATTTGCGCGACGGCGTGCTAGGCTCATCGTGACAGGCTTGCTGGCCGTATCGTTGGTCGCTTGCACTTGGATGCTATTTCGGTCGCAGGCCGAGGCATTCTATCTCCTTCAGTTTCGCGCCTGGGAGCTCCTCCTTGGGGCGCTGCTGGCCCTCAATGCAATACCGGTGCCGCAGCAGTCGGCGCTGCGGGCAGGGCTGGGCCTGGGTGGCATCCTCCTGGTAGCCATTGCCATATTCGGCTTCAGCGACCAGACGCTGTTTCCCGGCCCGGCGGCGCTGCTGCCTTGCCTCGGCGCGGCCTTGATTATCCATGGCCGAGACGAGACGGGGCCTGCGGGCAGATTCCTGCAATCCCGACCATTGGTTTTTGTGGGGCTGATCTCCTACTCCCTTTATCTCTGGCACTGGCCGATCATCGTATTCAGCCGGGAGGTCGCGGGACGCCAGCTTTCCCTGCTGCAGGGCAGTTTGATCGTTATCGCATCGCTCGTTCTCGCCACCATCTCTTGGCGTTTCGTGGAGCAGCCGTTCCGTGGACGCGCCAGCTTTGTGAAGCGCATACCCATGTTCGCAAGCGCCGCGGGGGTCCTGATCGCTTCAGTCGGATTCGGAGACTATGTTGCTCATCATCGCGGTGTGCCGGATCGGCTGCCCGCGGATGCCCGGACGGTGTACGCTTCCACGTACGATCAAAGCCGATTCAGCCTACCGCCGTGTTTTGCCGACTCCGATAAATCCGGGCCCTCTGTGGCAGATATTTATGCAGGCAAGCTCTGTCCGCTCGGTTTCGAAGGCTCTGCCAAACCATCATTTGTCGTCTGGGGCGATTCCCATTCCGGCGCGATGGCGCCGGCCATCGATGCGGCTGCGAAACTGGTTGGCATCACCGGCCTCTTTGCAGGACATTCGTCGTGCCCTCCTTTGCCGGGTGTTCAGCTCACACCTCGGGGCGATACCAGGCTCTGCGGCGACTTCAATGGAGCAGTGCACGATCTGATTGCGGCACAACATATTCCCCTGGTTTTCCTGGTGGCCTACTGGCCCAAATATGTCCACGATGCCGAGTTGCCGAACGAGGGACCTTACTTCGACCCGTCGGTGCCGCCTCCGTTGGACGACCGATCAGCATCCGTCGTCGAAACGCTGGATCGCCTAGTGGCGGAGCTGACCAAGCAGGGAACGAGGGTCGTGCTGGTCTCGGATGTTCCGGAGATGGGGCGGTACATGCCTGAGGCCGTCACCAAGGCGATAATGCGAGGCACATCGACGGACGTCGCGCCGCCGTTGGACTATATCGAGAAGCGGCAGGCGCTTTCGCACGCGATCCTGACACGTCTGGCGGCACGATATGGAGCTGCGCTCATCGACCCTCTTCCCTCTCTCTGTAGCAATGGTCGTTGCGATGCGGTGCGAAACGGTCTGCCGCTCTATAAGGATGCCGACCACCTGACGGCAACGTTTGCAGCAACCCTCAGTCCGCTTTACGTCCCCGTCCTCTCGGAAGCTCGTCGATAGCGGAGAATGATCTGCGCTGGTCGTTGATGACCGGTCAACGATGGTCGTCATCCCGTAGGCTGAAAGTGTCAGATGAGACCAATCATCGACCACGGAAAACGCGACCGCGCCGGCCTTCGGGTTGCCACGACCCTCGCTGAGTCAGCGGCGAATTCGTTCGTCGCCAAGCGGAGGGTGAAAAAGCAGCAAAATACCCTAGAATCGGTGGATGCGCAGTCCCAGTACTTTCTCCGACAGGACGACGATGAACAAGGTCAGCACGATGGATACCGTTGAAACTGCTGCTGCCTCCGGTGTGAAGTTTGTGCGTAGATAATCGTAGAGCTGGATTGGAAGCGTGGCGGTGCCGACATTCTTCAGCATGAAGGATATCGTGAACGTGTCGAAGGATATGATGAAGGCGAACAGGCATCCGCCAATCACGCCTGGCTTGATCAGCGGCAGCATGATGCGGCGAAACCGCGTCAGTGGTCCCGCGCCAAGGCTCTTGGCCGCCAGGCTCCAGGACGGTTCGTAGGACTCCATAGCCGCCGAAACGTTGATGAAGACGAAGGGAAGGGTAATGAGGCAATGGCCGATGATCATCGCTGCGATCGTCCGTGTGCCCATGCCGATCGAATAGACGAAGAACAACAGCGAGATGGCCGTCAGCACTTCCGGCAGCAGCAGCGGCAGGAGCATGGCGAGGCGGATGCTTTCCTTCCAGCGTCCGGCGTGCTGGACATAGAAGATCGCCGCCATTGTGCCGATGATCGAGGAGATCACTGTCGAGACCGCGGCCACCCAGAGCGATGTCTTGATGGCGTTGAGGAAGACCTCGTTGTGAAAGAACACCACATACCAACGAAATGAAAGTCCCTGTGGCGGGAACGTCAGGAAGGCACCAGCATTGAAAGAGGCGCCGACGACCACGAGGATCGGCAGCAGCAGAAAGGCATAGATCAGCAGGCAATAGCCGGTGAGGAGGTGCCTTGCCATCAATTCGCCTTCCATTTCATGCGGGTGAGCCTGGCAAACAGCATCACCACCATCGCCCCGGTTAGAGACAGCATCAGTGCCATGGCCGAGCCGAAGGGCCATTGAAACGTATCGATAAGGGCGTCGACCACGCTGACCGCCATCGTCTTTACGCGCAGGCCGCCGATCAAGGAAGGAGTGACGTAGGCGCTGAGCGACAGGACAAAGACCAGTATGCAGCCGGCCTGTATGCCGGGCATCGCCAGCGGCAGAACAATTCTTCGAAAGGCGGTGATGCGTCCGGCACCAAGCGACCGGGCGGCCGCTTCGATTGAAGGGTCTATCCCCTGCAGCGCGCTCATGAGCGGCAGGATCATAAAGGGCAGGAAGACGTGCACCAGCGCGATCACGATCCCAAGGGAGTTATACATCAGGGCAAGCGGGCGATCGATCAGGCCGAAGCCGATCAGCGTGCGGTTTATCATGCCGTTATTGCCGAGTAGGATCGTCCAGCCATAACTGCGGATGACGATGCCGACGAGAAGCGGTGAGAGCACGAGGCCATAGGCCAGGCCGCGAAAACGCATTTGGGTCTTCGCAAGCTGCCAGGCGACGGGGAAGCCGAGGACAAAGCAGACAAAGGTGGTGATGAAGCCGATCACCAACGTGTTTGCGGTCTGCTCCAGATAAAAGCTGTCGGCAAAGAGCCTGAGATAGTTTGAGAGGGTGAAGCCGGGCGCATAGGGCGTCCCGCTCCCCGGATTGCGCAGGCTCATGACCACGATGTTGATGTACGGCAATACCAGGAAGACACCGAGCAGCAGAACAGCTGGGGCGATCAGGGCAAAGGGCTTCAGAGATTTCGCTCGAAGGCTCATGCGGCAGCTCCGAGCGCCCAGAAGCGATCGCCATCGACCTTGACGGTGACACGGTCGCCCGGAGAGAAACGGCTGCGAGGGAAGGTCTGGACATTGATGGTGTCACCACTGTCGAGCGTCAGCAGATAGTCGATCAGGCTGCCTGAATAGTAGCTCGCAGTGACGGTAGCCGGTACGCCTGCCTGCCCCGCACTTTCGGGAAACAGCTCGACGGCCTCGGGCCGCAGCACCAGTGTCACGGCCTCATCGGGCGACCTCGGAGCATTGAAGATCCTGACCGTACCGAATGCTGTATCGATGACCGAAATATTGTTGGCGTCGGTGGAGAGCAGCCGACCGGACAGGATGTTGACCTGCCCCACGAATTGCGCGACTTCGAGGCTGGCCGGCCGATCGTAGATATCGGCTGGTGCGCCATACTGGGCGATCTGTCCGCCAAACATGACCACGACACGATCCGACATGGTCATCGCCTCGGCCTGATCGTGGGTCACGTAAACAGTGGTGATGCCAACACGCTTCTGAAGATCGCGGATAAAGATGCGCATCTCCTCGCGCAGCTTTGCGTCGAGGTTGGCTAGCGGCTCGTCGAGAAGGAGAATTCGGGGCTCGATCACCAGCGCTCGAGCAAGGGCAACGCGTTGTTGCTGTCCGCCGGAAAGCTGGCGCGGATAGCGGTCGGCATATCCGGAGAGCTGTACCATGTCGAGAACACGCGCCGTGCGCTCAGCGATCTCGCGCTTCGGTCTGCGGCGCATCTCCAGTCCGAACGCCAGGTTCTGCGCGACGGTCATATGCGGAAACAGGGCGTAGTTCTGGAAGACCATGCCAATGTCGCGTTTTTCGGCAGGCACATGCACGACGTCCTGCCCATCGAAACGGATCGCGCCCGATGTGGCGTCCTCGAAGCCGGCTATCATTTTCAGCGTAGTTGTCTTGCCGCAGCCGGAAGGGCCAAGAAGGGAGATAAACTCACCCTTTGCGATTTTCACGGAGATGCCGTTGACCGCAAGAGATGCCCCATAGTGCTTGGTCAGCGCTTCGATGCTCACCTCTGTCATGATCGATCTTCCAAATTCTGTCGGCGGCGACCGCGTCCATGCCACCATGTCGGGAGAGGGGCCGGACCGCCTAGAGGCGGGCCGGCACATAGCGAGGGGATCGTCAGGGCGCGCCTAGCGCATGACCTTTGCCCAGGTCTCCGAGAACTCGGCCTGCTTTTGGTTCATGAAGTTCCAGTCCCATGTCAGGATCTTGTCCATGGCCTCGCCCGAGATCGGCACGTCCTTTTGCAGGTCGGCCGGGACCACCACCTTGGAATTGGTGGGGGAGACGAAGAACTGCTTCATGAGCGGTATCTGCCCCTCCGGAGAAAGCAGGAAGTCGGCATATTGGTAGGCGAGTTCCTTTTCCGGGGCATGGGCAAGGATATTCAGCGTCTGGTCGAACATCAGCATGCCCTCTTCGGGAACGACGACATCGATCGGCAGCCCCTGGGATCGCAAGCGCGCCACCTCGCCGAAGTCGAAGGGCGCAACGACGAATTCGCCGGCTGCAAGGCCCGTCGACAGATTGAAATCCGCCTGTATGACGGGGCCGAGCTTTTCCAGCGCCTTGAAGCCGGCGTCGATGTCGTATTGATCCTTGCCGAAGATTTTCGATGCCAGCATCAGCTCCATCTTGCCGGCAGTATTGGCGAAATTGTAGAGGCCAATGCGACCCTTGAACTCCGGGTTTTCCCAGAGATCCTTCCATCCCTTCGGCGGGGTTTTGACCATATCGGTTCGGTAGGCGATGCCGATCGGCGAGACCATGGCCACGGCACCCCAGCCATCCGTCTTCTTCGCAAGAGGGTAGAGATCGTTGTAGTTCGACAGTTTCGTCAGATCGAGCTTCTCGAAGAAGCCTTCCTTGCGCAGGCTGGAGGCGAAGGCCTCGTTGGTCATCAGGATAGAATAGGGCGGGTTTTGAGCGCCCGCCGCCCGCAGGTTGGCGCTCCAGACACGGCCGTTGCCGGCATCGAGTGTCACTGCGGCACCGCTCTTTGCCGTGAATGCGGGTGCCAGCGTCGAGCGCCAGAATTGTTCCCAGGCACCCCCGAGCGTCGGCACCACGAGTGTCTTGCTTTGCGCGCGCAGGAAGGCTGATCATGCTTGCTGCGGCAAGGCTGCCCATTCCGGCAAGAAGCTGCCGCCTGTTCATGTTCATCATTTCGGTTCCCCTTGTCATGGCTATGTTTCGGTCGCTGCTGCGCGCTAGGCGATGTTTCGCTTCTTGCGCTCAGGATTTGCTGAAGGCCTGGCTTGTCTTCAGCGCGATATAGTCTCCGTAGGTAATCGGCGTGTACTTTGCCGGCGCCTTTGCCGCAAAGGGCGGCAGGCATTCGATGAGCGTCTCTTTCGACGGATTGACAAAGAAGGGAATGGACTGACGCCGTGTCGTTCCCTTGAAGTCGCCGGGTGGATTGGCAACCCGATGCGGCGTCGAGAGCCATTCGTCATTGGTCCAGCGCATGAAGGCATCGGCGATATTCACGACATAGGCGCCTTCGACGTTCGGCGCATCCAGCCATTCGCCATCGCGCCTGCGGACCTGAAGTCCTCCCGGCGATGCCTCCGAGCGCAGAATGGTCATGAAGCCGTAATCGGTATGGACGCCCGCGCGCAACTGGCCGGGCAGCGGGCTTTCCTGTTGTTCCGGATAGTTGATGACGCGGAGTGCCGAAAGGTGGTCGGTAAAGGCTGGCTCGAAATAATCCGGCGCAAGCCCGATCGCCTGGCAGAATGCGCGCCGCAGATGTCTAGCGAGCGCCTCCATCTCGGCAAAATAGGCGCTGAATGCGGCCTGTAATCCTTGTGGAACCGTGGGCCAGACGTCACCCGGAAGGCGTGGCCCGAAATTCAGGCTTTCCTTGTAGTCACCCGGCGTCTTGATCCCAAGCGTGGCGCTCAGTGCCTCATCCGCGATGGGGGAGAAGGCGACGCCCCCCTTTATCGAGGTTCCCCGGCCTTGTTGCTTTTTCCACTCCTGCGGTTCGTCGAAGAAATCGCGGGCAAGATTGTAAAGCTGCGCGGTTGCCTCCGTGGACACACCATGTCCGGTGATCAGGAAGAAGCCGGTTTCGCGGCAGGCCGCCTCGATCGCCTTGACCACGGCATCGCTGCCGGCGGTCCGATGGATGAAAGGCGAGATATCTATGACCGGAATGCTGTCCATATCCTGCGTTGAGGACGGGGCCATCTGCATTGTCTGATCCTTTCCGGAGTTAAATACAGCCATGTTGTTGTGGCTGTGCATCGCCAAACCAGCGAGGAAGATGATGTCAGTCGAGCCCCTTGAAGGGTGCGTCGCGAAATTCGAGATATTCCTTCAGCGACATCTTCTGAAGATTGCGCATCCATTCCTGCCCGTCCTTGCTGACATGGAGGGCGGCGATGGCATGCACGTTGTAATCGAAGGATGTCATCAGGCCGGCGGCGATCTGCTGGTTGTTGATGGAGGACTTGGCGAACTTGATGGCCGGAACTGGCATGCGTGCCAGCTTGCGCGCCAGGTTCTCGGTCTTTTGCTTGAGCTGATCGGCAGGCACGATCTTGTTGATCAGGTGCATCCGCAGCGCTTCTTCCGCGTCCACCAGATCGCCCGTGTACATCAGCCAGCGCACGTCGCGGGTGGCCAGCAGCCATGGCATGAAGAGGGCAGGCGGACCGGAATTGTGACGGACTTCCGGCTCGCCGAACTTGGCGTTATCGGCAGCGATCGTCAGATCGCACGACATGACGAGTTCGAGCGCGCCGGCAAGCGCATAGCCGTTCACCGAGGCGATGACGGGGATCGGCGCCTTCCAGATATTCAGAAGCGCCTGGGCATTTTCCGACATGTCGGCATGCCAGTCCTCGATGCTGACATCATAGTCTGCGCCTTGCAGGTCATAACCGGAAGAAAACGCGCGGCCGGCACCGGTGATCACCAGTGCGTTGACGTCCTTGTCGGCGACGGCCAGCGCAACGGCGCGGTCGATCTCGCGCACGGTCGTCTTGTTCATCGCATTGAGCTTGTCCGGCCGATTGATGGTGATCGTCGCGAACTTGTCCTGTTCATCCTTGTCGTAGAGAATGGTCTCGAAGCTCTCGGCTATGCTCATATGCTTTTCCTTTTTACGCTGGTGTCAGCCGGTTGCGATGGCGTGCTCGATGCCTGCATCAACAGGGCCGCCTTATTCTTTTCGAAACGCTCTATCGATGCTGATTTGACAGGGCCAAACCCCCTGATCTGATCGGGGAGCTGGGCAAGCGCGATGGCGCGCTGCTGGTTTTCCGGTGATAGATTTGCTGCGAGGTCGTTGATCAACGCCGCATAATCGGCCGCCAGTTTTCGCTCCATGCGACGCTCATGCGTGTAGCCGAACGGATCAAGCGGCGTGCCGCGAAGGAAGCGCATTTTCTCCAGCACGGAAAACGCCGGCAAAGTGAGCTTGTGGCTGATGGCAATCTTTGCCGGGTTGCCCGTGCGCTTGTCGATCCTTCGGGAAAAGAACGGCGGCGCCAGATGATGCTTGATCTCGAAATCACCTTCGAACTGCGCCGCGATCTTGTCCTTGAAGCTCCGGTCGTTGTGCAGCCGGGCCACTTCATATTCGTCCTTATAGGCCATCAGCTTGAAGGCATTGCGCGCCACGGCCTCGGAAAAATCCTCTCCGAGCTTCAGTTGGGCCTCGGCAGTGCGGGCGGTCGTCACCAGCTTGCGGTATTTGTCGGCATAGGTGGCGCTTTGATAGTGCGTCAGGAACTCGATGCGCTTGGCGACAATCTCGTCCAGCGTCTGCCTGGCCGGCGCCTCGTCCGGATCGATTGCGGCGGCCTGTTTGACAGCCTCCGGATCCACCACCGAGCGACGGCCCCAGCCAAAGGCTGCGCGATTCATCGCAATGCCTGTGCCATTGAGTTCGATCGCCGCATCGATTGCCTCAAGACTGATTGGAACCAGTCCACGCTGCCAGGCGTGGCCGAGCAGGAACATGTTGGCCGCGATCGCATCGCCCATCAGGGCCGCCCCCAGTTTCGTCGCGGCGATAAGGCTGATGGCATTGTCCCCAGCCGCTCTGCGCAATGCCTTCACCGTCGCTTCCTGGCGAAAATCGATTGCGGTATTCTGCACAAACGAGGCGGTCGGCGCGAAATGATCGTCGAGAACGGCCTTGGTACGGCCGGCAGCGAATGTGGACAGGGCGTTCTGGGCCGCTGACACGACGATATCGAAGCCGAGGACCAGATCGCTTTCCCCCGCTCCGATCCGTACGGATGTGATCTGCTCTCGCGCCCTTGCGACCCGCAGGTGCGAGATGACGGCCCCATTTTTCTGGGCAAGGCCGGTTTGGTCGAGAGTCTGGACCGCAAGGCCGTCAATGTGCGCGGCCATCGACAGTATGGCGCTGACGGTAATGACGCCCGTCCCGCCGATGCCGGCGAGCAGCATGTTGTAGGGCCGGTCGGTGATCTTTCGGATGGCCGGAAGAGGGAGGTCGTCGAAGCTTGGCTTGCCTGCCTTGGCGTCCGGCTTGCGGATGGTCCCGCCCTCGATGGTGACGAAGCTTGGACAGAAGCCTTTTATGCAGGAGAGATCGGTGTTGCAGCTCGACTGGTTGATCCGCCGCTTGCGCCCGAACTCCGTTTCCTGCGGCTCGATGGAGATGCAGTTGGAAACAGCAGAACAGTCGCCGCAACCCTCGCAGACGAGCTCGTTGATGAAGGCGCGTTTGTCGGAGATGGCGAAAGCGCCCCGCTTGCGCCGGCGCCTCTTTTCGGCAGCACAAACCTGATCGTAGACGAGCACGGTAACGCCCGGCACCTCGCGCAGTTCACGCTGCACCGCATCCAGTTCGTCGCGGTGGTTGACCGTAACGCCGCGCGGCAGATTGCCTTGCCAGACATCGGGCCGCTCGGCGACGACAGCGACCCGAGCCGCTCCTTCGGCGAGCATCTGCCCGACAATGCCGGGAACGGAAACTTCTCCGTCATGTTTCTGACCGCCCGTCATGGCGACGGCATCGTTATAGAGGATCTTGTAGGTGGCGTTGACCTTGGCAGCAATCGCGGCGCGGATCGCAAGCAGCCCGGAATGGAAATAGGTGCCATCGCCCATGTTGACGAAGATATGCTTCTCGTCGGTGAATTGGGAAAGGCCAATCCACGACCCGCCTTCACCGCCCATCTGGGTAAAGGTCGAGGTGTTGCGCTCTTCCAGCCCGATTACCATCATATGACAGCCGATGCCGGTGGATGCCCGGCTTCCCTCGGGCAGGCGGGTGGAAATGCTGTGCGGACAGCCTGAGCAGAAATAAGGGTCGCGTTTCAGCGCCGGCGTTTCCGTGGCACTTGCCGCGAGGAGCGCCTCGATATCGCGCGATCTGGCCAGCAGATCGGTGTGAGCCTCACCGATAAGATAGACGATCGCTCTTGCGACCGCGACCGCATTGATCTCGCCGGCCGCGGACAAGAGCGGTCGACCATCCAGGCCGAATTTGCCGTAGACCCTTGGGCGCCGATCTGACGCGAGGTTGAAAAGCTGAGCCTTGATCTGGTCTTCGATGACCGCGCGCTTTTCCTCGACCACCAACAAGGTTTCGACATCGGAGGCGAACCGTTGCAGACCCTCTGGTTCGATCGGCCAGACCATGCCGATCTTGTAAAGCCGGATGCCGAGTTCGCCGGCCCGACGCTCGTCGATGCCAAGGCTTGCCAGCGCGCCCATGAGGTCGAGCCATGATTTCCCGGTCGAAACGATACCGAGCCTCGCTTTGCCGGCAGTGCTACCCCAGATCGCTCTGTCGATGCTGTTTTGACGGGCGAAGACGTGTATCGCCTCCATCTTGTTTTCCAGCCGCCGTTCCATCGCATGCGGGCCATCCGGCCATCGCAATGAGAGGTCTCTGTGACCATCGGGATAGATGATGGCGGGCCGATCGGGATCGAGTTCGACCGTCGCTGTGCATTCGACGATTTCAGTCTGGCATTTGAAGCCGACCCAGGCGCCGGAATAGCGACTGAGCGCCCAGCCAAACAATCCGTAGTCGATATATTCCCCCACGCCGGCCGGCGACAGGAGCGGCACCATCGCGGAGATCAGATTATGTTCGCTCTGGTGCGGTAGGGTCGACGAAACGGCACCGTGATCGTCTCCGACGAGCAGCAGAACGCCGCCATTCGGATTGGTGCCGACGGCGTTGGCGTGACGGATCACATCCATGCTGCGATCGACGCCAGGTCCCTTGCCGTACCACATGGCGAAGACGCCATCATACCGGGCGCCCGGAAACATCGCCGTCTGCTGCGTGCCCCAGACGGCGGTGGCGGCCATGTCTTCATTGAGGCCGGGCTGGAAGCGGATGTGATGGTCGTCGAGATACTTCTTCGCGCGCGCCATTTCGCGGTCGAAGCTGGCAAGCGGCGAGCCGCGATATCCGGAGACATAGCCGGCGGTGTTCAATCCGCGCGTAAGGTCACGCTGACGCTGGATCATCGGCAGGCGTACGAGCGCCTGCGTGCCGGAAACGAGGATGTTACCCCGATCGAGCACGTAGCGATCATCGAGGCTGGGCGTCTTCACGGCGGAGGCCGTGGGCCGATCTTTGGAGTGTGCGGCGACGGGCAGAGTGGACATTTATGCGCGCTCCCCCGGTGCCGTTGGTTCCATGTCGAAAACGCGGCCGGGATTGAGGATGTTATTGGGATCGAACGCGGATTTGAGACGGCGCATGGCAGCCATCTCGGCCGGGCTGCGAACCAGCGGCAGCCACTTCTTCTTTTCAAGGCCAATACCGTGTTCGGCCGATATCGATCCGCCTTCGCTGGCGACACAGGAAAAGGTCGCGTCCGCGACGCGGTCATAGTGGTGCGTACGAACGAGGAAATGCAGATTGCCGTCACCGAGATGACCGAAAATGTAGATGGAAGCGGCGGGATCGACATGCGCGATTTTGGCTGTGGCCCTGTCCAAGAACCGCTGCATTGCGGAAATGGGCAGGCTGACGTCGAAGCCTGCGACATGGTCCATGCTGAAAATGAATTCGCTCGCGGCATCGCGCAAATTCCAGATGGCATGGTAGTCGCGCAGCGAGCGGGAAACCGCGACATCGCTGACAATGCCTTCCTCGTAGCATTCCATCAGCGCAGCGGCAAAGCGATCCTCGTCGCCTGCTTCGTCCTGTCCCTGCATCTCGATGAGCGCATACATTCCGGCACCCGCCGGCACAGGCGGCGGCGCGGCGGTACGCTTGAGAACGCCGGCATAAACAGCCGGGAAGATGACTTCGAAAGCGGAGAGGGACGGTCCGAGCCTCTGGCGCAGACGCCGCAGAAGCGTGATTGCCGCACCGAGCGAGGGGAGGGCGCAAAATGCGTTTGCCAGTGACTGCGGCTTGGGATGAAGACGCATGCAGGCACGGGTTACGACGCCAAGTGTGCCCTCGCTGCCGATGAATATCTGGTTGAGATCGAAACCCGAATTGTTCTTCGAAAGGCCTTTGAGGCTGGTCAGCACGGAGCCGTCTGCCATCACGGCCTCCAGGCCGAGAACCTGGGCGCGATACATGCCATAGCGCAGGACGCGAATGCCGCCGGCATTGGTGGCGATGTTGCCGCCAATTGTGGAGGTGCCCCGAGCGCCGATATCCACGCCGAACATGAAGCCATTGATATCTGCGACCTCCTGAACGGCCTGCAGGGTCGCGCCGGCGTGGGCGATCACAGTGCCGGCATCCTCGTTGACAGGTTCGATTGCATTCATTCGTTCCAGCGACAGCGCTACCTCGCCGGCCATGGGCCGCGCGGCGCCCGCAAGGCCGGTCCGTCCGCCTTGCACGACGATAGGCTGGCCGAGGGCGTCGCATACGGAAAGAATGGCCGACACCGATGCGGTATCCCTTGGGCGAAACAGAACGGCCGGCCGCACGCCGCGCTCGTCCGTTGCGTCCGCGCAATAGGCGTCACCGACATCCGGACCCGTGACAACAGCGTTCTTGTCCAGCCTGTCGTGGAGGCGGGTCAACAATTCTGAGAGCCGCAAAGACGTCGCAGATAAGGGACGTGCGACGAGCGCCCGGTCGATCGATCCGCCCATTCTGTTCCCCTGGTTATCTGGATCGAGGGCAGGTTATCGCCTATCTGATATT
The DNA here is from genome assembly GCF_012275435.1 of Rhizobium sp. SG741. NCBI lineage: Bacteria > Pseudomonadati > Pseudomonadota > Alphaproteobacteria > Hyphomicrobiales > Rhizobiaceae > Rhizobium > Rhizobium sp. SG741. The sequence goes on from NZ_JAAZQP010000009.1 coordinate 48,496, forward strand.
TGTCAAACCTATATTTAAATACCTATAGCCTTTTCGACGAAGGCATGGCATCAATGTTTTCGAGCGAAGGATGGAGCTCTATGAATCTTAGATATGACGAAGTGGTAAGATCTGGTATCGCCAAGCAGGTCGCCGAGAATATCAAGTCCGCGATCCTGGACGGGCGCCTGAAGATCGACGAGCGCTTGCCGACGGAGGAGGATCTTGCCCGGAGTTTTGGAATTTCGCGCCCGACGGTGCGCGAGGCGTTGAAGCGTCTGGCGGCGCAGAACCTCATTCATTCGCGCCGCGGCCCCTTGGGCGGCAATTTCGTGATGCGACCCGATCCCGAGGGGCTGTCGAAGGCGATTACCGGTGCCGCGACACTTCTCGTCGGTATCGGTGCTTTCGATATCGATGAGATCATTGCCGCAAGGCTTGAGACGGAAACCATCTGCTGCCGGCTTGCCTGCGAAAACCGCAGCGAAGAGGGATTGCAGGCTATGGCCACTGAGATCGCCTTGCAGCGGGATCAGGATATCAGCGACGAAGATTTCTGCGCTTCCGATGTCCGGTTCCATCGCGCCCTGGTCGACTCGACCGGCAATGGCCCCTTGAAGCTGATGATGTACATCGTGATCGAATCCTTCATTCCGATCACGAACATGATTGTCTTCAGGGTGCGCGAGCGCCGCCAGGTCGTTGCCTTCCACCAGAGGATCCATGAGGCGCTCAGCAATCGCGATGTCGGTGAAGCAACGGCGGCGCTCACAAATCTCCTCGCCTATGTGCGGGACAGCTATAGCGCCGCGCTCGATGCGCGCGGCCGCCGGGCGAGCGAGCAGGCGCAGTCCTGAACCCAGTCGGCTCACATCCTCAGAAGCATTGAAGTTCAAGGGAATTCCATGTCAGATTCTTTTACGGCAATGGTGATCGATACGGTTGATGGCAAACAGCAGGCCGGCTTCCGACAACTGACCTTGGCCGATCTGCCCGACCATGACGTTCTGGTCGAAGTTGCGTTTTCCACCGTCAACTACAAGGACGGTCTCGCCCTTTCCGGCAAGGGAAGGATTGCGCGCCGCACGCCGATGGTTGGCGGTATCGATCTTGCCGGCGTTGTCGTCGAGTCGCGCTCGGATAAATGGGTTGCGGGCGACAAGGTTGTGCTGAACGGCTGGGGTCTTTCCGAGACCGAATGGGGCGGCTATTCCCGATACCAGCGGGTCAAGGCGGAATGGTTGATTGCGCTGCCGCAGGAGTTCTCCCTGGAGCAGGCGATGGCAATCGGAACGGCTGGCTATACCGCCGCCCTTTGCGTCAATGCCCTGGAGGATTGGGGAACGATCGGCGTCGACGATCGGGAAGTGCTGGTCACCGGAGCGGCGGGTGGCGTCGGCTCGGTGGCTGTGAGCCTGCTTGCCAGCAAGGGCTACAAGGTTACGGCTTCGACCGGCCGGCCCGAAACCCATGATTATCTCGCCTCGCTGGGAGCGTCCGGATTCGTCGAGCGCGCGGCGCTTAGCGAGAAGGGCGGCCCGCTGCAAAAAGAGCGCTGGGCGGGAGCAGTCGATTCCGTCGGCTCGACGACGCTTGCTAATGTGCTGTCCCAGACGGTCTACGGAGGGGCGGTGGCTGCTTGCGGTCTTGCCGGCGGCGCAGATCTGCCGGCGACGGTCTTGCCGCATATCTTGCGCAATGTGGCACTGCTCGGCATCGATTCCGTTATGGCGCCCGTTGCGAAACGTCTACGTGCCTGGCAGATCCTTGGCCAGCACCTAAACCCTTTACACCTGCAGGCATTAACGCGGATTGAGCCGATGTCCGCGTTGCCGAAAATAGCAGAAGATATCGTTGCGGGTCGCATCCGTGGTCGCGTAGTCGTAGAGATCGGCTGACGTTGCTGTCACATTGATTTCTCATCAATGTTGCTGCGATAGTTGGCAACATGAGCGAGGCAGCCCTGATTTACAAGAACCATCTGTTTTCGGTCGAGATCGTAGCGCGTGCCGTCTGGCTGTTGAATTCCGGCTTGATTTGACCCCTCGGGGATCCGGATAAAAACTTGGACTGGTTTTATATCGTTCGTCCGAACCTCTTTCGGCATGCGATGGGGTTGAGAGAGCCGAGGGATATTTTTATCCGCTTTTCGTTATACCAGCGGATACAGGAATCCACGACCTGAATGAACTGTTCAATAGTTGTGGTCTTCCAGTCCCGGGGTAGAACAGTTCCGTGAAGAAGGGGGGTTCTGCCGTAAGCAGAATTGCAAGCCATGTCTGGCATCAAACCTTCTATATGTCGGGGAGCGCTTGCCATATTCAAAGGCCGTCATTTCGGCCGCTTAGTAAGCGGCCGCGGCTGGTCGTGGTTCTGCATCATCCTAAGCGCCGACAATGCTCCGGAACGGAGTTGAGTTCGGCGTCACAAACACGGTTTCGGCCTGCGGCTTTGGCCAAATACAAGGCCCGGTCGGCTTCCCGGCAAAGATCCGAGAGCTCCGCATGTTCCTGCACAGCTCTTGCGATACCAATGCTCGTCGTCACAGTCATCTCGGCCCCAAGTGTGGGATAGCGAAGCTCAGCGACGGCTTGGCGAATCCGCTCGGCATGGAGTAACGCGTCTCCGGCTTTTGCAGGGAGAAAAACTATGAACTCCTCTCCCCCCTGACGTGCAAGCAATGCCGACTGTGGCAAGATCGATTTCATCGCCCGAGCCATCGTCGCGAGAACTTCGTCGCCTGCGGCATGCCCCCAGCGATCGTTCAACTGTTTGAAGTGATCGATATCTAGATAGAGAATGGCGTCGCCATGGCCGGGCTGACTGGGCGTGTTCGCGTTGAAAAAGCGACGGTTATAAAGACCCGTGAGAGCGTCGTGGTCGGCCAGGTGTTTAATCTTGATATGCTGGCGCTCGCTGATGAAAATCACGATTGCAATCGCAAGCACGAACTTGGAAAGGATCATCAGAAAAAAGCCGCTCGCCACATCGAGCAGAGGAAAGGCATTGAACGAGAACTCCAGACCCATGACCAATGAGAGAAGACTGGCTGCTGCAAGTATTGCTGCAATCAGTTTCCGAATTGGAAGCGGCTCGCGATGTGCATCGAGAAACACGACAACCGCCGTGGCGGCCATCGTCAAGCAACCGAGAAAAGTGAAGGTCGTCGCCCGATACGTGTTGTTCAGATGGAACGCTGTAATCAGTCCCGTTGCCAGCGTTAGTGCGGCGGGGATGAGTATATGTGTGGTGTTTATCTTTCGATCGGGGTTGCTGATCACGATAAATGCCAATCCCAGCATGCAGTAGCCCAGCACGGCAAGAACAATGTTGATGAGGCTGAGAGGCCCATAAAGCGCGGGATGAACTTCGGCATATCCTGCAAGTGTTGAACCTGTCGCTAGGATAATGAAGCTTGCTGCTAATAGTCCTACGCCGCGACTTTCGGCCGAGGTAAGCCGCAGATACCCTAAGGTCAACGCTCCGGCGATATAAGATGTCTTCTGTAAGAAGAGGACCGTCGGCATATCCAAGTGGTTGATCATTAAGCACCAAATTAATGTATGTCGCCGCGGCAATACTTTGAATAGTTGAAAAATTTGTGAAGGTTGACACCGCTCGGAACTTCTTCATTTTTTGCCGGCAATCGTTGACGTATGAGCTTGCCTGCGGAGAGGTTCAAGCCTTCAAGTTGAAGATAGGCATCGGTCCACGACCCCGATCACCTAACCAAAAACAAAGGGGGCGCCGATCGATTTCATGATCGGCAAGATGACGACCGCGATCGCCTCGGGACGCGCGACAGCGCGCCATTTTGATGCTGATCAATGAACAACGTCGCAACACTGTCTTTGATGATATCGCGTCTTACGAAGACGATTTGGAAAAGGGCCGGGGCAAGGTCGTCCTCCAATGGTCCTCGCAACGAAGAGGAGAAATGATATGGCCGATATGGCAAGGAAGCTCCCTGTGAGCACGGAGAAGAAGGCGGCACCCGCTATGGAGCGATGGGCGCCATTCGAGAGCCTGCGATCGGAAATTGATCGCGTCTTCAACGACTTCACCCCTGGCTTTTTCGATCGCACACTCGCACGTTTCCCGAATGCTTTCGTGCGTGGCATGCCGGCCATCGACTTCGTCGAGTCCGATAAGGCCTATGAGCTCACGGCAGAGCTTCCAGGTATCAATGCGAAGGACGTGGAACTGACGCTCGCGGACGGCATCCTGACGGTCAAAGGCGAAAAGCATGAAAGCAAGGAGGAAAAGGAGAAGGAATACTACCTCTCCGAACGGCGCTATGGTTCGTTCCAGCGCAGCCTCCAGCTTCCCGACGGCGTCGATGCCGAGAAGATCGATGCCTCCTTCGCAAATGGTGTTTTGAAGGTCGTTCTGCCGAAGACAGCCAACGCGCAGAAGAATGACCGGAAAATTGCGATCAAGGCAGGCTAACCCATCTGGCCTCAATCCCGTGTCCGTCGCGGCTCAGCTGTAGGTTATCAAGGGGGCCGGCGGCACAGGAAGGGAGGGGCTCGCCCCTCCCTTTGGCGTCAACCGACATGAAGGTGATTTTCAACGATGGCGACGCCCGGAACCGACCACGCGGCCTGCTCGGCCGCCTGCCGCTCATTCCAGGCATGTACGTCGCTTTCGAGGACGACCTTGGTGTCGGATACGCGAACTCTTATCCTATCCGCCTCGATCTCGGCATTCCGCTGAAGAGCTCGCTCTATCCGATCCTTGATGTCGGACGTGCCCACAAGTTGCCGGATGGTTAGAGCATTCGTCACACCTACAACGCCGCCGAGCTTTTTGACGGCATTTTCAGCCGCCATGCGCTGGAAGTGCCAGCGCACTTCGCCGGAGAGTGTTACCCATCCGTGCTGGACCTTGACATCAATGGCGCCGTCGGGCAGCGCAGTATCCCAGGAAATGATATCGAGTGCACGCGCCGCGATTTCATCATCGGCATGCCTTTTCTGCTCGGGCCAACGCACGTCGATCTCCTCAGCAATCGCCCGGACACCCTTCACGCGCCGGGCAACAGCTTCCGCCGCCGTTTTTTCGGCGTAGCTCTTTACATGGCCAGATAGTGTCACGACGCCATTCTCCACAGAGACGCCGATCGTGGCTGCGTCAATGCTTGGATCAAATTCCAGTTCGTCGAGGATGTCCCGACGTATCTTCAGATCACTCATGATTTCCTCCTTGAAGACAATCGATCGAGGCTCGCACCTCGAACCAAATCTCGGCATTCCGGCGTGTGACGTCATTGCGCTGGGTCAAAGTCGAGGTGGGTCATTTTGTGATCCTGTTCGGAATCCCGAGAGGGCGGCTGCGTTGCACGGATCCGATTCCAGTGGATGCTAAAATAAGGGTCGGCGTTGTTGCCACCCTCTGCCATGTCGATCGCTGCGGGATCGCGTCATGCATGTGCGGACGACCCTCCGGAGGCATTGCCGAAGCCATGGTGGGCAAAAGCTATGCCGTGCATGCACCGATTGCGTCATGCCGCCGAACAGGCGTTGTCTGAGCCGCGGATGGCCGTAGGCTCCCATTGCCTGAAATGCAATCGAGCGTGACCCCTCATAGTACGTGGCAAGCGAGCCGGCTCCAGCGATGAAGAGTTGTCGCGAGCCCGCGGCATAGTTGCGATTTGACTATTCCGCGCGATCGTTAGAGATGCTCGTTTTCCACGGCCTGACAGGATTCGCCAAACATCGACAGGGCTTCCTCGAGATAGTCACCGAGTAATGGAGTGCCCAGAAGATATGCAGCCGTACGGTTGTTATGCGCGTCCGCTGCTGCACGGCGTATGCTCGACCACTCGGACACGGTGCCATCACCGCGACCGAGCCAAACAAGAGTCACGAGATCGATTTGCTCGTCGACGCTGAGCGCCCATATGGCGCTACGAAGTTCCTCTTGAACTGGATCGTCGCTGCTGTCTTCCAGTATGTCGATCATACGGTCGTCCGTGGGATTGGAGGAGGAATCCTCGTCGCTCGGGGCTTCCTTGGCGTCGAACTGGCGAGCTTTGAGGATAAAGTAGCAGACTTTTTCAGGCGCTATTGTCATCGGCCAGGCAGGCCGATCCTCATCGATCTTCTTCATCGCGGTTCTCCGGGTGTTTATCATAGCATCGCGGCAGTCGCCGGGCAGCTGATGGATAAGCTGCCCGGCGATCGGCCTAGTAACCGACCAAGAGGCGGTCCTCGACGTTGTGGACGCCAGGAGCCGACCACGCGGCATGTTCCGCGGCCTGTCGCTCCGACCATGTCTTGACCTTGCCTTGCAGCGTGACCATGCCGTCGGCGACGTTGATATTGATACCCTTCGCCTCAATCTCGGCGTCGCGTCGGAACGCGTCTTCGATGCGCTTCTTGACATCAGCCGAGCTGACCCGTGGAGTCACTTCGATCATGTTGGAAACGCCAACGACACCGGAGAGATCGCGGATGGCGTCGGCGGCCGCCGTCTTTTGATATTGCCACTCAACTCGACCGTTCAGGGTAACCCAACCGTTCTGGACCTTGACCTGAACCGCATCCTTCGGAACGGTGACGTGCCAGCCAAGCGTATTGACTGCGCGTTTTGCAATTTCGTCATCTGCAGTCTTGTGCGTGCCCGCCGGCCGCACTTCGATGTCCTGTGCGATGGCCTTCACCCCCTTGATGCGGCGTGTTGCCCGCTCGGCGGCTTCCCTTTCGGCATAGGTGGAGACATGACCCGTGAGGGTAATAACGCCATTGTCCGCGGCGACGCCGATATTGGCTGCGTCAATGCTCGGTTCGAATTCCAGTTCATCGAGAATGAGTTGACGAAGTGTGATGTCGTCCATGAGATGATCTCCTCTGTTGATATCTCGAACGAGGGAAGACTAAGGGGCGGCGCAATCCTTGACATTGACCTAGCTCAAGGGACGTTTCCCGGGTCCATTATTAAAGGGATAGCTTTTGTGCGGTGTTGATGCGTTGCGCGAGCTGCGGTGTTCGAGCCGCAATGAAGCCGTCAATCCTGAGCGTGCGCCGCTTCTCGTCGAGTAGTGGCGATCCGTCGGTCCGCAGCACCGTGCCTCCGGCGGCTTCGACAAGCGCCAGCCCGGCAGCGCAATCCCATAGCATCGTTGGTGAGAGCCTGACGTAGGCGTCAGCCTCCGCTGCCGCGATCAAGGCGAACTTAAGAGAGGAGCCGAGTTTGCGGATCGTGCAGGCTTGCAACGTGCTAAGCAGGCCCTCTGTCTGACGGTCAAGGTGCGTACGGCTTACGAGCACGATTGGTCGTCGTGGGGTGACGATGCGGTTGAAAAGGTCGCGGCACTGCCCATCGGGAGCCTCTTCGAACACGTATCCATTGCCATAGGAAAAGAACAGCCTCTCGCGTGCGGGCGCATAGATCAAACCGGCGGTGGCGTGGCCATTCTCGACCAATGCGATATTAATGGTAAACTCATCCCGCCCGCGGACAAATTCCTTCGTTCCGTCGAGAGGATCGATGACAAAGGAAAGAGGTTTCAACGCTTGCGTTGCGGAGTTCTCGTCCTCCTCGCTGATAATTGGAATCGCTGCTGCCAAGGCTTTGCAGCCGGCACACAGAATCTCATGACTGGCAAGGTCGGCGCGTGTAACGGGGGAACCATCCGGCTTGAAGTTCGGTGCGACGCCAGTTTTTTGAAGAGAGCGTACCAACGCGCCAGCCCTTCGAATGACCGGTATCAGGGCTTCGACAAGTTGTTGTCGTGAAGTGAGATCCATTGACCGTGCCCTTGCGCGCCATGACTGCAGCATCTCCTTTAGCGCTACCCGTGTCTTTGCATCATTGACGCACATCAATGATGCAAAGAGCCAAATGAGGTCACATTGGCCCGTAGCGAAATAGCAAATGAGGCTGGTAAATGATTGTCGAAGACCAGTCCGAGGTCACATCCTTTTTGGAGCGTGTCTTGTCTCGGGAAGGCAGCCCGATGCAGAAGATGGAGACGCACATTTCCTGCATATTCCTGTCAGGCGATCGCGCCTACAAGATGAAACGGGCGGTCCTTTTGCCTTACGTGGACTTCTCCACCGTAGAAAAGAGGCAGGCCGCGTGCTTGAGGGAGGTAGAACTGAATGGCCCGACGGCCCCAGGAATCTATCTTGGCGTTCTGAGAATCACGCGGGCATCCGACGGAAGCCTAGCTCTCGACGGAGAGGGACAGGTCATCGACGCGGTGGTCGAGATGCGACGCTTTGACCAGTCGCAGCTGCTTGATCAGGTTGCCCAGTCGGGTGGTTTGACCTCTGCAATAATGACAGCACTTGCTGGTGCTATCGTGCAGTTCCATCATCAGGCGCCGGTCATTCACGACCGCGGCGGAGCGGCAAACGTGGAGGCAGTCCTTAAGATCAACGAGGCGGGCTTCGCGACAAGCCGCGCCTTCCCACAAAAGGACGTCGCGGAACTGACAGCGCTCTTCCGCCGCCGGCTCACTACTCTTGCTGCGTTGCTGGATAAACGAGAATTGGCTGGAAAGATCAGACGCTGCCACGGTGATCTGCACCTGCGCAATATCTTTCTGCTCAATGGCCACCCTTGTCTTTTCGATTGTATTGAATTCAACGATGAGATTGCGACAATCGATATCCTATATGATTTGGCGTTCCTGCTGATGGATCTCTGGCATCGTGGACATGCCGATTTTGCCAATCTCGTCATGAATCGATACCTGGACGAAACTGGTGAAGATGACGGTTTTGCCGCGCTGCCGTTTTTCATGGCGATGCGAGCCGCCGTGCGTGCCCATGTCATTGCCACGCAGGCGGAGGAGGCCGGCGCCCTGGCGCCGGTGCTCGTATCCCAGGCGCGATCGTATTTCGCGCTTGCTCACTCCCTGCTGCAGCCGCCTCAAGCGAATCTCATTGCTCTTGGAGGTCTCAGTGGGTCAGGCAAGTCTACGCTTGCCGAGACGTTGGCACCGCGCATTGGACTGCCGCCGGGAGCGCGCATCATCGAGAGCGATCGCATCCGCAAGTCCATGCATGGCGTTCCTCCGGAAACGCGCTTGCCTCAAAGTGCCTACCGTCCCGAGGTCTCCGTCAGAGTCTATCAGGAGATATCATGGCGTACGCGGCTCATTCTTGCGCGGGACGGTACCGTGGTGGCCGATGCGGTGTTTGACAAGGCCGGTAACCGTGAGCTGATTGAGCGAGCCGCTGATGAGAAAAAGTGCCCGTTCTCCGGCTTCTGGCTGGAGGCGGATCCAGCCTTACTTTGGCAGCGTGTCGAAGCACGCACAGGCGGATCTTCGGATGCAACGGTGGAAGTGCTGGCAGATCAGCTTTCGAAGGGCAAAAGCGCGATCGACTGGACAAAGCTCGATGCGGCGCATCGGCCTGACGAGTTGGCGGATGAAATTCTGCGCCAAGTTGCGATCGGAAGTGCAAATTTCGTCGGCATAGCTGAAGGCATCTGAAGATGACCGCAAACAAACGGCCATCTCCGAAAACGAGAAGGAGCTCTTTTGCCGAATGCGCCTGCACCGGTGCCGTTCAATCCGACGGATAGGCCGGCGACTTTGTCGCCACATTCCGTGTTGATAGCTTGAAATTCGCGTCGCCGATGGGCTGCCGTCTATTGGGTCACGACCCGTGCCGGTGCCGGTCGTGACGTTTACTGAACGGGAGCACGTGATACTTATTTCACTAACTTGAACGACAACTAAGCCCGAGGCCCTGGCCGCTTTTCACAGCCGGTTCGCCGAATGCGATCTGCTAGCCAGCAATAGGCTCACATGGCGGAATGTCCGACCGCAAGGAGCCAGGAAATATTCAGGCTCGCGGAACGCGTTCGCAGTGGTCGGCTCGTTAGAATGAATAGGTTCAAACCAAGCCTTTGGGCCGTTCGAGGCCGATGAGCTTGGCAAGTGCGGCCGAGGCGAGCCGAACCTTCAAGGAATCGGCGCGGCTGGTCAGGATGATCGGTACGCGGGCGCCCAGCACGAGGCCGGCTGCATCCGCTCCTGCCAGGTAGATCAATTGCTTGGCTAGCATGTTGCCCGTTTCGAGGTTGGGCACGACAAGGATATCCGCTCGACCGGCAACGGGCGAGACGATCTCCTTGATGCGGGCCGAGTCCAGGCTGATGGCGTTGTCGAAAGCAAGAGGACCGTCGACCTTTGCGCCCGTAATCTGTCCACGCCTGGCCATGACGGTAAGAGCGGCCGCATCAAGCGTCGCCGGCATGCAAGCTTCCACTGTTTCCACTGCGGCCAGCACCGCCACAAGCGGCTCCTCGACGCCGAGACGATGCAGAAAATCAATCGCGTTTTGGGTGATATCGCGCTTGTCGGTAAGGGTCGGCGCGATGTTGATCGCAGCGTCGGTGATGACGAGCGGCTTATGATAGGAGGGTACGTCAAGTACATAGACATGGCTGACACGCCGCTCGGTTCTGAGCCCGGATGAAGTGGCGACAACAGCTCCCAGGAGCTCATTGCTGTGTAAACTACCTTTCATCAGCGCATCGATCTTACCCTGCGCTGCAAGTTCGACACCTCGCGCGGCAGCGGCATGGCTGTGTTCCGTCGCCTCGATCTCTATACCGTCGAGCGATATGCCGGCGGTGGTCGCCGCGGCGCGAATCTTCGCCTCTGGTCCTATCAGCAGCGGGGAGATCAGGCCCTCGTCGCGCGCCTCCACCGCCGCCAGGATCGCCTCCGGGCTACAGGGATGTACGACGGCCGTCCGCAGCGCAGGCGCCGCTCTGGCCCTGGCGATGAAGTGTTCGTAACGGTTATGTGGGAGGAAATCGGTCATGGGCCGGATCATCGCTGTATCACGTGGTTTCTGGGCTCATCGCAAAATGGCGTGTAGCTCCTGGCCGCATCATCCACCAGCGGGTGGCGCGACGGGCTCGGTGCTCGTCTATGCCGACAGTCTTGCTTCTCAGCCCGGCCCCCAGGATCTTTCGCGAACTGACGCCGCGGCTTGCCAATCTTCAGGAATACGGCACGGGTCGTCACAGAAGCCGGATGCCGCTCCTGAGGCTCCCGCTAAAGCACGGCCGTTTTCGCAGCCGCAGCTCCAAGGGGATTTTCGGCTTCTTCTCTGATAACGCCGATGGCGTCGGATGCAAATCGTGCATTAATGGCGACGGTTTTGTTGACTTCCTTCGCATAGTCCGAAGCCGCATTGCGCCAATAATCGCCGATGACATCCGCGGTTTCATTAGTCTTTTCCGCAGCTACAATGTCATCCAGCAGCTTGATATCGCACCGGAAACGATGCTGAAGAAAGGATAGGCCTTCAACCTGATAGCGAAGCATTGCTTTGATGACAGTTGTCGGCATCTTCAATGCGGAATCGACAAATTGTTTACTATCGCCCGATGCTAGGAACGACGCCATCGGAAGGTCGAACGCTGACTGTAGAACCTGTTTCTGCATGACACGTTTTCTCCATTAAACACACAGGAACTTACGGCGTCGAAAGGCAAAACGCTTTGATCAAGGTCAAGGACCGCTCAACGCTGCAATCGAAAACTCAGACCTCATGGCTGGCACGCATGTTGGCGCGCAAACGGCGATTGGCCGCGCCAACAAGATGGCTCGCTCGACCTGGGCTATGCCATCTGCGAACGACGGTTATGAGATCCAGCGTTCCGTGGGAAAGGCTGCCTAACGAGAGCACATCAAAAATGGAAATACACATCTGAATATTGCAGCGAACGGCAGGAGATGCAAAACGGTCACTCCCGTCGCTTTTCAAGCCTGATGTGTCGTCGCGTCGATGTCTTCGGGGCATTGAAGTGGAAGCGGTGAAAACCCATCGAGGCTCGCGACGATGGTGTACGCGCCGCGACAGGAAGCTGGATATACGTCAGCAGTTTTGACCGGGAATCTTGTCTTGCCAAACCTGCTGCGATTGGGCGGGCCCCATATACGTTCCGCAGATGGGGAATATTCTGGATGATTTTTCTGGCCCAATCGTCAAATTCGTTCCGCGCGGATTGAGGAGCAACTGTCGTCTCAAACACTTTTCACTGTTCTAATACGGACTCCGGTGCCATAATGGCGTGCGCTGCTACCAAGTTGCAGTTGCACCAAGCGGGAAGGGCGCGCAGATGCGATCAAAGCCTACGTTTCGGGCATGTTGGGGCGTTGTAGCCATTCTCTTCATGGAATTCTTTTTTGGCGAGTGCGCGGCGGCTGATCGCGTTAATGGCCAGCGGATTGCCGAGCGCTGGTGCGCTGAATGCCACGTCGTGGCATCCGGACAGCAGCACGGCTCGGACCGGGTTCCGACGTTCGCCCAGATTGGCGAGTCGAAACGTTTTGACGGGGCGTCGCTTTCAGCCTTCCTGATGGACCCGCATCATTCACGCATGATAAATCTTTCGCTCACGCGTTCCGAAATCTCCGATCTCGTTGCATATATCAAGAGTCAAGGGCGCTGACGCGGTGCGCGTTTGCGTAAATCGATGACCTGTGCCGCTTCAAGCCATTCAGCCTGCGTGAACTGACATGGATCAAAACCGCGCTGGATACCGCATTGACCTTGCCCCCATATGTGGAATGGCCCGCGGATAGGGTCTGCCCTGGTTCAGACGCGCCCTCAACCACGGCCGCGTCCGATTGCCGTTTCGGGCGACCCGCAAGACGGCGGTTGCCCCCGACGACGCGAAGAGTCCGGAGTTCCGGATTTCCCATCTTCGATATTCGTCCCAGCCTCTCCTTACCTCCGCTTGAATGCGGCCGCAGTGTCAATCCGAGCCAGGCGGCAAAGCGGCGCGCCGACTTGAACTCGCCGGGATCCGGCACAAGCGCTTTGCTGGTCGCTGCCATAATGGCGCCTAGGCCGGGAATCGCGGTCAACCGATGCATGTTCTCGTCCCGCTTGGCCTCCACGAGAATTGCGCGCTCGAGCCTGTCGATCTGGTTGGCTGAAGCTTCGATCAGATCGGCAATAACCATCAGAGCGAAGCGTGCTGCCGCGGATGGCCGAGCGTCTATCCCATCTCTGCGAATGAACCCCGACTGAATGGTGCCTTCAGCTTCCGTTCCAAAGGGAGCGTCTAAAAGAGGGACGTTCAACCGCGGTCCTATCCGCCTGAGGAGACACAGTCATGATCCGCACGTCTTTCATTGCAACCGCACTCGTCGCTCTTGTTGGCCTCACCGCCGCAGCCCCCGCCATGGCCAACGATGTGCGTATCGAACAATATGGCTGGTCGAACTCTGCCGGTGGCGCGCAGGAAGGGTACGGAAACCGCATCAGAACCTACCAGAACGGTGGCTACAACCGGATTGTCGGCCATCAATATGGTCGCCACAACCTTTCGGCAGTCGGTCAGGAAGGCAATGACAACTACGGCGCCACCTATCAGAACGGCAACCGCAACATAGCCGGCATCGGCCAGTTTGGCTCCAACCACACGACCATCCTTACCCAAGACGGCAATGGCAACATCGCGGCTGGCGTCCAGGTCGGCCGTGGCTGCAACGCAAATGTCAGTCAGGGCGGCAACGGCAATGTTGCGGCCTTCGTCCAGGCTTGCCCGTAAGCAGCTGCGCGATGACGTGAAAGAGGTCAAGATCGCAGCAGCAAACCATTAGGGGAGACGACCCATGCCAAATAGCGTCAAACATCCACGCCGCCTGATGACGATTCTCGCGCTGGTCCTGTTTCCCGTCGGCGCCATTGCGGCAATGACGACTGCCAACCAATCTGACGAAGCGCAGCTTTGCGAAATCAAAGTAACGCCTGGAGCAGGTATGGTGAGACTGGATGCGCTCGTCCACGCCGACAAGCATGTCGGCGGAACTTACACCTTCCATGTCGATAAATCAGGAGACGGTGGAAGTTCCACGATCAACCAGAGTGGCGATTTTGATGCCACAGCCGGACATGCGGCAATCCTTGGTTCCGTCTCGCTCGACTCCAAGGGAAACGAGTACAAGGCGACGCTGGATGTCGTGATCGGGGATAAGAGTTTCAGCTGCACGAAGCAGATCGGCGGCAACTAATCGGCCTCTACACTCTGCAAATCCCTCAAAAGGGCGCCGGTTTCTGGCGCCCTTTTGCTTTCGATCAGGCCGAAACGACTGAACGACAACTGAACGGTCAATTTCGACTGGGTTCAGCTTAAAGATGCGAAAGTTGATCATCGGCCAAGGCAGCCGGCAAATGGAGATCAGGATGACCCGCAACGTGTTTAGGATCCTTACCATCACTCTTCTGGCCGGGAGCCTGGGGCAAGCAGCCTTGTCTATGCCAGCCCACGCCGGCGGCCGGATTTCGTTCAACCTCGCGCCGGACAATGCCGAGGATGCGGGTCTTTTCTCAACCGGACTGCGCTTCTATTCGCTCTACCGCGGCCTGAAAGACGCCGACATCCGGCAGCTGGGCCGGGGTAACGCGGCTGGCATCGCCCAAGCTGGGCGGGGCAATCTCGGCTTCATCCAGCAGCGGGGCAATGGTCATTCCGCAACCTTGCGGCAGAACGGCAACAACAATGCTTATGGCATCTTCCAGTATGGACGGAATACTGAAACTGACGTGGTGCAGGATGGGGATAACGGCAGTGGTGCTACCTTCAGCTATGGCTGGTAAGGCAGCTCACGGCAGTCCCGAACGCGATGTCAAGTTGTCAATCCATAAGCAATCGGAAAAACAACTCTTAAAACGAATAGATCGAACGTAGTCCACCAGAAATGGAAAAAAGGCGGAACGGGCCGAGAAGTATGCCGGCGGCTACAGTCTCAGGAATGTCTGATACCTCTGAAAACCCTCAGTAATTGTATTATGCAGGCACGGGGTTGACCGAAGTAAGGCACGCCCAACATTACAGTGCGGCACCCCGATCCGCCCCCGCCACTGGCGGACCGGTCTGCATGGTGAATGACAAAGTCTTGGCCCTACGAAAGGGGACATTTCCGTAATTTAGAAAACTTGGCCATTATTTCAAACATAGGATCGACCACTGCCCTATCAGCTCAGAACAGCCCAGGTTTGGCCGGATTGCTTGGCAGTTCATCGATCCATGCGCAGCGGAAAAAGAACCGTAGACACAAGCGGCAGAGTACCGGGGAGTCAGCGCTGTCGAGGAGAGGGTCCGATAAAGGCTGAAAGCCGGGGGTGTCTATGTCGAGTGCACGCGACCGCCAATTGGACGGCCTGAGAACTCTTGCCGTTGCCACTGTGCTATATGCACATTTCTTTGCGGCGGACGGCTCCATCTGGGGTCATCTCGGCGTCCGGCTCTTCTTCGTGCTTAGCGGTTTCCTGATCACGCGCTTGCTGCTGGAAGCACGAGCCGATGCCCGCTATCAGCCTATGACGGCGCTGAAAGCATTCTACATCCGCCGCGCGCTGCGCATATTTCCTCCCTATTTCGCTGTTCTGGCGCTGGTGTGGTTCGTCAATCTCGAAGGTGCTCGCGGCAGTCTGAAATGGCACGTGCTCTATTTGGCAAACTACTGGTATGCCCTGCACAACGAATGGACACCCTGGGTTTTGTGCCATACTTGGAGCCTCAGCATCGAGGAACAGTTCTATATCGTCTGGCCTCTGGTGATCTTACTGGCGCCGCGCCGGTTTATTGAACAGATCTGTATCACCGTCATTGCCTGTTCGCTTGCCTATCGCCTCTGTTGGCCGCTGACGGGGACACCCTCCCTGATGCGGGACTTGCTCCCTTCGGCCTCGATGGACGCGCTGGCGGGAGGTGCCTTGCTTGCGGCCTACCGCCAGAGAACACAGGCCTGGCCGCAATGGATGCGGATGAGCTGGATACCCCTGGCGGCCGCAGCCACCGTGGCGCTGTGGCTGAGACCCGATCCGATAACACCGATCCTCGATTGGGTGATCTGGATCGGCTCGGAGGTCTTTCCGCTCGTTCCGCTCGTTATGCTGGTCGGCTGCAGCTCTTCGGGCTTTCGATCTCCCTTTGGCCGGCTGCTCGAACTCTCGCCAATCACCGCCGTCGGGCGGATAAGCTACGGCATCTACCTGTTCCATCCGATCGTCCTTTCGCTGATCGTCAAGGCCCAATCCTGGATTCCGGTTCGTGTCTCCGAGCAGGGTTTCGGCCGCTTGATCGTCGGAAGCGTTGCCACATTGGCGTTGGCCTCGATCTCATGGTTCGTTTTCGAAAAGCCGCTGAACAACCTCAAGCGCTATTTTCCCTATGTCGCGCGCAGCCATCCGTCGCTTGCTCCGTCGACCGCCACAGCCGGCGAGCCGCGGGAACAACGGCACGGCGCGAAGACGTTCGAAACGGCGCTTTATCGCGGCGACGCCGTCCAAACTTCCGATCTCCAATAGGTGCGCGAGCTAAAGAATGTCCGTTCCACTGGTTTCTGTCCTACTGCCCGTCTACAACGGCGAACCCTATCTCGCCGCCGCCCTGGAAAGCGTCCTGCGGCAGGATTACGAGCGTCTCGAGGTCATTGCCATCGATGATGGTTCCACCGATCGATCGCTGCACATCCTGCGACGCTATCAGGAGGCCGATGGCCGGCTCCGCGTCGTCTCGCGCGAGAACCGCGGGCTTATTGCGACCCTCAACGAAGGCATGACCATGGCCAAAGGCGAGCTGATCGCCAGGATGGATGCCGACGATATCGCCTATCCAACCCGCTTTTCGCGCCAAATTGCGCTGTTCCAGGAACAGCCTCGGCTCGGAATCAGCGGCACGGGCGTCGACCGGCTCATCGGCGATCGCGTCGTGCGCGGCACGCCCAATCCGATCCATCGATCGGCTGACTGGCATGTATTGTCGATGTTCTACACCGTCTTCATGCATTCGACCGTGATGTACAATCGCAACGTCATTCCAGCGGACATGCTGACTTACGATGCGACTTATGTGCATGCGGAAGACTTCGATCTGTTCCGGCGTATTACCCGCGAATTCCCTGCGGCCATGATTGATGAGAGCCTCGTTGCCTACCGCGTTCACGACGAGAGCGTCACCAACAAGCACAGGCGGCCGATGCGCCGGACACATCTGAAGATCGCCGCCGAGAATCTCCAACGGGAATCCCTGATCGACGATCCCGATGCGTTTCTTGCTATCGGCACGACAGTGACGCCGGACACGGTTCGGCGTGTCGCCGACTGTCTCCTCTCCATCGAAGGGAGGATCACCGCGCGCGGCATGCGGTCGTCCGCGAGCCATGAGGAAGGATTGATGTGCTTCTTCTATTTTCTTTACCAGCTCATCGCCGACGAGAAGCAGCCCGGGTTGACGCATCAGTTCCTTACGCAGACGGACAAATGGCACAGGATACGGCGTCGCGAGCGATATGGGCTTCGCGCCGCCACCCATGCGCCCTGGTGCAGCCGCCTCTGGAGCGACGCGAGCCTGCGTCTCGACGCCCTGGCAAGATACCGACAATCAGTGCCGGCGAGGAGCGTGCTGCCGCTGCAGGGGCTTACCTGACATGGCGGGAGAGCGTTCAGAAATCACGCGGGAGCGCGCGCAGCCGTCCGCAAAGCCTCCTCACCCGTCCACCGGTCGAGATCCCACGGCCAGCTTCATCGTCTGCACCTACAATCGCGCCAAAGCGCTTCAAACCTGCATCCGATCGATCGAAGCGGCCTGTCGCGCGCATGCCTCCATGACAAGTGAGTTGGTGGTGGTCGACAACGGCTCGACCGACGACACCGCCGAGCGGTTGGCCCGCATCGCCGCGACGTCGAGCATGACGATTACGCCGCTGGTGGAACACCGCCGCGGCTTGGCCGCGGCCCGCAACGCGGGGATCGAGCGGTCTCGCGGGCACATTCTGATCTTCATCGACGACGATTGCGAAATAGACCTGCACTACTTACGGGACCTGGAGCGACATTACGCGAACGGAGAGCGCTGTGTCGTCCGAGGTGGCCGCGTCGAACTGGGCAACGCGCTCGATCTGCCATTTACGATCAAGCGATCGCCGCACCGAGCCCGTTTTACGCCCGATGTCCATCCAGGCGGCTTCGTCCTGGGCTGCAACATGACGATGCACCGGGAAGTCGCCATGCAGGTTGGCCGCTTCGACGAGCGCTTCGGTGCCGGCAGCGCCCTGCAATCGGCGGAAGATACCGACTACCTTGTCCGCGCCTTTCAGCTTGGCATCCCGATCGAATATGTGCCCGATATGACGGTCCTGCACAATCACGGGCGCAGCACACGCGAAGCGATCGAAGGGCTTCATCGCAGCTACAGCCTCGGAAACGGCGGCCTTTGCCTGAAGCACCTGTTCACGGCACCGTGGCTGCTGCGCCATTTCTGCTGGACTTGTCGCTCGGCCTGGTGGGAATTGTGGGGCGGATCGCGCTTCGATCCGGAAGTTTCCTTGTCCCACTGGCCGATTGTGTACATGAATTTGCTCGGAGCGGTCGAATTCGCGCGACATGCCGTGATGAAGCTGCCCCGATCGCCGGAACCGGACCAAATCAAACAGGCAACCCGCTCGTTGAGGTGAGATTTTATGCTGAAACTCCTCCTGCCGGGTCTGCAACTCCTGCGACAAGCACTCGGCCGACAGATGCGCCTTCTACCCGTCGTCGTCATGTTCGGCCTGATGAGCGCCGTGCTTGAGGGCACCGGTATCGGCCTCATCATTCCGATGCTCAGCATCATCGGCGGTCAAAAGGACCCGACGGGACTGGGTGGACTTTCCGCTCTCTTCCAGCAGATTGGATCAAGCATGGACGATCGGCAGCGGATGATGGCGATTGCCGCCTGCATCCTGGCGCTGATCACCTTGAAAAACATTATCGCCTTTGCAAATACCGCGCTTACTAACTTTGTTTACGGCAAGGCGGGCCATGCGATCCGCAGCGCGCTCGCCGACCAGCTCCTGAAGATCGGATATCCCTTCTTCCTGCAGGAAAGTCCGGGTCGGCTGCTAAACATCATTTCCAATGAATCCTGGCGGGCATCGGACGCGATACAGACGGTGCTTGCTGCGATCGTGAACGCATCTGCGAGCATCATCCTGCTTACCTTCCTGCTGCTGTTGTCGTGGCAAATGACACTCTGCGTCGCGGTCGGCCTCATCCTTGTCCAGGTCGCGCATGCCGGCCTCTCCGCCAGCTTGAAGATGCCTAGCCGCAACGTCACCTCCTTCAACAACGAACTCGCCAGTACAATGCTGCACCTCGTCCATGCCGGACGGTTGATCCGCATCTTCGGCCAGGAGGCGCGCGAAAAAGCTGTGTTCGACGGCGCATCGAACGCCGTCAGAAAGGCGGGCTTCATTCTACAGACCCGTCAGGGCGCGCTGCCTCCACTGACCGAGGTACTGCATTCCGCACTTTTCCTCGCGGTCGTCGTCAGCGCCTGGGCCTGGGGCGTCAGCTTTCCGATCATTGTGGCCTTCGTGGTCCTGCTCTACCGACTGCAGCCGCATGTGCGCGCCTTGCAGCAGGCATGGAGCCAGGTGCAAGGCTGGAGTGGATCGCTGGAGGAAGTCCGCTGGCTGCTGGATTCCTCCGACAAGCCGCGTCCGCCGACGGGAGACGCGCCGGCTGATGGGCTGAACCGGGAGATAAGATTCGACCGTGTGACCTTCAAATATCCGGGCTCTGCCGCGCGCCCGGTGGTGCTGCACTCCGCCAGCTTCCAGATCTGCCACGGTCGTTCCACCGCGCTCATTGGCCGCTCCGGTGCGGGAAAGACGACGATCGTCAACCTTCTTTGCCGCTTTGTCGAACCCGACGAGGGCGAGATTCTGATCGACGGATTTCCACTCAGCCGTATCGAACCCGCGCAATGGCGAAGCCGGCTCGCGCTCGCCAGCCAGGACCTTGAACTGGTTGATGGCACTATCCTCGAAAATATCACCTATGGACTGCATGCCTCACCCGCGGAGGCCGAGCATGCCGCCAGGCTTGCGGAGGCGCATGAGTTCATCGAAACGCTGCCCCATGGATACAAAACCCTCGTCGGCTATCGGGGCGCCAGCCTGTCGGCCGGACAGCGGCAGCGGATCGCGCTGGCAAGGGCACTTGTGCGCGATCCTGATATCCTCATTCTGGACGAGGCCACCAACGCCATGGATGGTTTGTCGGAAGCTGCCATCGTCGAGACGCTAAAATTGCGTGCCGGTCGCCGGACGACGATCGTGATCAGTCATCATCGCAGCACGATCTCGTTCTGCGACGACATCGTCATCCTTAGCGACGGGCATGTCCGCAACCAGACCTCGTTTACGCAGGTCGCGTCCCTCAGCATGGACCAGCTTTACGAGCATGAGCTGCTCGGCAAACATTGAACTTGTTTTCCCCTAAACGTCTCCCAGAGCCTGGCATACGCCGTCACCCGGACCATGCAGGTCGTTTGGTGCCATAACCACGGCATCAATGCACGGTGATGCAAGTCGCAGAGCAACGCTGGGCGATTTTGGTGGACACGCTGCCGAGAACGAGTTGCGACAGGCTGGAAAGGCCCCTTGCACCACAGACGACAAGGTCGGGATGTTCTCGTTCGATCACTTTCATGATTTCCTCGACCGGATTCCCATCCAAAAGATGGGTTGAGACGCGATCGACACCATGCGCATTGACCGCAGACTTGGCACGTTTGAGAATATCTGTCCCAATCGCCTCTATGGCCCGATACGAGGCACCAGGATCTGTGATTGGAAAAGCGATTGGAAAGCCGGGCGCAGCGACGGGTGGGATCGTGGGGTCATCAACTATCCTCAGGCCGTCGAGATGTTCGACTCTGATCATGCGCTGGAGATCGTCATCCAACTCACCAGAAAGCATGACATGCACCAAGTGAACTTCTGCATGCCGCCCCTTGGCGAGCTCCGATCCGATTTTAACCGCCTTTCGCGCATGAGGCGAACCATCCGTAGCGATCAAAATCTTCATCGACATATCAATTCCTCCCGGTGATCTAGCGGCAACGCTTGTTGGACGATAGCCATCCCGAGAGTAGCGCATCAGAAAACACAAAATGCATTGATGAAGATCAAAGTCGGCGACTATCCCGTTCGCTTGCAATGAAGGATATTTGCGCCTGATCAATGCATGCCGCATTCCTTCACGTCATTTTGCAATTTTTACAGGAAGAAGGACGGCAAGGATGTCCGGGTTTTCGGCAACACAAGCATGGACGGTATTCGTCTCTATCGGCGGTCTTCATCAGAACTTCCGAAGCCGCGGCCTCACCACAGCTATTCTAGCTGCTTTGTTGTTCGTCGGTTTTCATCAAGCCGGCGCTGCGCCCTTGCAGCCTTCTTTGGCACCGATGCTACAGACGGTCATGCCGAGTGTTGTCAGCATAACCGTCCGCTCGAAAGAAACGTCGAGCGATGAAGGCTTGCTGATTGTGCCTCAAGAAGAGCGATCGAAGAGCGCCTCCCGGGAGGCAGCGGCGGTGATGCACATTTCCCAGACCGTGGGAGCTGGCGTAGTCGTCGACGCGGGCAACGGATATATTCTGACGAACAACCACGTGATTGAAAACGCTGCCGATATCAAGGTTACGATTGCCGACGGCTCCACATATGACAGCTGGGTGGTGGGCACCGATCCCGAGACCGATATCGCCGTCATAAAGATCAGCGCGCCGGGGCTGATCGCCGTGCATTTCGGCGATTCCAGTAAGCTGCGGGTCGGCGACTACGTCGCCGCCATCGGCAGCCCCTTCGGCCTCGGCCAGACCGTCACATTCGGAATCGTCAGCGCGCTCGGCCGAGCCGAGCTTGGAGTTGAAGGCGATCAGGACATCATTCAAACCGATGCTTCGCTCAATCCCGGCAACTCCGGCGGCGCACTTGTCAACCTCGACGGAGAGCTTGTCGGCATCAACAGCGCCATCATCGGCCCCTCAGGCAGCAATATCGGCATCGGCTTTGCCATCCCGATCAACACGGTGAGAGGGACCATGCAACAACTGATTGACCATGGTGAAATTCGCCGCGGCCACCTCGGCGTTCTAGTGCAGGACAACAATACAGACTTCGAGAAAGCTCTGGGGATCAATGTATCCATTGGCGCATTGGTCAACGATGTCATTTCGGGATCGGCGGGTGCAGCGGCGGGAATAAAACCCGGCGACGTCATCATTGCCGTTAACGATTCCCCGATTAAAAATGCCAGCGAACTGCATGCGAGGATATCGTCTTACGTCCCGAAAACATCTGTGAGGCTGTCGCTGCTTCGTCCAGCCGGTAGGGTCGACCTAGATGCAACGCTCAGCGCGACGCTTCCGGAAGACCAGTTGCCTGTTCCGGCCGAAGTCGAAGGAAAGGGATTGCTGGAGAGTGTCACGCTTGACAGGCTCGGATCCGATTCCGATGCTTACGGCAAGGTGGAGGGAGCGCTGGTGTCGGCCTTGATTGATGGTGGCAAAGCGGCGGCAGCCGGACTGACAACCGGCGATGTAATCGTCAGTGTCAATCAACAGCTCAGCCCGACACCACAGGTGGTTGCCGACCTGGCCCAGAAACAGAAAACTCTGCTGCTGCTTGGAATTTTTCGGGACGGCCATCGGCGTTTTCTCATCGTAAAATGACGATCCGAAACTCTGGCATGCATCGGATGCGGCCGGAACGCTGATCCGCTTTCTTTCCAGGCCCCGGCTTACCCCACGAAACGGCACGGAAGCTAGCAGCGGGCCATGCCAAATGAGGTCAGCGACCATGATTGCTACAATGACTACAATGGAAGCATTCCAACGCCTAAGTTTGGCTCTCGCCATAGGCATTCTCGTTGGCATCGAACGCGGTTGGCAAGAGCGTGAGACTCCCGCCGGCAAACGAACGGCCGGGATCAGAACCTACGGACTCGCCGGCTTCCTGGGCGGTTTTTGTGGCTTCCTCTATCCGGCTGTTGGCCCCCTCTTGCCGATAGCGATCTTTCTCGTCTTCAGCGTTGCGATGATCATCTTCAGCTACATGCAGGCAGCGGAGGAAGGCGACTATAGTGCCACAGGTGTCATTGCCGCGCTCGCCGTATTCGCACTTGGACTGGGAGCGGTTGTCGCCGACATGACGGCAACGGCGGCCGCGGCCGTTGCCATTACTGTCTTACTGGCCGCTCGTGAGCCATTGCATGGATTCTTGCGAAGGCTGACGTGGCTCGAGCTTCGCGCCGCCCTGATCCTGCTCTCCATGACCGTTATCGTCCTTCCCATTCTACCCGACAGAGCCCTCGATCCCTGGGGAGCGATCAATCCCTTCGAGTTATGGGTCATGACGATATCGGTCGCGCTCATCTCGTTTGTCGGTTACGTCCTGATAAAGCTCATGAGTTCCGGGGCTGGTATCATTGTGACCGGCATCGCGGGAGGCGCTGTTTCCTCTACTGCAGTTACGCTCTCCTTTGCTCGGCAGTCATGCCGAGCGCCGCAGCTGTCGACTACTCTGTCCTCGGGAGCTATGGCGGCAGGTGCGGTATCCCTGACACGCACACTACTGCTTTGCGCTGTAATTGCGCCACAGACCGCACAGATACTAGTTACCGTCCTTTTACCTGCAGCAGCGGTCCTTGCGGCGGGCAGTCTCGGCAGCGCCTGGCGCAATAACGTCGGACTGCCCGACTTCATTCCGGCTAACCCGCTGGAAATATGGGTTGTCCTTCGATTCGCCGGCATTCTGATGATCATCAGCTTAGCAACGCATGCCGCGCTCGCAACACTGGGTTCAAGGTCCTTCCTCGCGGTAGCCTTCGTCTCCGGCCTTGGCGATCTTGATGCAATCACATTAACTGTGGCGAGGCTGGTTCCGGCGCAAATCGGCGACATTTCAGCTGCATACGGGATTGCTCTTGCCGCCGCAGCCAATCTTCTAACAAAAATCACCCTGGCAACACTTGCCGGCACAAGGCTCTATTCATTACGCCTGCTCCTCGTCACCCTCGGTGCCATGGCAGCGGGAATAATCAGCATCGCCCTGTATTATCCGTCAATGATTTTGGGATTGGTCAAGGCACAGCTTGCGGTATTCGGCCTATATTGAGCCGCAAGTTTTCTCGGCATTCGGAGCTCCATGACGCCTGGGAGTTAGGCAGAGCCAAAGTCCGGCGGCTGATATCGTGGCTAACTGACCTAGGCGCCGTCGATCATCGGCGACGGAGAGAAATCCCGAATCCCGAGTTTGGCGTCTGCACACCACGGGTCGAACTTTCCAACCGGCTTCATGCGTTCGCGATAGCGGCCTGTCCGGAACGGATGGTCCGGTGCATGAACATATCGCCCCGATACCGCGCAATTCCTCATTGCCGAAGAAAGAATTGTAGTCATGAACAATGCCTTCACTGTGGCCTTCTCGATCTTCGATAAACCAAAGGCCTAAAGTCGTAAGCACTGGACTGCATTGCGGAAGATCAATCTTCTCTGCCCTACCCATTTCCTGCCCATGTGCTCGTTGACGTCGGTCAAATTCATTCCGGCGAATGTGTGTTACCGAATACTGATGAGCCGTCAGGCGATCTCATGGCCACTTCGGGAGACGGGAAATGGCACACAAACAAGTTTTCTTCCATGCGGAAGCCAGGGGCAAGGTTCTTCTAGGTGCAACCAGATTGGCGGATGCGGTTCGCATCACGCTCGGTCCACGTTCCAAGTCGGTGCTGATCGAAAAGAAATGGGGCGCTCCAATCGTCTGCAACGATGGAGTGACAATCGCCAAAGAGTTCGATCTGAAAGAGCCAGAGGAAAATCTCGGGGCGCGCATGCTGCGCGCCGCTGCCGAGAAAACCGGGGAAATGGTCGGAGATGGAACGAGTACGTCGACTATACTCGCCCATGCAATCCTGGCGGACGGCCATCGAAATGTGGTGGCTGGTGCCAGCGCCATCGATCTCAAGCGCGGCCTTGACCGCGCGGTCAGCAGGACCGTCAAGGCGCTGCACGATATCTCCAAGCCGGTGACGACAGATAAGGAGATGCAGCAGGTCGCGGCCATCTCGGCTCACAACGATGAAGCCATCGGCAAGCTCGTCGCCGAGGCCATGTCCAAGGTCGGCAAGGAAGGTGTAATCACCGTCGAGGAAGCCAAGACAATGGAAACCCGCCTCGACCTGGTAGATGGTATGCAGTTCGATCGTGGCTACATCTCACCTTATTTCGCGACGGATTCTGAAAAGATGGAGACCATCCTGGAAGATGCCCGTATCCTTATTTTCGACCGGAAGATCTCGGCACTCGGCGATCTGGTCGGTTTGCTTGAGGAAATCGCCAAATCTGGCAGGCCGCTTCTCGTCATAGCCGAGGATGTTGAGGGAGAAGCGCTTGCTACCCTCATTGTCAATCAGATCCGCGGAACGTTCCGCAACTGTGCAGTCAAGGCTCCCGGCTTCGGCGATCGCCGCAAGGCAATGCTTCAGGATCTGGCGATCCTGACCGGGGCTCAACTTATCTCTGAAGATCTCGGCTTCAAGCTCGACAAGGTCACCCTCGAGCAACTCGGCACGGCAACGCGCATCGTCGTCGACAAGGACACGACGACGATCATCGGCGGCGGCGGCACGCAACAGGCCATCAAGGGACGCAGCGACCAGATCCGCAACGAGATTGAAACGACGACCAGCGACTACGACAAGGAAAAACTGCAGGAACGGCTTGCCAAGCTTTCCGGCGGCGTGGCCGTCATTCGTGTCGGCGCTCCATCGGAAGCGGAGGTGAAAGCCAAGAAAGATGCCTTCGACGATGCGATCAATGCCACCAAGGCCGCGGTCGAGGAAGGCATCGTTCCCGGTGGCGGGCTCGCGCTGCTGCGATGCATAAAAGCTATAAGCCAGGAAGAGGAGGCCTGCGAAGGGGATGAGCGAACAGGCGTTCAGATCCTGAAGCGTTCGCTCGAAGTTCCGGCGCGGCAGATCGCCGAAAACTCGGCCGTGGACGGCGGAGTCGTTGTTGCCAGGATGCTCGAAAGCGAGGGAGTCGTGGGCTTCGATGCCGCCCGCAATCGCTACGTCGACCTCCTGCAGGAAGGCATTATCGATCCAACCAAAGTTATACGCGTCGCACTTGAGAATGCAGTCTCTGTTGCCAGCATATTGCTGCTGACCGAGGCGACGATGACGGAGATCCCCGAGCCACTCCCACAGCCGGCTCCGCCGCCGATGGAGATATAGACCCAGGGGTCGCCGATTGTGTCCCTTTCGTCTGCGCGCTTGTGTCCCGCTGTCAGGCGAGCGCGTCGTGACGGCACATCCGCATGACACCCTTGTCACAATGTGGACAGAACGATTGAGCGCCGTTCGCTAGCGAGAAAGTTCGATGCCAGTCTATCTTCGATAAATTAAAGCATGACGGCTGAATATTTGACTCAGCTCAAATAACGCCAATAGCCGATGCATTAGGATGGCATAGTTCTAGCAATGGAGACTACAATGAATGAACCACGTTGGCAGAACTGGCTAAGTCTTATCCTTGGAATCTATATAGCCGCAGCGCCTTGGGTCGTTCCCATTTTTCTACCTCAGACTTCGGCGTCGACGATGATAGAGGTTGCCGGATCGATCGCCGGACTGGCACTTGCGATCGTCTCAATGTCCGGAATTTTTGATCCGGAGATCTGGACCGATTGGGTGAAGGTCTTGTTAGGCATGGTTCTCCTTGTAATTCCGTGGGTCGCTGATTTCAGTGACAACATTACTTTCACCTACAACTTTGTACTGGCCGGTATGGTTCTCATCATAATAAGTGGATTGGCCTTTGCCTCAAGGCGCCCGAAGATTGGACGCGACTGGCAAGAATGATGGCTTCGAGCATAGACCGCGCCAAATAGGCCGGACATATGACTGCACCGTGGCTGCAGTGATCATGTCGTTGACTCGACGGCGAGCCGCCCGAGCAAGGCCTCCTCGGGTGGGCTGGATCAGCTCATGGCTGGTACGGTCTAACAAGCGGGCCGCGATACGATGAATTCCCGATTCGAGCAGCAGTGAATCGTCCGGCTCGCCGCGTGTCGCTGCAACGAAGATTTGCATCACCGTCGCCTGTAGTTCGCTATCATGAGAATTGAACAACGCCTGACAGGAAAATTGCCCTTCCACCGCCCCATCTAGAAATGATTCACGAAGAAATAGTTGCAAGAAGTCTGCCTTGCCTCGCACGGCAATCTGGGTGCGTTGGTGTGCTGGCACTACTGAGACGTTGCCGACCGCCGCAATATAGGAACGCGGCGGAACATTCCCCGTCTCATGGCGGACGGGGACGCCATCTTGTAGATTGATCGTAACCCGCACGATATCTGATGCAGCAATGTCGAAATCACCGCCGTTGTGACAAAATCGAGCAACCATCGCTTTCGGTGAGGACACTTCTCCCACGGAATGTAAGAACATTGGTTTGCCTACTGCAGCAATCGCCTCGCTCAGCGGTCTCATAATTCGTCTCCAAATGCAGGAAAGATAAAATCCCTCCGCACTTGGCAAACACTTTCAAAGGCCGGCAACACTATCAATTTTCTGATAAACTGCATGCCGCTGACTCTGCTGCATTTTCCGCGATTTAAATATTTTCTCCAAAATAATATGCCGGACGAATTGGGCCTTACGCGGGGGAGGTGCGCCGAAAATCCGCGCTGCCAGCTGGCCTGTGGGTAGGTTTCGCGCAGCTAAGCAACAGAACTTGGCGATGCTCTACGGGTGTCCAGTGATGGGCTTGAGATTGTTCGGGCCGATAAGATTACTTTCTCGCGTTTCGAGAAGGCCTTCCGCCCAGTCCTTACCGGCCGTCTTTGCGGATCGAGCGTTTGTCGAGGCCCATCCAGGTTCTAGGTTGGAGCGCGACCTTCCAGCAAAGCCATGCACCGATATTCTGCTGGGGTCGACAGCAGCAGTATGCCATCACCGTTCGAGATGGCAAGCTGACGAAAATCCGTGAGTATATCGATACGCAGCCACTGGCACGGGCCTCCGAGACGGCCGCGAGCCCCAGATCCTGAGCCTCAGGATGGCGAGGCAGCACAACCGGCGGGTCGACTGCCTCGCTATCGGCGGCGGCCCCGCGGGACTAACGGCGGCGGCCGTTGATGCGCAGCGCGCTGTTGCCTATCTCCACAATCTCCAGTCGCAGTTATTTTGCTCTCAACAACATTCACAGGAGGCGCGTGTCGGCCGGCTCGTGCTCATAGTCATCGTGGCGGCCATCGACATATTTTATCGACTTGGCAATTTGGTCGGTGTCCTGCCCGATATCGTCCAACGCGGCGATAGACACTGCGTAGAATCTGCCGAGTGATTCCTTGTCACCCTGT
Organism: Rhizobium sp. SG741; assembly: GCF_012275435.1. Taxonomy (NCBI): domain Bacteria; kingdom Pseudomonadati; phylum Pseudomonadota; class Alphaproteobacteria; order Hyphomicrobiales; family Rhizobiaceae; genus Rhizobium; species Rhizobium sp. SG741. Next base: position 76,658 of record NZ_JAAZQP010000009.1, read on the forward strand.
CCAAATGTGCGGACACCACAGGTCTCGCAGAACCGATAGTGAAGATTTGCCTTTGATTTGCCGGGCGGAATCCACGTGTAGTCGGACAGGTTATCCTCGCCCTTTTCTATTTTGAAGTCATCGGCCTGCAGGATCGCGAACCAGAATCGTGCCTTGCTGCATATTGAGCAATTGCAGCGCGTCGTTCCTTTTTCGAAATCAATCGCGGCTTCAAATGCGACGGCACCGCAATGACAGGAGCCGTGGTAGGTCTTCTTGGTCATCATATTCTCCTCAGTACGCGTTGAGTAGTCTCCACGGCTGGAACAAAGGTAGATCTTCTACGGTTGCGCAGCGGGCGGCCTGTTCCCGTTTGGCTGAGGGCGAGCATCGACCGTTAGACGCGGACGTTGTTCAATACACTGCCTTCTCAACATCGTTGCTCGACGGATTAGCCAGGATGGCGCTCGCGACAATGTGAGTGAGATGGTCGGCCCGAGGCGCAAATGAAGGTAAGTCGACGAGCCATCCAAGCGCCGACATCAAGCCAAACAGATCGTCCCCATTCATGTCGGCGCGCGCCCTGCCTTCTCCCTGAGCACGGGCCAGTAATCGCGCGCTCGCTGAGTGCACCGCAGCGCATGAAGCATAAAGGGCGGAATCCGGGTTCGTATGTGCGGCCGCCATCATTGCGACAACGCCCTTCTGGCCTTGGGCGAATGCTATCCATTCGCGAAACCAAGACAGGAGTGCTTCGTCAGGCCGGGCTGACGTTTCGAGCTCGTCTGCCTTCTGCGTCAGTGCGTCCAGCTTCGTACACACCAACGCTTCAAACAAGGCTTCCCGCGTCGGGAAATGACGAAGCAGCGTGGCCAGCCCGACGCCGGCGCGGCGGGCAATATCGCGCATGGATGCGTTGACGCCGTGCTCTGCGACGACGTCACGCGCGACCGCGAGAATATGGTCGTAATTTTTCCTAGCGTCGGCTCGCATATCTCGCCCTAAAAGGATCGGTGATCCTTATATTTGGATCAGTGATCCGATAGATATAGTGGATGTTTGCAAATGGCAACAGAGGCGCTGTTCGAAAGCGTGGAAGTGGAAGCCACGGGAAGCACCAACCGGCCGCCTGCGCACTAGTGACCCGAGCGCGTCGTATTGCTGAAGAAGCGGGAGCGTTCCGCGAACAAGCACGCGGCCTAGCCAGCGGCCTGGAGGCCGAGTTGAGAATCGTGCTCGACGCGCTTTATCCGATTCCTCAGATATTTGATGCGCTTCGGGCCTTCACCGAACAATTTCCGACAGTACCGCCGCGCCTCTACGTCGCGTCACTGGGTGCCGCTGCGAACCTGGTGACCGACGGGCATGCACCATTTAGCCGGCAGATTAATCTTCTACCTCACGCATTCTGCAGGCTGATCGCGGTTCGTCGTTGGTTATCGAGTTTGGACGATTGATCCTGGCGAGATGTGTCGCCTGCAAGAACGCCCGCGTGAGCACGCAGTCTCTCTGATATGAACTCCGTGAACAGGCGGACACGCTTGGTCTTTCGCGTTTCGCCCTGTGTCAGCACCCACAGCGTTCCATGGGGGCCGAGACGTGTGCCAGGAACTCTGACGAGCAACGGCTCAGCATCTCCGACGAAGCTTGGAAGCGCCGATATCCCCAGGCCCAGCCGCATCGCCTCGAGATGGGCTGCATCTTCCGGGACCCGGAACGGGGCTCCGGTAATTTCGACGACATCGCCCTGGGCCCACTCCGGCACGCCCTCTATGTTTTTCGATATCCATCTGATGTTGCCAGACTTGCCGTCTTTCCAAGCCGCAAGAAGGTCGCGAGACATATAGACACCCACGGAAAGGTCGGGACCTTTCATGCCGTGAAGATTTTGCGGCAAAGAGTTGCGATCAAAAACGACTCTCAAGGCCACGTCGGCTTCGCGATTTGTCAGGTTGGCATTTTCCAAAGAAGAGTGGATCTCCATCTCGATCTCTGGGTGCTGTCGTGTAAAGGAGGCAAAGTCAGGCATCAACAGGTGTGTCGCCAGCGTGGGCGCCATTGTGACTCGCAGGGGACCACGCACGGCCTGATCACGGCCGGACACGCGGCTCACCAGCAAATTAGACGAGGCCTCCATCTGTTCTGCCAGTTCCTGGACCTGTTCGCCAGCTTCGGTGAGGCGATAGCCTGCGGGCAACTTTTCGAACAACTGCGAATGGAGCTGGGCCTCTAGCTGCGCGATGCGCCTGAGGACCGTCGTATGATTGACTTCAAGCTGGGCCGCGGCCGCACGGACGGAACCATGTCGGGCCACGGCGAGAAAATATCGAACATCATCCCAGTCGATCGTCATTGTATTCCTGGCCAAATCGCAATGCTGATGTCTTGAAGCGGTGCTTTAGCACAATTCCCCGCGATGCAGGCGGTGTGATTATGCACCACGCTTGTGCAATTTTCCGCACTGATAGCGCGGAGCGCGGCCTCCTACCTCAATGTAGCAAACAAAGCGGGTCGGCGCGCTGACCCTAAACGTTTCTTTATTCCGCGCAACCCCAACGAAGGATGCATGACATGACTAGACTGAATGGAAAGACCGCCGTGATCACCGGTGGTGCTACCGGTATCGGCCGCGCTGCCGCAAAACGCTTCATCGAGGAGGGCGCCTTCGTCTTCATCTACGGCCGCCGGCAGGAAGCGCTCGACGCCGCGGTGGCCGAGCTCGGACCCAATGCCCGCGCGGTGAAGGGCTCGGTCTCGGATGAGGCTGACCTTGATCGCCTCTACGCGGCGGTGAAGGCAGAGCGCGGAACGCTCGACATCGTCTTCGCCAATGCCGGGGCCGGAAGCCCGCTTCCGCTCGGTAAGATCACCGCCAAGCACATTGACGAAACTTTCGACACCAACGTGAAGGGTACGATCTTCACGGTCCAGAAGGCGCTGCCGCTGATGGGCAAGGGCGGTTCGATCATCCTGACCGGATCGAGCGCCGGCACCACGGGCGCTCCGGGATTCACTGCCTACAGCGCAAGCAAGGCGGCGGTGCGCAACCTCGCGCGGACCTGGGCCGAGGACCTGAAGGGCACCGGCATCCGGATAAACGTGCTGTCGCCCGGGGCGACGGCGACCGAACTCGCGAAGGAGGCGCTGGGCGAGGAGGGTCAGAAGGCCTACGGTGCGATGACTCCGCTCCAGCGCATGGCCGATCCGGCAGAGATCGGGGCCGTGGCCGCCTTTCTCGCGTCGTCGGACAGCAGCTTCATGACCGCCAGCGAAGTCGCCGTCGACGGCGGCTTGGCACAGCTCTGACGCACCACGCCACGACCTTCGGCGCTCTATTAATCGTACTGAGCGCCGTGGGACGGGATAGATACAAGGAGAATAGATATGAGCTACGCAATTATCGGCTTCGGCAATATCGGCCAGGCCCTGGCCAAGGCGTTTGCCCGCAAGGGCGTTGAAGTATCCGTCGCAACCACGCGCGACCCGGAGAGTTTTGCCTCTGCCGCGGCAGCGATCGGCCCCACAATCATTCCCAAGACACTCGCCGAGGCCGTCAAGGCGGATATCCTTTTCTTGGCTGTCCGTTTCGAGTCGCTTCCGGATGTCGCGAAAGCGCTTCCCACATGGAAGGGGAAGACGATCATCGATGTGACCAATGCCTACGGCGTGCCCCCTGAGGAACTGGGGGGACAGCCTTCGTCCAAGTTCGTCGCGCAAGCCTTCACTGGCGCGAGATTGGTCAAGGGCTTCAACCATTTGGGTGCTGCCTCCCTTGCCCAAGATCCAGCCGTGCATGGTGGCAGGAGAGTCGTGTTTCTGGCGAGCGACGATGACGCTGCCGCAGACGAGATTGGTGCGCTCGCGGAAAATCTCGGTTTCGCGCCGATCAAACTTGGCGGGCTTTCGGAAGGTGGGCTGCTGGTCCAGGCGCGCGGAAAAAGCTGGGGGCAACTGATCTTCAAGGACTTGGTCAAGTTCGACTGATGGGCGGGACGCAAATATCGATATGATCCCGCCTCGTGGGACCCAACGTGTCCGACTAGATCGGGCACGATCTGCTGACCTTGGTTGCAGACGATATTGAATGGATCATTCCGGGCGGGGACTGGCCGCTGGCAGACACCCACCGCGGGCGTGGGGAATTGGCAGCAGTGCTTAAAAGGGCGGTCGAAGAGGTGGAAATGACGTACCCGAAGCCCCCGAATTCGTGGCGCAGGGGTATCGGGTAGTGGTGGTAGGCGTCGCTAAGGGAAAAATCGACGCGACGAACAAACCTTACAAGGACGATTGGGTCTTCGCCATTACCGTTCGAGATGGCAAAGTGACGAAGATCCGGGAATATATCGACATACAAGCACTGGCGCGGGCCTCCGAAATGGCCGTGAGCCTCAGACCCTGGGCTTCGCGATAGAGCGAGGCCACTTGCAGCACAACCAGCGGATCGACTGCCTCGTCATCGGCGGCGGTTCCGCGGGGATTGACGGCCGCGCTCTACCTGGCGCGGTTCCGCCTGACCGTTCAGGTGGTCGACCGAGGCGCGGGGCGGGCCGCATCGATCCCGCTAACGAGGAACTATCCGGACTTCCCCGATGGCATCACCGGCCGCGACCTCGTCCAACGCATCGGAGAGATCGCGGGCTCGTGAGGACGCGGTGTCGGTGATTCAGCCGATATCGACGGTCATGGCGAAGTCCCAGGTGCCGGCGCCGTTTTTGGCGAGGCCAATCATCATCAGCCCAAGCGCCTCGAGCGTCTGGGCCATGTGCAGGCCGCCGACATCGAACGGACGCAGCCCGAGGCTCTCGAGGAAGGCCGAGACGCGCTTCTTCGCCTCCGCATCGTCGGCTGCGATGAACGCGTCGAGGCGTCCACCCTTCGCAAGGACGTGACCGAAGATCGTGTTGAAGGCCTTCACGACATGCGCGCCGGCGGGCAGGCCCTTGGCGGTCTCCTGTGCGCCTGAACTGCCATGGGGCGTTACGAGGCCGGAGAGGTCGGGTGCGACGGGGTTGGCGATGTCGATGATCACCTTGCCGTCCAGCGCTGGCCCGAAGTCGGCCACCGCTCCCGCCGCACCGGCGTACGGCACGGCGAGGATGACGATGTCGCCCGCAGGTGCCGCGCCGTAAGTCCCTGCGGTGGCTCCGGCTCCAAGTTGGTCGGCAAGCGCCTGCGCGTTGGCCACGGTACGGCTGATTACCTCGACGGTGTGTCCAGCCTTCGCGGTGCGGCCGGCGATTGCCGCCGCCATTTTTCCTGAGCCGATGATGCTGATAGTGCTCATGTGCAGTCTCCTTTTGAATCTGGGGGTATTGCTCGTCTTCCCTGGACGGATCACGCCATCACGACGTTGCTGTCCTCCAGGCGCGGCATGACGAGCCGGCCTGTCGTCACCTCATCGGTCGGCGGGGAAGTAATGGCCGTTGTCCAAGTCGGCGAACAGGCCGGGCTGAGTTGGTTCCCAGCCAAGGGTCTGGCGGGTGATGGCGTTCGAGGTCGGCGTGTCGAGCGTGACCAGATTCGCAAGGAACCCAAAATATCCCGGCAGCATCAGCACGTCTGCAGGAATTGGCACAGCCGGCAGCTTCAAACGCTCGCCAATGGCCTCGGCGATCTGGCGGTACGGAACGGCCTCGTCGGTAACCGCGTGCCAGTTGCATCCGGCAGGCCCCTTCTCCAGCGCCAAGCGAAATACGGTGGCAAGGTCGCGGGCGTGCACGGCCCCCCACCGGTTCGTACCGTCTCCGGGATAACCGACGACACCCTTTTCCTTCGCCAGCCCGATCAGCAGCGGAAGGAAGCCGGCCTTGTCGGTCGAACTGTGCATGATTTCAGGAATCCGCACGATTGAAGACCGCACGCCCTTCTCGGCGAGGCCAATCACCGTGGTTTCCACGATGTTACGAACCCGCAGGGTGCCCTTGTAGGGATCGCCGCCAGGAAGGGGCGGATCCTTCTCGGTGGCTGGTCGGCCCAAGCCTTCCCACCCAGGTGAGCCAATACTTCCCGACGCGATCAGCGGCTTTCCGCTTCCCGCCAGTGCCTCGCCATAGGCGAGCATGATCTGGAGTTCGGCGGCGGCTACAGCGTTGATCCCACCTGTTGGAATGAGGTCTTGCCGGTGCGCGACATGGATGACGCCGTCCGAGGCAGCGGCCGCCTCCATGAGACCGTCGATATCCTCGAGGCTGCCGCAACGCACCTTGGCGCCGAGCGCGGACACTGCCGCTGCGGCCGCGTCAGAGCGTGCCAAGGCGGTGACCGCGTGGCCGGCCGCGATGAGATCGGAAATGATGTACGGACCGGAATGGCCGGTGCCGCCAGTAACAAATACGTGCATGTAACTGCTCCTTGCGAGCGATTTGAGGTGAGGGCGTTGGTGCGAGTGCACTCAGCCGAGAAGGCTGATGCCGATTGCGAAGTTGGTGTGCTTGATGAGGAGAGGCTCAGATCAACTCAAGCGGCAGGGAAGTAATGGCCGTTGTCCATGTCCTCGATCAGACCGGGCTGGAGAGGCGCCCAGCCGAGCGCCCGTCGCGTGATGGCGCTCGATGCCACGAAGTCACCGGTGACCACCGCCGACAGGCCGCCGAAATATCCCGGCACCATCATCTCATCGGCGGGAACGCTCTTGGCGGGCAGGCCGATGCGCTTGGCGACGGCCTCGGCGATCTCCCGGAACGGGACGCCCTCGTTACCCACCGCGTGCCAGGTCTTTCCCGCAGCGCCCTTTTCGAGTGCAAGACGGAACAAGGATGCCAGATCGCGTGCATGTACGGCAGGCCATCGGTTCGCGCCGGCTCCAGGATAGGCGACGAAGCCTTTCTGCTTCGCGAGCCCCGTCAGCCCGACGAGAAAGCCCGCACGATCGGTTGGGCTGTGCACGATGAGAGAAATCCGGACGACCGAAGACCGCACCCCCTTCTCGGCAAAGCTTAGCACGGTGGTTTCCACGATATTGCGAGACACCAGAGTGCCTTCGTCCAAGGGGCCGCTCGGCAAAGCAGGGTCATCCTCCGTCGCAGGTCGGCCGAGGCTGATCGGCGCACCGATGCGGCCAGCACGGCCTGCGTTCGAGGGCGCGCCGATGCTGCCCGCCACGATCAGCGGCTTATTCGTGCCGGCCAGCGCATCGCCCAACGCCAGCACGATCGCGAGCTCAGAATCGCGCAGGGCGGTTAGCCCTCCGGACCGGAGGAGGTCGGCCCTGTAGCCGAGGTGGATGACGCCATCGGACTCCGCAGCTGCCACCTTCAGCACATCGAGATCGGCGAGGTCGCCACGACGCACCTTGGCGCCGAGCGCGGACACCGCGGCGGCCGACTCGTCCGATCGCGCCAGACCGGTGACCTCGTGGCCGGCCGCGATAAGTTCCGGGATGACGTACGAGCCGGCGTGGCCGGAGGGGCCGGTGACGAAGACGTGCATGGCAATGCTCCTTGCGAAAAATGGGATATTAGGGCGCTCAGTCGAGGAGTTTGACGCCGATCGAGAAGTTGGTGTGTTTGACGGCATGGGTAACGAGCCCGAGCACAAGCATGCAGGCGTGTTCCAGCGCCCGCGCCATGGATAGCGGCCCGGCATCCATCGAGCGCAGTCCGAGGCTCTCGACGAAGACCGAGACGCGGGCCTTCGCCTGCGCGCCGTCTCCAGCAATGAACACGTCCACCGGGTGGCCCTCGACTGGGCCAGCGGCGAGGACGTGGGCATTCAGGGTGTTGAACGCCTTTACGATTTCCGTATCGGCAGGCGCGGCTTTGGCGATCTCTTGCGCGCCAAAGCTGTCGGCAGCGGTCAAGAAGCCCGAGAAATCGGATTTGATGGGGTTGGTGATGTCGATGAGGATTTTGTCAGAGAGCTTCTCGCCATAGTGCTTCACGATGTCCAGAACTGCCGTGTATGGAACGGCGAGGATGACGATGTCCCTGGCCGGGGTGGCGGCGAACGTTCCTGTCGTTGCACCGGCGCCGAGCGCATCGGCCAACGTCCGCGCTTTGGCGGTGTCGCGAGCCATCAATTCGACCGTGTGTCCGGCTTTGACGGCAAGGCTCGCGATTGCCGCAGCCATGCCGCCTGAGCCGATTATACTGACAGTGCTCATGTTCGTGTTCCTTGCCGGTTTTCCTAATGACATCTCGTTACGCGTCGGGCGGGGTGTCTGTTGCCGTTCACGCGCAAGCGTTGCGTCTATTGGATCGCCAATCCATTTATTATTCGGATCACTGATCCAAATATACGGACCGCCGATCCATTTATCAAGGTGCTTCATGAGAGCCGACGCAAAAAAATTACAGCCACCCCCTCGCAGTCGCGCGTGACGTCGTTGCCGAGCACGGGACCGATGTATCGATGCGCGATATTGCCCGCCGGGCCGACTTTGGGTTGGCTACACTGCTCCGCCATTTCCCGACGCGAGAAGCGCTTTTCGAAGCGCTGCTGCGGACCAACCTGGACACTGACACAGAGAGCACATGAACTTGAAGCGTCGGCTCCGTCTGCCGAAGCGCTCCTGACCTGCTTTCGCGAATGGATCGCAATAGCTCAAAGCCACAGGGGCGTCGTTGCGCTGACGGCGGCTTGCCCACACGGACCCCGACTCCGCGCTTTATGCTTCATGCGCGGCGATGCTCGCAGCGCGCGCGACTGTTGCTCCGAGCTCAGGCCGAGGGGATGGCGCGCATTGACATGACCGGTGAGGATCTGTTCGGCGCTGACGTCAGCGCTTGGATGGCTCGTCGACCTGCCTTCATTCGCGCCACGGGCAGGACATCTGGTTCACATCGTCGCAAGCGCGATCCCGACAGATGGGCTTGGCGACGAAGTCGAGAATCAACGCGGCGGCCGTTCGCCTTCGCATACGGCAAAACCAACAACCGAAGATGATTTAAGGACCAAACATGACAATTGCACCCGAGCCAGATTCCGTGGGGCTGGCGTCTGAACGGCATTCGGCCGAAAATCCTGCCGCTTTATGAACCTGCTTCTAATGGCATCGCTGGCGAAGGGATCAAGTGGGCGGCTACATTCGATTAGAAATATGAGCGCGGTGGAAGGAGAAGTTTGTCCCCTTTTCGACAGGGCGCAACTTATTGATTTTCATTCGTAAATTGATGTAGCGTGGGCCACGACCGGCGTAAGTCTTGACCCCCGCTACTTTTTCAATATCTTCAACGTTTTCAGATCGTTGTCGCGGATTCCAGCGGGGTCGATCTTCGGCTCCGGGTCACACACTAAAGGACCATTGGACCAACCGGAGTATTTGACGATGACAGCCGTACTTCAATCGATCGATGTTGCTGTCGGGCCAATGCCGGACCGACGTTCCATTCTCCTGCGAATGTCCGCGGACGCGATCTCCAGCGCAGCATGGGGTGCGCCTAGCTCCGCGCCAACGCTGGTGTCGCGCATTTTCAATACGCCGCGTCACACAACGCACTACCTCGAGTGCGGACCGGCCGACGGACCGTTGATGTTCTTCCTGCATGGGTTCCCGAGCATCAGTTTGATATGGCGGGCCCAGATGGAGGCGTTCGCCGCCGGCGGCTGGCGCTGCGTCGCTCCCGATCTGCGCGGCTTCGGCAGCTCTTCTGCCCCGGCAGCCAAAGACGCTTACTCCATAAAGGAAATCGTGGCGGATATGACGGAGCTTCACGACCACCTTGGCGGCAAACCTGCGATCTGGGTTGGCCACGACTGGGGCAGTATCGTGGCTGGGGCATTGGCCGCGCATGAGCCTGAGCGCAGCCGTGGCGTTGTGCTGGCGTCGTGGGCGTATTTTCCTGAGGCGAACAGCCTGCCTACGCTCGTGTCGCTGGTTGATCGAACGATCTATCCGGCTGACCAGTATCCGGATGGCCAGTGGGACTACGTCCGCTATTACATGACGAACTTTGATGGGGCAGTCGCTGATCTTGAAGCAGACCATGCAGCATATCTTGCTTCGGCCTATCAACCCGGCAGTCCTGACGTCGTTGGAAAGGTTTCGCCGATGGCGATCGTAACGCGCAACGGAGGACGCTTCGGCGCTGCACATCGTGCGCCGCCGACTAAACCAAATCCCGCGCTGTGGCTCCCAGCGGACTTCGAGGTGCTGGTACAGGCGTTCAAGGCTCATGGCTTCCGCGGCCCCTGCGCGCTGTATACAAATGATGACGCCAACATCGCCTACGCCCGCGAAGCGGCCAATGGCGGGCGCCTCTCGCAGCCGATCCTTTTCGTCAACGGCGATTTTGATCAAATCTGCACCATCGCTGGAAATCGCCAAGGCGACCCGATGCGCGCGGCCTGCACAGACCTTACCGTGACGAGCCTGCCCGCCGGACATTGGCTCCCGCTTGAATGCAAGGCGGAACTCATCCAGGTCATCCGCAGCTGGCTTCAGAGCAAGAAGCTCTGATGACGGGATGGAAAAGTGGAGTCTCCAACGTGGAGCGGTCGGCCTACGATGGGTCAACCACGCCAGGTTTCGTGTTGAATAGGCCAAGATGCAGTGCGACTTTGACCACTTATAAGGTCTATCGTGTGTTGGATACGAACCTGCATCGAGACCGACCGCCGATGATCTGACCCACCGAGAGTTTTCGAAGCCTCGCAGACTCAGGCGTTCCAGCAACACGCCAGATGGCGCCAGAACTCAAAGAGGTGACGCGACCTTGGGCAATGCCCCTGCAAGTGCGTCGATAGCGGACCGCACGCAGGTGGGCAGATGAGGTCCCTCGGGCCAGACGGCCCACACTTCCGACACGTGAGAAGACATCTGGCGCATTACTCTTACAAGTTCTCCGGACTCGACACGTTTCCGAACGAGCCAATGGGGCAACCAGGCGATCAATCGCGCAGCCAAATCCGATTTATCCGTTGCGCCTCTTAATCCGCTTCGCTGTCACCGATCCCATTACGGTTGCCGCGATGGCAGCAGCGTCACGATCTGATGCCGATCGTCTTGATCGACGATATCCAACGCCACCAAGGTCCCATCATCTTCCCTGATGGAAATCGCCTTGGGGCGATTGATGATGTGTTCGAGGCCGTCCAAGGAGATCTCAAGCGTATTCTTCTTCGGTTCGTAGGTCATTCCCAACAGTGGTGATGACGAGGTAAGGACCTGATCGCCCAAGGTAATCCCGACCACTTCAACCCGAACGTGCTTACCGCTGAGGGTCTTTACAAGGCTTTTGAAATAGGCTTGCCATTCTGCTGGAGCGATGGTCTTGCTCATCATGGTCTTCGTCCTTTTGAAAGCATTAAACTAAGACCAGGTATCGCTGGAATGATATGATCTGAATCAAGGATATCCCTATTTCTTCAGAAATGGTCAGAACCACGAAATTGCTGCATGGCTGCCGTCGCCGTGCCCGCTCGCAAAAAAGATCGGCACCGTCGCAGCCGGCCCGAAGCTGGGCCTGACGGTGCCGTCGTATTTCCCGTCGAAAATAGATCGGGAAAATAACCGGTCCTCATTTTTAGCTTCCGACAGCCTATCCAATGCGGCCATAGCGAGGATTTGATCTGCATCAATGTGGCAGATCACTGACTAGACATAGTGTTTTTATGGTCAAATCACATTACCAGTTTAACGACAGGTCCGATGCAGGCCGTCAGTTGGCGGCCAGATTGGTCACGCTCGCCCCTGATCGTCCGGTCGTTTACGCCTTGCCGCGCGGTGGCGTGCCGGTGGCGCTGGAAATCGCACGCGCGCTTCGTGCGCCGCTCGATCTCGTTCTAGTGCGCAAGATCGGTGCGCCGGGTGCTCCCGAAGTGGCGCTCGGTGCCGTTGTCGAAGGCGAAAGCCCTCAGACAGTCATCAACGAGGACGTGCGACTGGCGACCGGTGTCGATGACGCTTATCTCGAGCGCGCGCGGCAGCGGGAACTCACCGAACTCGAGCGCCGCCGCGCACTCTACCTTGGTAACCGCGCGCGACTGGAGCCGACCGGACATACCGCTATCATCGTCGATGATGGACTTGCCACAGGGGCTACAGCCAAAGCCGCGCTCATCGCGATTAAGAGCCAAGGTGCGGCCAAGACCATCCTCGCCATCCCCGTCGCACCGGAAGAAACGCTGGCCGAAATGCGTCAGCACGCCGACGTTGTCGTGTGTCTGAATCCCGCCAGGAATTTTCAAGGGGTAGGCGGATTCTATCGCGATTTCCACCAGCTCACCGATGAAGAGACGATCGGGCTGCTGAGACAAGGGTGGGCCGAAGGCGCTGACGCTGCGCCCGATCACTCCAGGCGCCGGATCGCAGTTCCCCCGCTCGGTCTGGTCGGCGATCTAAGCGTACCGCCGGATCCACGAGGCATCATCCTTTTCGCCCATGGCAGCGGGTCGAGCCGACTCAGTCCGCGCAACATTGCCGTTGCCGACCGGCTGAATGCCGAGGGCTTCGCGACACTTCTTCTGGATCTGCTGACGGTGGATGAGGCGAGAGACCGCCGCAATGTCTTCGACATTCCATTGCTCGCGGAGCGTTTGCTTGAGGCCGCGATCTGGATCGGGGCGGAGCCGGACATCGCCGATCTGCCGCTTGGCCTGTTTGGCGCGAGCACCGGGGCCGGGGCAGCAATGCTGGCGGCAGCGGAGCTTCGGGGCCGCGTGGCGGCGGTGGTCTCGCGTGGTGGTCGCCCCGATCTGGCCAGCCCACGGCTGGGCGACGTGGAAGCGCCGACCCTGTTCATTGTCGGCGGCGACGATCAGCAGGTTCTTGCACTGAACCGCAAGGCACTGGCTGCCCTCACATGTGACAAGCTGCTGAGGATCGTCCCCAACGCCACCCATCTGTTCGAGGAGCCTGGCGCACTTGAGACAGTGACCGAAATGGCAAGCGCCTGGTTCCAGCATTATCTGTCTCCGCCGGTGCAAAGCCACGTGCCGGCGCCCGCAGGAGTTCAGCCAATGTCGCCGGTGTCGGTGGCGGCCTTGCTGCGGGCCGCGGCTGAACCGTTGCCTTCGCTGGATGATCCTGCCTTCCCCGCTGCCTTCGACCGGTTTGCTGATGCACGCGTGGTGTTGCTTGGCGAGGCCTCTCACGGCACCTCGGAATTTTACCAGGCCCGCGCCGCCATCACGCGTCGGCTGATTGAGAAACATGGTTTCACGATCGTTGCAGTCGAGGCCGATTGGCCAGATGCCGCCGCGGTTGACCGTTATGTGCGACAAAGCCCACATCAGCCGATGAATTCAACGCCGTTCGCCCGATTCCCGACCTGGATGTGGCGCAACAAGGACGTCGATGCATTCGTCAGCTTCCTGCGCAATCACAACGCCACAAAATTGCCCAACGACAAGGTCGGCTTCTACGGCCTCGACCTCTACAACATGACGGCATCGATCGCCGCGGTGCTCGCCTACCTTGACCGCGTCGATCCAGAGACTGCGGCGGTGGCGCGCGGGCGCTATGCCTGTTTGTCGCCGTGGTCGCGGGAGCCGGCGGCCTATGGTCGTGCATCACTGACTGAAGGTTATGCACTATGCGAGCGGCCGGTGACGCGCATTCTCGTCGATCTCCTGCAAAAGGAGTTCCAATACGCCAAAAAGGATGGCGCTGAGTTCTTCGACGCCATGCAGAATGCTCGTCTTGTGGCCGATGCGGAACGCTACTATCGGGCCATGTATTACGGCGCTCACGAATCGTGGAATCAGCGTGACCAGCATATGTTCGATACCCTCCGGAATATCCTCGCATGGGCAGGTCCAAAGACAAAGGCTGTCGTCTGGGCCCACAATTCCCATATCGGGGACGCGCGATTCACCGATATGGGCATGGAGCGCGGCGAACTGAACATTGGCCAGTTGTGCAGACAGGCCTATGGACACGATGCTGCCCTGGTCGGCTTCGGCACCCATACCGGGACCGTTGCGGCGGCCTCGGAATGGGACGCGCCAATGGAGATCAAGGCGGTACGGCCATCTCGTCCCGATAGTTACGAGGCCTTATGCCACGACGTCGGTACTGAACGTTTCCTGTTGGACCTTCGCGCCGGACAGCACGAGGATCTCCGTCGCGGCATTGCTGAGCCGCGACTCGAGCGCTACATTGGCGTCGTCTATCGCCCGGAAACAGAGCGCTGGAGCCATTACAGCTACGCATCGCTGGCCGATCAGTACGATGCTTTCGTCTGGTTCGACAAAACAAGTGCCGTGGTCCCCTTGCCGACGCAGGTGGCTACCGGCGAGGATGAGACTTATCCATTCGGCCTCTGATCCAGAAGCACGCAACCGTTGTCCAAGTTGTTCCGCATGTCAAAATAGGTCAGCGGTCGTTGCCATCTTGCATCAACGAGCGCTGATCATCACCTGCACCCGTTCGCGCAGTGCGATGGACATCATTCTCCAGGACTGATCGACAAGTTTCAGGCGACACAGCAATGGGCGGCAATGTCGTCGCAGTCCTTAAGGTGCGGTTTGACAGCCAGTTGCCCTCATAAGCCGCCAGCCATTCTCGACCGGGTTCAATTCCGGCGATCTCGGCGGAAGGATGATCGGGTCGCCTGATCGAGAATGAGCACAGCGTGAGAACCTTTATCGACCGCATGGCTGATTTTCTCGCCGAATTCAACTCCCCTGGTGGGCCTACGGCTCCATAGCTGCCCAGCAGCAAAGCCGATCATCTCGCGCAACAAATCTGCATGCACGCCGTTCTCAACAAGCGAGCGCAGGTTCATTATGTCATTGTTCACTGGTGATCTTTCCATCAGCTTGGTCTTCGACAACACGACCCTACTGGAAAGCACTGAAGGCCTCCCGCAAAGCCGACCGCCCGCTCTTCACCATGAAACGCGACGGCATTCAGCGTTGCTGTCTGCCGTCGCGTACAGCACCTGCCGGCGCACAGTCGGGCGGAATTTTTTTGCCCTTTTGCCGCTCATATTGATTTGCCTCAATGCACTAACGCCACAGCAGAACTATCGTAAGATTGTTCGATAATGTATGCTCATTCAGGAGCGATGCTATGCTGAGAGTAAAGCGCGATAGTTTCGGAGGCCCGGCTGGTAACGCTGTGCCGTCGTTGGGTGAAATTGGGGGGCGAGTCTTCGTTCTTGAAGCTGTGGCGACCACCGCTCTAACAAGGCTTTTGAGGCACTGTGCTGCAGATGGTCAAACCGAACACATAGAAGCACTCCGGCGCGCAATCGAAAGGAAATGTCGCGAGGCAAACCTGCCCGAAGCTCAGATTGCGGCTGCGTCGGAATATGCTCAAGAGTTGTTTAAAGACGCAATGGAGCGGGCGGGGAAAACTCCAGTTACAGGGCAATGAGATCCAGAACGACGGTCCTTCGCCGTGGCAACTATTTGCATTCGCAGCGGCATGCCTTCGTGATCTCTATGCGCGCATTCGATTGCCGAAATGGAAGGTGCGGCGACGTTATCGTGTTGTTGATGGAAGATCCGCTATACCAGTGAGGAGTAGCAATGAACATCCAAGAGATGGCATACGAGGATTGTATTGCCCTCGTAAAAAAACAATGGCTTGCGAGATTGGCCTGCGCGAACGCAAATATCCCGTATGTCGTCCCTGTTCAATATGCGTGCGCCGGTGACAGGTTATACGCATTTACTTTGCCAGGTAAGAAGCTGGATATCATGAGAGCGAACCCCAATGTATGCGTTCAAATTGACCAGCTTAAAAGCAAGCACTCTTGGAAAAGTGTAATTATCGATGCGAGATTCGTTGAGCTTGATGGCGATGAAAGTCGCGAAGAAAAGCATCGGGCCTGGTCCCTGCTAGCGCAACACCTTGATTGGTGGGAGCCTGGTGCTTTGAAACCATCCTCCAGATTGGCGGATGCAACCCCCAAAACACACACTTTCTTTGCTCTCGATATGATTGACGTGAGTGGGCGCGCCACGGCGAGCTAGGAAACCAGGAACTTCCAAGGTGCGAGGAGAGCAAAAAGTCGCTTTCGTCTCCTCATAAGGATTTTCGCCATGCCAAAAATCGACGGTAAAAATTCAAGTGACAAAGGCAATGCAATAGCGCCAACGATTGGGGAAATTGAAGGTCGTTTTCTTGTTCTTGAGCTTGTCGCTTTGAGTTCCATGACAAGATTGCTTCGTCTCCACGACGAACAGGAAAAAGCAGAGTTAATTGCAGAGATACGGCACGATATCGAAATTAAAGGCCGCGATTGTGGACTTCATTTTCGAGATATAATCGACGCGCAAAGCTACGCCGAAGATTTATTGAGGGACGCTCAAGCTCAAGCGGACGGTCTCGATGACATTAAGCATGCATTCCTGAAATCAGATAGGGATGAGTAAATGCTAGCGGGTAGTGGGCTCCCCATCGCTTTATGGTGAGTCCGGCATCACATTCAGGTCGATGCTTTGCGGGCATTGATGCCAGCAGATGGTCAAACAAGCACGAAGCGGGCGGATTGCTATCCAGGTGGTTCACGCACTCATCACGATTTGCATGATTGTCGGACCGATTGGAAGAATATGTGTGCTGACCAGCTGCGTTGTTGAGCCCTGACACCTACCCGCGCGCCATCCTCAGCCACTCCGCTTCAGACAGAACCGTGACCCCGAGCCTTTTTGCCTCGGCAAGCTTCGATCCGGCGCCTGGGCCGGCAACGACAAAGTCGGTTTTCCCCGAGACCGAAGTTGCGGCTCTGGCGCCAAGCCGTTCCGCCTGCTCTTCCGCCTCTTCGCGCGTCATCGATGTCAGCGATCCTGTAAAGACGACGATCCGTCCTGCCACGGGCGACAGAATGTCGGATCGCGGCATGTCAAGGATAACTACTTGCCCGATGAGGCGCCGGACGATGTCGAGATTGTGAGTCTCGCCAAAATAGGACGCGATGCTGTCGATGACGGTGTCGCCGATTTTGTCGAGCGCATTCATTTCCTGTCTCGCTCCCGCATCGCCCGCCGCGATTTTCAAACATGCGGCTTCAAATTGGCTCCATGAGCGATAGGTTCTGGCCAGGACCAAGGCTGTCGTCTCGCCCACATGGCGAATGCCCAGCGCATAGATGAAGCGATCAAGGGCAATACGGCGGCGCATCTCAATCGCGCGAAACAGATTTTGAGCGGACTTTTTACCGAAACCCTGCTGGCCTGCGAGGCCGATGTCGCTGGCGCGCCCTGCCAATGTGAAGATATCGGCGGGCTCGCAAATCCAACCATGTTTGAAGAGGAATTCTATTTTCTGTTCTCCGAGACCTTCGATATTGAAGGCGTGACGGGATGCCAGCAGCTTGAGATGTTCGATCTTTTGGTAGGGGCAGGCCAATTCTCCCGAACAGCGCAGATGGGCGCCTTGCTCCCCGGAATGTGTCAACTCTCGCACGACCTCCGTCCGCAGGAAGCACGGGCATGTCGTTGGAAAATCGTAGGGTTGGGAGGTTTTTGATCGCTTTTCCGGTAAGACGTCAACAACTTGCGGGATCACGTCACC
Source organism: Rhizobium sp. SG741 (assembly GCF_012275435.1). Taxonomy (NCBI): domain Bacteria; kingdom Pseudomonadati; phylum Pseudomonadota; class Alphaproteobacteria; order Hyphomicrobiales; family Rhizobiaceae; genus Rhizobium; species Rhizobium sp. SG741. Next base: position 94,041 of record NZ_JAAZQP010000009.1, read on the forward strand.
GGCGCGTTCGATGACGACTGTATCATTGATGCGAATGTCGCGTCCCCCACGAATAACCTGTCGGTTTGCGCTGATGCCTGCGATGTAATCCTTGTTATGAAGCGTGGCCCTTCTAACGACGACGCCCCCAATATTGATTGGCTCAAGCTTAGCAACTGGCGTCAGGACGCCCGTGCGCCCCACCTGCATCTCTATATCCGTCAGGACGGTTACGGCGCGTTCCGGTGGAAATTTGTGAGCGATCGCCCAGCGTGGGCTACGTGCGATCGAACCGAGCTTGTTTTGCCAGTCGATCCTGTCCACCTTATAGACGACGCCGTCGACATCGTAGTCGAGTTTCGCCCGAATCTCCTCGACTTCTTGATGAAATGCGTGCAATTCTCGATCCGAATGACAAGTCCTGGTCAGAGGGTTCGTTTTAAATCCGCAGGAAGCAAACCAGCGCATCATGTCGGATTGAGTAGCCGCCGGCATCCGGCTCATTTCGCCCCAGGCATATGCGAAGAAACCGAGGGGACGAGAGGCGGTAATCCGCGGATCCCTCTGGCGCAAGGAGCCGGCTGCCGAATTGCGCGGATTGGCGAAGGTTTGCTTGCCGGCCGCCACCTGAGCTGCGTTGAGTTTCAGGAAATCGGTCTTGGTCATATAAACCTCTCCCCGCACCTCACAAATATCCGGCACGTTGCCGCCACGCAGCCGCTGGGGTATTTCTGTCACCGTTTTGATGTTGGCAGTAACATCTTCACCTTCGGCGCCGTCACCACGTGTGGCGCCAGTGACAAGGGCACCCTTCTCGTATCGCAGCGATATCGAAAGACCATCGATCTTTGGTTCCGCGCTGAAGGCGATGGCTTCCGTTCCCCGAATCTTGAGCGACCTGCAGATCCGGTCGAAGAAATCGCTGACTTCTTCATCGGACATGGCATTTTCAAGGGAAAGAACCGGCACGACGTGGTGGACTTTGCGGAATTCGGTCGCCGATGCGGCGCCAACCCTCAAGGACGGGGAGTCCGGGCGTAGCAATTGTGGAAATCGTTGTTCGATCGCAGCGTTGCGGGCGCGAAGCGCATCGTATTCCGCGTCGGTGATTGTTGGCCGATCCTCTTGATAATAGCGCTGATCGTGAGCGGCGATTTCCTTTGCAAGCCGTTCGAGTTCAGCAGCGGCTTGTGCGGTGGTGAGATCGTCAGCAGCAATGTCGTTGGTGTTTTTCACTGTCGAACTCAGCCCTGGTGTTGCCGGAGGTAAGCATGTCAGACCCAATCCGAATCCCGGTTGTAGATGCCGCCTAGGCATCGACTCTTGCCTTCAGGCTTGAACCGGCGAAGGCATCGGGGGCTCCGGGCCGCATCTCATTTGTAACAGCTGGAGCAATCGACACGATGATCTTGATCAATCACCGTCGATCTGGCGCCAAATTCGCCGTCTTCGCAGTTTGATTGCGCGCAATGCGCTGCCAAGGCTGCTCGTTCAGAATGCATTCGTGTGGAGCGGTCGATTTCGCGCGAGAATCCGCCAATGTCGAAAGAAATGTCATTTGAACCGCGCTTTATGGCGGGCGACCAGCGGCGATTTTGCGCTTATTCTCAGCGACTTCGCCCTCTCCAGCCCTGCCGATTCTTTAAGGAGAATGACGTCGATGCCTTACAATTCGATAGGAGAATTGCCTCCTTCCGTTGGCAATCATCTGCCGATCCATGCTCAGGAAATTTATCGGGCAGCGTTCAACAATGCATGGGAGGAATATGCCGACCGCGACAGGGTGCGGGAACAGATTGCACACCGTGTTGCTTGGGCAGCCGTCAAACGGCTTTACGTCAAACAGCGGGACGAGTGGATCCCCCGGGCCTGATGGGTATCGCTCCCATCATTCATCTCCGGTTCCCTGGTCTTCCTCAAAGTAAACCGATCCCTCGTGTGGTCGCGGCAACAATGAGACTGTTCGGCCTCCGTGCAGAAACGAACCATGGTCACGCGTTTTGATCCACATCAATGAAGGAGTGCTTAGAAGAGCGTTCTCTAAAATTCCTGCGGGATCGAGCCAGATTAGGTGACGCGACGCAAGATGAAGCGTCCCTGACGCATCGACAGAGTCATGAACCTGTATTGGCAGTGACATCCGGCAGGCAGGATCTGCCGTCCTTTTGCTTTTGCGCCTTCGGGAGAACTTAAGGCGGAAGAGCAAGGATTGGCGGCGCCTGTAGGGATTTGTCCAACTCCAGGAGATGAGCCATGGCTGACGCCGTTACAAAACTGCCTATCCAGAAATCCTCTGTGCCCGCAAAAGCTGAACAATGGGCACCGTTTGAGACCCTGCGTCGAGAAATCGACCGCGTGTTCGACGGCTTCCGTCCGTTCGATTGGCGTCTGCCGTCGAAAATGCTCGATTTCGAAGTGCCCCGTATCTCCCGCGCCGAATGGCAGATCGCTCCAGCCATCGATCTCGTCGAGAAAGATGGCGGCTACGAGATCACGGCGGAGCTTCCCGGCCTTGATGAAAAAAACGTCGAGATCAAACTTTCCAATCACACATTGACGATCACGGGAGAGAAGAGCGAGGAAAAGGAAGACAAGCGGAAGGATTACTATCTGTCCGAACGCCGCTACGGTTCCTTCCAGCGCAGTTTCCAACTTCCTGAGGGTGTCGATGCCGACAAGATCGACGCCCAGTTCGCCAAGGGCGTGCTGACGGTCAAATTGCCAAAGACCGCCGAAGCAAAGAAGGCGGAAAAGAAAATTACCGTCAAGACGGCCTGATGTCCCGCGAGCCGCCTTCGGTGCGCCATCCGTTGTGGCGCACCATCGGTATGTCGGTTTCAGCATGTTCTGCGTATGCAGAAAGCGACCCGGATGAAGCGCTATCAAAAAAGGCGCTGATGAGAGCCCTCACGCTCGATCTCGATTTTATCAATCTGTTCATGATGCTCTTGCGGTTCACCGGTCAACGACGGGCATAGCGATTGATTTGGCACCAGGAGTGAGCCACTGGGCAACTGCTTCTGTTGCGCTGATGGCCGGCGACCGAGCCGTTGGCGCCGGCGCCGCAGCCAGCCTGCACTTCATACAGTTTCCCGGCAAGAACAAGTCAGGAAATCCGTATTGGAAGAGCAATAATTTGATTCAAATCAACGTCATAGTACTCTGATTTTGCTTACTATTTGCAAAAATCAATCTGAAGAGCCCTCAGGTTTCCGCGGGGTGCTTGGTGTCTTTCCGAACGCCCTTTCTTTATTTCTGATGGAGAGTAAAGATGAAGATATTAACGGCAATTGCGGTCTCTTCTATGGGCCTCGTCGGCCTGATGACCGGCAATAATGGCAGCGATGCGGTTACCAAGGGCCCGCGAATTACACACCTGGCCGTTATCTCCGCAGAGCGAACCCGAATTCAGCAATCGCGTGCACGGCTAGATGCCTTGCGGGGGGCTTTGCTCCAGCAGAAAGCCCGACTGCGCGCGAAATCCGCAAACGACGGCGTCGTGCTTCCGGTTTAAACCGGTGCGCCGTTCGTCGATTGCTTACAAGTCCAGAAGAGCTGAAAGGAGCAAGTCATGGACGATATCACCCTGAGACAAAACATTCTCGATGAACTTGAATTCGAACCGAGCATCGACGCTGCGAGCATCGGCGTCGCTGTCGACAATGGCATCGCAACCCTCACTGGCCATGTCAGCTCGTATTCCCAAAAGGAAACCGCCGAACGGGTCGTGAAGCGAGTGAAGGGCGTTCGCGGCATTGCCGAGGAGATCGAAATCAGGGTGTTCGGCACTTATGAAACGGAAGACGAAGACATCGCCAGCCGGGCCGTGAAAATGCTCGACTGGAATGTGTCCGTTCCGAAGGGCGCTGTCCAGGTCAAGGTCCAAAAAGGCTGGGTCACGCTCACAGGTAAAGTCGAATGGCAGTATCAGAAGAACGCTGCGGCTGATACCGTTCGCGACCTTGCTGGGGTGGTTGGTCTATCCAACATGGTCGAGATCACCCCACGCGTCAGTGCCAATGATGTGAAGAAGCGGATCGAGGACGCATTCAAACGGGACGCGGGACTCGAATCCCAACGCATCAGCGTTGAAGTTTCCGGCGGCAGCGTCACTCTCAAGGGTAAGGTTCATACCTGGTCGGAACGGACAGCGGCGGACCGTGCGGCCTGGTCCGTTCCGGGGATCAAGAACGTGATTGATCAAATCGCGGTCGGGTGATCTCATTCGACGAAGAAAGGGATTTGGTGCGACGTCAAACGTGTCGCACCAAATCTTCGATTCAAGTCCGCGGGCCTGCACAGACACCAGATACGAGCTGCGCCACCGATCCGGGCCGTCCTGGTCTACCACCGATCTTAACGGCCCATTGCTGCTCGTTGCGGATGAGGTTCCGTCCGCCAATTTTGACGCGGATCAATGTAGTTCTCTGCAATGCTGTTAGGTTTGGTTCGCTAATTCAATAGGCGTTTGTATCGGCGTGCTCTGCTCGATCGCAGATTTGCAATATCTGGGCGATCGACAAAAGCCGTATTCCAATGAAGCGCGAGGCGAGCCCGAGGAGGCGACCCATGTCTCTACTATTGATAATCCTGATCCTCTTCTTGCTGTTCGGCGGCGGCGGATACTATGGCTATAGTAGATATGGCGGAAGGGGATTGGGCGGTGTCGGTTTTCTGCTTATCGTCGTCCTGGTTATTTTGTTGTTTGGTGGACACATGGGACGCTTCTAAAGCAGCGATTTGTCCGGTTACGCGCCGTTTGCAAGTCGTGCCACGAATTGTCGGAGTGTCAGCTCACGGGCAAGAGAAGATCAGGCTGGATGCATCCCCACTGTTGCAGAAGCGGCTACATACCACCAGGGAGCCTCTGCGTTGCAAAAGCACAACCCGCCTCCACCAAGAAATGTCGTAGCGTCGGTCCGAGAGACGGCCCCAACGGCAGGTTTTCCGGTGGATCGCCGACGCGCGTTGGTCAGCCGCTTCTGGCGGAGTGCGTCGGGCTTCTGGCGAGGCCCAAAGGCCTTAACGGCATGGTTGCCGACTGCGGCTCTCTTAGCAAGCGTGTTGCTGCAATTGCTGATCCAATATCGCCTGAACTATTGGGGGCGCGATTTTTTTGACGCTTTTGGGCGTCGTGACAGCGCCGTCCTGAGAGCCCAGGCACTGCTTTTCTTGCCGCTTGCCGGTGCAAGCATTCTTGTTGCGGTTCTTGGTGTCTGGTCGCAGATGACGACGCAGCGACGATGGCGTGCATGGCTGACACAGCACTTGATTGATCGTTGGCTCGCCAATGACCTGTTCCGAAAACTTCCATTTGCCGTCGGCGAGGATCAGAACGCTGAATATCGGATCGCGGAAGATGCCCGCGTTGCAACTGATGCCCCAGTCAGCATGGCAGTAGGCTTGCTGAAGGCGGTACTCAGTGCGGGAATCTTTATCGGCATACTTTGGAATGTCGGTGGCGACCTCGTCATCGGCGTCGTCGGACATGAATTGACGGTGCCCAAATATTTGGTCATCGCAGTTGCGACCTATTCGGCGCTTATGACTCTCGCAATGACCATCATCGGTCGTCGTATGGTGAAAATTATTGCCGGCAAAAACGCTGCCGAGGCGCAGTTCCGTTCGATTGGCTCGAATTTGCGTGAACGCGACACGGCGGCCGCGAGGTCGCAAGGGGAGATTCAACAGCAGCACTCGCTCAGTCTAGCGCTAGATGACGTAATAAATCGTTGGCGTGAGCTGTGCGCCCAGCTGATGCGTACGACCCTCGTATCTCAGGGAAACGTATTGCTCGCCCCGGTCATCGGCTGGGTCCTATGCGCTCCGAAGTATTTGGTTGGGACGATGTCACTGGGTGAGGTCGCCCAGGTGACCGCGGCGTTCGTTATTGTCCAGGCGGCGCTCAATTGGCTGGTCGACAACTATGCGAGTTTGGCGGACTGCCTTTCCTCGATCAATCGCGTCGCTTCGTTGCTCATGGTGCTTGATCAGCTTGATAGCGAAGGGCGCGATTAAGTTCGCCACGCAGTCGGCGTCACAGAAAGTCGGGTCAAGGCTCGGAAGCAACCCATTCCAACCATGTGTGGGCAATGGACTTTGTCCACGCCCAGTTGGCCACGGCTCCATCCCGTGTCCATTTTTTAACGGCGATGCTCAGGCATGTCCTTAAGCTGGTCCTTGGTCCAGGTCGTGACCGCATGGACCTCGCAATCCTCATCACCCATGAAGTCAAGGTCCGTCAATGGAACCGCAACCGGATTGGCGCCAATTCCGAGAAACCAGCCGACGTCGATGATCGCCTGGCTGCCGGCATCGTGGACGTGCCTGCAGCTTGCGGCCTTGTGCAGGATTTGAGGCTTCTTATCTTTTAACTAGTTCTACAGGCAATTCTGCAATGGATCGAATGGTGCCCAATATGCTGTCCGAAAGCTCAGTCGAGATACTGCCGCCTGTGCGCGAAGACACGCCCGGACCGGATAGGGTTACGTGCCTTTGCTGTCATAAAGCCCGATCGTTATCCAGCATGGATGACGATGGTTGCGGGATATGCGACGAGTGCCTCGCTCCATGACCGACGAAGTACTAGAGAACAGTCCCGCGCCGGCCTCGACGCTCGCACGTTCTCTCGCCAAGTTGCCACACGGCTGTCTCGAGTCGCGACGATCGAAAGCATTGGATCGTCGATCCGTATTGAGGGCGCCAAATTAAGGGACCGCGACGTCGAACGACTGCTCTCGAACCTCCGTCTCGGCTCGTTCACCAGCCGAGACGAACGGGAGGTCGCAGGCTATGCCGAGGTGATGGAAACGATCCTCTCCTCCTTCGACGCGATCCCGCTTAACGAAAATCACATCCGCCAACTCCATCTGCTCGCTCACTCGAGCCAAGACTGATTGCATCGAAGGCCCCGCCGAAAGGCGAGCCTTCCCTTTTGGGGATCATTTGTTCAGTGCATCCTTGAGCGCCTCCGCAGGCGCAAATATCAGCTTCTTCGAAGCCCGGGATGCAGGTCTCAGCGTCGGAGCCGGCAGCTTCTGCAATTGCCTTGAACACGGCTTCGACGATGCCTTTGGCCTGGACCTTCGTCAGGCTGTTGTCGGCCGCGACGGAATCCCTGTCAGCTTGCGATGAGTTTATCATTGACGCGCTGCGAGGACGAATGCCGGATAGTCCGGATTTCCACAGCTGGTTTTGGTTTGTAGCCTCGATTTCGTTTTTTGCGGAGAAGCTCGAGAAACAGCTCAACAGCATGCTTCTCTTCATTGAAGACGTGCATCTTCTGCTGGCCGTGTGTCCCGATCCTCCCCCAACTGCGCACCAGCGATACTTCTCCAAAGAGTGTCGGCTGGACGGCAAGCGCATAGAACCGTGCCATATTCTTCTCAGGCTCGATACGCTCGATATAAAGGTGATAGGGTTGAACGATCATCTACGCAGAATCGCGCGTTCGGATTCCGGCGTCCAATCAGAGTTTTGAATCGTTCGATGCGCACGGATTCATTTTCGTGATCGCAGGTTGCCGCGGACGCTGACTTGCCGCTGGTCGTGACGAAGACGGTATCTGGCGCGCGCTAGTCATCGTCACTCACGTCGTTTCATGCGTTCGACGTTCCTGTAAAATCGGCTCTCGCCGACAGATGCGTTCATATCTTTGCGTCGGAACCAGATAGCCCGCACCTGAGCGGCGGGTCGCCGGCGGTGAACACGATTTGTTCGTCGCCGCGCATGCGCAGAACCTCATGCGGAAGGATCAGTGGCCGACGCGTGAGCCGCTTCGAGCGTATCCGCGATGATCCCGACATCTGCGACGAACGGGGAGGCCCAAAGGCTTTCGTACAATCACAATATGCAGCCGTTGTAGCGTTTCGCCGTGAACCAACTCGTTCTTCTGCTTGGCTCTGACTGGGCCGCGCTCGAGACAAGGCAAATGAAAGACTTTACTTTTCATGACCATCGCAGGGTCACGACCAAAATGGCAAACTTGGTGGATTTTGCGCTGAACTCCACAATGTGCGTCGGTCAAGGCATGGCTAGGTGCTCTGAAGATCTCTCCGACTGGTCGAAGCTACGAGCTGGAACGATCTGTCATGCTGTCGGATTGAAATCGAAAGTCATCGTGGGCCCCTCAGGCGGGTTTCACCATGTCACGGGCATAGTCGAGTCCAATGCCATAACCGCCGCCGTGGTCAACAACGATGCTTCGTGCGGCCTCGTACGTGTCGTGCCTTGTCCAGTCCCGCTGCATCTCAAGCAGAAACTGCAGCCACGAAGTTATGATCGCGCCTGCCTGCTCCAATCGTCGAAGCGCTGCATCGTGGCTGGCCGACGTCAGGCCGCCGCATGCGTCGGCGACGACGTAAACCTTGTAGCCATCGGCGAGCGCCGACAGCACGGGAAAGCTGACACAGGCCTCGGTCAGCAGCCCTGCGAAGACAAGCGTCTCGCGGCCTGTGGCGACGATTGCCGCCTTGGCCGCTTCGTCTTCCCAAAGATTCATATTGCGTCGCTCGATTGGGGTTATATCGGCTAATACGGCCCGCAGAGGCGGCATGAGCGGCCCGCTGTAGACCTTGGATGCAGACGTGCTGACGACGACGGGTATCGAAAAGGCTGTTGCCGTTCGCGCCAGGGCCACGGCGTTGCTGCGCAAAAGCTGCCGGTCCGCTGAACCGGCTGCAAAGGCAAGGCCGGCCTGTTCATCAACCAGGACCAGAGCGCAATCAGCGGGGGTGAGAAGCGGAATTTCGGCCATGACGGATCTCCGTGGGATTGTAAGGCATGATGTCGAGCTGAGAATAAGATCAGAGCGTCTGCATTATCTTGTCGATTGCACTCGAACTTGTCGGAATGCCCTCAGATCGGCCACGAACATGGTTGCGACCTGGCTGCTTGCGCGGTCGGTTTGGCCGGAGGTGGGAAGGAGCGCTCTCGTATCGGATCGCATCAGATGGTGATTGCGAGCGTGCCAGGAATGAACACTCGCAGAATGGCTGCCGGACGCTCGCGACAGCCTGATTGGAGAGGCTGGAGAGTGAATAGGGTTTCGCGCTCGATGGGCGAAATCGGCAGTGCTTTTCTCCAACGCCAGCGCAATCGTCCAATCTCGCTGCCAGCATTTTCTTTACGTCTTGCACTATGCGACTTGGCCCGGCTGAAGTTGCTTGGACGAATTTCCGGTGCCGTAGCTAAAGGCTAAGTCAAACTCGAGCCCACATGTCAGTTGAATCAACATACGAATTTCTAGTTCTTCTGCTGATGGCGACGATCGTGCTCGAGCTTATCGCTCGCCGTTTGCGTTTGCCGCCAGCGGCAGCGCTCATCGTCGGCGGCGTGGTTCTTGCGCTAATGCCAGGCGTTCCAACGATCAAGATCGATCCAGAAATGATCATGCTGATCTTCTTGCCGCCTCTCTTGATGAGCGGCGCCTATTTCACGGTCTGGCACGAGTTCAAGAAGCATTTCGCGGAGATAGCCTCACTGGCGCTGGGCGCCGTTGTATTCACGACACTGACCGTCGGAACCGTCTTCCATCTCCTTTTGCCCCAATTGCCATGGGCCGTGGGGTTCTCATTGGGCGCAATCGTCTCGCCACCGGACGCCGTTGCCGCCGGAGCAGTTCTCGAGAGGCTCCGCCTTCCTAGCCGGATTTCAGCACTTCTCGAAGGCGAGAGCTTGGTCAACGACGCCAGCGGCCTCGTCCTGCTGCGGTTTGCCGTCGCCGCCGCCCTGACCGGGAGCTTCAGCGTTCCCGAAGCGATCGGCGCCTTCACGTGGGTAACGGCCGGAGGGGTGATCATCGGCCTTGTTGTTGGTTTGGTAGGGGTTTGGGTAATCCGCAGGCTACGCGACAGCGAGCTGATCATTACGGCAACGCTTCTCCTGGCCGCGCTCTCTTATATCGGGGCTGAACGCCTTGATAGTTCGGGTGTTCTGTCGACCGTTACGACTGGGCTGATTCTGGGATTTCATCAGCATGAAACCTTCTCGGCTTCGACCCGCGTGCGGGCTCAAGCGTTCTGGAAGGCGCTGGTCTTTCTGCTGGAGTCCCTGCTTTTCATCCTGGTAGGCCTGTCGTTGCGAGGCGTGCTTGACCGAATAGGTGGCGCCGAGAAGGGGATCGGCGATCTAATCCTTCCGGTTTCCGCCGTTGTTCTGACAGTGATACTCGCGCGGTTTGCATGGTTGCTCGCAACAGGGACACTGAAACGCCTTTTGCTGTCTAGAGGTCACACGCGCGAAAAACCGTCCTCGCTGGCAACGGCCACGATTATCAGTTGGGCTGGGATGCGCGGTGTGGTGACGCTTACCGGGGCTTTGTCGCTTCCAGAACATATGCCCGGGAGAGACGTCGTCCTCATAGCGGCGTTTGCGGTCATCATAGTGACAGTGCTCGTGCAAGGCTCGACCCTTGCCCCTCTTGCAGCCTTGTTGCGAGTGGCTAGTCCCGACGAAGAGCAGCATTTTCGGGAGAACGAAGCTTCGGCATGGAGGCGCGTGGCGGAATCTCAGTATCACGCCATCCAAGAGTGCTCACGGAAAGAGGATGGTGGCGAAAAACATCCTCGGCTACTCGAACAAGACCGGCATCGGGCTGAGGTTGCCGCTCAGTACGAAGCTGACCGTGACACACACGAAAGCATCAAAGTGGCCCACTTCAAGGCGGTTCTCGTCGCGCTTCAAGCTGGCCGTGCCGAAATTCTGCATATGCATAGGGCAGGCGAAATCCAAGACCGCGTAATGCGCGATCTCGAACATGAGCTGGATCTGCAGGAAATAGCCGCCGAGAACCGATTGTGATCCGTAGCGCTGCCGGTCGGTTATAAATCCGGGTCCCCGCTGCGTTCCCTGGGATGAGAGACATGCATTGATGCGGGCCGCTATTCCTCGGTGTTGGACAGTTATTAAAGCCACTTTTGCGGATTCGAGACCTTTGCGACCGTGGGCGTAAGATTGTACAAGATAATTTCATTGGTTGCGGTGAGGCTGGTTCTCACCGAGGTTGAAATCTGAGTTTCGGTGGGATGACCGTTGCGTACCTATGCGGTAGAGAATTATATGGTGTGTGGGGGCAATTGTTTTTTCGCGGGTCTCGCGAACACGTGAAAGCGTCTTGGAGGAGCGGGATTGAGCCTGGCCTATCTTGAATTGAACACGCTAGGTCCGTATTTCGGCCTTCCAGAGGCCGCCTCGCTGAACACCGTGCCTGTCAGGTCTTCATCTATTTGCGTGACGAGAATCGCCAAGGATGTCGCTGACGGCGAGAGGCCGATTGTCTGCCTTCCCGTTTGCGATGCCTACTTCCTGATGGTGTACACCAAGGAAGCGCATCATTGCGATATCTTGCCGGATGGAACCAGGACGCTGCCCCGCAGATTTGAGCGAGGATCGGTCTGCCTTGTTGACCTCTCCGAAGGAGCATCCATCGTCTTACACGCAGACCTTCATTCCGCTACTTTTTTTCTGCCAAAGACACTTATCCAAGAGGTCGGGGAATTATCCAGAGCGAGCCCGACAATCCAGCTGCGGTGTCGAAGGGGCGAGAGGGATCCGGTCTTAAGCAATCTCACCGACATCGTTCTCTCGCTCTTTGATCGACAGACTGCGTCGTGGGAGTCACTCCTGAAACACCTGGCAATTGCGATATGCTCTCATCTGATCGAGGACCTCATTGGGGAGACGGAGGCTGGCCTGGACGACGCGATCCTTCCCTATAATCGCGAAACCGCGGCAAAAGAATTCATGAGGAAAAACCTTGCGCGTGAATTGTCCGTCGCGGAAATCGCTGCCGCGGCTGGCCTCTCCGCTAATCATTTCTCACAGGGATTTAAGAAAGTGACCGGCGTCACGCCCCATCAATGGCTGATGCACGCGCGCGTGGAGGCCGCAAAGGAGCTGCTGCGCGGAAGCGAGGCATCACTGAAAATGATCGCTGACGCGTGTGGCTTCGTGGATCAAAGTCATTTTACCAAGGTATTTTCCCGTGAAACCGGCGTAACGCCGGCAGTTTGGCGAGCCGGCTACATCAACTAGGGCTAACCAACCGGAACCGTTTTTTCGTAAAAAAATCGTTGGATTTTACCAGAGAAATACCGTAGCGTCGCGGTCGGTGAGGGTGGGTTTGCCGGAGTGGACATTGGAAAGAGAATCCGAAGGCGTAGATTCGCCTCGAATACCAGCTCCCAATCGATGGACGATGAAAGCGTCGGCCATCACCGTAACGCGCTTGAGTTACGACCGAGACGATCTCCCGATTGCTCCACCGAGCAAACGTGATGAAGCGGTGTCTGTCATTATCCAATTGACCGATTTCAAGATGCATCGGCTTTGGAAAAATAATGTGCTTATTTTCGAAGGCGGTCATCCGAAGGGCGCGATCGCGATCACCGATCTCAGAGACGAGTGGCAATGCCATCATCTCTCGCCATTCGATAACTTGCGATTCAACATACCCTTGTCATTTGTTCGCTCGTTCCTGGAGGATATCGGCCGTCCGCAATTCGGCGGGTTCGATTGCAGGCCCGGCACGAAGGACGATGTTATTCTTGGCCTTGCCCAGGCTGTTTTGCCCTATCTGGTGCGCCGCCATCAGGCCAATCAACTATTTTTCGAGCAGATCAGTTTAGTGTTGTTGACACATCTGACGCAGACCTATGGCAGCCAGTATTTTTCGACGAAGAAGAACGGTGTTCTCGCGCCGTGGCAAGAGAAGAGAGTACTCGAATTCCTGACCACAAACGCCTTTGCACAAGTCTCGGTCACCGATCTTGCTCAGATATGCGGCTTGTCACGCAGCTATTTCATCAGGGCTTTTAAGGAAACATTCGGCAGAACGCCGTATCGCTGGGTGATGGAGTACCGCATTTCGAAGGCAAAAGATCTCCTGCTCTCCGATCTGTCAATTCCAGAGGTGGCAGTTGCATGCGGCTTTGCCGACCAGAGCCATATGACGCGTGCTTTTTCCGATATTGCCGGCCATCCGCCTGCAACGTGGCGGCGGCAGCACCGACCGAAATCAGTTGATAAGCCATCGTAAAAATTTCTGAATACGTTCGAGGCGGCGCCTCTGAATAGGCGCGAACGCTTTTGCGCTCGAGATTTTACTGGCCCCCCGCCAGCTTTTTAGTGTCGGGATCCGTGCATTCCGAAACAGTCCGAACATCCAAATCGTCCTTCTAAGCGACAAGAAGATTGTTGCGGCAGCGGGCATCATCCCCTCCGTCAACGCAATTTTGCTGAATGCCGACGCAGTTCAGCTCAACGCTTTTGAGGAAATACGATGACTATAAATGCGACACCGACGCCGGGCTCGAAGCTTCTCACTCCGAAGGATCACACGCTGATCATGATCGATTTTCAGTCGCAGATGTCTTTTGCGACGAAAAGCATCGATGCTATCAATCTGCGGAATAACGCGGCTCTCGTTGCCCACGGCGCCAAGGGCTTTGGCGTCCCCACAATTCTGACGACGGTCGCCGAAAAGAGCTTTTCTGGCCCAATGTTCTCCGAGATCACCGATGCTTTTCCCGAGCAGAAGCTCTTCGACCGCACGTCGATGAACACCTGGGAAGACGCTGAGGTTATTAGAGAAGTCAACCGTATCGGCAAGAAGCGCATCGTCCTCTGCGGCCTGTGGACCGGCGTCTGCATCGTCGGACCTGCACTGTCGGCTATCGAACAGGGCTTCGAAGTTTTCGTACTGGCGGATGCCTGCGGAGACGTATCCGACGAAGCTCACAATCGGGCCATGGACCGTATCGTTCAGGCAGGCGCACAGCCGATGACGTCGCTTCAGTATCTGCTCGAGCTGCAGCGCGACTGGGCACGCACCGAGACCTACGACATGACCACGGGTATTGCCAAGAAGTTCGGCGGTTCCTACGGCCTCGGCATCATCTACGCCAAGACCATGTTCGGCGCCTCCGAAGCTCATTGAGCGGAGCAACCTGCCGCGACTCCCGAAAAATAACGTCGTCGCGGCCAAATCCCTGCCTTGCTCCGTGGTGCGATTTTTCTGCGCCACGGTAGGCCCAATCCGTTGTCACTCAAACGCAAGGAGCGAACGATGAACGCTTCATCGTCGAATCGCGCCACTGTCGTCCTCGTGCATGGGGCATGGGCAGACGCATCCAGTTGGCGATCCGTCATTTCCCGCCTGCAGAAGCAGGGTGCCTCTGTCGTTGCCGTCCAAAATCCGACGACGTCTCTATCGGCCGATGTCCAGGTCGTCCGCCATGCCTTGAACGGGATCGACGGACCCGTCGTTCTCGTCGGGCATAGCTGGGGAGGGACGGTCATTACCGAAGCGGGCAACGATCCCAAGGTGAAGGCTTTGGTCTATGTCGCCGCTTTCGCGCCGGATGTCGGCCAGTCGACGGGCGATGAGGTCGCTGCCTATCCGTCGCCTCCCGGCCTGGGGAAGATAAGTCTCGACCGTGGCGGCAGCTACATGATGAGCGTGGATGGCTGGATCAATGACGTCGCCCAGGATTTGCCCGAAGAAGAGGCGCGTGTCCTGGCTGCTGTCCAGCCGCCGCTTGGCGCTGGAACGTTTTCCGACAAGGTGACCGAGGTGGCCTGGTCCGATCGCAGGAACTGGTACGTTGTCTCGACCGAAGACCGCGCCGTCAGCGTCGAGCTTCAAAGGGCATTAGCCAAAAAGCTGAAAGCCCGCACAACAGAACTCAAAGCCAGCCATATGTCGTTGCTCTCTCAACCGGACGCGGTTGCCTCCGTCATTCTCGAGGCGGTTTCCGAGACATCCGCACGCTAGACGCCAACGCGCTAACCCCACAGGACAGATACTCGTGAAAATTTACCTTCTCTCACTCGGGGCGGGCTTGCTCGTCGGTATCGTTTATAGCCTGCTGAACGTCCGTTCGCCGGCTCCGCCCGTCATCGCCCTCGTCGGTCTCCTCGGTATCCTCGTCGGAGAGCAAATCATTCCCTTCGCCAAGACCCTGATCAACAAGGAGCCGGCCGCCGTCTCCTGGATGCATCAGATCAAGCCGCACGTGTTCGGCCACCTGCCGAAAGGCGATCGGCCCGCCGATACCACGCCTTCCGATAAGGCCTGATGCCCTTTCCAACCGAGGACGAAGACAATGGAAAATACGACCGCCGACCTCATCCTGCATCACGGCCTGATCAAGACGCTTGATCGCACAAATCCAAGTGCTAGCGCCGTTGCAATCAAGGACGGCAAGTTTCTCGCCGTCGGCCACGACGCCGAGGTCATGGCGCTGGCCGGTCCGGGGACGCGGGTGATAGACCTCAAGGGCAAGCGCGTCTTGCCGGGCCTGATCGACAACCACACGCACGTCGTTCGCGGCGGCCTGAATTTCAACATGGAACTGCGCTGGGACGGCGTGCGCTCGCTTGCCGACGCGATGAACATGCTGAAGCGGCAGGTGGCGATCACACCGCCGCCGCAATGGGTTCGCGTCGTCGGCGGCTTCACCGAGCACCAGTTTGCCGAAAAGCGCCTGCCGACCATCGACGAGATCAACGCGATCGCACCCGATACCCCGGTCTTCATCCTGCATCTTTATGATCGCGCGATCCTGAATGCCGCGGCTCTGCGTGTTGTCGGCTACACCAGGGACACGCCGAACCCGCCTGGCGGCGAGATTACGCGCGATACCAATGGCAATCCGACTGGCTTGCTGCTCGCCAAACCCAATGCCGGCATCTTATATTCCACGCTCGCCAAGGGGCCGAAGCTACCCTTCGACTATCAGGTCAACTCGACCCGTCATTTCATGCGCGAGTTGAACCGTCTCGGTGTGACCGGTGTCATCGATGCAGGCGGTGGCTTCCAGAACTATCCCGACGACTATGCCGTCATCCAGAAACTCGCCGACGAAGATCAGATGACGGTGCGGCTGGCTTACAACCTCTTCACCCAGAAGCCGAAGCAGGAGAAGGAAGATTTCCTCAACTGGACGAGCTCTGTAAAGTACAAGCAGGGCGATGACTATTTCCGCCACAACGGCGCCGGCGAGATGCTGGTCTTTTCCGCGGCCGACTTCGAGGATTTCCGTGAGCCGCGTCCCGACATGCCGCCGGAGATGGAAGGCGAACTGGAGGAGGTCGTCCGCGTTCTTGCCGAGAACCGCTGGCCTTGGCGCATGCATGCCACTTACGACGAAACCATCAGCCGTGCCCTCGACGTCTTCGAGAAAGTCAACCAGGACATCCCTCTCGAAGGTCTGAACTGGTTCTTCGACCATGCCGAGACGATCTCCGATCAGTCGATCGATCGCATTGCCGCTCTGGGCGGTGGCATCGCCGTCCAGCACCGCATGGCCTATCAGGGCGAATATTTCGTCGAACGCTATGGTCATGGCGCAGCAGAAGCAACGCCACCGATCGCCCGCATGCTGGATAAAGGCGTGAAGGTTTCTGCCGGCACCGATGCCACCCGCGTCGCCTCCTACAACCCCTGGGTGTCGCTTTCCTGGATGATCACCGGCAAGACGATTGGCGGCATGCAACTTTATCCTCGTGCCAACTGCCTCGATCGCGAGGCGGCGCTGCGAATGTGGACGGAGAACGTCACCTGGTTCTCCAACGAGGAAGGCAAGAAAGGCCGCATCGAGAAAGGCCAGTTCGCCGATCTCATCGTGCCGGACAAGGATTTCTTTGCCTGCGCCGAGGACGAGATTTCCTTCCTCTCCTCCGAACTCACCATGGTTGGCGGAAAGATCGTCTACGGCGCTGGCCCCTTCGCCGAGCTTGATGAAAACCCCGTTCCGCCCGCCATGCCCGACTGGTCGCCGGTGCGCAGCTTCAAGGGCTATGCCGCCTGGGGTGAGCCGGAGGGTGCGGGAAGAAATTCGCTGCATCGCCGCCTGATCGCCTCCTGCGGCTGCGCCAACGACTGCAACGTCCACGGTCATGCCCACGCCAATGCCTGGACGTCGAAGTTGCCGATCTCTGATCTCAAGGGCTTCTTCGGAGCCCTCGGTTGCGCCTGCTGGGCAGTATGAGGAGGAACGAGATGCACGCTCTTGAAAGCAAATTTGCTGGGATAGCGCGCCCCGTTTTCGGGGCGCCATGGATGCGCTTTGTCGCCTATCTCGGCCTCTGTGCCGCCTATCTGCAGGGGGGTCTCGACAAGCTCACCGACTTCAATAGCGCGATCGGCGAAATGAACCATTTCGGCCTGTCTCCTGCACCCGTTCTCGCGGTTCTGGTCATCATCCTTGAACTTGTCGCCTCGGCAATGATCCTCACCGGGTTCTTTCGCTGGCTGGGTGCGCTTGCGCTCGCCGCCTTTACGCTTCTGGCCACTTTCCTGGCGCTTCGCTTCTGGGAGCTACCTCCCGGAATGGAGCGCTTCATGGCGGCCAATTCTTTTTTCGAACATCTTGGTCTTGTCGGTGGCTTCCTGCTAGTAGCCTGGCTCGATCTCGGTCGGGATATCTCAATGACTATGGAGGCTTAAGACATGCTTACCCGTTATGCTTACACGATCGGACTTCTGACCGCCCTTGTCTTGATGCCGACTGGTGCCGTGCTTGCCCGGGCCACACACCCGCAGCTTGGCGTCGGTTCGCAATATGACACCTCGCATGTCTACGTCGATCCAGACAAAGTGGACAGCTTCGTCAGCAGCTTTCTTGGTACCTTTGGTGGCACCAGCACCAAGCAGGTCGTCGCCACGGTGACGCCGACACCGAGCAGCACGAGCTCGCAGCTCCTGCAGACGCCGGTCGGAACCGTGTCGCTCTTCGGCTTCAAGACGCCGATCCCTTATCCGTTCGGCTATGAGCGAACCGGATATCTGGTTACAGACATGGATCAGGCGATCGCTGCCGCCCGCGCCGCCGGTGCTTCGGTCGTTGTCGGCGTCTTCCCCGATCCGATCGGCCGCGATGTGGTTGTTCAATGGCCGGGCGGGGTCAACATGCAGCTGTATTGGCACACGAGCAAACCGGCTTATGCCGCCTTCGAGACGATTCCGGAAAACCGGGTCTATGTGTCTCCGGATGTCGTCAGCAATTTCGTCAAGGCATTCCTTGCTTTCTCTCAAGGCAAGGTCGTCTCGGACGACAAGAAAGCCTCGGGCATCGAAATCGGCCGCCCCGACGACACGTTCCGCCGTATTCGCATCGAGTCTGTTTTCGGCAAGATGACCGTGCTTGTCACGGACGGGCATCTGCCGTTCCCCTACGGTCATGAGACGACGGGATACCAAGTATCGGATCTCGCAGCGACGCTCGACAAGGCCAAGGCGAACGGAGCGACGGTCCTGGTCAATGCCTACAGCTCCGACAAGCGCCAGGCCGCGATGGTCGAATTCCCGGGCGGCTATGTTGCCGAGATTCATTCGCTTTCATCGCAGTAATCTTTAAAGGGGATCGTCACGATCCCGGTGCATCTCGGTTTCGGAGTTTGATATGCGCGCGCAATGCGTCTTGATCTTGATTGCGGCGGCTGCCTCGTGCGTGTCGTCGGCAGCGTCCGCTGCCGACAAGCCGGAAAAGCAGAAGCGCCCTTCGATCCAATCCAATCGCTGGCAGGAGAATTGGTCGGTGCTGGTAGATCCGACGCTCAGAACGGCACCGCTTGATGCACTCAAATATGTTCCGCTGTCGGGAAGCCAGTCTGGAACCTATGTTTCGTTCGGGGCCAACCTGCGCGAACGTTTCGAGAGCAATCGCTCGCCGGCCTTTGGAATAGGCGGTGTCGAGCGCGACAATTATGTCATTCAGCGTGCACAGTTCCACATCGACCTGCATCTTTTTGACGATTGGCAGGTCTTCACGCAGTTCGAAGACGATCGCGCCTTTGGCAAGAAGGACATCGGTCCGGCTGATGCCGACAAGGTAGATCTTCGTCTCGCGTTCGTCAGTTACTCTCATACATTCGACGCAGGAACCTTCAAGGCCCGGGTCGGCCGGCAAGATTTCGCGTTCGATCTGCAGCGTTTCGTCTCGTCGCGTGACGGCCCAAACGTCCGCCAATCCTTCGATGCGGTGTGGGCCGATTGGGAGGCGGACCCCTGGCGCTTCATCGGCTTCGTCAGCCAGCCCGTGCAATACAGGAATGAGAGGCCGTTCGACGACACGTCCAATGGCGATTTCCGTTTCAGCACCCTACGCATCGAGCGTCAGGTGTTCGACGGCAACGAGCTGAGCGCCTATTATTCGCTCTACCAGCGCCGGAATGCGCATTATCTCGACGCTTCAGGCGATGAGGATCGGCACATAGTCGATGCCCGCTTTGCCGGCAACCACAGCGCGGTCGACTGGGATATTGAAGGCATGGGGCAGTTCGGTACCGTCGGCGACAAGGACATAAGAGCTTGGGCATTCGGCGCCCGCGGCGGCTATACCTTTGAAGATGTTGCTTGGACGCCCCGCATAGGCCTCCAATTCGATATCGCCTCCGGCGACCGTCATCCCGGCGATAACACCGTCGGCACATTCAATCCGCTGTTTCCAAACGGCTATTACTTCTCGCTTGCCGGTTACACAGGTTATGCCAACCTCATTCACCTCAAGCCTTCGGTCACCGTGAAGCCGAACGACAAGCTGACGCTTACCGGCGCGGTCGGGTTGCTATGGCGGCAAACGACGGCAGACGCGATCTATGTCCAGCCCAGCCAGCCGCTGCTCGGAACCGCCGGTCGAGGCGGCGCTTGGACGGGAGCCTACGGGCAGATCAGGCTGGACTACACGTTCACGACCAACCTCACCGGTGCGATCGAAGCGGTTCACTATGACATCGGCAATGCCATCCGCCATGCCGGCGGCCGCGACGGCAACTATCTCGGAGCGCAGCTGAGTTTCGCCTGGTGACGCCGGGTCGAGGGGTTGAGAAAAGTCGTGAATGCCAAGCCCTCGTCACCTTAGCTTCGTCCAAACAACGCGACTATCAGACAAGAGTGGGGCGCTCTTCACAGGCTACTTCATGGGTGTGTAATCGAAGAGGAACGCCTATGTCTCACGACCCGGAAGTGATGATGTTTTCCCGCCGGCAGACACTGCTTGCCGGCGCAACGCTTTCCGCCGCAATGGTGATGCCATCGCTCGCCCTTTCCAAAACCAACTCCGTACAGAAAGAAGGATTTCCGCCAATGACCACCAGCTTCATCGAAACGAAAGACGGCGTGCAGATCTACTACAAGGACTGGGGTCCGAAGGACGCCCAGCCGATCCATTTCCACCACGGCTGGCCGCTCTCCTCCGACGACTGGGACACCCAGATGATCTACTTCCTGCAGCACGGCTTCCGTGTCGTTGCACACGACCGCCGCGGCCACGGCCGTTCGTCGCAGGTCGCGGAAGGCCATGACATGGATCACTACGCTGCCGACGCCTCCGCCGTCGTCGAGCACCTGAACCTGAAGAATGCCGTTCATATCGGCCACTCCACCGGCGGCGGCGAGGTTGCCCGCTACGTCGCGAAGTTCGGCCAGCCGCAGGGGCGTGTCGCCAAGGCTGTTCTCGTCAGCGCGGTTCCGCCGCTGATGCTGAAGACTGAATCCAATCCGGGCGGCTTGCCGATGGAAGTCTTCGATGGCATCCGCAAAGGCGTCGCAGAAAACCGCGCACAGCTCTTCGTCGATTTCCCCACAGGTCCGTTCTACGGTTTCAACCGTGAAGGCGCCAAGATCTATCCCGGCGTGATCCAGAATTGGTGGCGCCAGGGCATGATGGGCAGCGTCAAGGCCCACTATGACGGCATCAAGGCCTTCTCCGAAACCGATCAGACCGAAGACCTCAAGAAGATCACCGTGCCGACGCTCGTGATGCATGGCGATGACGACCAGGTCGTTCCGATCGCCGACTCCGGTGAGCTTTCCGTCAAGCTCGTCAAGAACGGTACGCTCAAGGTCTACAAGGGTTATCCGCACGGCATGCTGACCACTCATGCAGACGTCATCAACCCGGATTTGCTCGCCTTTATCAAGGCCTGACGGTCTGAAGCCGGCCTGCGGCTACGCCTTTGCGCAGCCGCAGGTCTCCCGATCGAAGCACTGCTCAGAGCGCCAGATCACAGGCTGGATTTCCAACAGGGCTCAGTTAATGAAAAATATCCCTCTTCCCCTTCTCCTCAGCTTCAATGGCGGCTATGTCGACACTGTCGGCTTTCTGGCGCTTGGCGGATTGTTTACCGCCCACGTAACCGGCAATTTCGTGACCTTGGGCGCATCGATAGCGCTGGGCACGGGTGGCGTGCTGTCAAAGCTTCTCGCTCTTCCTGTCTTTTGTGTCGTCGTCTTTGCATCTCGGATAATCGGAATTGTGTTGAGGCGAAGCGGGCGGCCAGTGCTGCGGTCCCTGCTTTTGGGCAAGCTGGTTCTGCTCCTCGCCGCATTTGCCGTCGCCCTAATCTATGGGCCGTTCAACGATCCAAACAGCCCGGCAGCCTTCGCAATGGGCATGGTCCTCGTCGCCGCCATGGCGGTGCAAAACGGCATCCATCGGGCTCACCTCCCAAAGTCTCCGCCTTCGACCCTCATGACCGGAACGACGACGCAGATCATGCTCGATCTTGCAGACATCGCCGCAGGGGGCAAATCGGAGAACACGACGGTTGCTTATTCGCGTCTCAAGCGGATGGTTCTGGCAGTCGTCATTTTTGCGCTGGGCTGTGGGGCGGGAGCACTGGCATACATCCTCGCTCCCATTTGGTGCTTTGTCGTCCCCGCCATTCTCGCCGTCTGTGCTCCCCTTGCCCAGATTGAAACGCCAGAGGGCGATTAACTCGTCTCTGATTGGCCCTGAGCATATCGAGCGATGTTCCGGCAAATGCGGGGGCGGCAAAATCCGACTCGCGTCAATTCCGGGAAGTCGATTTCAAAGCGACTTCCGCCCATCTCTTCAAAGGAGATTGAAATGTCTGATCGTCAAATGTCGGATTCCAGCTACACCCATCTCATCGACGTTGGAATCGAGAATGTCGATATAGCCGAGTGGCTGTTCAGCCTGCCCGATGCGGAATATCAGCGTTGCTCCCCCGACCATATTGCCGCCGGTGCCACCTGGGCGGATGATGGCCGTCGGACGTCGATTAAAGTTGAAACAATCGGCGGTAGCCTGGTGATCCAGCACTACATTGCCGAGGTTGCCCGGCCCGACTATTGCAAGATGGTCTCCATTTCGGACGTCTTGACCGCTCACGGTCGGACCAAGGTGCAGGTCATTTGGGAATTGAGCGCCAAGGCGATCGACGCCGGTCGTTGCGAATACACCAACCATGTACGGGCATTCGCCACGGACGAATTTCTTGCATTCTGCGAGAAGAACAACATCAATTTAGCCGACGCCGCGAAAACCCGCCAGGAAGCATCGTCGGCGCACAATAAAGGCGAGACGCCGCTGTTTGCGGAGAGCATTGCGAGGCGTGCAAGGGAAAAGCATGATGTCGCAGCCTAGGGATTTCCCTGCGCCGAACTACGCGGGTTATCCCTCAGCAGTCCCTCCAGCGTTGGTAGCGATGGAGGGACGGTTTTTTCACTTAACTTTCACGACCCGGCGGCGCTGATGATCTCATCAACAATCGAACCTCATTGGTAACGGGGCGTTCAATCATATTCGATCCATTTCGCTATCCGCAGTTCGCCGTTTTGATGCGGGCTGCATGTTTAAGTCTGAATGCGGATATTCAAGACGTTCGGATCGGGCGAAAGGATGATTGGTGAACGGATCGAAATTTGAAAAAGGACGTCTGAATGGTCGAAAAGAAGAGGATCGCCGATGCCCATGTTCGCGACGGTATTGCGAGCCTGCCGGAAATGGAAGACCTTTCGCTCGAGGTTCTCGTTACGAAGACATCGACCGAAGACAACGGTCTGGACGGAGCGCTTCCCGAGGGCGACGCGCCGGCCTCTGGCCGATTGGACTGATGTTGCAGCCATGTCGATGGACCCCTAGCCAGCCCTGAAGGCGTCAATCAGGCCGTCGCTGAATGCGGCAGCTGGAAGAGATGGCGGATGCGGTTGGCCAATGTTTGCGCATGCTGCGCATGCATGTCGCCGACGCCCTGAAGACGCCTTTCCTGCTCAAGGCGATCGGCAAGCGTCAAGCCGATATCTTCCGCAAGAGCCGGACGATCCCGCAAGATTTCGCAAAGCTGATCTCGGCCTATCTGACGGGTGACGACCGGTGTGAGCGCGACGATGCGGCCGGGCTCCTCCGCCCCGATCAATAGACCGCGCTCGCCGAAGAAATCGCCAGGCGAGAGCCGATTGAGCTCGATGTCCCCTCCATCCTCCTGCCGCACCACCATCACCACGCCGCTCTCGACGAGCATCAATGCAGACGAGCGTTCCCCCTGAGACAGGATCTCGGCGCTCTTTGCATAGGTTCGCCGAACGGCCGCGTTCGAGAGGGTTTCGCGCTCCTTTTCGGTCAGTGCCAAAAACAACGGCAGCGTCTTGATGAGTTGCGACGACGTTTCAGGCGGTGCCTCTGATGCCGTCGCGAGCTGCAAGAGGGAGGGTGCAACGAGCGTGTTGTCACTGGCAAGCGATATCCCCGCCGCCTGTGCGTGCCGGAACACCAGATCGTAGATCTCGTTCTTTGCGGTGAGTGTCTCAGATATGCTGCCGAGACGAAACGCCAGTTCAAATTCTATGGCCTCCTTGCTGAGGTTGACGATCGAAACCGTCGGTGCCGGAGCGCGCAAAATATGGTTGCTTGCCAACATGACCGTATCGAGCAATTGCGCCATGGCTGCTGGCGGTCGCGTCGGCGCAAGCCTGATCGACAGCGTAATCCCATGGGTTTCGTCGGGACTGTTGAGATTGACCAGTTGCGATTTTGCTAGCGCGCTGTTCGGGATGACCACGAGGTCGTTTGCCGCGTTGGACAGATGGGTGGCTCGCCAATTGGTCTCGATCACACGACCTTGGACACCGTTTTCGAGAATGATCCAGTGACCGACTCTATATGGGCGTCCGAGATTGAGTGCGATGCCGGAAAAGACATCGGATAGCGAGCTTTGCAGCGCAAAGCCGAGGACAATCGCAAAGGCTCCCGATGTTGCGATCAGCGTGCCAACCGGCACGCTGAACACATAGGCCACCACGGAAAGGACTGCCCCGACATAGATGATCCCGGCGATCAAGTCCTGGACGAATCGGGCTTCGCGGGGGCGACGCTCGAAGATCAGGAATAGCCTGATGCAACTGACGAGCATCATCGCGCCACCGAGCCACCAGATCGTCTTTGCGAGACCATAAAACAGCCGGTGCCACAAATCGGAAGCGTTGACCACCGCCGAATAGGGCGCAACCCCATTCGCCAAAAGAACAGCAGTCAGGGTTGCGAAGAAAGCGACATCGACGGCGAAGCGTACCGCCTTGTGCCGTGGCAGGGCAGAATGCGCCACTGTCAGCATGGCGACGAGAAACACAAATTGTACAATGGGATCAGATAGATATTGCATGGCGCGTTCCAGACTGCAGCCCACCAGCGGTAGACCATTGCCTAGGCGATGTCTTGGCGATTCCAATTGAATTTGGCGCCCAATCGTTCAGTAATAGTGAACAATGCATAGCTTCTGTAGCCAATTTCAATCTCGATCGAATTCGCCGACATCTGGTTCATGGAAACACAGGAGTTTGGCAAATGAACAAACCAATGACATTTCACAACTTCAAGCATGGTCTCTTCGATGTCACGGTGCTGTCCGACGGACCGATCGTGCTCGACGGAGAAATCTTCGCGCCCCAGGCGACCGATGGTGAACGAGAGGAAATCGTCGCCCGGCTTGCCGGAGCCGATAACGTCGCGGAAGCGCAGTCCAACATTCCCCTGATCATCGCGGCAAACGATGTCATTCTTGTCGATGTCGGTGCGGGGTCGCTTTTCCAGCCGGGCGAGGGGCAACTTGAAGGCAATCTGAACTCCGTTGGTGTAAAGGCAGGGGATGTTACAAAGATCATCCTCTCGCATGCCCATCCCGATCATATATGGGGCATGATACGTGAGGACGGAACGCTGCGTTTCTCCAACGCGCGCTATTACATCACGCGCTCGGAATGGGAATTCTGGATGGGAGAAGAGGCAAGCGCCTTGCCAGAGGCAATTCAGCCTTTTGTCACCGGCGCTCGCCGCGACCTTCAAGCCATCGCGGATCGCGTGACATTCGTCGAAGATGGCGACGAGATTATACCCGGTCTCAGGGTTCTCTCGACGCCTGGCCACACGGCGGGACACATCTCGCTCGTGCTGGACGGCGACGTGCCGTTGATCATCACCGTCGATGCGACCGCCAGCCAGATCGTTTCCGTTGAACATCCCGACTGGAGCTTCGGCTTTGACATGCATCCCGAAACGGCGAGAACCACGCGCCGCGCATTGCTGGAACGAGCCGCACGAGACAGTGCCATTCTTCTTGGCTACCACTGGACCTATCCCGGTGTCGGAAGTGTCAGCAAGGAGGGCGAGACCTTCAAATTCAGTCCTATGACGGAGGCACGATCATGAGGCGTAAGGTTCTCGGAAGAAAGGCGAGCTTCCTGACGGCTGCGGCCGTCGTTGCTCATACGATCTGGACCAGTGCCGCTCCTGCCCTGACGTATCCGCTCTATGCGCAGGAATGGCATCTGACGACCTTCACGACCACGGCGATCTTCGCCGTCTATCCGGTCTTTGTCGTCCTCATGCTCGTAGTCTTCGGCAATGTGTCGGACTATATCGGGCGCAGGGAGGCAATGCTGCTAGGTCTTGCGGCGTCCCTGACGGGCACGATCATGTTTGCGCTTGCGCCGGATGTGGACTGGATCTTCATCGGCAGGGCCTTCATGGGCGTCGGCGTGGGTCTGTCCGCTGGGCCGTCTGCTGCAGCGGTGGTCGAGTTCAGCGCGCCCGGCCGGACCGCCCAGGCCGGTAGTGCGACGGCAGCCGCCCAGGCGTTTGGCATGATCGGCGCAGCTCTGGCCGGCGGCGCATTGATCGAATATGCGCCTCTGCCGACGCGATTGAATTTCGTTGTCCTGACTGCGGTTCTTGTCGTCGTTATGGTTGCAACCTGGATGCTGCCGAACCATACGGCGTCGCGGCCAGCCGGCCGCTGGCGGCCGAGGTTGCCTTCCATCCCAAACGGCGTATTTGCGACGTTCGTGACGGCAACGGCCGCCGTGACGGCCTCTTATGTGCTCGGAGCCATGACGCTTTCTCTTGGCGCGCAGGTGGCGCGGGATATCATTGCGTCGCAGAATGCGCTCGTCAACGGCGGCACGATCGCTCTATTTGCGATTTCCTCCGCCATTGCCACCCTTCCGGCGCGAGGTACCAAGCCTGGCAGGGTCATGCTCGCGGGTAGTGTTATCGCCATCGTTTCCTCGGGATTGCTGGCGCTCGCCGGGGCCTTGCACTCGCTGGTCTTCTATACAATTGCCCAGATCGGCAGCGGGATGGCCTACAGCCTGCTCCTTCTTGGGGGGCTATCGTTGGTCAACGCCGCAGCTCCCGTAACGCACAGAGGCGCAACGCTCTCGGCGCTGTTCCTCGTTGCTTATCTGGCCCAGGCCGTCGTCGCACTGTTGCTGGGTAAGATCGCGACCTGGGCGAGCCTCTCGTTCGCGGTGGATATCGGGGTGGCGACCGTCGCAGTGCTGGCATTGGTGACGCTCCTTCTCGACGCCGTCAGAAGTGCCATCGCTAGCCGCAGCACCCGTAAGGCCCGCGGACACTGACCCCTTTCGCATAGGTGCAATGCAGTGCGGACCGTAAGGCGCGCCCTGCCATTGTTCTTCGACAGGGGAAGGGTTTGAGGATCAATCGATTTATCCAAAACGCCGGGCGTCGCGACAAGACACGGCAGAGGCCGAGGCCGATGAATGAAATAAAAGCAACGTTTACCAGAGCGAACCGCCCTCATGAAATTTTCGAAGCGATATCTGGCAATCGGAGCCGCGTTCGTGTCGGCTGCGATCGTTACCGGACTCGGACTGGCGGCATGGCTCGTCTACGAGCCGCCAATTGCCAAAATCCGCCGCCCGTCGGCATCAAACTTCGATCGCAACCTTGTGGTCAGGGGCGAGCAGCTTGTCACCGTCGGTGATTGCATCGTCTGTCACACCGCGCCGAACGGCGCTCCCTTCGCTGGCGCGCGCGCCCTGCCGACGCCCTTTGGGACGCTTTTTTCGAACAACATCACTCCTGACGAGAAGACGGGGATCGGCACCTGGTCGCTTGCTGCCTTCAGCCGCGCGATGAGGCAGGGCGTCGCTCGGGACGGAAGCCATCTCTATCCGGCCTTGCCCTACGAGCATTTTACCCATGTGAGCGACGAGGACCTCGAAGCCATCTATGCGTTTCTGATGACCCGCCAGCCGGTCGCGCGGCAGGCGCCGGAAAACCAATTGCTTCCGGGCCTTGGGTTTCGGCCGTTACTGGCCGGCTGGAAGCTGCTCTTCCTGAGGCAGACGGAATTCCAGCCTCTGGCGAGCGAAAGCGCCAGTTGGAACCGCGGCAAGTATCTGGTGGACGGCCTTGCCCATTGTGGCGGCTGCCATACGCCGCGCAATCTCGCCGGCGGCGAGGAGAGCGGACGGGAATTCGCCGGCGGCGTGGCGGAGGGCTGGAATGCGCCCGCGTTGGACGAGACAAACCCTTCCGCCGCCAGATGGAACGTTGCCTCCCTTTTCGCATATCTCAAGAGGGGGTCCGATAGCGGCCATGGCGCGGCAGGCGGACCGATGGGGCCGGTAGTCGAAGGGCTCTCCCGCCTCAACGACGCGGATGTCGAGGCGATCGCCGTCTATATCGATTCCCGGATGCATCCCGCTCCGATATCCGGTGAGCGGGCGGTTGATGCGGAACCCGCCATGGATAACCGTTCCGCTGCTGCTGCGGCGCATCCTGATGCCGATCTTCTTTTTGATGGCGCATGCTCAGGCTGTCATGCGCCGCGTGCGCCGATGAACCTCAACGGGCGACCGCTGCTTTCATTTACGACCGACCTGAAGGCCGACGATCCGAGAAACTCCGTGCAGGCATTGCTGCAGGGTATCGCGGCGCCTGGGGAAAAGGGAGCGTACATGCCGTCCTTTTCCGGCACCGTGACCGATCGGCAGCTAGCGGACCTGCTCGCCTATGCTCGCGCCCGCTTCACCGACAAGCCGGCATGGCGGGACCTGGAAGCGACCGTTGCCGACATTCGCAAGGAGAACGCGGAATGACCATCTCGATCAATGTCAATGGCAAGGACCACGTCGTGGAAGCCGAGCCGGATACGCCGCTTCTCTACGTGCTGCGCGACGATCTGGAGCTGAACGGCGCCAAATACGGATGTGGCCTCGGACAATGCGGCGCCTGCACGGTGCATATTGACGGCAAACCCATTTTTTCCTGCCTGACGCCCGTTGGCCTCCTTGACGGCAGGAAGGTGCGGACCATCGAGGGACTGGGCTCGGTCGAGAAGCCAAACATTGTCCAGAAGGCGTTCCAGGACGAACAGGCTGCCCAGTGCGGCTATTGCATCGCCGGCATGATCATGCGTGCGCAGGCTCTTCTCGACCGAAATCCTTCGCCGAGCGAGGAGCAAATTCGCGTGCACATGCAGTCCAATCTCTGCCGTTGTGGAACGCATGCACGAATATTGAGGGCGGTACATCGGGCGAGCCGTGAGATCTCCTCTGCCACTATGGACGGAGGTGCGCAATGAACGCCAGGCAGAACACGGGGTTGACCCGGCGCTCCTTTCTCGGTGCGAGCGGCATCGCAGTTGCATTTGCGCTTACTCGGCCGGCATTTGGGCAGCTTGCTGGCGGGGGCGAAGGAGGTGCTGGTCCGGAAGTCGTCGCTCCCGGACTTCCAGGAAGCCTGAAGTCGTGGCCGTATCTCGACTCCTGGATCCAGCTCGATAGTAAGGGACATGCGACTGTCTTCACCGGCAAGGCTGAACTTGGCCAGGGCATCAGGACCGCACTGTTGCAGGTTGCTGCGGAAGAGCTCGATCTGCCACCCGCGTCGGTAGCGCTCGTAACGGTCGATACGGCGAGAACGCCCGATGAGGGGCTGACCGCGGGTAGCCATTCGATGCAAGATAGCGGCACCGCGATCCGCAACGCATCGGCCAATGTCCGTATGCTGCTTCTGCAAATGGCAGCGGAGCGATTGCAGGTCGAAGCCGGACAATTGTCCACGAGCGGCGACGGCAGCATCCTCGCGCCCGATGGTCGCAGCGTCTCATACGGCGAGGTCGCGGCTACGCTCTCACTTCATGTCGAGGCGATCGCCGACGCGCCGTTGCGGAAGAAGGCCCAGTTCCGCACGATGGGCACGAACCTTCCTCGGCTCGATATTCCCGCCAAGACAACCGGTGGGCAGGCATTTATTCACGACATGCGGCTGCCGGGCATGCTGCATGCTCGCATGCTGCGCGGGCCGAGCGAACGGACGCGTTTGAAGCTGCCGCCAGCCGCCGAAATCGAAGCAATGCCAAAGGTCTTCAAGTTCGTCCAGAACGGCGATTTCGCCGCTGTCGTCACTGAGAGGGAATGGGACGCGATCAAGTTGATGCGAAAGCTCCAGGCGTCCGACTATGAGCCAGCCGGGGCGCCGTTCCCGACAGGCGATGTGACCGACACGTTGAAGGCGCTTCCGGCCCGCGACATCGTCATCCTCGATGTGGCCCATCCCGTTGCCGCGCCCGTCAAGACGGTATCGGCGCGCTACACGCGCAGATGGATCAGTCACGGTTCCATCGGCCCCTCGTGTGCGATCGCCTTGTTCAAGGACGATCTCCTGACAATTTGGACCCATAGCCAGGGTACCTATGACGTGCGCCGCGTCGCTTCGGAGTTGCTCGGACGGCCGATCGGCAAAATCCGCGCGATCCACGTGGAGGGTGCAGGCTGCTATGGTCAGAACGGCGCGGACGATGTCGCCGCCGAGGCTGCCTATATCGCCATGTCCGTTCCCGGCCGGCCGGTCCGTCTGCAATGGATGCGGGAGCAGGAGTTCGGATGGGAGCCGCTCGGTCCAGGCATGGTCACGGAGGTCGATGCCGGCCTGGATGCCTCCAACCGCATCGTGGCGTGGAAATACGATGTCTGGAGCAATCCCCATAATAACCGCCCGGTCGGCGCCGGCGGTGTGCTCATCGGCAACGAGGTCGTGCCCGGATTTCCGCAGCCGGAGGGCAAACCGATCCCGATGCCGGAGGGAGACGGAAGCCGCAACTCCAACCCGCTTTACGATCTGCCGAACATGAATGTGCTTTATCACTTCATCAAGGACATGCCGATCAGGGTCTCGGCGTTGCGTTCGCTGGGGGCGCATCTCAACGTCTTCTCGATCGAAAGCATGTTCGATGAGCTGGCGCTTGCCGGCAATATCGATCCTCTTGAGCTGCGGATGAATCATATGGCCGATATTCGCGCACGGCAGGTCATGCAAACCGCGACCGATGCCTTCGGGTGGCGCAAACGGCAGAAGAGGGGACCTTTCCACGGTTTCGGCATGGCCTTCGCACGATACAAGAATCTGGGCGCCTACTGCGCGGTCTGCCTGGAAATCAGCGTCGACCAGAATACCGGCCGCATCACCGTCCACCGAGTGCAGGCAGCCGCCGACTGCGGCGAGGTCGTCAGTCCGAACGGTGTTCAGAACCAGATCGAGGGTGCCATCATCCAATCCCTCAGTTGGTGCACGCGCGAGGAGGTGACGAATAACGAAACGATTCGTACGAGCTTCGACTGGAGCGCCTATCCGATCCTGCGTTTCCTCGATATCCCGGAAAAGATCGATGTGATCGTCGAAGAACAGCCGGGTCAACCGTTTCTGGGCGTGGCCGAATGCGGGCAGGGACCGACCTCGGCGGCACTTGCCAATGCGTTGGCTGACGCGACCGGCATACGCTTCCGGGACATGCCCATGACGCCGGAAAGGGTGAGGACGGCGATCGTCACTCTGTAGTTCCTTCAATACCGGCCTCCGCCAGCGCGGTACGCAAAGCTGCAATGAAGACACGGACCTTCGGCAGCACCAAACGTGTCGTCGGATAGACGGCCCAGATGTTGATCGGCTCTGGTTGTGCGCCTGGAAAATCGATCGGCACCAGGCGGCCGGCTTTGATGTCGTCGGCGGCATACCAGGTCGACAACAGGGCAATACCGGCTCCGCCAAGGCATGCCGTGTAACAGCCTGCGATGCTGCTGCAAGAAAAGCGTCCATTCAGTCTGGCATGCCGCTCATCGCCGTGTTCCCGGAAGGTCCAGTGGGTGGCGCCGGCAAGCGGCAGGCAATCGTGATTGGCGAGGTCGTCGAGAGACAATGGCACGCCGCGACGGGCAAGGTAGCGGGGGCTGGCGACGATGACCCGAGGATTGTCCGCGAGCTTGCGGGCGATAAGGCTGCTGTCCCTGAGACGGGCGATCCGGATTGCGAGGTCCGTTCCGGTCGTCACGAGATCGGGCAGGCTGTCGGTCATATCGACGGAGATTCTGAGATCAGGATTGTCTTCCAGGAGCCGTGGCACGATCGGCATGATGAACTTCAAGCCGAATGAAATTGGCACGGACATGCGCAGCAGCCCCGAGGCGCTTTCCGTTCCGGAATGCAGGAGCGCCATCGCCGCCGCCTCGTTATCGACGAGAGCCTGGGCGAACGGCAGGAAGCTTTCGCCCTCCGGCGTCAACGAGAGCGATCGCGTGGTGCGATGTAGCAGCCTCACGCCGAGCTCAGCTTCCAGCCCGGCCAGTCTGCGGGTCGCGACCATGGGGGTGATGCCAAGGCGCCGGGCCGCGGCGGCGAGGCTGCCGCTGGAAACCGCGGAGGTGAAGACCAGAACGTCATTCGTGTCCATTATATCGAAAACCGTTACACAGGCCAATCATTCAAGATGACTAAAACGTTTTTCGATAAAAAGCTAGATATCTGCATACTTCTTCAGCCAGAAAGGCAAGGACCATGGACACGATAAGTCAACACCGGCCGGCAGGTTCAAAACAGCTTTCGAAGCCGGCCCTATTCGCGATGGCAGCAGCCAGTGGCATCGCCGTGGCGAATATCTATTATAACCAGCCAATGCTCGGGATCATCGAAAACGAGTTCCAGCACCAGCCAATCACGGGCTTCATCCCGACAGCTACTCAACTGGGCTATGCGCTGGGTCTATTCTTCCTGCTCCCGCTCGGCGACCTCGTACACCGGCGCAAGTTGATCATCGGCCAGTTCATCGTTCTTGCCGTGGCTCTCGCGCTTGCGGCCATCGCGCCTTCGGCCTGGTCGCTCGTCGCGGCGTCACTCGTTGTTGGCGCCAGCTCCACGGTCGCCCAGCAAATCGTTCCCTTCGCCGCCTCGCTCGCCTCCCCCGACAGGCGCGGATCCACGATCGGCACTGTCATGGCCGGCGTCCTGTCCGGAATTCTGTTCAGCAGGACCCTGTCCGGATTCGTTGGCGAGCATGCGGGCTGGCGTCAGATGTTCTGGATCGGCGTGCCGTTGGCGCTTGCCGCGGCGGCTCTCATGTTTTTTGCGCTGCCTCACCACCGGCCAACATCCCGGATGGCCTATCATAATGCCATCAAGTCCCTTGCCCATCTGTGGAGGCGGGAACGCGCGCTGCGCACGGCGGCGCTGATGCAGGCCGCGCTCTTCGGCTCCTTTACGGCCTTCTGGACGATTCTTGCACTCTACCTGGCAACACCGCGTTTCCATCTCGGCGCAGACGTGGCTGGTCTCTTCGGCATCGTTGGCGCGGCCGGTATCTTTGCGGCGCCGCTTGCCGGTAAGATCGCCGACCGTCGCGGACCCGATTTCGTCGTCTGGATGGGCGCCTTGCTCACTCTGGTCGCTTGGGTCATCTTCGGTCTTTGGGCTTCGCTTACGGCACTCGTGATTGGCGTGGTCATTCTTGATTTCGGCATCCAGAGTGCGCTCGTATCGAACCAGCATATCGTCTATGCGCTTGATGCCGACGCTCGCAGCCGTCTGAACACGATCTTCATGACCGCGATGTTCCTTGGTGGGGCGGTCGGTGCTGCCCTGGCGACCGCTGCCTGGAGTTATGCCGGCTGGTTCGGCGTCAGTGCTCTCGGCGCCCTGCTTGCTCTTCTCGCCTTGGTGGTTCGCGTAGCTGGACATCGTACCCGTTCGACAACCGCCGCTCAGGCTCGATAGGAGAATATCATGAAGCGGTTGCGTATTCGGATCGTCGGAGGATCGCTTGCCGGCTTGTTCGCCGGCATCCTCTTCCAGCGCGATGGCCACGACGTCAGAATTTACGAACGCTCTTCGTCCGGTCTTGCCGGGCGGGGAGCAGGGCTCGTCGGCCAACGGGATCTTTTCCGTATCCTGCGTGTGATTGGATGCGAACATGTAGCTCGCGTCGGCGTGGTCGCCGACGAGCGGATCTACTTCAACCGGGATGGAAGCATTGCCGAACGTCTCGCGACGCCGCAAATGCAGATTTCCTGGGATTTTCTGTATTCGACCGTCGCATCACATATGACCGCCGATAGCTATATGATCGGACATCCCATAGACAGCGTGGTCGAGAGCCTTGAGGGTGCGCAGATCATTTTCGCCGATGGCGGGCGTGAGGAAGCTGATTTGGTCATAGGCGCCGATGGACTTGGTTCGGTCGTTCGCCCTCTTCTGAACCGGGACGCAAGCAATCGTTTCGCCGGTTACGTCGCCTGGCGCGGTCTCGTCCCCGAGACAGCATTGCCACAGGAGGCCGCGATCCTGCTGGACAGGTTTGCCTTCTATATCACCGGCGGGATCCACGTCCTTGGCTATCTGGTGCCTGGCCCACATGGCGAAACCGGGCGCGGCGAGCGCAGGTACAACTGGGTCTGGTATCGACCAGTGGCGGGGAACGATCTGCGGACGGAATTCACCGCCGCGGATGGCAGGATATTTGATTATTCGCTCCCGCGCGGTGCCCTCTCCGACGAGCGCCTGCAAATCCTGCAAAAGGATGCTCTTTCGATGCTGCCGCCGCAGCTTGCCATGGCGGTCGAAGCGGAACCCCAGCCCTCCATCCAGGGTATTTTCGACTTCGAAGCTGCGAAGATGGTATCTGCCCATATGGCCTTGGTCGGCGACGCGGCCTTTGTCGTTCGGCCGCACACGGCCATGGGTGTCTCGAAGGCCGCAGGCGATGTCCTCGCACTTCGAGAGGCCTTGATGGGCTCAGATGATCTGCCGGAAGCACTGGCTCGATACGAGCAAGAGCGCCTGCCTGTGGGCAAATATATCGCGGATTATGGCCGCCAGCTAGGCGCCTCCGCCCTTTGACTCAAACGCGCCAACTCTGAGCACGTCCCGGAAAGAGACCGCCTGTTGTTTGCCGTTTTAATCCCTTGGAATGCTGCAGCTTCCCCCGACATGAGCCTAAAGGAGAAACGTCCATGGAGCATAGAAACAGACAATACTCATCGGCTGGCCTCTCCTACAATAGCCGCATGCCTTGGCATCAACCCATGGAATGACGATGAAAGAAGAAAGCGCACCGATGCATCTGACTTATCACATTGGCCGGCATGACGGCGGCTGGGCCTATCGACTTGGCGACGTCTGGTCCGAGCCATATGCCAGCCACTCCGATGCGCGAGCCGCGGCCCATCGTGCTGCCCGCAGGCAACAACTCGAGGGCCGGGACGCCGAGATCCTCTTTCAATCCGAGGATGGCTCCTGGCACCGGGAACATGTCGAAGCAGGGGATCGTCCGGAAGTCGGTGTGGCCGATGAGTAGCATGCGGCGGGTGAGCGATATGTTCCCTCACCGGATGCACCCGAACGGACGGGCTTAGCAGTACGACCCCGCCAATTGGCGGCTCAGATCCCAGTTCTGAACAAACGGCGACGCTGCGCAAGTTTGCACGGCGCAACGAACCGACATGTCCTCTTGCACAAGGAGAAACGTATGACACGTAGACTTTTCCTCGGCGGTCCCGATGGGCGATCGCGATGGGCCGCGCGCCGAGCCTTGAATGTGGTTTTTCTTGTTGCCTGCTCGATTTTTACGGCAATGTTGTTTGCCGGACACGCTCTTGCCGCAGCCCCCCAAGTTGGTACCCAGGCGCCCGGCTTCTATCGCATGATGCTCGGCAACTTCGAAATCACGGCCCTGTCCGACGGCACGCATCCTTTCCCGGTCCACAAGGTTTTCACGAAGTCGTCGTTGGCCGATGGGCAGAGTGTGCCGCTCGATCAATCATCACCGGGAGAAGCAGATGCACTGCTTGCCGAAAGCAAACTTTCCGTTCCTGTTGCGGGATCGATCAACGCGTTTCTGATCAACACCGGATCGAAACTCATCCTGATCGATAGCGGTGCAGGGAGCCTTTATGGTGACTGTTGCGGCCATCTCATCGCGAATATGCGGGCAGCCGGTTACGCTCCGGAGCAGGTCGATGAAATCTATTTGACCCATTTGCACGCCGATCATGTCGGGGGCATTGCGCCCAATGGGAAAATGGCGTTTCCAAACGCCGTGGTAAGGGTAAGCCAAGCCGATGCCGACTACTGGCTCAAGGACGCCAACGAGGCTGCGGCACCGAGCCTGTTGAAATCGATGTTCGAAGGCGACAAGGCGTCCTTGAAGCCCTATATCGACGCCGGGCGTTTCAAGCCGTTTTCCTACGGCGACGAGCTGGCACCTGGTATCAAGCCTATCGCCGGCCCCGGCCATACCCCTGGTCACAGTTTCTTTGAGGTTGAAAGCAACGGCGCGAAGCTCTTGCTGTGGGGGGATGTCGTCCACGTCGCTCCGATGCAGTTTCCCGACCCGGCGATTACGGTTGCCTATGACAGCGACGCCGGCATGGCCGAAAGCGTGCGGCTCGCCGTCTTCGCGGACGCGGCGCAAAAGGGTTACTGGATTGGCGCGGCGCATATCTCGTTTCCTGGACTTGGGCATGTCAGCGCGAAGGATGGGCATTTCTTTTGGGTTCCCGCCAACTACGACGCAGCGCCTGGAACAGGAAACTGAACCGGATCTCGTCCAGCATGAAGCTCAGAAAATCTGCGCGCGGGCTCTTGAAGCGAGGCAGGATGTTGTAGGCCTACAACATCCTGCCTTTTGCCTGGGGGTCTGCTTTTTCTGGGCACCCTTGCGGCCTCTTCCGCGTGTTCCAATTCCCCAGCAATAATACTTTGGTATGGTCTGCTAGCACGCACGTGTACCGGAACCGGATCAGTGTACGATTCCGCGAAGATGGCATCGGTCTCAAAATGGACCCCATGAAAGAATTCAGGGTCACTTGGAGATAGACGATGCCTGCAACCGCTGCTGTTCCCGCCCGCGATACGTCCCCCATCGCTTTCAAGAATGTCACGACGGAAACTGCAGAAGAGGTATCCTCGCTTCTTCTTTGCGCGATCCGCTGTGTCGAAAATGACGAGACGATCGCCATCGATCTCATGAAGCAAGCTTCCCATTTGCTGAAGCCTTTCTCCGTTCATGCCGAGCCGATAGAGCGCCAGCGGAGCAGTTCGGGAGGCCTTGCTCCCTGGCAGATCAATCGCGTGAAGAGTTACATCGAAGATCGCATATCCTATCCCATTGCGCTCGATGAACTTGCCGAGGTTGCCAAGCTTAGCACGAGTTACTTCTCGGCAGCATTTAAGGTCACCTTCGGTATTTCACCCCATAATTACGTCGTCGAACGGAGGGTGGAATTTGCCAAGTATCGAATGCTGAACAGCGACGCTCCTCTGTGCGAAATCGCACTCGATTGCGGATTGGCTGATCAAGCTCATCTCTCGCGAATTTTCCGTCGCGTTACGGGGACGACCCCCAGCGCCTGGCGGCGGTATATGGCGACCCCCGGTAGCCGATCAGCTGCCGCCTGAAGAGCGAATTATATCGACTGAGGCCAATTTGATGCGAATCAAGGGCGAAATGAATGGACGAGCTATGGAACCTTTGCTTTCTAATCCTGTGATTGCCTCGCTGCCGGACAGACTGGAACTTATGACTAGATGAATTAAGGATACGAATGTCCCGCGATGCTTAGCCGAGAGGCATCCTAGATCGACGCACATGAAACAAACTGAGATGCCGCCAACCGCACTTATTGGAATTGTCGATGATGACGCAGAGTTCTTGGCCGCTTTGAGCAGCCTAGTTCGCTCGTTTGGGTGCAAAGTTGAGAGCTTCAGTTCCGCCGAACGATTGATCAACCGAGCGAACCTCTTGGACTTTGCCTGCGTCATAAGCGACATCAACATGCCCGAGATGAATGGCCTTGAGCTGACGAGTATTCTCCGACGCACCCACACGGATCACCAATTGCCGATCATTCTGATGACCGGGCGTGATGCGCCGGAATTGGAGAGGAAGGCTCACAATTTCGGTGCATCCGTCATTGTTGCCAAACCATTTGGCTTTGATGAGTTGGCCACGAGCTTAAAGCAAATTGGGGTCCTACCCCGGTGATGCCGGCTCATTTCTCGTTTAATTTGAGTGCTTCCGACATCTTGATGAGGTCGGCCAGAGTACGGGCATTCATCTTGCGCATCGCGGACCCGCGGTGGATTTTTACCGTAACTTCGCTGAGGGATAGCCGGCCGGCTATCTGCTTGTTCATAAACCCCGATGCAACGAGTGTCATCACTTCCTTTTCGCGCGCGCTGAGCTCCTCATAGCGGGCCCTCAGAGAGGAAACTTCCAATTCCCTGGACCTTTTTTGGCGATCGATTTCCAAGGCCCGAGAGACGGCGTCTAACAAATCCTGGTCTCGAAACGGCTTGGGAAGGAAATCGACGGCTCCAGCCTTCATCGCCCGAACCGTCATTGGAATATCGCCGAAGCCAGTCATGAAGATCAGCGGGATGGACTTTTCGCTCATTATGAGTTGGTCCTGGAAATCGAGCCCGCTGAAGCCGGGAAGGCGCACGTCGACCAGTGCACAACGCGGGCCATCCGAGGTCGTGAAAACAGCGAAATCCGGAACTGTCTCGTGAAGCACGGTTTTCAAGCCGACGGACCGAAGTAAGCTATCAAGCGAAAGACGTAGGTCCAGGTCATCATCAATGACATGCACAATGGGTGTCGAATTCATATTCATATCAAAACCGAATTGAGATGCAGGTCGATTTACCGCGAGTACCGTCCTGTGAGCGGTTCATCACCTTATCCATCGGTCTGCACCTGTTCTGCCGGCAAGGCAAAGCTGAATCGTGCACCCAAATGAGGGGTCGACTGGAGCTCGATTTGGCTACCATGTGCTTCTATAATCGAACGGCAAATGGCAAGG
The DNA here is from genome assembly GCF_012275435.1 of Rhizobium sp. SG741. NCBI lineage: Bacteria > Pseudomonadati > Pseudomonadota > Alphaproteobacteria > Hyphomicrobiales > Rhizobiaceae > Rhizobium > Rhizobium sp. SG741. The sequence continues at coordinate 132,199 of NZ_JAAZQP010000009.1, forward strand.
CCCATGCCAATGCCGGTTTCCTTCGTAGAAAAGAAGCTTTCAAAAAGCCGTTCGCGAACATGGGCGTCAATGCCAGGTCCACTATCCTCGACCTCCACGGCGACATCTGCGATACCGCGCCGGGTGCGAATGCATAAGGTCCTATTCCACGCATGCCCGTCCGACATGGCTTGCGCAGCATTCAATGCGAGATTTACGATAACCTGCAATATCTGCGTTTTGTCGGCTTTTACCGACGGCAGGTTCGACGAAAGATCAAGGCGTAGCGTGATCTGACGTTTGGCAAGATCGGTTCGCAACAGAAGGATCGCTTCCTCGACAACAGAATTGATGTCTGCCGGCAGGCGCTCTGACTTTTTGTTGCTCGCCAACGCCCGCATTGTCGTTATGACGCCGGCTGCTCGCTTGCCATTTTTCGCAATGCGCTCAAGCAGCTGCTGAACTTCAGCAATGTCGGGTTCATCTCTGGAGAGCCATCGCAATCCGGCCTCAGCACTCGCAACAATGGTGCCAAGCGGTTGATTGACTTCATGAGCGATCGAGGCTGTCATCTCTCCTAGCAGGGAGATACGGGCAGAACGGGCGAGGTCGCTTTGGAGACCATCCTTGGTTTGCTCGAGGGATATTCTCTCGCTGATACTCCAAAAGCTGAGATAGACGTCGTCCGGCGAGACATCGCTTTCGCCCTGCCAAAGGTTAAAGGCAACCTGGTGCTCACCTCCGCCGGCGATGGTTAAGCTGCCGTCATAAGCAATCGCCTTTTGCCCCTGAAAGAGTCGATATAGACCATCTGCAAACAGCCTGAGCGTGTCTTCCGGGAAGACAGATGCAACGGGAGCCATTGCGATGGTACCTGGATTTTCGATGTGCAGCAGCGCACAAGCACTTGGGTTTGCATCTGTAATCAGGCAGGCGTTGCCGAGCGTACAACTGACGTTCTGGCTCAGCTCAATCGCCTCACCATGGCTTTCCGAAGGAGTAAGTTCGGCAATGAGCTCCCATGCCCCTTTGGCGGAAAGACGGAAAATTCCCATCGGCAAGGAGCGGAACAGATTTGGATCGCCGGTGTAACCCAAGGACGCACCGTCGCTCATTGCTGCAGAAAGCCAAGCAAGTCTTCGTTCAGCCTGTCCTTATGCGTAAACAAAAGCCCATGCGGAGCGCCTCCGTAAACCTTGAGCACCGCATCGGGCATCAGCCGAATTGCTTGTTCGGCGGTTGCCTTGAATGGGACGAATGCGTCGTCTTCTCCGTGAATGATCAACACGGGAACGTCGAACTTCTCGATGTCGCCGCGATAATCCGTCGCTGCGCAGGCGGTAATCGCGTCGTGTGCCGCCTTCAGCGACCCTTGCATAGCGATCTGGTGCAACTGAATCATGCTTCCTTCGGAAACCGACGAGCCGTCCCGGTCCGCTCCAAAAAACAATCTTGCGAAACCGCGCATGAATTCCGCCCTGTCGGCTCTCAAACCAGCACGGACCCCTTCGAAGACAGGCTCAGGAACGCCACACGGATAGTCCGCGCTTTGCGCAAGCTTCGGAGTTGTTGCGCCGATGAGGACAACGCGGGAAACTCTTTCAGTTCCGTGCCGGCCGATATAACGGGCGATTTCGCCACCACCCATGGCGTAGCCGACAAGCGTGACATCCATGAGATTGAGCGCTCGAATAAGCTCGTCCAAATCGTCTGCGAAAGTATCGTGGTCGTAGCCATGCCAGGGTTGATCCGACCGGCCAAAGCCTCGCCGATCGTGCGCCACAACGCGATAGCCCTGGGATGCCAGGAACATCATCTGATTTTCCCACATATCGCTGCTAAGAGGCCATCCGTGGCTGAAGACCACCACCGGCCCGGTGCCCCAATCCTTGTAGTAAAGACGCGTGTCATCTCGGACAGTCAGCATAGGCATCCGTCTAAACTCCATTGAAAAAAGCTAAGAATTTCGAATTTATCGAACGGTAGCACAGCGATTTCTGCCGTACCATAGTTGGATTTTACAAGACGGAGCTATGAGGCAAAGGGCGCGCCTTTCGTTCAAAAGGGTCTGGAATTTCCTGAAGGATTATCCGACAGCGAACGATTTAAGACGGCTTGGCCATGGAGGGATTGGAATTTCGGGGCCGCCTGTTTGTGGACCTAGGCGGCCTGTTTCCGACGTTGAAATCAGCGAAGCTTGTTGGTGGCTCGTTTAATCCTTTCTTGCTCCAGCAGGATAATGTGCTCGCGCTTCAATGAAGGTTCGCCAGCAGATCTTGAGCGTTTGGGAATAGTCGATGAGGTGGCAGGCCACGAACGTGATCGAGTTTTCGGCCGTAGGCGATATCTAGCGATTCTTGCTCAAGGCACCCATCCGTCACCGCCAGCAGCTTGAAGAAGTCGAGCTATTTACGTGTCCACAATTCAAATTCTTTCAAAGCGAGCGCTGTCGGCCTGTGTAATTTACTCCTCGGAACAAATTCGAGCGAATGCACCTCATCCTCGTTGAAATCCGGATTGATGGGCGGTGAGAAGTTGACGGGCGGTTGCAGTCAGCCGTCTGCCGCCCTCTGGCGTCACCACGACCGTCTCGCTGAAACCCAGCCGGGCAGCTGTTGCATAGACGTGGAAAACCATGCCTTCTTCAAGCGGCCAATCAGCGTCGGGCAGGAAAGCCCGGGAGAAATCGCTGGTGCGCGGCGTGCGAGTGTAAAGGCCGAGTGTATAGGCCGTCACATTGTCATAGCGCGGCCTCAAGCCGGACGCGATCAGACCCTGGCGCGTGATGGCATCGACGTCGCGAGCCAAGGCGCCGGGTTTCATGGCCTCGATCTGTTCGTCCTGCACGGCGATGATGCGCGCGGCGATATCCCGAAGCTTGACGGTCGTGTCGCCGATGGCGATGGGCCGCATCAGCCGGGCCCCATAGCCGTCGACCCGTGGAATAAGCTCAACATGCAGAATATCACCGACACCAAGCAGTTCGCCTTTGAAGGCGCCGTGCAGAAATTCATGGTTGCCGCTGGCTTTGACGATCGGGCCGGTCTCGCCGCTATCAGCGCCTTCAAGTAGGAAAGTCGCCGCAGCAGTCGCTGCGGCAGCGCGCGTCGAAGAGCCGACGCGGACGTTCTGCGCAATTGCCCGCATGGCCTTGTCGGCGATGGCAGATGCATCCTTCAGAACCGTGATTTCACGCGGCGATTTGATCCAGCGCAAGCTGTCGCTGATGCCGGGAAGGGCGATGAATTCCGCCCGCGGCAGGCATGCCTTGAGGCGGGCGGCCGTATGGGCGCTGAAGCTGTAGGCGTTGACATCGGCGCCGATGCGGGCATCAGCGAAGCCATGGGCGCGAATGCTGTCCGCGACGGCCTGATGTGGATCATCGATATCTGCAAAGCCGATCACATCCGCGATCCAGGTCTTTTTTCGGCAAGGCGCCTCGTCGAGTTCGCGAAGTACGAACCACGGCTGTCCTTGGCGTGGAAGCAAGGCGGCGCGGTACATGGTTTCGGAAACGGTATAGCCCGTCAGCCAAGCCAGGAGCTCGCCGCTGTCGATCAGAAGGAGATCGACGGCGGCGGCATCCATTGCGGCATGTGCCTTGGCGATCCGCCAGTCATATTCGTCACGAGGAAACATGCGGCCTCAGATGATCTCGCAGATGTCAAGAATGGTGAGCATGTAGACGCGGATCATGTCGAGATAGTCGACGATATCGACCCGCTCGTCCGGCATGGTGTTGTAGCGCCCGCCGGGACCGCAGACGACGCCTTCCATACCGAGCTCGTGATAGAGGTGACCGGCATCCGTCCCGTAAAAGCGGGTCGGGGTGATCGCACCGGTCGGCTGCTTCTCGCCGCGCACGGCCTCATAGGCCGCATTGATCGATGTGACGATGCGGGAGGTCGGCGACACCTCGAAAGGCGGCATCAGCGGCCGCCCCTCGATCATCTCGGGAACCAGCTTGGCCTTGAGCCCCGGAAAACGCTTCTCAAGTTCGACGAGTTCGCCGGCGAGATCAGCAAGAACGCCTTCCTGCGTCTGGCCGGGCGCGTAGCGGGCCGAGCCCCGGATGCGGACGAAATCGGAGACCTGTGGCGGCCGCCATTCCTGGAGATCGCGTCCGAGAGCACCATGGACGACGCCGACATGGCCGCGATTGATCGAGCGATGCACCTCACTTTTCGCGCCGCTGAAGGTCATCGCGTTGATGCGCGGAATGATGTCGCAGGCGGCAGCGATGGCATCGACGGATTGCTCGCGCTTGGAAAGATGTCGGGTGTCGCCGGTAAGCTCGATGACAAAACTCAGCGCTGCCGCATGCATCGTCACGGCTGCAAGGTCGCTCGGCTCGCTATTGATGAAATAGTCGGCCTTGATGCCGCCGCGGATCGCGGCGAGCGTGCCGACGCCGCCCTGCAGCTCACCCACGACATAGGTCAGGATGATATCGCCCTTGAGTTTCACACCGGCATCCAGCAGCGTTTTGACGGCGCAGAAATAGGCCGCGTCGCCCGCCTTCATGTTGGAGACGCCGATGCCGTAGATGAACTTGTCATCGACGAGGCCGCCCCAGGGATCGACGGTCCAGCCTTCTGTTACCGGATTGGTGTCGAGATGGCCGTTGAACAGCAGGCTCTTGCCGCCGCCCGATCCCTTCAACCGTCCGATGGCATTGAAGCGCTGACCGTCCTCGAAAGGCTGTAGCTCGGACTGGAGACCGATCGCTGCCATCTCGCGGGCCATGATGCGGGCGAGTTCGCGTTCGCCATCGGTCTGGGAGTGGCTCTTCTGGCGTACCATGTTCGACAGGAAGTCGAGGCAGCTCTTCTCGTCGATCGTGCCGACGAGCGATTTCGGGTCCATTGTATGCTCCTTGCTCTGCAATTCTAGAAGGATGTGCCCGCGAGCGCCGGAACCGCCGCGATCAGCTGGCGGGTATAGTCGGCGCGGTCAGGGCTGGCGATTTCGTCTGATGGTACGACCTCGACAAGGTCGCCGCGGTACATCACGGCGATACGATGGGCGATCTGGCGAACGAGATTGAGGTCGTGGGTGATGAAGAGAAAGGCCGTGCCGTGCTTGCGGTGCAGTTCCAGCAGCAGCTGCACGATCGAGGCCTGCACGGAGACATCCAGCGCCGAGGTGATCTCGTCGCAGATGACGAGCTTCGGTTTCGAGGCGAAGGCGCGGGCAATGGCGACGCGCTGCTTCTCCCCGCCCGACAGCTGGTGCGGATAGCGGTCTGCATGGGTGCGCGGCAGGCGAACCTGTTCCAGCAGGTCGCCGATCCGGTGCGACAGGGAAGCGCCTTCGCCCGCCCCATAGAGTTTCAATGGCCGCGCCAGGATTTCATGAATCTTCTGCCGCGGATTGAGCGAGGCGTCGGGATGCTGGAAGATAAGCTGGACATCCTTGCGATAGGACCTATCCATATCGGCAAGTCCGGCGATCGTCCGTCCGGCGAAGGTCATCCTTCCCTCGAACGGGTTGAGCCCGGTCATCGCCTTGGCCAGCGTCGACTTGCCCGAGCCGGACTCCCCGACGATGCCGAGGATTTCGCCCGGCTGCACAGTGAGGCTGATGGCGCGATTGCCGGTGAAGCGCTTGAAGGCGCGGCCCGTCAGCGCCGAGAGAAACGGCTTGCGGCCGTAGTACACGCTGACGTTCTCGACCTCCATCAGCGGCTTGGCCTGATAGGAGGGGCGCGTCTCGACCAGCCGATTGGCGGGTTGCGGCACGGCGGAAAGTAGCTCCCTCGTATAATCCTGTCGCGGCGCTTGGAAGATATCGTCGATCGTGCCTTGCTCGACGATCTCGCCGCGCCGCATCACCGCCACGCGCTTGGCCGTCCGGGAGAGCAGCGCCAGATCGTGCGAGATATAGAGCGAGGCGACGCCGGTCTCGGCTTGAAGATCGAGAAACAGATCGAGGATCTGCCGTGAAGTGATCACGTCCAGCGCCGTGGTCGGTTCATCGAAGATGATGCATTGCGGATTGCAGGCAAAGGCGGTCGCGATGACGACACGCTGCTTCTCGCCGCCCGATGCCTCATGCGGCATGCGCTGCATCATCTGGGTCGGGTTCTTCAAGCCCACGCGGGCAAGCATGGCTTCCCCTTCGCCCCATGCCTGCCTTTTCGTCAGGCCGCGATGGCGTCTGAGCGCCTCCGTCAGCTGCGTGCCGAGCGAAAGGGTAGGGTTGAGCGAAGTGCCGGGGTCCTGGAACACCATGCTGATCTGCTTGCCGCGCATGCGGCCGACTTCGGCCGGCGATTTCGCCGCGAGATCCTCACCCTGCAGCCGGATGGCGCCGCCGACTTCGCGGGCATTGTCGGGCAGGTAGCGCATGATCGACCAGGCAAGCGAGGTCTTGCCAGAACCGGATTCGCCGACGAGACCGAGGATTTCCCCGGCTGCGATCTCCAAGTCGATATTTCTCAATGCGTGGAAGACGGCGCCGTTCACTGTCAGATAGTCGAGCGAATAATTGCGGATCTGTAGAACACTGTTTTGGGCGGGTTTGCTCATCTCATCCTCCCGTGCGCGGGTTGAGGGCATCGCGCAGGCCATCGCCGAGCAGGTTGAAGCCGACGGCGACGATCGCGATCGCCAGGCTCGGCCAGATGAGGATGCCGGCGCTGATATGCATGTATTGGCGCGCTTCGGAGATCATCAGTCCCCATTCCGTTGCTGGGGGTTGTGCGCCGAGCCCGAGGAAGCTGAGCGTCGCGAAGAGCATCACCGCGAAGGAGATGCGGATGGTGGTCTCGACGATGATCGGGGCGATGACGTTGGGCAGCATTTCGCGCAGGATGATGTAGGACGAGCTTTCGCCGCGGGCTATGGCGGCACTGACATAGTCCTGCTTGCGGATGGAAAGAGCGACGCTGCGGGTAATGCGCGCCATGCCGGGCGCGAAGGCGACGGCGACCGCCACCAGCGCATTGACGCTGCCGGAGCCGAGCAGATTGACGATCAGAAGCGCGAACAGAAGGTTCGGGATCGACATGATGGCATCGATCGTTCGCATGATCATCTCATCGGCGCGACCTCCGAGATAGGCCGACACGGTACCGATAAGGGCGCCGGCAAGGGTACCGGCGAGCGTTGCGACGACCGCCGTGATGACGGTCGCACGGGCACCGATCAGCAGCCGGCTGAGGATGTCGCGGCCATATTGATCCGTTCCGAGCAGGTAGGTCATGCTCGGCCCCTTGTAGCGAGCAAGGATCGACATGGCTTCGGGATCGCGGGGGGCGAGCCACGGGCCGAATGCGACGACAATGAACACCAGAGTGATGAGGATCAGGCCGGTGGCGCCCTGCGGCGTACGCAACAGCCGCTTGAGAAGATCAACCATATTGGATCCTCTTGTCGAGCCAGGCATAGAGAAGGTCGGCTGCGAAATTGACTATGGAATAGGTGGCCGCCATGAGGAGGACGCCGGCCTGGATGGAGGGTAGGTCGCGCGTCTGGATGGCGACGATAAGCTGCCGCCCGATGCCGGGAATGGCGAAGATTTCTTCGACGACGATGATACCGCCGAGCAGATAACCGACATCCAGCGCAACGACAGTGATGGTTGGCAGCAACGCGTTGCGAAGGGCATGGCCGAACAGAACGCGTGAACCGGAGAGGCCCTTCAGCCGCGCCGCGCGGATATAGTCGGTATGCAGCACATCGACGAGTTCCGAGCGGACCATGCGCGAGACATGGGCGATGAGGATGATGGAGATGACGCAGACCGGCAGCGCCAGATGTGCGAGGCCGTCGAGGAAATTCTCGGTGAGCGGCACGTAGCCGGTCGCGGGAAGCCATTTGAGCCAATCGGAGACGACCAGCACCGCCACCGTCGCCGTCACGAATTCAGGTAGCGAAACGCCCGCATAGGATACGAGGCTCACCAGCATATCGGTCAGGCGGCCGCGCCGCATCGCAGCGATAACGCCGAGCGGAATGGCGAGCACCAGCATCAGGCCGATCGACAGGCAGGCGAGCAGTAGCGACCGTCCCAACGCTTCGAACATCACCGGGCCGACGGGTTGGCCCGTGCGCAGCGACTGGCCGAAATCGCCGTGCAGAATGCCGATAAGCCAGTGCAGATATTGCATCCACACAGGGTCGTTCAGCCCCATTTGCTGGCGCAGAGCGTCCAGGGCCTGCGCGGTGGCGTTTTCCCCCAGCATCATCACCGCGGCATCGGCCGGCAGGACCTGGGTAATGGCGAAGACGACGAGCGACACGACGAAGAGCGTGTAGACGATCATCAATAGTCGCTTGATGAGATAGTGCGGTGACAAGGACTTGTTCCCCGGCGTTCCTGCGGCCGGCTGCGGATGGCGCGGCCGACCTTTGGGCTGCGTTGCGCGTCCAAATACGACGCGCAACGCCTATGTCGACTTGACCGCGAGGTCAGCTCCGCTTCGGCGCCTTGTCGGTCAAGGCGGTGTAATCGAGGCGGAAGACGGATGCGCGGGGATGGACCTCATAGCCCGACACCCAGTCGCGTTTAGCCGCGAGCACGTCGAAGAAGGCGGGGATGATCGAGGGGACTTCCTCGTTCATCAGCTTTTGCGCCTCCGCATACAGTGCCTTGCGCTTGGCCTCGTCGGTGATCCCGCGTGCTTCGTTGACGACCTTGTCGAAGGCCGCGTTGTTCCAGCGCGTCTCGTTCCAGGCCGCGTCGGAGGTGTAGAGAAGCTTGAAGATGGCGTCGGCCGTCGGCTGCATATTGTAGAAGCCGACATAGAAGCTGCCCTTCTTCCAAACCTGATCGAGATAGGTGGCATGCGGCATCGTTTGGACGTTGATCCTGATGCCGGCTTCCTTGGCCATTTCGCGAAGCGCCACGGCAAGCTGCGTCCGCTGGCTCGGCTTGTCGGAAGCGATCAGAGTGGCCTCGAACCCGTCGGGATAGCCTGCCTCGCTCAGCAGCTTCTTTGCTTCCTCGATATTGGCCTGGCGCAGCGGCAGGTCCGTGTAGAAATGGTAGGAAGAGTTCAGCGGCGTGTCGTTGCCCGGTGTTCCGAAGCCTTCGGTCACGAAGTCGACCATGGCCTGCCGGTCGACGGTCAGCGCCAGGGCGCGCCGGACGCGGGGATCGTTGAAGGGCTTGGTGTCGCAGCCGAAGTTGATGTTGCAGAACTGGCCGGAGGGAACGCGCAATACGTTGACGCCCTGGGCGTCCTTCATGCGCAGATATTCGGTGGGCTGGACGGTGGAGACGACGTCGATGTCGCCGGCCAGAAGTGCGGAGGTTTGCGCCGAGATATCCGGGAAGATCTGGATTTCCACGCGGTCGAGATAGGGACGCTTCGGGTCGTAATAGTCCGGATTGCGTTCGACGACGATCAGGCGGTCGGGCTCATAGGACACGAGCTTGAAGGGGCCGGTGCCATTCGCTGTCGTCGAGAGCTTCTTGAAATCGCCGGTCGCGATCGAGGCGGGAATGATGCGGGCCACCGTATAGGCCATGGCGACCGGGAAGTCGGCATAGGGACCGGAGAGCTTGAAGACGGCGGTCAGAGGGTCGGCGGCCGTGACATCGGCGATCGGGCCGACATTGTTGCGAGCCGGAGACGCATTGTTCGGGTTGAGGATCGCCTTGAAGGTCTCGACGACGTCGGTCGCGGTGAAGGGCGAGCCGTCATGGAATTTCACACCTGCGCGAAGCTTGAACGTCCATTCGGTCAGCGCATCGTTTGCGCTCCAGGATTCGGCAAGGTCCGGCTCGATGGTCATGTCAACCTTCAGCCGCGTCAGATTGCCGTAGAGCAGCTCGGTGACCATGTATTCGGGATTGACGCGGGTCAGAAGCGGATGGATCACGCTTGCCGCCTGGTCGACGGAGATCCGCAATGTCCCGCCCTTGGCGGGCGCGGCGGTCTGGGCAAGGCCGAGAGACGGCGCGGTCAGGAGCGCCGCCGTTCCGGCCAGAAAATGACGTCGGTTCAACTTCAGCATCTGGTGTTCCCCTTATTTTGACGCGGAATAGTCTGGAATGAGATCGGCGGAAAAATCGCGCGCGAGATAGGCGAGAATGCTTTTCGCCAGGGCGATGATATCCGTCGTTGTCGTGTGTTCTTCCGGGCTGTGAATGCAGCTTTCGGGGCGCCCGAGCCCGCCAAGCAATATCTCCCGCATCACGCCTGCCTGCTGGACGTAACCGAAATCCGAGCAGCTGGCGGCGCCCCACTTGCTGAATTCATCAGGCTGGTAGCCGAAGCCGAGGCTCAGCGCCTTCTGCCAGCGTGGCCAATGGGGACCGTCGGGATCTGCCGTGGGGATCAGGTGGCCGACGAGGTCGATCTCGAAGCTGACCCCCGGCGTTTGCGCCACGCATGCGCGTACCAGATCCTCGAGTGTGGTACGCGCGGCTTCATAGCTCTCTTCCGGAGCATAGCGACGGCTGACGAGGATCTTGATCTCGGCTGCAACCTGCCCGCCTGAGGTGCCGCCATTGACGGCGGATATGGACAGCTGCGGCCGCAGTGGACCGCTCGCATGGGGCGGTGGCGGCAGTTTGGACTCGAAAACAGCGATCTTCGGCTTCAGCGCATGAAGCGCGTTGAGGAGGGGAAGGGCGCCCTCGATGGCGTTGACGCCCGAGCCGGTACGATTGCCTTCGCCCGCATGAACGGCGTGCCCCCTGATGGTGATCTGCAGATGAAAGACGCCGAAGCAGCCGGCCCAGATGCGCGGCGCGGCCGAACCGTTGAAATTGACGATGTGCCCCTTGAGCATGCCCTGTTCGGCAAGATAGCGGATACCGGGATAAAGCCCGCCTTCCTCGTCTGTGCACAGCAGCAGCATTGGATCGTAGGCAAGCTCGACGCCGTGCTCCTCCGCAGCGCGCAGCGCAAGCAATGTTGCGGCAATCGTCCCCTTCATGTCGGCGGCGCCCAACCCGAAAAGCCGGTCTCCCTCACGCGTCAGGCGCAGCGGATGACGCTGCCAGCCGGGAGAAACCGGAACGGTATCCACATGGTAGTAAAGGCCGCAGACCGGCTTGTTTGCCGGACGCTCGGCGATGAGATTGACGCGCTCTCCACAAGCCGGGCCATTGGCGACACGCCACAGCGCATCCGGTACCGTGACGCGTCTGGTATCAAAGCCCAACGGCTTCAACAGCTCTTCCATCAGCTCCGCGAAGGCAGGATAACCCGTGCCCGGGGGGAAGGAGGTGTCGATGGCGATCATCCTTGCCAGATCCTCGACCGCTTTTTCGACATCGCGTTCGACTGCTTCCAAGGCATTTGCAAATGATATCGCCTGGGGTGATAAGGCTTGATTGCTCACGTTGAGTTCCGAAAAGATGTGCGGAATGGAGGTTTGCTCTGCTGTCTTATTCATATAAACTATATAGTAATGATGCTTCCTCGCCTTCCGCGAGTCAACTCCAAATAAGAGGCAATTAATTGCGCGAAATGCCCAATTTTTTAGCGGACACATCGCGAGCGGCGGAGTTTTCCCTGCCGCTCTACGAGGTGGTCAAACGACAGATCACCGAAGCGATCATGATGGGCAAATGGCCGGCTGGAACCGTCCTGCCGAGCGAGATCGCGCTATCGCAGATGTTCGGAGTGGCGGTCGGTACCATCCGACGGGCCTTGGCGGATCTGACCAATGAGGGATTGCTGAGCCGCCGGCGCAAGACGGGGACGGTGGTGACGGGGCGTACGCCGCAACACAGCTTGCGCTTCTTCTTTCAGTATTTCCGTCTTCATGGCCTCGACGGCTCGCTGCAGAATTCCACCTCGGAAATCCTGTCCCTTGAGAAGCGCCAGGCGAGCCGGGACGAGAGCGCGAGCCTGCAACTGGAAAGTCCGACGGAGGTGATCAGCTTTCATCGCCTGCGCAGCGTTGGCGGGATACCGGTCATGCATGAGATCATCACGCTTCCGGTGCACTTGCTTCCGGGGTTCCCCGAGAAGAAAGAGGACATTCCAGCGCTGCTTTATCTGTTTCTTCTCGATCGCTATGGCATCCGCATTTCCGCGGTTCGCGAACAGATCGCGGCAACGCTTGCGACGGAAGACGATGCCCGCCTGCTGAAACTCACTTTGCCGGACGCCGTGCTGACGATCGATGAGGTGTCCTACGATCAGTCCGCCGCCCCGGTCCTTGTCGCGCGCCATCGGGCCACAACGAGAAGTCACCGCTATGTACATGAGGTGCAATAGCGCTCCGGACACATATCTCTCCGACACTTCGGATTTGGCGAACTTGTCAACGTGTCGAATACAAGAATTTCTCTCGGTCAATATGACGCCGGCGAAACTGCGCCTTGCTCAAGCCTCAATGAGTTTACGCACAGCGATCACACATGCGGGTGCTGTGGCGACCAGCGCGAAGACTTGGCCTTCTTGTCGACTTTAGGAATTTTGGAAACGCACCTAGAGCAGGCGAGCAGCCCTGCCGCTTCGGCGCGTGGGACTATTGTAATATGCCGATGCCTGCTGCACGGAGCGATGTCATGATTGCTCCATCGCCTCAGGGAGGGGAATGCCACGAGCAGCGAAGTGCCCTAAGAGGACTTGGTTCGCCGGTAGGCTGGGTAAGCATCTACAACGAATTAATGTCGGGTTTCTAGAGCTAACTACGGCAGCCGCTAGTTTGGTTGATCACTCAGTTATTCCCGCGTGTATCCGCCAATCTAAACGAGAATGCGAATACAGCAGCCGCCATCGCAGAAGCAAGTCCGGCCGTAACGACCAAGTGGCTCGACCCTTGAGCATAGAGAAATCCAGCTGCAACGGGACCACAAGCGAGCCCCAGTTTTGAAGCTAAGCCGCCCAGGACGGTACCACGCCCGCCTTTGTCGTCCGTCGCGCAGGCTGCAAGCACATAGGGTAGCGCCACCGCCATGGTAAAGTAGATGGAAGATACAGAAAGCGCGAAGGCGGCAGGAGTCGTTCCAACGAGCACGAGTGTCTTAGCCACGCCGGCGATGAGCAATGCGGGGGCTACGGGCCGCCATCCCAACTTTCGACTCAAGAGGATCATTAGCAGCGATCCCGGAATTCCGGCAGTCAAGCCCAAGCCCACCACAAGGCCTGCGAAGGCGCGAGATTGCCCAAGATCCGCAGCAATCCCGATCATAAAAGCGCCGAGCCCGAGGTTGGCTGCTTGAAAAAGAAAAATCCCGCAAACCTTCAATATGAGCGGTAGTGTCAACCACTCCGTCAAGGCGGCAGAGCGAGATCGTGATGAAGGACCCGGCTGTCGAAATTGGGGGAGCAGGGGCACTATTACGGCGGCGATCATTCCGAAGGCCGCCAGAATACCGAAGACGATGCCACTGTGCATCTTGCCGGCGAAGAACGACGACATGGCTATACCAATACCACCAAAGCCAAAGTGGAAGACGAACAGCACGCCAAAGCTACGCCGGGTGTCAGCGGTCTGAGACATCAGCGCGTAGGCAACGCTCGCAAGCAGGCCGCCGGCAAGTCCGTGGATGAAGCGAATGCTGAGCATCCAATAATAGTCGTAGACTGCCATTGTCGCCAGATCGGCAACGATCAACGTCGCGAGAAGGCCGATCAGAAACGCGCGCCATGGGACGCGTGATACGAGAAACAAGGCCAGCAACGCGCCAAGCATCGAGCCATAGCCATTCGCACCGGCCACGAAGCCTGCCTGATCCGGGCGCAGGCAGTATTCCGAACGAAGGGTCGCGATGATGGCCGGCATGATATCGACATAGAGCGGGCCGGCCATTGCAACCAGGGCCAGAATGATGTCGACCGAAAATGTGCCGCGCCGGACTGTTGTACTCGCGGCGTTCAGCGAAGCGGTTGCAGAGGATTGTTCGGTCACGGCATCTCCTCTATGGGACTTGTCCGGCAGGGCGGCCTTCAGGGGTGAGCGACATCAGCGATGTCGTCTCCTCACAGCGCGTTTGCCACGCGACCATCATGTTTTGCTGTGCGATCAATTTTGCTTGCTGCAGTAATGTGAACGCCGCTTCAGGGGACACCCGGTGCAATAGCTCGGCCTTCACCCGCAAAAGTTCGGGCAGGTGCCAAGCCTCGCCGCTTGCAGCGCACATCGCAAGGGCATCCTCAATGCATCGACCCCCTTCATCAAAGCGACCATGACTATTGAGCGCCTGAGCAAGAATGCTCAAAAAAAATGTCCGTCGGACCGGCCATCTGGTGCGGGTCAGTTCCTCGAGCCCAATCGAAAGCTGCTCGATTGCCGCCTCCAACCTGCCTCGCCCGAATGAGAGAGCGCCACGGAAACAACCGCCCCATGCTCGCCAGGGTCCAAAGGTCTGTCTTCCGGCAATCGATTGAAGCAGGTCCACTCGCTCTTCCATAATATCAAGGGCGCCGCTGTAGTACGGCACAGGACACCCGGCTTCGACCAGGACAAGAGAAAGGGAGGTCGTATGCCCGCGCAACCGGGCATCCTCGACGCAGCTGGCAGCTGATGCTAAGGCTGCGTCTTGTCGGCCAAGTAGCCACATCGTCATGGCGTGGTAGGCCCGTGCGCTTGCGCTTTGATCGTATTGCATCCTTACGATTGGGCTCAGCGGCGGGGACTGGCTATCAATATAGGCTTCCAGGCTTTCACAAGCACCGGAAACTTGCCCGACGTAGAGTCGCGAAACACCCAGCAATCGATCCCCGATCCGAACTGCTGCTCCCGGGATATTTTCGGCCTTGGCGTGGGCCAAGACCCGGAACGTTTCGGCCGTTGCAAGCGATCTGCGATACTCACCCCCAGCTATCTCAGAAAGCCATGTGCCGTAAAATGCATCGAGCATGAGTGAGGGGTCACCGGACGCTTCAGCAATCCGCGCGGCCTTGGCCCAAAGTCGGTCCACTTCGGGTCCGGGGCCGATCGTGTAGATCAGGGCCGTACCCAATGAACTTAACAGCGATATCACCCGGGCGGGGTCGGTCTGGCTGGTTGGCTCGAGTGCGGCGATCGCCTGCTCGAAATAAATGCGGGCCTCGCTGACAAGCGATAGCTCAAACCAGACGGTCGAGGAGGCGATCGCAAGCTCGACACCCAGTTCTGTGTCGCCATTCGGGCCAAAGCACCAAGCCAGGCAAACACGAAGATCATCGACCAATGTGGCGAACGCACTTATACGATCAGGGCTTGCTGTATGGCCCTTGTCTCGACCGATTTTCTCTAGCCTCGCCTGAACCAATATTGCATGGCGTTTGCTGAGACGGTCGAACTCGCCACGCTTTCGAAGTTTGGCCCGGGCATAAACTCGCGTCGTTTCCAGGAGACGGTAATGCGGCATTTCTTGCGTGAAGTCCGCGTTCACCAGCGACTTCATGACCAGGCTCGCGATGTCGTCGGTCGTGCTCCAAATAGGTTCCGCGATCGATGCGAGCTCAGCGCCGGCATCAAGAGAGAAAAGGCCCGGGAAAACCGAAATTCTCGCAAGGGTCGTCTTCTCGCTGTCCGAAAGCTGATCAAAGCTCCAATTCAGCGTCGCCTGCAGGGTCTGATGGCGAGGAAGAGCTGTGCGCCGACCGGTCGTGAGCAACTGAAACGCGTCATCGAGGCGCTGACCAAGGCCTTTGATCCCATAGGCGTCGACACGGCCGGCAGCAAGTTCGATCGCCAGTGGCATTCCTTCAAATCGCCTGCACAGCTCAATAATGATCGGAATGTCCGGCGGCTGGGGAACATAGTTTCCAAGGACCGATGCAGCGCGCTCTACGAAAAGACGAACCGCCGCAAAACTAAGCGGGTCCACCAATGAGCTGCCATCGTCGACAGGCGGCACCTTTAGACCGGAAAGGCGAAAGACCAGTTCGCCGGCAGCGCGCAGTGGCTCGCGACTGGTCGCCAGGATTTTTGCTTCCGGTGAATTGCGCAGAAGCTCTTCCGCAGCCTCCGCTGTTGCTTTCAGGAGATGCTCGCAATTGTCGAGGATGATTAGAGAGGAGGGGATTGGCAGCGGCTCCGATAATGGCTGCTGCTGGATCATTAGAGTTGAGGATATTGCGGCTTTGATAGTGCTGGCGACATGTGAGGCGTCGGTGACGCGGGCGAGGTCTACGACGATGACGGCGTCGTGCTCGTGAAGCAGGGCCCGTCCAACTTCAATCGCAGCTGTCGTCTTCCCAACACCACCAGTCCCCGCAATCGTCACGAGGCGCCTTCCGGCCAAATGCATGACCAACTGAGCGACGACTGTTTCACGGCCGATTACGGATTGCAGCGGACTGGGGAGGTTATGAAATGTCGAAAGTCCTGGCTGCTCCTGCGCATCTCCCCCAGTCTCTGATCCGGAGAACTGAATTCGGCCTGAGAAGACATAGCCTTGCCTTGCAACGTTTTGGATAAAGGCCTGACCGTCGTTGCCGTCGCCCAGAATGCGCCGAAGAGCAGTCACCTGCACCCGAAGGTTAGCCTCTTCGACGAAGACCTTGGGCCATGCGCTCGCGATCAGATCCTGTTTCGAAACAACCTCGCCAGCGCGCTCCACCAGCGCGATCAGGATCTCGAGCGCGCGGCCACCCATCGTGACTGGGGCCCCTGATTTCGTAAGCTGTCTGTTCGTTAGCGATAAACGGAAAGGGCCAAAGGACGCTACCGAGCGATCGCCATTGTCGTCTGGGAAAGGGGGCACTTGGGCGTCGCATCCTGATTTTTTGTATCCTTGCCAGATATGATATCGGGGCGGCACTATACGTAAGTATAGGTTCCTGGATGTATGGAGGCCGCAACGAGGCCGTTGAAGGGGCGCAGCGCCGACCGCCGAGGTGTCGGAATTGGAGGTTTCGAACTTTTCAAAAGCAGGGGCAAGCGATCTATCGCCTGAGTGATTGCATGTTATGCGGGAGCGCATTGGCCGCCGATCGCCCCTGGGATGTGAAAAATTTACAGTTTTTTGCACCTTTGTCCGACGCACCCGAGCTATTCTCTCCTCCAGCCAGCTCTGACGGAGATTGCCATGAGTGAGACGGATTGCAATCAGTTGATCCAGAAGTTGCAAGATCAAGATGGAAGTTGCGCAACGATCGATGTGCGGGGATACCGGTTAATCCGGCAAGCTCTTAGAGAGGTGGCTTCCTTAGGAACTGACTGCGAGATTGAACAAATGGTGCGGGCACGAAACGTTCCTGCAAGCCGCCAGCGCGTGCAAATTCAGCTTGAGCATGATGCGTCTGGTGCGATTACAGCGGTGCGGGTGACATTCGAGCAGGACGGCGAAATCCTTCGCAACTGGTCGACACTTCAGCAAAGCGAAATTTTCAAACTACTCGCGGACAATCAAGGAACAGATATCGGCGAACTCACAGATCGCTTTACCGCGCTTTACATAAATTTGCATACGGCCCGCCAATACATCTGCCTGCAGGATATCGCGGAAGCCAAGAAGATATTCGACAGAACGATTCCCCAGATGTTGGCTTTCTGGCATCAATCGAGAGACTACAATCTAGTCCGGGCCACCGCAAATCCAAATCCGGCAATTGACCAGTAGGCCGCAAAGCGCTGGTCTGTCCCGGAATTCACTTATTTCTCCGGCGCCCTTCGTCATCGAAAAGCTTGCGGCATCTCATTCTGCGGCGGGCTTTTTTGTCAGGCTGCTTCAATTCTCGCAAAGCCTTTAGAGACAATCGAAATCTTCAAGCCTACTGGCCGACGATCAGTGGTTCTTCGCCAAGTGACATTCTGGCCAGTGATCTTTCAGCAGTCGCTTCTCAATGACACTTCGAGAAATGATACGGAGACCAATACCCATGAAGCGACTTTTCTTTCTGGTAACTTCCGTTGCTGCGATCGCAGCATCGACCTCGGCCTTCGCGGTCGATGCCGTGGACCAGATTCCTACCGCTCCTGTGGCTGTCGATGCAGCCACAACCTTCGACTGGAGTGGCGCATATATCGGCGCCCACACCGGCTATGGCTGGGGTACAGGCAAGACCAAGGGTCTCGGCTCCGACAGCTTCGATGGTTGGCGGCGAGGGTAAAATCCGGTGCAGTGCTTTCTGCCGGCAAAGGTTTGGATTTTGTCGCGGTCATGGCGGTCTCTTTTGATATCGGGATAAATTGGGCAATGGGCGCATTTTTGAGATGCGCAGAATTTGCTGCTCGTACCGCAACGTTCCACCATGCGCGTGCGAGCCGCACTATACCTAAGTGTTGCTCAGCAATACCTCAGGACAGTGTGTGCGGTTCGGCACCGATCTGGAAATGAGAGGATCAACGATTGCGACGCGCGATAGCCCAGGAGACAGCCGTAGTAATGACTACCACGGCGAGAATCATGAGGAGGTCAAGAAAGCTGACCCGGTCGAAGCCATCATTTCGGGAGAGAACGAAGCCGGCAATCGTCAAGACGAAACAGACAAGCCCGGTATAGGCGACGCCGGCGGCAGAAAACACCAGGATGGAAAGCAGGATGAGTGGCACGTAAAGGGCGCTCGAGAACGGCGACATCGGCCCGAGAATATCGAGTAGGAAGATAGCCGATGCGCAAAGCGGCGTGATGAGCAGGAGTATGCTGGGTGCGCGTTCGTTGATGATCATGATCGCATTCCTTCTGGCATGCCGGTCGTTCCGCATCAGGCCGCGCATCGGCAGCAGGGAAGACCGGATTGGGTTCAAACATGCTCTGAAGCTGAAAGCGGTCCGGCGATTGGTGGCCTTGTTTGGGCCTTCGACGGATCACTGCTTCAGAACTGTTCGCTTCGCCGTGAAAGATACGA
Source organism: Rhizobium sp. SG741 (assembly GCF_012275435.1). Lineage (NCBI taxonomy): Bacteria > Pseudomonadati > Pseudomonadota > Alphaproteobacteria > Hyphomicrobiales > Rhizobiaceae > Rhizobium > Rhizobium sp. SG741. The sequence continues at coordinate 150,872 of NZ_JAAZQP010000009.1, forward strand.
TTTGGATGGTGTCGGCAGAATCGCCCGATGGTGTAACGCTATGGCACCTTAGTATAGGCCGATCTGACGCGGCCGTGTTCAAGGCGAACGGTCGCCCGTGCATCGTGCCCCGTCGAAAGGGAAGTCTTAACACGCCAATCTGCCCCAAATGCCGGACCGGTCGATGCGCGTGCCTGAGGAAGTCTCTGAACCGCTCGCTCGGCGGATCGGTCAACAAGGCTTTCGGATCGCCGTCATGGATCACACGAATTCAGAGCTGACTTGAGGGGAGGACCAAGCGCTTGCGGTGAGCGTAAGGAGGCTTCAGTTCGGACGGGCCGAACGCCCGTATTGATGGGCAATATGGGCACAAAAGGCCAAGGCGATATGGGGCAGTGAATGTCTTTCCGCCCCGCCGCTCGAGTGACAAAGGGGGATCAGCGCGGCTCCAAGGTCTGCAATCGTCTGGTCTTCGATCCCCCTGCAAGTCGCCAAGTCGTCGACAGGGGGCTGGCCGGCTCGCTCAGTCAGTTCGATGAGGTTCTGGCGGGGAATGTGGAATACGATAGCTTCAAACCGTCCTCGGATCGCGATCGCGGCCCCCTGTTTGAGACTGATCAAGCATATTGAACCCTTCGGATACCGTTTCAAAGGCGCGGCCGGACGATCTGGAAAAAGATCGCGATGCTCAACATCTATGAGGTAAAGGACGACGAGAAATGCGTCATCGGAAGGCAAGACGACCGGCGGATCATCTTCGTCGTAGTCACGCGATAGATGCGTGATGGCAAGTTCTGCGCCCTGCAACGGCCTAGTCACAAGAGAGCGGGCATTGTTTGCACCGAAACAATCGGCGACTTCTTCACCTGTTGCCAAAGTTCTTCTCACTAAAATCCCGTGGCCATCATTCAAATTCGCAACAGTCTGTCCAGCGCCGATTTGTATATTATTGCCGCGTTTTTCGCCTTATCCCTTTGCCGCTATGGCGTCGAAGAGCAAAATCGGCCAAAATATAGCGGTTGGCCGTTCCTCCTATCGGATGATATCTGATCGGCCCCGTCCTAGACCAAAGAGAGCTAAGCGATTTGGACCATAATCCCGCCATTGGGCCAAAGGCGCAGGCCGATCAGGTCAAGGACAGCTTCGGTTGCCCCTTCGACAAGCTTTACAAGAACCAGACCGTTCAGGGCGCCGATATAAGATTCTTCCGCAAGGGTACGAAGGAGCTAACCCTTGATCAGGTGACGACCGCAGCCAGCGATCGTGGTTTCGTCATCGGGATTTCGACAACTAGTGGCCATTCCCGTCGGATTTTCCACGAGCACCATGCCACGACTTACGAATTTGCGGAAAATTCGATGTATATCCGCAATCTTGCCGACCCTTACAAGGCCGACCTGGGGGGACCCTTCGACTTCCTGTTGCTCGAGATTTCGCCAGCCTCGTTGCAACGCATCGCCCAGGAGAGCGACCTCTCCGGCGTCTTTTCTCTCGATGTCAAGACGGCACACAGCGATCCAGTCCTTGCCAATCTGGTCAAGACTTTGATCCCTGCGCTGGAGCGGCCGGAACGGGCCAGCCAACTCTTTGTCGATCAATTGGCTTCCGCGATCGGCACGCACATAGTGCAGGAGTATGGTGGGAAACTGCCGTCCGTGAAGAGGATCCGGAAGCTATCCCGTGCCCATGAGGCCCTGGCGAAAAATATACTGCTCGAAAATCTGAAGGGGGATATCTCGATCCTGGACGTTGCCGAGGCTTGCAATCTCTCGCGCGGATATTTCATCCACGCGTTTCGCGAGACGACCGGGATGACGCCCTACAAATGGCTGCAGAGCGAGCGGATTTCGCGTGCGTGCGAATTGCTTCGTACCACCGAACTGCCGTTGTTGGACGTCGCGACAGCATGTGGTTTTGCCGATCAGAGCCACTTCACGCGCGCTTTCACGACTGCCGTCGGTGTGTCACCTGGGACGTGGCGTCGCAATTCCTGACCGAAGGCTATCGGTCTCTGCTTGGCACGTTGTGACCCCTCGATTGCCGGTTATTCGGGTCGGCTGATTGTCGCGCGCTACCGTAATGGCCCCTGCGAATCCTACCATACTTAGGTATCACTGCCTCACACGGAGAGCCATCCGACATGTATCTCAGTTGAGTTTCGATGCATCTGCGTGACCGGCACTATCGCTCCCATCAAGTGCTTCATCAGTTGCATCGGAGATCGATATGCCGTTCCAGACCATCAGCGCTGAGCGCGTCTTAAACTTTTCCAACGTCGGCGGAATTTCCGCGAAGGGCGCATTCCCGGACGCAGTGCCGTATGTATCTGAGATACGGCCGGAGCAGGTCACCAAGCCGACGCCGGGTGGGCTGGCGCCCTGGCAGGTCAAGCGCGTGACCGCCCATATCGATACGCGTCTGTCTGAAAAGCTTTGCCTCGACGGGCTTGCGGAACTGGCCAAGTTAAGCACCAGCTATTTCTCTGCAGCCTTCAGGCGTAGCGTTGGCACCTCCCCACACGTGTATATCACTACTCGTCGTGTTGAGCGGGCAAAGCAACTGATCGCAGACGGCATGCCGCTTTGCGAAGTCGCACTCGAATGCGGCCTTGCCGATCAGGCGCACCTGTCGCGCGTATTTCGCAGGGTGGCAGCGACAACGCCATTTTCTTTCTCTTCGACATATTCGCGGAGGCGCGCCCGAAACCCGGTGTAGGCGCTCTTGCGGGCTACGCGCATGATCTCCCGGTTCAACGTCAAGACATCGATCGTGAATTCTGCCCTGGCCAGATCTGCCGGAGCGAGAGTGTCAACTGCCAGGAAATTGAAAGTGCCTTCGAGCACGGTTCCGTCTGGCGTCGTCCCGCCAAGGTCAAGCTCGGGATATACGGTTGGATCCTCCTGTCGTGGATCAATGCATCCTGCAGGACCGGCGGGAGGAGGAACAACCGGCTTCAAGGCCGCGTCCGAAATTGTTATGTGCTTCGGCCTAGGAAGCGGTGGCGACAGCCGTGCCGGCGATCGTCAAGGCGACGAGACCTACGGTGACAAACTGACGAGTGCTCATCATCATGGTCGTGATCCTTTCGAACGGTCAGCTGCTATGTCTGATATGCATGACCGTGGGTGGGACATAAGCTCTGGGTTGATTACCGCAAATTTTCCAAACAGTTAAACGTTGTTAACTTTTGGACAATCCGCTTGTGATTGCAACCTTAGTGCGCGTAATTTCTGGATTTCCGGAAAAGTTGTGTAGCCAGTCGCTGGACGAGTATCGTGATCTAGTTGCGGCGCTGCAAACCTGGCTACTTTGCGGCCGTCTCTCCACCTGGAGACGGCTGCATTTGCTGTAACTGATCGATCAGGCGCCGGCCAAGCCGCTGCCAATCATGTTTCCGGGAACGATAACCTTCTCATACTGCTCTTCGGTCACGAAACCGGATGAAAGCGCGGCCGCCTTGAGGGTTGAGTCGGTCGCGACGGCATTTTCGGCAATATGGGCGGCCTTCTGATAGCCGATAACCGGAGACAGCGCGGTGACCAACATCAGATTATTATCGACATAGGACTGGATCCGATCCCGGTCGATCTCCGTGCCTTCGACTGAATAGGTGCGGAATTTCTCGCAGCCGTCGGCCAGAATTGCCGCCGAGTGCAGGAAATTATTGATGATGATCGGCCGCATGGCGTTGAGCTCAAAATTGCCCTGACTGCCGGCGAATGCGGTCGCGGTGTCGTCGCCGATCACCTGGATCGAGATCATTACCATCGCTTCGCATTGTGTCGGGTTGACCTTGCCGGGCATGATGGAAGAGCCCGGTTCATTGGCCGGCAGTTTCAGTTCGCCAAAGCCGCAGCGCGGGCCGGAGGCGAGCCAGCGCATGTCATTGGCGATCTTCATGAGGGAGACAGCGACACCGCGCAGCGCGGCCGAGGCGCGAACCATGGGATCGAGCGAACCCTGCGCCATGAACTTGTTGGGTGCAGTTACGAACGGCTTTCCGGTGAGCTCTGCAATCTTGGTCGCGACATTGACCGAAAAGCCCGCCGGCGCATTGAGGCCAGTACCGACGGCCGTACCGCCAAGTGCAAGCTCAAGCAGGCCCTCGCGTGCATGCTGGATTTCGGCGATGACTGCGCGGATCTGGGCGGCCCAGCCGGACCATTCCTGCCCGACCGACAAGGGGGTCGCGTCTTCGAGATGGGTGCGGCCAACCTTGACCACGTCCATCCATCCAGCTGCCTTCTTCTCGATCGTCGATGCCAGCTTCTCGAGTTCGGGAATGAGCCGATCATCGATCGCGGTCACCGCGGCGATATGCATCGCGGTCGGAAAGCTGTCATTGGAAGACTGGCCCATATTGACGTCGTCGTTCGGACCGACCGGATGCTGTGAGCCAAGGGTGCCGCCGAGCAGGTGGATCGCCCGGTTCGACAGGACTTCGTTGACATTCATGTTGGACTGGGTGCCCGAGCCGGTCTGCCATACGAAGAGGGGGAAGTGCGCATCGAGATCGCCGGCGATTGCCTCGTCGGCGGCCTTTACGATGGCGTACATCTTCCAGCCGGGGAGCTTGCCGGACTGGCCGTTGACGAGAGCCGCCGCCTTCTTGACGACACCGTAGGCACGGTAAACAGCCTTCGGCATCCGATCGCCACCGATATTGAAGTGAAGCAGTGATCGCTGCGTCTGCGCCCCCCAATAACGGTCAGCAGGAACCTTTACTTCGCCCATGCTGTCGAACTCGGTGCGTTCGCCAGTCGCGTTGAGGCCGATGGGAATGTCCTGCAACACCGGATGGCTGCTTGTGGTGTCATTCATGGTCTTGGTCCTTTCGTGAGTTCGCAGGTGAAGGCTCGTTCGGGAAGCCCGAGAGCGGCAACGCCAGGCCGATGGCAGTGGCGATGGTGGTGATTGTCGTGATGATGGCGAGCGAGAATGTGTTGGCGACGAGGTCAAGCGGGGCTTTGGCGCCCAGAGACATAATCTCGAGGCCGCCGATACCAGCGCGGAAGCCGAATGATCCGGGGATCATCGCGACGACGCCTGGAAAGGCAAACACTACGGCGGGCACCCGGTGAATGGATGCCGCCAATCTCGCGATCAGTGCGGCAACTATGGCACCAATCAGCGAGGCGATCGGCAGGTTTATGCCCAGTTCCTCCAGGCCGGTGCGCAGTCCGTGGCTTGCCATTCCTGCGATGACGCAGAAGGCGATGCCCCGAACAGGAACGTTGAAGAGCAAGGCAAAGCCGATGGCTGCGAGTGCGGAGAACAAGAGATCTTCGGGGACCGGGAGCATGCCCGGCCCCACATCGACCGGCAACTTGGCGCCCGTGACAACACCCACCACATAGAGCGCGAAGCCGATCGTTAGGACGAGGGTTATCCCCGTTGTCAGCCGGGCAATGCCGTTTCCGGCGTGGCCCGTGGCAATTTCTCGAATGCCGTTGATGAGGGGGACACCCGGAACGAGGATCATCCCGGCTGCCGTCAGCGCAAGGATCGGCGATTCCTCCGGCCGCAGCCGTAATGCAAAGACTGCGACAAGGCCGCTGATGATGGCCACAGCGAAAGTGACCGCGAAGGGGTTCGGTAGAAGCTCCGGCAGGCGCCGCCTTAGAAGGGTGCTGACCAAGCCTGTTACAAAAGATGCCAGCGCCACCGTCCAGGAAGAACCGAACAACATGGCCAGGGAGCCGGTCGTCACCGCTACACCCAGGATGACCACGTACTCGGGATAGCCATGACTATTTCGTTCGGCGTCATCGATCCGACGCTCGATCTCGAATGAGCCATCTCGGCGCAGGAGGATATCATCGGCGATTTGCTGGATCTCCAGCAACTTGCCCATGTTCACACCGGTCGTGGCTACTTCATGGCCGAGTTTGGTGCTGAACTGCTCCTCGGTTCCAACGGTAACGAGGATGCCCTCCGGGGTGACCAGGGCGTGGGCAGGATGCCCAAGGTGTCGGGCAATCTCGGTGACGTTATGTGCGACATGCCGCGTATCGGCCCCATTCATGTAGAGAAGGCGGCCGATACGCGCGGCAAGGTGGGCCGCGCGAGCCGCCGGGACAGAGGCCCGGGGCTCTACGGCTTGTTTGTCCCGGGCCATATCCATATCAGATCAAACGAATTCCAGACCGAGCACGGAGGCGGTCTCTGATCTGATCTTGCGGCAGGCATCAGCGTCCGTCTTGAGGTCGATGCCGTAAGTCGGGATGACTTCACTCAGGCGTGGCAGCCAGGCGTCTTCGGTCAGCCTGTCGGCAAAGCACTTTTCGAGGACTTCGATCGCGATGAAAGCCGCCGTTGAAGCACCAGGGGAGGCACCGAGGAGTGCGACGAGGGAGTTATCGGCGGCAGCAATCAGCTGCGTGCCGAATTCCAGTTCGCCACCCACATGTCCCTTCGGCTTGATGATCTGGACGCGCTGACCGGCGACGGCTTCGGTCCAGTCTTCTTCCTTTGCCAACGGGAAGAAATGCTGCAGCGTTTCGAACTTTGAGCGGTCGGTCGCGACGACCTGGCCGATGAGATATTCCTCGAGCTGCAAGCTGTGGAATGCCACATCCAGCATCGGCAGAATGTTGGCCGGACGGATCGAACCGAAGAGATCAAGATATGATCCCTCCTTCAGAAACTTGGTCGAGAAGCTGGCATAGGGGCCGAACAGGACCGAGCGCTTGCCGCCGATGATGCGAGTGTCGAGGTGAGGCACCGACATGGGCGGAGAGCCGTGTGCCGCCTTACCGTAGACCTTGGCATGATGGCGGCTTGCAACGGCATCGTCGTCACACCGAAGCCAGATCCCGCTAACTGGGAAACCGCTATAACCGTGACCTTCGGGAATGCCGGATTTCTGGAGGAGCTCGATGGACGCGCCGCCGGCGCCGATGAATACGAAGCCGGCAACGGTCGAGGACCTGTCACCGCTTGTGACATCCTCCACCTCGACGCGCCATTTTCCGTCCTCGGTCCGCGACAGGTCCGTGACGCGGTGCTTAAAGAACACCGAGAAGCCGCTCTGCGCCGAAAGCTGGGCCATCAGAAGATGGGTGAGGGCACCATAGTCGACATCCGCACCGCTGACGATGCGGGTAGCTGCAACCGCTTCGCCATTGGCGCGACCTTCCATGACGAGCGGCGCCCACTCCTCGATCTTGGCCGAAGCGTCCGAGAACTCCATGCCATGGTAGCAATGGCTTTTCGTCATGGCATCGAAGCGTTTGCGAAGAAACGCGACATTGGCGTCCCCGGTCACGAAGCTCATATGGGGGCAGGCATGCAAGAAGGCGCCCGGATCCTGGATCGCGCCCTTGCGGACGAGATGTGACCAAAGCTGCCGCGAGACGTCGAATTCGACGTTGACTTCGAGGGCCTTGTGGATATCGACGGTGCCGTCTGCGAGCTGGGGCGTGTAGTTCAGTTCGCAATTGGCCGCGTGGCCCGTACCGGCGTTGTTCCAGCCATGGGAGCTTTCGAGCGCGCAGTCCTCAAGCACTTCGAAAGCAACCATGGACAGCCCAGGTTCAAGCTCCTTGAGCATGGTCGCCACAGTCGCGCTCATGATGCCGGCGCCGATGAGAACGATGTCGGCTTTCTCGTTGACGTTAGCCATGCACCTGCTCCTTGCTCTGCGACGACGTGGTTGCGACGAACCCGGCGCTGGCAGCGTTTGCCAGGATCACATATGCGCGACGCCACGGATCTTCCCCGAGCAGCCGCCAACGATGGCCTGTGCCCGTTGTGTCCTCGGCAAGTAGAATGTCGCCCGGATGAATGGTGAAGCGCTTGCCGCTTTTGGTTTCGAACTCGAGCGTGCCGCTCAAGGTGAGAACGAACTGGCGGATGGGGGCAGGATGCCAGGCATATTCTCCGCCAGGCCCGGTCTCGCGAAACGAGATGGAAGTGCTCTTGAACACCGCACTTAATGTGTCTCCGCGTTCACCCTTCGGGAGATCGATGACCCCCTCCTCGAACTTGGAATTGCCCTCGCTGTCGGTCCAGATTCGGACGCATCGAAACATGTCTTTCACCTCACTTTGGTTCAGACACCCGTTGCATTTTCGGGCCTGATCTGTTTGCAGTGAGGTGCAGCCTAAGCTGCTGGCGATCGGCGGCGATACCACGCTTAGGTATAGATTTGACCAGACTTTAGCCTATCGAGGATTTGTCTTGTCAGGCGTAAGCTATTGAAAATCAATAAATTTAAATAATATAATCCTGTTCCCCTCCAAAGCACTAGCGCGCATCCTGTACTGCCCAAGGCAACGGATGGGATAGACCTCCACGTAGCGGTTTAGATTGCTGTCAGTCTTTCGGAAGAACCGATCTGAGACCACGTAAGGAAAACTTGGAGCTCCATTCCGACAACGCGCTTAATGTCGTTTACGGTCCGGTTGGCGAGAAGTTGCCGCACGCCGCAGTAGATCATCATGGCGTGGAGTCGCCGGATTGCTTCGGCTTATATCGGCAAGGCTTGACCGTTCGTCGGGTCTTCTATTCATCAGGCCGCGAAAGAGGGCCCAGCATTTCTGTAAGCTTTTCGTCAAGCGCTTCTATGAATGCTCTTACTTTGGGCAGAAGCATGCGTGTCGTGGGATAGACAGCCCAGACAGCGAGTGGCTCGGGTTCCACCCCTTGGATCTTGATTTGGACGAGGCGGCCCGCACGCACGTCATCGGCCACATTCCACCGGGCAACAAGACCTGCAACAGACATTTACCGGGCAATCCGGACGGTCTTCTCGATTCTCACTTGCACGAGGCGAACTTTCCGACCTGCGACGCTGGCTGTTGCGTCAGGATGCAGCAAGGCTTCTTCCGCCACAGTTCATCGCGGCGATCGATGCGGAGGAGGCCCCGTCCGTCCAGGGCATTTTCGATTATTAGGCGGACCGGATCAGCGGGACTTCAACCGCTCTGATCGGAGATGCGGCGTTCGTGGTTCGCCCCCATACAGCAATGGGCGTGGCCAAGGCGGCCGGCGACGTCCTGTCGCTTCGTGCGCATCTACGGCGGGCAACAAACCTTGTGGCGGCATTGCGTGGTTTTGAAGCGGAGAGGATCGTGGTCGGCCGCGAGATTGCCGCATACGGGCAGCAACTCGGCCGTTCGTCCATGCGATAACGATGTTCACCTTGCCGGACTAGCCTGCGGAGCACGCAGAAAACGATACCATAGGGCTGGTCCCCTAAACGTACGTATGGTTCAGCCATGGTGCGATGAGGGCTACGGTTCGACAACTCAAATGTTACGCCCGGATGGGCGCGAGAGGTCGAACGATGTACGAAGATTCCGTCAACAGTTTCGCGGAAGCTGGCGTCCACAAGGCGCAAGTCGTTAAAACCCAGTTTTTTGCTTTCGTGATCGGCGCAGCAATGGCCGGAGCCTATATCGGCTTCGGCGATGTTCTAATGTTCACCGCCGGTGCTCACGTCGATCCTGCTTGGGCCCATCTGGTCATGGGCATCGTCTTTTCGTCTGCTTTGACGATCGTCGTTTTTGCTGGCTCCGAATTGTTTACGGGAACAGCCATGTACATGACGCTCGCGGTTCTGACCCGGCGGGCGACAATCGGTGATGTCATTCTGGTTTGGTGTGCGGCGTGGATCGGCAATCTGGTCGGTGCAGTTATTCTTGCGGCGCTCATCCATCTTGCAGGTGGCGGCGTCATCCTTGGTGATGGCAGCCAGACATTCTTCAGTATCGTCTCTGCAAAGATGTCGGCTGGCTCTGCAGCACTTCTGGCGCGAGGGATCCTCTGCAACTGGCTTGTATGTCTGGCTATTTGGATGGCCGGCAGAACCGACAACGCCGCGGCAAAGGTCATGCTGATCTTCTGGCCAATCACGATTTTTGTCGCCGCCGGCTTCGAGCATTCGGTGGCAAACATGTTTACCTTTGCGGTCGCGCTCATCGGTGATCATCCACCAAGCGTGACGTTCGCTGGGGCCATCCACAACCTCGTCTGGGTGACGCTCGGCAATCTGATTGGCGGCGCCGTCTTCATGGCGCTTGGATACTGGGCCCAGTTCTATAGCAGTGGCCGCGTTTCCTTTGCGCCATCAGCTGTCCCCTCTCAATCACGTATCAAGGCAACGTGGGGTGACCAGTGATGTCTCCGCCAACCGAACCCGGCGAGAACAATGGCGCCGCACTCCAGTTGGCGTTCCCCAGTGTCCGGCCCGATGATGCCGGCGCCCAGATGAAGCATCTCAAATCCATGACCGCTCATGCGCGCCATGGCATCGTCATAGGCCTTTGTGCCAAGCTCGAAGAAATGTCGCTTGTGGCAAAGGCGAGGGCAATGGCAGACCTGGAGGTGATGCTGGCAGACCTATCGCAATCAATACGGCTTTCCGCCGCCGAGATCTCTGACGCCACCTTTGGGCCCGCATTAATAGGAAAAATGTCCGCTTCAGTCAGCCGGATCGAACAGAATTTCACTGGATGACGCTCGCGAGATCGGATGCTTTGAGGCGCCGCTTTTCTGGCGCCAATTCTAGAATCGCCAGGACGCGAAGCCCGCGACACAATCGTGGGAATGTCCTCAAATGCCGTGGGCGCGTGCGCGAACGTATATGGTCGGCGACACCTAAGTATAGTTACGTTCATTCGAACAGCCCGCTAATCTGACACTCGTTAGCTCGATCGCCGCCCCTCGACGAGGCCGGCAGCGCCAAGGCGCTGCACGGTCCGAGCAACCCTCCCCTCGGACCGACTGCGGACCACCGCGATCCGCAAAGGCCGCCTTCCACTGCCGGGAAGGCGGCCTCTTTTATTTGGCGACTCTGCCTCGAATTCCCTCGTTTCGAAGGGTTCCCGTAATGAGCAACTAGACCATTGTATAGGTCCGGCGGACGCCGCGAAAAGCTATCCTTCATCTCAAAGATATGGAACCGCCCATGACACAGGTGCTGGAATTGAGATTGGCAAGGTTGGAAGCAGGTCGATACGATCTGATCTTTGGTAGTACAGCCCTGCTCGTGGCTGCGGCGGTTTTTGCCGTCGATATGTTCTCCCAGATCGAGGGTGCGATAGCCGTTCTATATGTGATTGCGCTTCTGCTGGCAGCTGAGTCCGTAAACAGGCTTGGTCTGATCATCGTCACGGCGCTCTTCATGGTAGGCGCGTTGACTTCATTTTTCGTGACACACGCGTCGGATCCTGACTTTCCGACTTTCCTGCGCCTTTGTGTAGCACTTGCCGCTCTAGCAGTGACAGCAGCGTTGCTGTTGCGAACAGACCAAGCCAGAACGGCGCTTCTTCAGACAAACTCTGCGTTGCGCGCTAGTGAAGCCCGCTATCGTGCGATTTTTGATCGCACTCGGGTCGCCTTGTGGGAGTGGGATTATTCGAAATTGCGCGAATTCCTGATGAGTCTAAAATCTCGCGGCGTGACCGACGCGAAGGCCTATGCGCAATCGAACCCCGGCTTTTTGAAGGATTGCGTCTATAAGATTGAAATCGTTGATGCCAACGAGGCGGCGGTTGAGCTCCTTGGTGCATTTGCTGCCGATGTTCCAGGTTGCATCATGCACCGGATCATCCCGAAGGATAGCGATACGTTCACGGCCCTGCTGCAGGCTATCATGGATGAAGCAACCTATTTCGAAGACAATGCAGAGGTGTTCAACGAAGATGGCGAACCGAGAATCGTTCTTCTCGACATCAGCTTTCCGAAAGATCCATCGGCGTTCAGTCGTGTGATCGTCAGCATGGTTGATGTGACGCAGCGAGAGGAAGCGCGCAAGGCGCTTGCCGATGCACAGGCTGAACTGAGCCGTGCTTCGAAAGCGGCGACGGTCGGTGCGTTGTCGGCGTCGCTCGCCCATGAGCTCAATCAGCCACTTGGAGCAATCGCAGTCGCTTCGCAGACCCTTATTCGCTGGCTTGATCGGACACCGCCGGACATTGAATCGGCAAAGCGATCTGCAGAACGGATCCTACGCGACAGTAATCGGGCGAGTGACATTTTCAAGAACACACGTGTCATGATGCTGCCGACACCAAAGGAGAATGAGACCGTTGATCTGGCGAGTTTGGTCAACGACACACTCACGCTGATGGACCACGATCTGCAGCGCGAACAAACGGATGTGGAGGTCGTCCAAAAGACGAAACTTCCAGAGGTTGCCGGCATTCGCGTCGAGATGCAGCAGGTCCTGATAAATCTGATTTCCAACGCGGCGCAGGCCATGACGGGATCGGATGCCTCCAAGAAACTGGTGACCGTCACGCTGGATGCGCCAGCCGACGCAACTCACGTCTCAATCACGGTTCGGGATACAGGGCGAGGACTTGATGCCGATGCTCAGCAGAACCTGTTCAAGCCTTTCTTCACGACAAAGGAAAACGGCATGGGGATCGGCCTTTCTATTTGCAGAAGTACCATTGAAGCCATAGGCGGCTCGCTTGATGGGCACAATCATCCCGATGGCGGCGCGATTTTTGAGATCAAATTACCGAAGGAGAAAGCCGATGCTTGAAATGAAGACCAGCAAGCGGAACCCGGACTCCCCCGTCATCTATATTCTCGATGACGATCTTTCGATGAGGGAGTCCCTGATCGACCTCTTTCGCTCCATGCAGTTCGAGGCTGAGGCCTACGCAAACCCGAACGAGTTTATGGGGATGGCCGATCTCAATCGCGCGGGTTGCATCGTTCTTGACGTTCGCTTGCCTGGCATCAACGGCCTGGACTTCCAGACCCATCTCGAGCGTGCCGGTAGCCTTCTCCCCATCGTCTTCATGACCGGATACGGCGATATCTCCATGAGCGTCCGTGCCATGAAAGCGGGCGCCGTGGATTTCCTGGCCAAGCCATTTCGCGATCAGGATATTCTGGATGCCGTCCTTGCTGCAGTCGAACGCGATGCAACCCGCCGACGCGAAATGCGCCGCCACCAAGACGTCGCAACCCGCTTCGAGACCTTGACAGTGCGAGAGCGTGAGGTGATGGAGGCAGTTGTCGAAGGTCTAATGAACAAGCAAATCGCCTTCAGGCTCGGTATAAGCGAGATCACCGTAAAACTGCATCGAGGAAACGTCATGAAGAAGATGCAGGTGAAGTCGGTCGCAGAATTGGTTCGCGCGACTGAGCATGCCACTGAACATCTGGCACGATCGGCAAGTCCCACGCTCGTCCGCGTTGCCTAAGACCAATAAGAAAACAATGAGAGTCGGAATAAGTGTCCCAATCTTCCCTAATCGCCGTTGTCGATGACGATCTGGCAATCCGCGAAGCGCTCGATGACCTGATCAAATCGCTCGGATATCAAAGCAAGCTGTTCGAGTCTGCTGAGGCCTTCCTCGCATTCAAGCAGCGCTCTACCGTGGACTGCATGGTCGTTGATGTGAAAATGCCCGGTCTGAACGGTATCGAACTTCAAAGTCGTCTGAATCAGGACGGAGACCGTCCTCCCATGATCTTCATGACGTCTTATCACGACGAATATACCCGAAGCGCAGCGCTTGACGGTGGTGCGCTAGCCTTTCTCGGCAAGCCGGTTGATCTGACCAAACTGATCGAATTTATCGATGTGGCGCTGGCTTTACCCAAGCGCGCCTGACCAAAGATCCGTCGTTCAACGACCGTCATTATCCAAATGCCAGGGAGACGGAGAAGGCCTCGCACAGCGGCTTTCCCAGAAGCTGTCAGTTAAGGCGATGGAGCACCGGAGGAGGTCGTCGTTGTTGAACGCGACTGATAGATCCTTTTACCAAACGTGGCTCAACCACCGGTCATGCTCATATGCCGGGCGACGCTCGGACGATTGTTCGAGCGGTCGATGATAAAATCATGGCCTTTCGGCTTGCGACTGATCGCTTCCGAAATTGCTGTATCGATGGCCGTGGCGCTTCCATCAGTGCGCAGTACAGACCGAAGGTCCGCGGCGTCGTTCTGGCCGAGACATAGGTAAAGCGTACCTGTGCAGGTCAGCCGAACGCGATTGCAGCTTTCGCAGAAATTATGGGTCATGGGCGTGATAAAGCCCACACGACCACCTGTCTCCGCAACCTTCACGTAGCGCGCCGGACCACCGGTGCGATACGTCAAATCGTGAAACGTGAATTGTTGCTCCAGATCGGAGCGCAACTTTGAAAGCGGCAAATATTGCTCAGTGCGGTCTTCGTCGATCTCTCCCATCGGCATCGTTTCGATAACGGTGAGGTCCATTCCGCGACCGTGAGCGAACTGGATGAGAGCTGGCATCTCGCTGTCGTTAAAGTCCTTGAGGGCAACGGCATTGAGCTTGATCGCGATCCCGGCCTTCTGCGCAGCGTCCAGCCCTTCCATGACACGGTTGAAATCACCCCACCGAGTGATCTTACGGAATTTCTCCGGGTCGAGCGTGTCAAGCGAGACGTTGATCCGCCGCACGCCGCAGTCGGCGAGTTCTGAAGCGTACCGCGCCAGCTGGGAGCCGTTGGTTGTCAATGTCAGCTCGTCGAGCCCCTGACCGATATGTCGGCCCAGCTGGCGGACCAGATACATTATGTTCTTACGAACCAGTGGCTCTCCGCCCGTCAACCGAAGTTTGCGGACACCTCGCTCAATGAAGGCAGAGCAAAGCCGATCGAGCTCGTCGAGTGACAACAGATCCTTTTTTGGAAGGAACGACATGTTTTCTGCCATGCAATAGGTGCAACGGAAATCACACCGGTCTGTCACGGAGACGCGTAGGTAAGTAACAGCTCTGCCGAACGGATCGATCAATCCGTTTTCGGCTGGGGTTTCAAAGCTCTGCGCAGTCTGAAGAACTGTCATCTGTCTCGCGGTTCCTTCCGATTTCGCATGAAAATCCAGCACACGAAGCGCCAGGACAACCATACTTATGTATAGGCTAATGTCCTGCGCGTGCATCATGCAGTGGACGTCACTCGTCCGCGACGAGGTCGCTCGGAAAGTTGATTAAGACGTCGGTTCCCAGTGTGGGGGCGTTCCAATCGACGCCATAAGCGCTTTCGTGAAGGCGACAACCTTGGCACTTGGGCTCTGAAGGGTCCGTAGAAGGTAAATACCGGGCGGATCGTCGTTCCAACAGCCGACGGCGTGAAGGCACGTTTGCGGGCTGCTCCGGAGAAGCTTCCTTCCTGGACGACATCCACGAATGTGGGAAGAAACTCAGCTTTCATCTTTGCATTCCCGGCAAAACCGTTCTGAGGAGATTTGGGCTCATACCTGCGGCCTGTAGGGTCCAATTTCCTGCTTGCCAGAAAACCTCAGAAACAAGCGTTTTCGCTGTATTTCCCCGCATTCTGCGCAAAAAACCGGACTTTCCTCCAACACCTTTGCCGGTGGCGAAGGCGAGAAGCCAAGACCAAAGAATAGGGTCGAGACTAATCAGTATAATTGAGGCCAAGCCCGTCGAATGCCAATTTCACCCCAGAGCAGACAACGGGTTGCTCGAAAAGATCACCGCAAGAGTGCCAGGAACTTTGCCGGAAAGGCCTTGGGTTCAGGTGCAAAAACAGACCGAAAGGATAGAACCATGAAAGTCATCACCGACAAGCTGCTTTCGCTCTCCGCTTACTCGCACGAGATCGACGTCCCGCTCGACCAGATCGATATCGCCGATTGGCTCTTCAACCTACCGGAAGCGGAATATCAGCGTTGCTGCGTGCCGGATCACGTCTCGTGCGGCGCCACCTTCACCGATGATGGCCGCAAGATGTCTATCAACGTCGAGAAGATCGGCACGGGCCTGGTCATCCAGCACTATGTCGCCGACGAGGCCACGCCGTCCCATTGCCGCATGAATTCCATCTCCGACGTCTTCACGCCCACCGGCGAGCGCACGCAGGTCAATGTCATCTGGGAGCTGATCGCCGAAGCGATCGATGGCAACCGCACCCGTTACACCAACAAGGTTACCTGCCACCCGACCGACGCCTTCATGGCCTTCATCGAGCAGCACGGCCAGTCGTTCGAAGATGCTGCAGCTGCCCGCCAGGCTGCCGGTGGTGACCACAACCATCGCGAAACGCCGTTCTTCGCCGAAAGCATTGCCCGCAAGGCTCGCGCTCGCGCCGCCGCCAAGGTCGCTGCAGAGTGAAGGCGATCGTCTATGACAACTTCGTCAAGGCAGATGTTCTCCGCCTTGACGAGGTTCCCAAACCGGAGCTGCGCCCAGGCGACCTCCTTGTCGAGGTCAAGGCACTCGGTGTTAACCGCGCCGACCTGCTGCAGCGCCAAGGCTATTACGGCACCCAAACCTATGGAGAAAGTGCCTTGCTGGGATTAGAGCTGTCGGGCAGAGTTGTTGCCGTCGGATCCGACGTGACGGACGTGGAGCCTGGCGATCACGTCATGGCTATCGTCGGCGGTGGCGCCTATGCCGAGTATGCGCGTGTCGACCGAGGCATGGCAGTGGCCATTCCTGAAGGTTTCGGCTTCGTCGAGGCCGCAGCAATCATGGAATCCTTCGTCACCGCCTGGGAGGCGCTCGTTCATCTTGGCGAGATCGGGCCTGGCAGTTCCATCCTCATTCATGCGGCAGCTGGTGGTATCGGCTCGGCGGCAGTCCAGATCGGCAGTGCTCTGGGAACACGCGTCTTCGCGACCGCGTCTGCGTCGCGACGGGCGGAAGTCGAGGCACTCGGTGCGGAGCGTGTCTTCGACTACAACTCCGAGGACTTCGAGCTCGGCATCCGTGATGCCACTGATGGCCAGGGCGTCGATGTGATCGTCGATTTCGTAGGTGGCCCTTATCTCGGGCGCAACCTTCGCAGTCTGCGTCCCGGCGGCCGGCTGGTCCAGGTTGGCCTGCTCAGTGGCCAGGATAACACAGACATTTCTCTGGGCCTCGTCCTCCACAACCACCTGAAGATCATCGGCACGGTGATGAAATCGCGCAGCGCTGAAGAAAAGCGCGAAATGGTCCGCCGGTTTACCGAAGACGGTCTTCCCATGTTCCGCGATGGCCGATTGCGGCCAGTGATCGGGCAGACTTTCCCGCTTGCTCGCGCCTCTGCTGCCCACAGTGCAATGGAAACAGGTGGCGGCTTCGGGAAGATCGTTCTCACGATCGATAACGAGGACTGATTCCCACGGTTACCGCCGCTTGGCGGTGACCGCCGATTTTTGAGACCGCAATCGCGGCGAAAGCCGTTCACAAGCGAGCGTAGCGATGGACTACTATAAAAATTATGCCGTGAAATACGGTCGCCCTGTCGCTGATGCCGTTGCGGATCGATATGGTGACGCAGATAGCCTCGTCCGATCCGGCAATCCCATCATCGATCATATGTTGATGCATCGAAGCATTCGCCGGTTTACATCCGATCCGGTGGCCGAAGGCGATGTGAGGACTGCGATTGCCGCCGCCCAGTCGGCAGCGACGTCGTCCAACCTTCAGAGCTGGAGTGTAATCAAGGTGTCGGACCCGTCGCATAAGCAGGAGGTCAATCGCCTTTGCGGCAACCAGGGCCAGATCGACGATGCGCCCCTGATGCTCGTATGGCTAGCCGATCAGAGCCGCAACTATGCGATCGGTGAGGCTTACGACACACAGCTTGAGGCCTTCGACTATCTCGAATCAACGATGCTCGGCATGGTCGACACCTGCATTGCCGCTCAAAATGCAGCATTGGCATTCGAAGCGCTTGGCTACGGCACCTGCTTTATCGGAGCCGTGCGGAATAACGCCGAGGCGCTGGCGGCGCTCCTGCAACTTCCCGCGCGGTGCGTTCCGGTCATCGGTCTCGCCGTCGGGCGGCCGCATCCCCGGCACGACAGCGACATCAAGCCGCGCTTGAGTCAGGACATCGTGGTGCATGACGAGGTCTATCGCGTTGCTGAAGGCCAGGAGATCACGGCCTACGATCGCGTCATGACAGAATTCCAGGGCAAACAGGGAATGGCTCCTCACGGATGGTCAGGGGCTGTTGCCGTCCGGCTGGGCACAAGAAGTGCGCTCCATGGCCGAGATCGGTACATGGAATTCCTTCGTGTAGCCTATATGGGGACGCGGTAACGCCTCCTCAGCCGGCGCCACAGACACGAGCAGAACGCAACATTTGTGCCGGTTCGCGACGAGCCATCTGATCGGCAGGCCGGCTCTCGCGACGAGAGAGTTCTGCCCTGGCGTAAGCGTCAAACCGGTTGGTTTCTGGGTCGATCGCGCCGGTCATACGCAGCTGAAATAGGTCCAAAAGGTCCTACGAACACGACCCGTGGTGCCGGCCTCGCTGGCGCATCCTGATCTGCGAGCCTGCCGACATGTCTATCGAACTCGACTACGAATTTCTTGTCGGTCTGCTGATGGCGGTGCTCGTTTTGGCGTTCGCCGCCAAACACCTTCACTTACCCTCTGCTGCCGCCCTGATTGGCGGCGGAATCGCGCTTGCCTTCATCCCCGGAATTCCTGTCGTCGCGATGGATCCCAATCTCGTGATGGTCGTGTTTCTGCCGCCGCTTCTTCTCAGCAGCGCGTATCAGACCGTCTGGCTCGACTTCAAACAGTATTTTGCGGCGATCTCGTCGCTGGCCGTGGGCGCCGTGGCGTTCACGACACTATCTGTGGGGGCGATGGTCCATTGGCTGCGCCCGGATATTCCCTGGTCTGCTGCGTTTGCATTGGGTGCCATCGTATCGCCCCCGGACGCAGTTGCCGCGCGCGCCGTGCTCGATAAATTGCGACTACCCACCCGTGTGACGACGGTCCTGACTGGCGAGAGCCTGGTCAACGATGCGAGCGGCCTTGTCCTCTTCCATTTTGCCGTCTCTGCAGCGGTGAGTGGCACTTTCGACGCGCCGGTGGGAGCCGCGACTTTCTTCGTGGTGTCGCTTGGCGGCGTGATGGTCGGTGCGACGCTCGGTTGGGTGGCCCTGCGGCTTTTGCGACATTTCCAAAGCAGCGAGTTGATCGTCACAGCCACGCTGCTGCTTGCAGCCGTATCCTATATGATCTCCGATCGACTGGGCTTTTCCGGTGTCCTTGCCACGGTGACGACCGGCCTGATGTTGGGATGGCAACAGCACGAGATCTTTTCCGCAGCGACACGCATCAGGGCGCAGGCATTCTGGCGTGTCCTCGTGTTTCTGTTGGAATCTCTACTGTTTGTGCTGATAGGTCTGTCTCTGCGCCAGGCACTCAATCACTTTGAGAGCGTCGGTGACGGCATTCAAACATTGGGGATTCCTGTTGCGGCCGTCGTCGTCACCGTGATCGTGACGCGTTTCGTGTGGCTTGTCGGATCGGATATGATTTGGACAGGGCTATCGCGGTTCGGAATACACCCCAAGCATCTTCCATCGCTCCCCGCGACCGTTATCCTAAGTTGGGCTGGTATGAGGGGTGCGGTGACACTGGCAGCCGCGCTGTCACTGCCGATGGAATTCCCGGGACGAGACCTGATATTGGCATCCGCCTTCGGAGTGATACTGGTCACCGTGCTGTTGCAGGGCACGACACTGCCGCTCGTCATCAAGCTGTTTCCTTCGATCACGCCGAAAAGCAATGCTCAACTGGCAAGGGATGAGACTGGAATACGCAAGAAGATTGCCGATATTCAGTATCAGGCAATGCTCGAATACCTCCATACGAGTCGGGCGCGGGGCCTGCCCCATATGTCGGATCGCTACCTCTTCAGTGTCTTATCAGCCCCGCATTTCAACATAGCGCCAGAGAGAAAGAAGTCGCTGTCTGCCGAGCATTTCGAGGCAATCCTGGCGGCAATTCGAGCGGGACGCGCTGAAGTTCTGAAATTGTATAGGACTGGTCACGTCACTGACCGGGTCATGCGGAATATCGAGCAGGATCTGGACTTGCAAGAGCTCGCCACGCTTAGGCGACGCGACGAGCGCGTCGTCTGACATTCATACCTGATCTGTGCCAGGACGCGACCCACCGCGGATCCACCCAAAATGAACTTTCAAGATGCAAGGGTAACTCGTTTGGGATAGTGGCGGAGCTTGTGGACCACTCCGTCTCAGTCGATTGCCGCAAAGTCGTTATCGGTCGCTTCGAGGACCTCAACTCGGGCGGGATCTCTCAGAATCTTTGCGAACTTGGATTTGAAGGCGCCACTGGAAAGTCGCGCCCGATCTCGGTGCCTACTGAGGGAAGCGCTCAGCCAACGCAGCAAGGGTAAATTCACGGTTCGGCGCCCGGTCCGCTGGCTGCGAAGAATAGGCCGACACCACCGGATTGATCATCATCTCCGACACGCCGAGATCGGCAGCAAGATTTGCAACTCCTTCGGCGGCACGGTCCGGCGATCCGATGATCCAGGATCGACGAAACATCTGCACGAGACTTTCGTGGCGAGATGGAAACTCCTTTCCGTCGGCCTCCTCGACCAGCATTTGCGACTGCACAGGCTCGCCCGATCGGAATGATGACATGAAGAACAACTGCGGGCGAGCCAGCCGCTCTGCTTCTTCGTCGGTTTCTCCGATCACCACGATCGCCGAAACGAGGACCTTCGGCTCCGCCAGGTAGGCGCTGGGTTTGAAGCGCTCCCGGTAGAGCGCGATCGCTTCCTTGGCGCCCTCAGCGCGGATGTGATAGCCGAAGGCATAGGGCAAACCGAGCTCCGCGGCGAGCTGTGCCGAATACCAGGATGTCCCCAATATCCAAGGCGCCGGCGCACTTGAAGCGTTGGGGGCCGCCCTGAAGGTGAATTCGCGGTCATCCTGCGAGACAGTGAGACCTTCTGGCCGATTGAGGGCAAGCAGATTGCGCAGGTCGCCGATCATCGCTTCATCGGATTTCATCTCGGTGCCGCCACGCAGAAGCGAGCTCGTCGCCCAGTCGGCGCCGGTCGAGCGGCCGATGCCAAGGTCGACGCGGCCGGGATAGCAGGCCTCCAGCAGGCCCATCTGTTCTGCGACGAGCAGCGGCGGGTAATGCGCCAGAAGCACGCATCCACCGATCCGGATGCGCGCCGTATGCGCTCCAATGACTGGCGCAAACGCGGCCGTATGGCTGGCTGCGACGGCCGCGACGTTGTGATGTTCCGCCAACCAGTAGCGGTGATAGCCGAGCTTCTCTCCAAACTTAGCCAGTTCAATCATGGAATTGAAGCAATCCGTCGCCGTCTGGTTCGAGCGGATCGGGCCGATGTCGAGGATGGATAGGGTCAGCTTCTCGCTCATGTCGGTCAGCTCACAATTCTGTCGGCGATCTGGTGGAAGGCGCGGATCTTGTCCTCGATGTCGAAACACATCATGGTCAGCATGACTTCATCAGCATCATAGGCGGCGCCCCGCGCCGAGATTTCCGCCACGGCATCATCGATCAGGCCGATGACTTCGCGGTTGGCGATCTGATCGAGATAGGCTTTCTGACTTGCGGAGAAGTCGATGCGATCGAGCGTGTCCGGTGATGGGACGGCCTTCGGATAGTTGCCGCTATCGCGCATCAGCCTGAAATAGTCGGAGGCCTTCTTCAGTTCCGCCAGTTTCGCCGGCGTATCCGCGCCGACGAAGTTAAGCGCGATCAGGACGCGCGGCTCGGGGAATTCAGGCGAAGGTCTGAAATTGCGTCGATACAGATTGACGGCTTCTCGCGTCGCCGCCGGATTGATGAAGAGCGCGATGGCAAGGCCCATTCCCTTTTCGGCCGCCATGCGCCCGCTCTCCGGATGAGAGCCGGCCGAGAGGAGCCAAAGCGACGGGGCACCGTCCACCTTGGGCATTGCAATCGCCTTCTGGTGCTCGTCGTGGAAGAAGCGCTCGAGCTGACCGACTTGCTGGGGAAAGTCGATCCCTTCGGGAGGGTTGAGGAGAGCGGTGGAATAGGGATCTCCGCCACTCGCACGTCCGATACCGCAATCGATACGGCCGGGAAACAGGGCTTCCAGAACCCGGAAATTCTCAGCCACCTTGTAGGCGGAATGGTTCGGAAGCATGACCCCACCCGAACCAAGCCGAATACGGTCAGTCTTGGAGCCGACGGCGGCCAACAAAACCTCCGGGGACGAGCCCTGTAGAATGCTCATGTTGTGATGTTCTGAAAGCCACAGCCGCTCGTAGCCGAGATAGTCTGCCTCCCGCGCCAACCACACCGTGTTCTGGATCGCATCTGTCGGAGAGCTATTTTCCGAAAGGGTCGACTGTTCGAGGATGGAGATTTTCACCGCTGTTCCTTTGATGAAGGGTGGCTACCCTTCTCATGCTGTCGGTTCGCATGCCGGCAGGGACATTTTGAGAGAGTACGCCTGCGTGAGTATTCGCGAGCTAGATTGTCCGGGCGAGCCGTTTAAGCCGATTACCGCCGGTTGACCGTGGGTACGCTAGACGAAGGTGTGTGGGCCCGTAACTATACGAGAGTGTAGGGACGGTTATTCCTAGATCCAGTGGCCGAGACGGCCTGCATTCCGGGGTGGAATGCCAGGGGAGGATCGCGCGCGGTGTCTCAAATGCACGCTTGGGCATCAAACTGGGCTTACCGCTCGTATGGGCTAACCTAGCCCTACGTATAGTTCAGACGCGTTGCCGATCGCCGTAATCTGCAGTTGGCTCGAGATCTGGAAGGTGGACATGGCAGAAGGACGTTTGGAGAAAGATTTCCCTGGCCGACCGGGTCGCCGATCGGTGCTGATCGCAGATCCAGTGCTGGCCCTCGACGCCGAGATCGCTCAACGCCTCGTTCGTGAAGGGTTCGACGTCATGGTGGCGAGACGCGTATCGGACGCCGCAAGCCAGATGGCCTCAACACAAGTTTCGCATTGCATGACGGAGCTGAGGTTCTCTGACGGCACGGGCTTCGACATCTTGCGCATGATCGCAGGACATCACCCATCCTGCAGAACCATTGTTCACAGCGGCCACTGCGATATCGCCACCGCGGTTGCGGTCGCGCGCGCTGGCGCAGCTGACGTCTTGCCGAAGCCGATGACAACCGATTTCCTTCTGGCGGTCTTGCTCGACCGGGACTTGAGACATTCGGGCTGTATGGAAACCTTGCAAGGCCCAAACGTGGTCCGCGAGGAGCAT
This sequence comes from Rhizobium sp. SG741, assembly GCF_012275435.1. Taxonomy (NCBI): domain Bacteria; kingdom Pseudomonadati; phylum Pseudomonadota; class Alphaproteobacteria; order Hyphomicrobiales; family Rhizobiaceae; genus Rhizobium; species Rhizobium sp. SG741. The sequence goes on from NZ_JAAZQP010000009.1 coordinate 173,804, forward strand.
ATCCGGCAGGTTCTGATATCTTGTGGGGCCAATGTATCACGCACCGCTCACCGATTGTCGATGCATCGGCGCACCCTTCAACGGATGCTGGAAAAATCGCCATCTCTTCGGGCGCTGGTCCGATGACCCTTCTTCGACCGACACTGCAATCGACGCCAAGCCGCTCCGTCAAAAATACCCATTTCGAGCGAAGCACCGTCCGCCTCGTACCTGAGGAGGTCCCGGTCGCGATCTCTTATGCTGGTTCCTCGCATGCCGTTTTGATGGCCACGCCGGATGATCTCGTCGACTTTGCGATCGGCTTCAGTCTGACGGAAGGGATCGTCCAGAGTGCTTCGCAAATCCGTTCGGTTGACGTCGTCGAAGGCGAGCTCGGGATCGACGTGCAGGTCTTTCTCGCCGACGATGTGTCAGACCGGCTGCGCGCAAGAAAGCGCAGTATCGCCGGCCCCGTAGGCTGTGGGCTTTGCGGTATTGAGTCGATCGATCAGGCGATGCGTACCCTACCTGACCTGTCTGCGGTCGAACTCCGGATGTCGCATGCCTCTATTGTGGCGGCGACGGCGGAGCTGGCGAGGGCACAGGACCTTCATCGCCAAACCAGGGCGGTTCATGCGGCTGGTCTCTATGTTGAGGGGAGCGGTCTCGTAGGAGCGCGCGAGGATGTCGGTCGCCACAACGCTTTGGATAAACTCTGTGGCTTCGTGTTCAGGTCATCCGTTGCGGCGGAAAAGGGCGCCGTCGTCGTTACCAGCCGCATATCGGTCGAGATGGTGCAAAAGACCGCCATGCTGAGCTGTGCGATGCTGATTGCAGTATCTGCTCCGACTGCGCTCGCCATCCGAACGGCTGAAGCGGCCGGCATCACCCTGATTGCGCTTGCGCGTGGTGAAGACTTCGAAATCTTCTCGAATCCCCATCGTGTTGGCCCATAACGGGGTTATTTCCTCGTCACCAAGCCTACCAACCAGCGCTTGCGAATTCAGGGCTGCTTTCCGTAGCCGAGCGCCTCGCCGACCCGCACAAGATCGGCAAGTGAGCGCACATCCATTTTGCGCATCACGTTTCCCCGGTGGAGTTTGACGGTTACCTCAGTAATACCGAGTTCGAAGGCGATCTGTTTGTTCATCAAACCGCGCACCACAAGCTGCATGACCTCCTGTTCACGTGGCGTCAGTGTCTGGTAGAGGGCCGCCGCCGCATCGATTACCGTGTCGCCCTGACGGATCTCATCGTCACGGGCCAGCGCGACGTTTACGGCCTCGATCAGCGCCGCCTGATCGAAGGGTTTGGTGAGGAAGTCGGATGCACCGGCTTTGATCGCCTTCACGCTCATTGGGATATCGCCATACCCCGTCATGAAAATTATCGGCATCTTGTTGCCTTTGGCGTTCAGATGCGCCTGCAGTGCCAGACCGTCAAGATCTGGTAACCTGACGTCGAGCAGGATGCAGCCTGCTCCAGGCCTCGCGGCGGCCAGGAACGTTTCCGTATTTTCAAAGGCAACGGCGTCGATTGAAAGGGAATGGAAGAGGTCGACGAGCGATTCTCGCATGGAGAGGTCGTCGTCGACGATATAGACGACCGGACCGGGCGGACGGGCAGGGGGCTTTCGAGAGGCGATCATGAGATCAGTCTTTCCAACTCCTGCTCAAGCCATGTCAATGCCTGGGATCGCCGTCATGCCGCCTCTGCGCGGACAATCTTCACCGGAACGCCCTTATAGGCCGGCGTGCCGGACTTTCGGTCGTAATGGCTGAGTGCCACGATGGCATTCATCTCCGGATAATAGCCGCCGACTGAACCCTGCGGAAGATCATATGCGACGGCAGTATAGCCACGGACCGAGCGCTCGAGACCGTTTTCCGCCACGGCATGCACATCAATCCGGTCGCCTTCCTTCAGACCGCGGGAGGCAAGGTCCGCGGCGCTGATGAAGATGACATCGCGCCGCCCGAAAACGCCGCGGTATCGATCATCCAGACCGTAGACGGTGGTGTTGTACTGGTCATGACTGCGCATCGTGGCCAGCACGAGCGTATCCGGATCTTTCAGTCTCGGGTCCTCGTCGAGACCGCAGGCAATCAGAAAATTCGCCTTTCCGGTCGATGTCCGCCATTCGCGATGGGAGGCCGGGACATTCAGCCGGAAGCCGCCGCGCACCCTGACCCGCTTGTTGAAGTCGGCGAAATCGGGGAAGACGATCTCGATCTTGTCGCGAATGCGGTCATAATTCTCGATCATGCCGAGCCAGTCGATCCCATGCCCGTTGCCGACCGTGGCATGGGCAATGCCGGCGAGGATGGCCGGCTCCGACTTTAGGAACGGGCTCGGCGGATTGAGGAATCCGCGCGAGGCGTGAACCATCGACATGGAATCCTCGACCGTGACCGATTGCGGTCCGGATGCCTGCGTATCGAGGTCGGTGCGACCGAGACAGGGCAATACGATGCAGGTCTTGCCGGTCAGAAGGTGCGAGCGATTGAGCTTGGTCGAAATGTGGACGGCGAGATCGAGCTTGCGCATGCCGGCGAAGGTAATCGTCGGGTCAGACATTGCCACGGCCAGATTGCCGCCGAGGCAGATAAGTGCCTTGGAGCGCCCTTCGGCGATGGCCTCGATCGCTTCGATCGCATTGTGACCCTTGTCGCCCGTCGGGCGGAAGCCGAAGGCACGTTCCATACCGTCGAGAAGGGCGGTATTGGGGATTTCGGTGATGCCGACCGTGCGATCGCCCTGGACGTTGGAGTGGCCGCGAACCGGGCAGATGCCGGCGCCCTCGCGTCCGATATTGCCGCGAAGCAGGAGTAGATTTGTGGCCTGCTGGACATTGTGGGTGCCGTTGGCATGCTGGGTTAGACCCATGCCGTAGCAGAGAATGACATTCTTGGCCTTGAGATAGACGTCGACGGCGCTTTCAATCGATGCGCGCGACAGGCCGGAATAGTGGAGGATATTGTCCCAGCTGGTCGCTTCCACGTCGCGGCGCAGGTCTTCAATGCCGACCGTGTGTTGCTCGATAAAGGCCCGGTCGAGGACACCGCTGCCGCCATTGGCCAGATCCAGCGCATCCCTTTCGAAGATCAACTTCATCATGCCCTTGATCGCAGCCAGATCGCCGCCGGTGCGGACCTGATGGTAGGCCGAGGCAATCTCGGTCGAGGAGAATGTCGCCATCTCGATCGGGTCCTGCGGCGCCGCGAACTTTTCCAGCGCCCGCTCCTTGAACGGATTGAAGACAACGATCGGCGTACCCCGGCGCGACGCTTCGTGCAGCGTGGTCATCATGCGCGGATGATTGGTGCCGGGATTATGGCCGAAGCTGAAGATCGCATCGCAATGATCGAAATCTTCAAGCGTGACCGTGCCCTTGCCCACGCCGATCGATTCCGGCAGCCCGACGCTCGTCGCCTCGTGGCACATGTTCGAGCAGTCCGGAAAGTTGTTGGTGCCGAAGGCGCGCACGAATGCCTGATAAAGGAAGGCGGATTCATTGGAGGCGCGGCCGGACGTGTAGAATTCCGCCTGATGCGGACTTTCCAGTGCGTTGAGCTCCTTGCCGATAACGGCGAAGGCGTCGTCCCATTCGATTGGCTGATAGCGGTCGCTTGCCGCGTCATAGATCATCGGATGGGTGAGGCGCCCCTCGTTTTCCAGCTCGTGATCCGTCCAGGTCCACAGTTCGGAAACGGTATGGGTGGCGAAGAATTCCGGGCTGACGCGTTTGGCGGTCGATTCCCAGGTGATTGCCTTGGCGCCGTTCTCGCAGAATTCGAAGGACGATGTGTGCTTTGGATCGGGCCAGGCACAGCCAGGACAATCAAAGCCTTCCGGCTGGTTCGCCTTCAGAAGCGTCGCCGTCCCTTGGGCGACAACCTGCTGCCGGGCGAGTGTTTCGGCAACCGCCTTGAGGGCTCCCCAGCCGCCAGCTGGTTCGTTATACGCCTTGATGCCATCGGGCCGCTTCTTTGTCATCGGGGTCTCCACGGTTCGTATGCGGATAGCCTAGCAGCGAAAGGAGATGGCCGAAGCTATACAGAAGCATAGGTCGGCTCCTAAAAAACGAGATGCTGGAAATCGACGCCGGATAACATCGAGACATTTCGCCGAATGAGGCGTGCTGCTTCCCGCCAATCACCTCGCTCGTGAGGCAGGGCGGACCAAGACCCTCGTTTGGCCGACCTATATTCATGGATGATAGCCGGGTGAACCTTCGCGGCGTTACGACTTCATGGAAGCGCGCCGGCATCGGTCCGCAATCCAGCAGCGCGACAGCGGAGAAAGCTATGAATTGTATTTCGAAGATCGCAGTGGTGACCTTGTCCACGATGGTGGTCCCGCAATTGGGCCATGCCCAAGCTGCGTCAGGACCTTCAGCCGGAATGCTCGTCTGTGTGGTCGATACCCGAAAAGATGAAATGAGCGACCCTGATCAGGATGTCGTTTGCGATTTCATTTCGGCAAGTGACGGAAGCCAGACCCGCTACTATGGGACGATCAAGGACTTGGGAATCGACGTTGCCGAAATAGATGGCGGGCATATGACCTGGCTCGTGCGTAATCCTGCATCCATCGCCACAATCGCGGGTGCTTACGGGGCATCGCCTGCCGCATCAAATCTTCAGCTCCCTCCACATGCGATGGTTTTGTCCGGCGAAGGTGGGACGGGGATCGTGCTGCAACCCGCAATGCTCGAAGGCTATGGCCTGAATTTCGCAGTCGGCGTAAAGGCTCTCACACTCACCAAGTCATGAAGTTTAGCTCGCCCCATACGAACGCATAGGGCGGATGTCTACCCGTATGATTTTCGAACGGACGAGAACTGACGAAACTCCCCTCGTCAAATCCCCAATGGAGAGTGGAAAATGCCCTTCAAGAAACTTGCACCAAGCAATCGGCGTCTCGGTTTTGCAATCATCACCATGGCCGGCCTATCACTGGCGCTGGCATCCTGCGAAACGGTATCGCAGACCGTTCAGTCTAAAGAAGATAACCTCTCTGCCGCCGGCTTCGTTGTCCGCCCCGCAAACACGCCGGCTCGCGTTGCAATGCTGAAGCGCTTGCCTGCGAACAAATTCCTCATGCGCAGCCGGGGCAACACGGTGAGCTACGTCTATGCCGATCCGATCAACTGCAACTGCCTGTATGTCGGAACACAGAAGGCCTACAGCCAGTACCGCCAGACGCAGGCTCAGGAACGGATCGCCAATAGGCAACTGCTGGCGGCTCAGACCTACGCCGACGCGAAATGGGATTGGTCCGGCTGGGGACCTGACTTTCCGGAATTCTATGGTCCCTTCGGTGCAGGCTACGGCTGGTGATCAATCGGTATTCTGACACGCGCTGTGGCAGCAACGACATAGGCTCATCACCAGAGAACGTTGCATAAGGCTGCTTGATTGGGCCTGACCTCGGCGTGCCGAATGAATGCGCGGTTCCAGAAATGGAGCCGCGCATTTTTAGTTCCTGAATGACCTCGGTCCTGTTCCCACTTCCGATTGCCCTCTCGACCGAAAACGGAGACCTCAGCATAGCCCGTCCATACCTTCGTGTAGGGTTCAGGTTCCATGAGTATGATTTTCCCAGGCCGATCAAGTCCGTAACTTTCGGGTCGTCGCCAAAGAGCGGCGATAGGGGAGCGCTTTCGCATCGGCGTCTCGTCCCCAATGTCTACCGAAAGGAATATCTCATGAACCGCGTTTCGAAACTTGCCAGCGCTGCAATCCTGCCCTCCATGTCGTTTGCCGGCGCAAGCTATGCCGCCGATAGCCTGAAGATGAACTGGGAGCCCGAGCTCGAAAAGACCCTCACGACGTTCAAGGCGCCGTTCAACGTCGACTACACCGATGATTACAATCGCGGCGATGACGATACGAAGCCGGGCCGCTGATGGCAGCGTGACTTTCTGGTTGTAGTAATCGACCGGCCCGGGCCGGTCTCCGGCCCACCCATTCCCTTCTACGGTTCGTGGTTGTCCAGCACTCCTATCCACCCGCTGGCACGACGGCCGCCACGCGCTCCTTTCCAAGGATCGCCCTCCCTCGAATGATCCTTAGCTTGAAAGGACCCAAACTATGCGCAAACAACTTCTCTTCTCCGCAGCAATTGCCGCCCTGTCTTTCATCGGGGCTCAGTCCGCCTCAGCTGTCGAGCATGTCGAAGCCGGCCGCCTCGACTGTGACGTCTCTGCCGGTCTTGGCGTGATTGTCGGATCGCAGCAGGACATGAGTTGCGTTTTCACGCCCAGCGACGGTGGTGCGAAGGAAGACTATACCGGCAAGATTACTGAGTTCGGGATCGATATCGGTGAAGTCAGCAAGGCCAAACTGGCATGGCTGGTCTTTGCGCCGGCCTCCCGTGAGACCTCCGCGCTATCCGGCACGTATACCGGCATCACCGCTGATGCGGCGCTCGGCGTCGGTGTCGGCGCCAAGGTTCTCGGTGGCGGCCTGCATGGCACCATCGCCTTGCAGCCGATCGCGCTTCAGGCCGAAGAAGGCGTCAACGTCGCGGCCGGTATTACCGCCTTGACACTTCACACCAAGAACTAAGCGGAAAGCCCCGGCATGTGCGGCACCATGCGTGGCGCACATGCCGATCGTCGAGACATGAGGGGCATGTTTGCTCCTGGCATATGAGTATTGGGGATCAGTCGCGTGAACGCGCCCGTAACACATACCGCAAGAGCCAGCACAGGACGATCGCCGAAGGGAAGCAACCTGATTGCCAACCGGCCGATTGATGCCGTAAGTGGCGTGCTGTTGAGACCAGGCCACGAATGCCGCATCGATGAGCTACGGCCCGGGCTTGCCGACTACCTGCGCCGCCGGTACCCCTCGCTGAGACCTGATGACTATATCGATAAGGCCAGCATCGAAGAGTTGCGACGTCAGTCCATCCTTGATTTGCTACGAGAAGATCGCGGCGAACTGACGTCGATCGAGAACGAAGTCGCCGAAAGCATTGCGTCACGCGAAACTCTAACGGAAAACCCCGAAACCGAGTTTGACGATCGCGAGAGCCTCGGCAGCCGGGTTGCCGATCTCGTCGCAGACTTCGGCGGCAGCTGGCCGTTCATCATCGGCTTTGGCGGCTTCCTTGCGCTTTGGATGATATTCAACACGCTGATCGGCCCTCGCGATGTCTTCGATGCCTATCCATTCGTTCTTCTCAATCTCGTTCTATCGACAATCGCCGCTTTCCAGGCGCCGGTGATCATGATGAGCCAGCGTCGGCAAGAGGCCAAGGACCGCCTTCGCTCCACGAACGATTACAAGGTCAACCTTAAGGCGGAACTCGAAATCCGGCGGCTTCACGAGAAGGTCGATCATCTCATTCAGAAACAGCGCCGCTCGCTAGACCTGGCAGAGCGCCGAGAGACCAAATCGAACGTCGGGGTCGCCGGCAAAGTCCATCGGGTCAAGCCGGCCCGAGTGACATCGTCGAAGGCGCGCTCGCCGTCGCTACGAAGGTCGATCACCGTAAGCCGAACTGAACTTACCCAATAACCCAAAGACCAGCAGCACCACAGTCGAGACCAGACCGACGTGATGAGCCCTTCCGATTCACCACCCTGTTTAGGAGCCGAACATGACCACCATCACCGCAAATTCCAATTTGAGCGCTGCGCTGAAGACCGGCCGCACCAGTTGGGTATGGTATGTGATCCTCGGAGTTGCCCTCATCGCCGTCGGCTTATTGGCCAGCATCAATCTCTTCGCCACAACCATCGTCTCGGTCATATATATCGCAGCCATGATGCTCGTCGGGGCTGTCTTCCAGATCGCTCACGCCTTCGCTGCCAGGAACTGGCGCCGACGCACGTTTGACCTGATCAGCGGCCTCTTCTACGGGGCGGCCAGTGCCATATTGATCTTCGATCCCATCTTGTCAGCCGTCGATATCGCGCTTGTCATCGGAGCGCTGCTGATCGCGGCGGGCATCTTCCGGATCGCGACGGCTCTCCGAGATCGTTCCAGAACGGGGTGGGGTTGGGTGCTCTCGAGCGGGATCGCCACAGTCGTTGTCGGTTTGCTGATCGTTCTGACATGGCCAGCGGTCGGATTGGGCTTGCTCGGCGCGATGTTGACGATCGACCTAGTGTTCCAAGGGTTTGGATTTCTCGCGTTCGGTATCGCCTTGCGGCGCCTGGTCAGCTGATCTCCCAACGGCGCCGGGGCGGCGGAGAACGACTACCCGGCACGCCAGCGAGGCGCAATGAGGAGCGAGCGATGTCATCCCAGGACTGCATCAGGGATTTGGGGGATGGGGGTAGGCCGGCTGGTCGAGGCATTGCTGAGCTTTTGCGCGTCTACATGCCGGGGACCTTGATGCCTCACCTGCGCTTGCTTTTCTATGCACTGCTCTGCGGGTTGCTATCGGGCCTTGGCGGCCTGTCCCTGGCGCTTCTACTTCATGCCATCCAGCATATAGCTTTCACCTACAGTCCTGGTGAAATCATCGGGTCCGAGAGCTTCCTGCAGGGCGTGTCAGCCGCCACGGCCGAGAGACGTATCCTGATCCTTTGCATTTGCGGGCTCGTCGCCGGTCTAGGGTGGTACAGTCTTGCCAGGTATGGTCAGCCGCTCCGTTCGGTCAACGCCGCGGCAAAGGGGGCAAGGTTGCCGCCGCTCGAAACCGCCGTCCACGCATTGCTGCAAGTCGTCACGGTTGCCCTTGGCTCACCCTTGGGCCGTGAGGTGGCTCCGAGAGAGGTCGGCGCGCTCCTTGCCCAGCGGCTGTTATCAGGCGCTGCCCTTGCCCCTGAGCAATACCGCCTCCTGCTGTCGTGCGGGGCAGGCGCCGGTCTCGCCGCGGTTTACGATGTCCCCGTTGCGGGGACGGTATTCATCCTCGAAGTGATGATGAAGCAGGCGCGTATTGCCGTCATATGGCCTGCCGCCGTCGCGAGTTTCACAGCGGCGATCGTCGCACGCTCGGCTTTGGGTGACGCGCCTCAATATCTGATACCCGACCATCACGTGACGTTGACGCTGGTGGTCGTCAGTGCTTTGCTGGGGCCGTTCTTCTCCGGCCTTGGCGCGGCCTTCAGGCGCCTGACAGCCGCCGTCACGCGAGACGCATCGCCGAGCCTTCGCGGGATATTTTACGCGCTGGCAGCCTTCGCCTTTATCGGGCTGTTGGCGGCCAAGGTGCCGGCACTTCTGGGAAACGGAAGAGGGCCGGCCGAACTCGCGTTTTCCCAGGAGATTTCCTTGCAAGCGGTTGCATGTCTAGTCGTCATGAAACTCGTGGCGATCGGGCTAGCCTTGAGGGTCGGTGCGAAGGGCGGGCTGCTAACGCCAGGATTTGCTATCGGGGCACTTATCGGTCTTCTTGCGGGCGGATCACTCGCGGTCTGGTTTCCAGCTGTCGAGCCTGGAGCGTTGGCGCTGATCGGTGGAACGTCATTTCTTGCCGCATCAATGCTGATGCCGATAACAGCTGTCTGCCTGGTGATGGAGTTTACCAATGCGCCTCTTGATATGGTGATCCCGATCGCGGCCGCGACAATCATGGGAGAGCTGTGCAGGCCTTGGATCAGGCGCGGAATTGCGCCGTTGCGAATCAAGTTCGCCGTGACCTGATACGTGTCACGGTTGGGACGACCGCGATAAATCCATGGGATTTCCGGCTGTGCTTGGCCGCACTAAGATCACCGGGGTGGCGAAACCGCGGTATTGATCATCGCGCGGAGGGCCCGGATTGCGACGAAATTCCCGAGCCTACCTATACGAAGGTGCAGGCCGTCCGATACTTCAATCGGATATGAAGAGCCGGACAGTTTTCGTAGCTTCATTCAGGTTTTCCGCAAGAGCGGCAACCAGTATTGATCCTGGAGATTGTCATGACCAGTCCGTCACTCGCCACACGGCGCCTTTCGCCGCTCACCACTCCCACCGACCTTGGTGCGATCGCTCGCCAGGAAATCTCGGCATCTCTGACCGCTCTGCTGGCGGATGTCTTCGCGCTCTATCTGAAGACGAAAAATTTCCACTGGCATATGTCCGGTCGCAACTTCCGTGACTATCACCTCCTTCTCGACGAGCACGGCGCAGAGCTCTTCGCGCTCACCGACGTGATCGCCGAGCGGGCCAGAAAGGTCGGCGGCACCACCTTGCGCTCGCTCGGTCATGCAACACGGCTTCAGCGGATCGCCGACAACGATGCCGACTTCGTCACGCCTGACGACATGCTGGCAGAGCTTCGCGAAGACAACACGCAGCTGGTTTCCATCCTGCGTGCGCTGCACGGCACGACCTCCGAGCATAACGATGTCGCAACGACGAGCCTGATCGAGGGCTGGATCGACGAAGCCGAACGCCGAGTCTGGTTTCTGTTCGAAATCTCCCGCAACGTCTGATGCGGTCGCCCTCCATGATCAGCAACTCTCTCCCGATCAATCGCCGCAACGTCCTGATTACAGGCGCCGCGACGGCCGCCGCAATGGCCCTTCCCTTTTCGTCCGCAGCACAGGCGGCCACGAAGAAGCACCTGAAACAAGGAAATATGACGATGAGCTACGTTACCACCAAGGATGGCGTCGAGATCTTCTACAAGGACTGGGGTCCGAAGGATGCACAGCCGATCCACTTCCACCATGGCTGGCCGCTGTCGTCTGACGACTGGGACACCCAGATGCTGTTCTTCCTCTCCAAGGGCTATCGCGTCGTAGCGCATGACCGCCGTGGCCACGGCCGTTCGAGCCAGGTCTCGGAAGGTCACGACATGGATCACTATGCCGCCGATGCCAATGCCGTCGTCGAACACCTGAGCCTGAAGAACGCAGTCCATATCGGTCATTCGACCGGCGGCGGTGAAGTCGCCCGCTATGTCGCGAAATACGGCCAGCCGCAGGGTCGTGTGGCGAAGGCGATCCTGGTTTCCGCTGTTCCGCCACTGATGGTCAAAACGGCCTCCAATCCTGGCGGTACGCCGATTGAAGTCTTCGACGGCTTCCGCGCTGCGCTTGCCGCCAACCGCGCCCAGTTCTTCCTCGATGTCGCCTCCGGCCCGTTCTATGGTTTCAACCGTGCCGACGCGAAGGTCTCTCAGGGTGTTATCGACAATTGGTGGCGCCAGGGCATGATGGGCGCAGCCAAGGCGCACTATGACGGCATCAAGGCCTTCTCGGAGACAGATCAGACCGACGACCTGAAGAAGATCACCGTTCCGACGCTGGTCACGCAGGGCGATGATGATCAGATCGTGCCGTATCAGGATGCTTCCGAACTGCAGATCAAGCTGCTGAAGAACGGCACGCTGAAGATCTACAAGGGCTATCCGCACGGCATGCTCACGACCCATGCGGACGTGATCAATCCGGACCTCCTGGCGTTCATCAAGGGTTGATCGAGAGCAACAGTATGGCCGGCTGATTGGGCTAGGCTCTGCCCCTTCGTTTATACACATGGCGACCCGATGGTCGCCATGTGCGGAGCCTTCTTCGTGATAGATCCAAGTGGGATCGAACAACGGAAGGGAGGGCCGAATTTCAGCTTGCCTATATCTTCGTATGATAACCCGGAGCCGCGCCTGCAGCTAGAAGGTCATACACTACAGTCATCCCGACACGACCTTGGAGGCAAACGACGATGGACGAAGAGCTCACAATGTCCGAGATCCTGACCGATCCGCTCATCCGCGTGATGCTCACGGCCGACGGGATATCACTCACGGACTTTGCCAACTTCCTTCATGAAGCCGCGTTGAGGCTGCAGGCTGACATGTATGTATCTGCAGCGAAGGCGCATTCGCTTGAAGCTGACCCTATCAAGATTACGCCCACAAACCCTTGTGGCGCCGTAGCTTCCTTCCCGCGTTGTACGGTCCAGAGAGGTATTGGATTGGCATTCGCGTAGATTGGGGCGGTGCTCAATTCGAGCCTTCGGTGACATGACCCACCGTAGCTGCCGCCATTGCAGTGTCGCGGAAATCTTACAGACTGTCCGATTAACGCGATAGTTGTTTTGCCGATTTTGCGATGTTGTAGAATATGATGTTCTGCAGCAGCCACTGGAATCGCAAACTGCGCCTTCCGCGACGAGGGGCTGCTGGTTTAGCCGCTACACGTCCCATAACTGGACCACATCGACGATATCACCCTGCTGCACGTCACCGCGGTTGCTGTTCAAGACGATCAACACTGTCGCATTTGAGATCGACTGGAGACTCGCAGATCCGCGCTCGGGCAATGGATCCGCGATCGTCATGCTTCTGACAGGGTCGATGACAAGCCGGCCGGGAAGGATTTGAGTGCGCCCCAGTGGTTTTGAAAAGGAGCGTGAAATCGGCAGCCTCAGGCGGTCGCTCTCAACGATCTAGCAGCCCGCCAACCGATAGACGAGTGTGCGACCCAGAATCGCGCATCCTGCAACTGCCGCGAGCGGGTTGCCGGGAAGGATGAGGATCGGGCAATGATCGACATCGCCGAAGCCGATTGGCTTGCCCGGCCGCATGTCGAGCCTCCAGAATTCCAGATGCCCGCGCTGAGAGACCGCTTGCGTCAGATGATCGGCAAAGCCGGCCGAGGCTCCCCCCGACGTGACGATCAGATCGTGGTCGCCTGCGGCGCCGACGAGGGCCGCGAGGAGCTGATCCATGCCGGTACGCCGGATATGAGGCTTATCGCTGGCTGATGTGAAAACGCGAACTCGATCGCCATTCATCCGAGCATTTTCCTGAACGACAACGCGATCTGCGCCCTTCGGAATCATCGCCCCAGTCATGATGCGCGCTGCTTGACCGGGTCCGATCTCATGGAAGCCTATTTCACCTGCAGCGATTATCGCCGTGACCTTGAGATCCGAACCGGTCTCGCCGGCGGTAAGATCTGCTGAGCGAACGGCGAAACCATCTATGGCGGCGTTGTCGAAACGGGGTAGCCCTGCCGGTGCTGTCGCATCACGTGCAAGAATGCTGCCGATTGCGTCACCCAATGGCATTTCCTGGGATCTCGGGAAGACCTCGAGATAGCTGGCAATGAACTCGCACGCCTCTGACAGGGTCTTGGGTATGGGATTATCAGTGCTCATGCTTTGCTCGTTGGCTGCCAATCCGCAGATACGCGGCCTGAATATCGCGACGAACCGGTGCGCCGTCGTCTGGTCAGTGACAGGGAACGCATGCAGCGATCAGCTTTTGGGCGCCTCAGGTGGGGGCGGCTTGAAATCCGGATGGAGAGGACCATAAGGCATCGATACCATAACCGCTGCAATAGCAAGACCAGCAATAGCCGCCCAGAATGACAGGACGAAAAGATCGCTGTAGGCAAGCACGGTTGCCTGGCTCCTGATCTGGGTTGCGACAACGGATAGGCTTTCAAGGTGGGCGCGTGTACCGGCGCCGAAAACATGCTGTAGCTTGCCAAGAAGCACATGTAATTGCTGCGACGTGGCCGAGATCGGGCTATTCAGGATGTCCGAATGATACTGTTCTCGGTGCCTCTGCAGTGTTGCGAGAATGCTCGTGGCGATTTCGACGCTGCCAAGCCGGACGACCTGAATATAGGCTGATACTGCTGTCGAGCGTGACGGATCTGAATTGCCGATGAGATAGACTATCGTGGCGAAGAAGGCGAAGGACTGGCCGGCTGTATGAAGGATGACTGTCGGGAAGAAGTTCCACGGCGCCCAGGATATCGTCAGTTGCGATCCAAACTGTGAGCCAATCGCCATCAGGCCCAGTCCCAACACGATGCACAAACGGGCGTCGAAGCGCCGCAGCAGCAGGCCGGCCAATGTAATGAATAGAAAGACCGGGATGACCGCTCCGGTGAGATAGAGGCCTGCGATGGATATAGGTCTCAAGCCCACGACGTTTTGCAGGAAGCCTGGAATGGCGATCGAGGCCCCGGCGCTCGAAAGCGCGTAACAGATGATGATCGCGTATCCAAGGCCGATATTACGGGTCATGATCACGCTGAAATGCGCCCAAGGATGCGTGACCAGGCTCTCGTTAATCAGAAACCCGATCGCCAGGATAAAACTGCCGGCGAGAAGCGCGATGATCGGGCCGGACTGCAGCCAGTCAAGGCGGTTGCCCTGGTCGAGCGCGACGTAGAGCATGGTCATGGATGATCCGAGCAGCATCATGCCACCCCAGTCAGCATTTTCCAGCAGGTTGACGTTGATCTGCTCCTTTGGCGCGGCAATGAACAGCAGAAGCGCGATCAGCGGCGCAACGATGACGTCCTGCCAGTACATCCATTGCCATCCAAGATAGTCACCGTAAAAGCCGACCAGCACGAAGCCGAGGTTCTGCGACAGAGGGACCCGAAGAGAGTAGATGGCGATGCCGATCAGCCAGTATTTCTTGTCGAGGTTGCGAAAGATGACCATGATTGTCGCCGGAATGAACACCCCGAGCAGCAGGCCCCTGATCGCATGAAGGGCAAAGAGCAGCGGCCCGTCATTGACGAGCGGGATTTCCAACGAGACAACGGAATAGACGAGCGCCGTGGGGATCATGATCCTGCGGACGCCAAAGACCGTCGCAAGCCAGGCGACGCCTGAGGCGATCAGGATCTGCGGTGCATTGGCGATGGTGCTGAGCCAGGATGCTTCATCGACACTCAACGAATAGGCCGCGCGCAAGTCCGGCAGACCCACCACGAAGACGCGTGTGTCAAACCCGACGACAAAGGACGCGAGCATCAGGGCGGCGACGATCAGGATCGGTCGCGTGACTGTGGTGCCGCTGGTGATCGGACCGAACGAGCGAATAACCGTCGTCATGGACGTGCGCTGTCGGGCGTTTCGACTGTGACGGTAGCAGACATGCCGGGCCGAAGGCGGTCCATCAATGACTGGCCTCCGTCAATCGCAATCTTGACTGGAAGACGCTGGACGACCTTTGTGTAATTTCCCGTCGCATTGTCGGGGGGAAGAAGTGCGAAGATCGATCCGCTGGCTGGAGAGAGATCGACAACGGTGCCGCGCAGCAGCTCTCCCGGAAAAGTGTCGATCCGGATTTCGACCTTGTTGCCGGCGGACATGCGTGACAGCTGTGTTTCCTTGAAGTTTGCGGTGACATAGACGTTTGGCAGCGGGACCTCGGCCAAGATCCCCGCTCCGGCGCTGACAAAATCGCCCTCATGAACGAGCTTTCTGCCAAGCATCCCGTCGAAAGGCGCATAAATCCGCGTATAGCCCTCGTTGATCTTCGCCGTATCACGATTGCCCTTGGCGGCATCGACCTGAGCCCTGAGCAATGGTTCCTGACCCTGCAGAACTTTCAATTGGGCCTGCTGTTGCGCAATCGCGGCGGCCGTCGATCGAACGGACGCGGTCGCCTGAAGCGCGGCAGCCTGTGCTTGTTGCAGAGCCTGTTGTGTCGTTGCGCCGCCGAGGTCGCTTTGGCGTTGATACTCTTCGACCGTCTGCGTCTGCTGGGCGAGGGCCGAGGTGTGCTGTGCTTCTGCCGCATCGATCGCGGCCTTCTGCAGCTCGATCTGGTTTGCCAGGTTTGCAAGCGTGGCATTTGCGGAAGCGAGATTGGCTGTGGAGACGGCGACCGCGGCTTCGTAGCTACGGGGGTCGATCTGCGCGAGCAGCTGCCCTTTCGTTACTCTCTGATAGTCGGCCACCGGCATGCTGCTTATCGTACCGCTGATCTGGGCACTCAGCGTCGAGATATCAGCGTTGACGATCGCGTCGTCGGTTGTCTGGCGAGAGGCACCAGCAACCCAGCTGTTCCAATCCAGCATGGTCGATGTCACTGCACAGGCAATGACGACGACTGCGAGAGCGGGGATTGCGACACGCTTGATTGTTGCCAAGACAGGTGAGGGGGCTGGCGCTGCGGAACTGCCTGTCCCTGTTGTGGTCTGATCAGTCATCTGTAGTGGAGCCTGTCCTGCGAGGTGTGACGAAAATTCTCGCGCGCAGGGTAACAAGTGGCAACGAGGCCGGACACTATACGCATGAATAGGTTCAGTGACCGTCGGTAGGGGGCAAATAGTTGCAGCTTGCGATCAGGCGGACTTCCGCAACGCGCCCAACGGAGCCGCCTCGACCGATGTCCCGATTGCGATCGTGCCGTCGGTGGGCTGTGTTGATCCCATATCCCTTCGCCAGATGGAGGGGGGAACGCCTTTGGTATTTCGAAACACCCGGGCGAAGTGTGCTTGATCTGCAAAGCCGCATTGTGCAGCGATTTCGCTGAGCGGAAGCAGCGTGCTTGTCAGAGTTTGCGATGCTTTCTCTATCCGGTGCTGGGCAAGCCACCTGTAGGGAGAAAGCCCGGTGGAAACTTTGAATGCCCTGGCAAAATATGTCGAGGATAGGCCGCACTCGATTGCGATCTATGACAGGCTCATGCGGTTGGTCACGCTGCTTTCGAGAAGGGCGATGGCACGGCTAAGTCGCAGTGGCGTCAATCCGCCACGGTTAATTTCCGACATTTGCCTTGCGCTGCCTTATTTCGGTTGATCGTCATATTCGAGACGATGACAACTGCAGCGAAACCAGTCGGGCAATAAGCCATTATTTAGTCGAAACCGTTTTGCGTAAAAAGCAAAGGCAAAGCAGGTGCTGACTTTGGCTCTCGCCATTGTCGAGTTGTTGCGTCGCCGTTGTCGCACAGGGGTGCATGGTCTGCACGCCGCATATCCCATCGGCGTTGATCACGGGCGTGGTACGCTGACGGTCAGTCAGGGCGAGATTTCGGAGAGACCTGATGCATGCTAAAGGAAGGCGTGAGGATGATGTTGCGTCGCCAGGCGGCGGGCGGCATCCCTTTGGCCTTACTGAAAGTCCTGGAAAAATGCGCCTGATCGGAAAAACCGCAGGCGATCGCGATTTCCTTCAAGGTTAGCGAGGAATTTCTCAGCAGATCTGACGCCTTGTCCAGCCGCCGCTGAGCAAGCCACCGATGTGGTGTTCCGCCGGTGGAGACCTTGAACGCTCGCGCGAAATAGGAGGATGAGAGGCCGCATTCTCGCGCAATATCGGACAGATTCAGCCGACCATGCAGGTTGGCATCGAGTAGCGCGGTCGCGCGGTTGAGCTGCATCGGAGTTAGCCCGCCGCGACGGATATGTGATTGGCGGTGAATACTGCCGTAAGTCGATGCAAGGTGGACCAGGAGACCGGTGCCGACATAATCCAAGAGCAGCTGGTTGGTGTCAAAGCGTCCGTCGAATATCGGGATCAATGCGTTGACGATGTTATGGACGACCGGGTCGTCGATATCTGCCCCCGGCGCAACGTTGAACCCTTCAAGTGGCTTGGTGCCGATCTCCTCCTCCAAAGAGTACAGTGCTCGTCTGGAGATGTAGAAGTTCGTGCAATCAAACGGTGACTGCAGGTCCGCTCGCCAAACTCTCGAGTAATCGTAAAGAGTGAAATTTCCCTGCCTGCTCCCGCGAAAATCGACCTTTTTCCCGTCGACCCACATCGCACCCTGGTAGTCGCGCTTCTGGAGAGAAAGCATGAACGCGTCTTCCTGGACGTGATCGTCGGTCATGCCGTGACCTGGCGTATCCCGCTTGATCCTGGATGCTGAAAGTAGCCCACCCGTTAAAGACGACGCAACGATATGCGGTGTCCGCAGTACCCGTAGATATTCCATGTTGCGGTTGTCTGACGTGTGGTCTTTCGACAATCGAGCCTCTCCATCCGCGCTGCGGCAAGTAGCAATTCAAAGTCTGTGTCACATATTTTCAGCATGTGCCACGGATCGACAAGCGTTAAAAGTATCCTGGCGAGCGGTCTGGCCTTAGCGGCAATTTGAAGAGCATCGTGGTTCCTCGATCGTCAGACCGGGCGATTTCGAGGTTTCCGCCATGAAGCTGAGCGATGGTACGTGCGATCGCGAGCTTGATGCCACGGCCGCCCTGCTTCGAGGAATAGGACGGGTCAAAGATCGCGTCCCGTGCCTCAAGCGGAATGGATTGGCCACTATCAGAGAGCGAAATGACCAGTTCATTGTCAAGCATCGTGCTTGAGATGTTCAATCGGCGTGGCCCTTGAACCTTCTTCATGGAGTCCAGGGCGACGCTGACCAGAGTGGTGATAGCTTGTTCGATCTGCTTAGCTTCAGCCAAGACGGCGGCTCCTTGTGAAAAATCGCATTCACTCTTGACATCCGCCTCAATCAGGTCGTCGGCAAGAATTTCGAGTGCGGCCTGTACACATGAGCTGACATCAATCAATTCTAACGCGGATCCGCCGGATCCTGTGGCAGAGCGATAACTCCCCATGACGCTTCCGACCGAGAAAGTCGATGCTGCGATCTTGCGCAACGACCGCCGAGCCTTCTCGACTTTCGGTGGGTCTTGGTTGAGCCAATGCAGGCCGGCACTGGCATGGGCGACCACCGCGGAAAGCGAATCGTTGATTTCGTGCGCGATTGTTTCCGCAACGCCAGCCAACGTGATTGGATTAATGTTTTCAAACATCGGATAGGGAATAGTCCGGACGGCCGAGCCTGTTTCGGGAAGGCTACGGGCGACCTGCGCCGATCCAACGGCAGCTTCCTGCAATCTCAAAACCTGCTCAAAAGCTGACGCGTAAAGCTCGATAGCCTGAACGGTGGATGTGGAGAACCCGTTCACATCGTCGGCCATTTCCAGATAGAGTATCGATGAAACAAGACTTGTCTGGCCCATCGGAACAGCGAGACAAGCTGTCGCGACTGCGGGCGCCTCACCCTGATGAGCGCACACGACGCTCGCGCCCAGTGAGGTAGCCTCCATAGCTGCCTTGGTTTGATGTGGCATGGGCATGGACGAAGGTATTCCGATGAAAGGCGCCTCGTTGCTGCCGCCCACAGACGTATGAATGAACAAGCCTTTATCGCCTGGGCAAAGTAGAAGCCCTCTGGCAGCACCGGAAAACTGGACGGCCGCATCCAGCAGTGCGACGATGCTCCCATCTGTCCTTCGGAGTCCGCCCATTGGTTCTACTCCCAAGCCAGAAAATGCGTCGACCATACCCAACACCGTGTCTAAATGTTCGTGCAGCGGGCATCAAAGCCGTTGACGCGCATGCTCGTCAACTTGGGATCGCTGCAGGCCCCCTTTTAGGGCGAGACTATTCAAATTGAGCCGACTTGAACGCCGTATTGTTCAAAATCACAGATCGGTGGCAGGAGGTTAAACGTGGCCGTAATCACGAGCCGCTGCAAAATGCGGCCTGGATGAGGGCCAGCCAGCATTCTTAACCGAGGGCGCTGCAGCAGTTTCGGGCTGTCAGTTTGCCAACATGCTCACGGCCATGTCTACAAAGGCACGTAGACGTGCTGATCGCCTCACGTCACGATGATAGCCCATCCAGATCTCTCTTAGGGGAGGGTCCTCACCGAGATCGACCCGCTTCAGTCGCGATTGCTGGTCGCCGACCGGACGGGGCAAGACCACTATTCCGACACCGGCACAACTCATTTGCGCCTGGACGTTCCGATTGTTCGATTTCAGAGCCACTTTCGCACCCGGCAGCTTCTGCTTCAGCCAATCGATATCGGGGAAGGCGCCGAGCGACGTGTCCATTGTTACAAGGGAGAACCCTTCGCCTTTTCCAGGTTCAGGCGTGTCGAGGTCCCTGTTGATGTAAACGCCATACGGCATCTGTATCAGCCGCCGCTGGACAATATCGGCTTCCGCGAAGGGCAGAATTCGGAAGGCGACGTCGGCTTCTCGCTGCGCCAGGCTGAAGAGGCGGGTTCCGGTCAGGACTTCGATATCGACATCAGGATGGGCCTTCGAAAATCTCGCCATGACCGGTGGTAGCACCCAGGCGCCGAACCAGTCGGGAGAAGAGATGCGTAGCGTCCCTTCAAGCTTCTGGACGTCACCGGCAAGCCTGCGCTCCATCGCAAGCGCCGATTCTTCCATGTGCTCCGCCATGGTCAATACCGCAGCACCTTCCTCTGTAAGGACATAGCCGTCGGCGGTGCGTTGAAAAAGTGTTTGACCAGTAGCCTCTTCAAGCGCCTGCAGCCGGCGACTGACCGTGGGGTGGCTGATCTTCAAAAGCCTGCCGGCGGCACCGAGCGTGCCACTACGCGCGACCGCCAGGAAAATACGAACGTCACTCCAGTCCATCTTCACCCCGTTCAAAACCGTACCGTGACTGTGCAACATCGTCGATTGAGGAACAAGGTCGTTCGGAAGATAAGACTTTCCATTCTTCCACGAAAGGAGGTCAGAGATGGCTTTCACCACTCAATCCACAGCGGTTGCCCCGAGAATGACGACACCGCTGACTTTCGCGATGGCACTTGCCACAGGCGTCGCTGTCGCGAACATCTATTACAACCAACCGATGCTGAAGATCATGGCGCACGAGTTTCCTGGCGCTGCCAGCCTCGTGTCTCCCGTCACCCAGCTCGGATACGCCGCCGGCCTCTTTTTACTGGTTCCGCTCGGCGACATTGTTGAGCGTAAGCGTCTGATCGTCGGGCAGTTTGCTGTTCTCGCGGTCGCACTGCTGGCGCTTGCATTCGCTTCGGGCACGGCAACTGTGCTGATCGCTTCCGTGTTCGTAGGTTTCACGGCGACGGTGGCACAGCAGATTATCCCGTTTGCTGCTCATCTCGCTTCTCCCGATCGGCGCGGCGCAACGGTTGGCACGCTGATGTCCGGATTGCTGGGTGGGATCCTGTTGAGCCGAACCGTTGCCGGCTATATCGGCGGCGGCCTCGGCTGGCGCGAGATGTATATGATCGCCGTGCCGGTGGCGATCCTCGGTGCCATCGGCATGTGGGCGGTTCTGCCGTCAGCGGCGCCATCGAGCCAGCTTCGCTATCCGGCGCTTCTCGCATCGATCCGCACGCTTTGGAAGGAGTTGCCGGAATTGCGTCGGGCGGCTTTCACTCAGGCGCTGTTGTTCGCAGGGTTCTCCGCCTTCTGGACTGTTTTGCCCTTCCGTCTGGCTGAACCGCAGTTTGGAATGGGGGCCGGCATGGCTGGCCTGTTCGGTATCGTCGGAGCGGTTGGTGTGATCGCGGCGCCGCTGGCAGGCAAGATCTCCGACCGACGCGGCCCTGCCATCGTCGTGAAGCTCGGGGCGATCATCTGCCTTCTGTCCTGGGTTCTGTTTGCGGCTTCGCCTACCATCACTGCTCTCGTCATCGGCGTCATAACCCTCGACTTCGGCATCCAGTCGGCGATGGTTTCGAACCAGTCGATTGTTTATTCTCTGCGTCCCGAGGCTCGCGCAAGGCTCAACACCGTCTTCATGGGTTCGATGTTCCTTGGTGGTGCTGCAGGTTCGGCGATCGGCACGGCTGCCTATAATCATTCCGGTTGGACGGCCGCGACGCTCGTCGCCTGCGCAGCCAGCGCGGTTGCCGTCGGTCTTCAGTTGAGCAGGCGGGCTCCTGAATGACCAAAGCGATGCGGCGGAGATGATCTCCGCCGCATCGTATCCTGCAAGTCGCCGCGATCGCGGATGCCCCGCCGCCTCGCGGCAGAGCCGGGTTGGCACCTACACCTTGGTATAGGGGCGCTACGCTTAGGTCTCAGTTCTTCGAGACTGTATTCATTCTAAAATAATGCGGTCATTCACCGCTCATTTCCGTATCAGACATCCGATACGAACATCGAAAGCTCCCCCTCATGGCGATATCTGCAACCGTGAACGGCAGGGCCGTTCAACTCGACGGCCCTCCGGACATGCCGCTTCTATGGGCCCTGCGAGATCTTCTTGGCATGACCGGAACAAAATTTGGCTGCGGTATCGGCCAATGCGGTGCCTGCACGGTGCAGGTCGACGGCAAACCGGTCAGGTCCTGCGTGCTGCCGATCGGCGAGCTGGACGGCGCGATTACGACAATCGAAGGGATTGGCGAGACCGAGGAGGGGCGCAGAATCCAGAAAGCATGGCTTTCACTCGAAGTCGTGCAATGCGGATACTGTCAGTGCGGTCAGATCATGGCAGCATCGGCGCTGCTTGCGCGCGACCCGAAGCCGGATGATGCGGCAATCGATGCGGCCATGTCAGGCAATATCTGTCGTTGCTGCACCTATCCGCGCATCCGCGACGCGATCAAGGAGGCTTGATATGGGGCTCTTTGGATTGCTCGACGACAATCGTCTCCCGACTCTCGGTCGCCGGAAGTTTCTCGCTGGCAGTGCGCTGGTCATAGGTTTCGCCTTCGCCAACTCTGCGCGCGCGCTTGTACCCACAACAGGCCTCGGTCGCGCGGGTGCTCTCGATGCTGCGGCAACCGGGTTCGATGGTTTCGTACCGGATGGGTTCATACGCATCGGCACGGACGGGCAGATCGTTCTTGTCGTCCCGAGCGCGGAAATGGGCCAGGGGATTGCAACAACCGAAGCGATGCTGCTTGCCGAAGAACTGGAAGTCGGGTTGGATCAGGTGGAAGTCGCTCTCGCACCGGCCGATCCGACCGCGTACAATCAGTCTATTCTGAAAGGCCAGATTACCGGCGGATCGACCTCCGTGCGGGCATTCTACCTGCCTTTGAGACAAGCGGGCGCCGCCGCGCGCACCATGCTCGTCAATGCTGCCGCAGGTCTCTGGCAGGTTCCGGCCGCCGAATGCAGCGCAGCAAGAGCGGTCATCACCCATAACCCGACGAGGCGGGCAGCCTCTTATGCTTCGGTTGCCGAAGCCGCCCGTTCGCAGCCCGTCCCTAAGGATGTTCAGCTGAAGAATCCGGGCGAGTTCAAGCTGATCGGCAAACCGCTGAAGCGGGTCGATACACCGGAGAAAGTCACCGGTGCGGCAAAGTTCGGCATCGATGTCATGGTCGAGGGTATGCGTTACGCCGCGATCACGATCTGTCCCACCATTGGCGGGAAGGTGAAATCCGTTGACGATACTGCGTCGCGGGCCTCGCCAGGCGTTGTTGATATTCTGCGGATCGAAGACGCCGTTGCGGTTGTCGGCGAGACCTATTGGGCCGCCAGGAAGGGCCTTGATCTGCTCGCGGTCGAATGGGACCTGGGACCGAACGCGGATATGTCCTCCGATGATTTGTGGGACGGGTTGCGCAATGCCAAGGCCACGCCGATCGTCGGCAAGGTGGTCGGAGATCCCGACATCGCCCTTGCTTCAGGCGTTCGGATCGAATCCACCTATGAGCTTCCCTACCTGGCACATGCTGCTCTGGAGCCGATCAACACGACCATTCACATGCAAGGAGATCGCTGCGACATCTGGGTGAGCACCCAGGTGCCCGAAATCGCCAGGGTCGTTGCCGCGGAGATCCTCGGATTACCGATCGAAAAGGTGACGGTGCATCCGCATCTGATCGGCGGCGGCTTCGGTCGCCGTCTTGCCGTCGACACGATCCAGCAGGCAGCCCGGTTCGGCAAACTCGCAAATTATCCAGTGAAGATCATCTGGACCCGCGAGCAGGATATCATGCACGACTATTTCCGGCCCGCCTATTTCGACAGGGTCACGGCAACGCTTGATCCGAAAACGCGCCTTCCTTCTGCGTTCCATCATCGCACGACCGGCTCGACCGTCAGAACCTATTACGATCGAAAGCCCTGGCCGGAAGGCAAGCTCGATCCCGATACGCTCGGAGGGTCGGTCGACATGCCCTATGCAATCCCGAACGGGAAGTGGGAATGGGTTCGTCAGGACAGTCCGGTTTCGTTGAACTGGTGGCGCGGCGTGGGTGAGGGTCACAACGTCTTCGTCATCGAAAGCTTCATCGATGAGCTCGCGCTGGCGGCGGGCAAGGATCCGATCGAATATCGGCTTGCCATGCTGCAGAACAACCCGCGTGCCATTGCGGTGCTGAAGAAGGTCGCCGACGCCTCTGGCTGGGGGGGAAAGCTTTCGGCTCGGCGCGGCCGCGGGGTTTCCTTGCACCACAGTTTCGGAACGTTCGCTGCCCTGGTGATGGAAGTTGAAGTCGATCGCTACGGCGAGGTCTATCTCAGGAACGGGACGATCGCCGTCGATTGCGGTCAGCCGATCAATCCGGACGGCGTCGTTGCCCAGATGACCGGTGGCACGCTGTTTGGCCTGTCGGCGGCGCTCCACAACGGGGTGACCTTCAAGGATGGCCGCGTTCAGGAAAGCAATTTTCATGACTACCGGCAGATCCGCATGAACGAGGTGCCGCCTTTCCAGGTCTTTGTCATGCCCAGCACCGAAAACCCCGGCGGCCTTGGTGAAGTCGGGACCGTCTCGGCGCCGGCAGCGCTCACCAACGCGATTTACGCCGCGACCGGTGTGCGGCTGCGTTCGCTGCCGATCGACCGCAAACTCTTGATGGAGAAAGGGCATGGCGATGAGGTCGCCGGTGCCAGCTACCAGTCGAAGACGATCACCAGCCACCGGGGAGTGGCACAATGAGATACTTGCCCAAATTCCTCTTCGTCATTTCTGGCTTGGTCGTCGTCGGGCTCGCGGCACTCGCCTTCTTTTTCTGGCCGCATCGACTGCCACAGGTGACCGCAAGTGCCTCTCAGCCGCATGGTTCGGAACTGATTGCACGCGGGAAATATCTGACCACCGCTGCCGACTGCGAAGCCTGTCACACCGTCCCCGGAGGCAAACCCTTCGCCGGTGGGCTCGCCTTCAAGCTTCCCTTCGGAACCATCTATTCGCCCAACATCACACCCGACACGAAGGATGGTGTCGGCTCCTGGTCGGATGCCGAGTTCGTCCGCGCGGTTCGCTCAGGTGTCGGTAGGCATGGTGAAGATCTCTACCCTGCCTTCCCCTACACATCCTACGCACTCCTCTCGACCGACGACATCCTTGCCATCAAGGCCTATATCGAAACGCTCAAGCCCGTGTCCGGTTCGGCGCCTGAGAATGAGGTGGCCTTCCCGTTCAATCAGCGCTGGACGCTGCGGTCGTGGAAGCTGCTCTTCATGCCTTTGGGGCCTTTTGAGCAGGATACCTCAAAGAGCGAGCAGTGGAACCAGGGCGCCTATCTCGTCGAGGCTCTGGCACATTGCGGCGAATGCCACACGCCGCGCGGCCTGATGTTCCAGCGCGAGCAGGGCGAAGCCCTGTCTGGCAGCCTCGTTGACGGCTGGAAGGCCTGGAACATCACCTCCGACAAGGAGACGGGTCTCGGCAAATGGTCGGACGAGGCGCTCGCCGCCTACCTGTCGAGGGGCTACGCGGCAGATCATGGTCCGGCTGCCGGGCCGATGCGGCAGGCAATAGATTTGAGCCTGAGCAAGCTGCCACAGTCTGATATCCAGGCGATTGTCACCTACCTGCGCACCGTTCCGGCGAAACCAGCAAGTTACGAAGGTCCGCCGGTCAACCCGGTCGCCCCTGCTGCCCAAGCAACGAAACCATGGACACCGGACGAAGGCGGCAACGCTGTTGGCAAACGAATATTCGAAGGTACCTGCGCCAGCTGCCACGGCTTTGATGGCTCAGGCCAAAATATCGCCCGCGCAGCCTTGTCCGGCTCTCATTCCGTCAATGACCCGAGTGGTTCAAACCTTGTCAGGGTCATCCTGCAGGGGACCGTGGATCAAAGCGGAACGTCGACGACGGCGATGCCGGCATTCGCAAAAGGATACTCCGATGCAGAGATTGCTGCGCTGGCGAATTATGTGATCGGTCATTTCGGTGGCATGAAGGGACAGGTCACACCTAACGTCGTCTCGGCCGCTCGATAACAGCCTACCGATGCTCGTGGCGAGCAGGCGCCCGGTTTCCAGAAGGGAACCGGGCGTTTTGCCATGGCTATCAATGAGGCCGGCTCGCCTTTGCCTCGGTCGCTCAAACGCACTTCGAATTTGAATATTGCAACACAAAACGCCCTATCCATTGGCATATCTAGGCATAGCCCAATCTATACCTACGTTTAGTTGCGACCAAGTCTCCCAACCGCGAATGTCATGGCAGACGCTCCGACTACGAGTGTCACGCAATCGAGCAAGCATTGCTCGCCATCGAACCATTCACGCGAAGGAGAGCCTCGATGCTGGGTTTCAGCGCATTGGAACTTGCGCGACTACAATTCGCTTTCACCGTCTCGTTCCACATTATCTTCCCTGCCATTACGATCGGCCTAGCCAGCTATCTGGCCGTGCTTGAGGCACTGTGGCTGATCCGTCGAAATCCGGTTTACGTAGAGCTCTATCACTTCTGGTCGAAGATTTTCGCCGTCAATTTCGGCATGGGCGTCGTCTCGGGCCTCGTCATGGCTTATGAGTTCGGCACCAACTGGAGCGGCTTTTCGCAATTCGCCGGCGGCGTCACAGGCCCGCTCCTCACCTATGAAGTGCTGACGGCCTTCTTTCTTGAGGCGGGCTTTCTCGGCGTCATGCTTTTCGGCTGGAACAAAGTCGGCCCCGGCCTGCATATGTTCGCGACGGCTATGGTTGCCATCGGCACGCTGATCTCCACGACCTGGATCCTGGCGTCGAACAGCTGGATGCAGACCCCTCAGGGTTTCGAGATCATCGATGGCCGGGTCGTGCCGACCGACTGGCTGGCGGTGATCTTCAATCCTTCCTTCCCCTTCCGGCTGGCTCATATGACGCTGGCAGCCTACCTCTCGACAGCACTGTTCGTCGCTGCTGCTGCAGCATGGCACCTGCTGCGGGGCCGCTCCACGCCGGCGATCCGGAAGATGTTTTCAATGGCGCTCTGGATGCTGCTTTTCGTTGCGCCGGTGCAGATGTTCGTCGGCGACGCCCATGGCCTCAACACACTCGAACACCAGCCCGCCAAGATCGCTGCGATCGAGGGGCATTGGGAGAATGATCCGAACGCCACCAGCCTCCCGCTGATCGCCTTCGGTATTCCCGACATGAAGGCCGAGGAGACGAAATACGCGATCGAGATCCCGTTCCTTGGAAGTTTGATCCTGACCCACAGCCTGCATGGCAAGATTCCCGGCTTGAAGGAATTCGCGCCTCAGGATCGTCCGAACTCGACGATCATCTTCTTCACCTTCCGCATCATGGTCGGTCTTGGCATGGCGATGCTCCTGCTCGGCGTCTGGGGTGCTTACCAGCGTTGGCGCGGCAAGCTGTTCGAAACCCGGCTCTTCCTGCTCTTCGCCCTCTGTATGGGGCCGACTGGGTTGATCGCGGTGCTGGCCGGCTGGATCACCACCGAGGTCGGGCGTCAGCCCTGGGTCGTCTACGGAATCCTGCGCACTCAGGATGCGGTCTCCAACCATTCGGTCCTGGCCCTCAGCGTTACGCTGGTCATGTTCATCGTCATGTATTTCCTCCTCTTTGGAACAGGCATCGGCTTCATGTTGAGGATGGTTGGCCAAGGTCCGGAAGAAGGCCGCGGCAGCATGGCGCCATCCCAGGATGGTCAGGTCCGTAGACCCGCAAGACCTTTTTCCGCCGCTCCCGACAATATCAATTCAACGCCGCTGCGCGAAACCACGGAGGTTTAAGATGGGTATCGATCTTCCCCTCATCTGGGCTGTCATCATCGCCTTCGGTGTTATGATGTATGTGATCATGGATGGTTTCGATCTCGGGATCGGCATCCTCTTCCCGTTCGTGTCCGATCGGCAGGAGCGGGACGCCATGGTCAACACCGTGGCGCCGGTCTGGGACGGCAACGAGACTTGGCTTGTTCTTGGCGGAGCCGCCATGTTTGCGGCCTTTCCGCTTGCCTACGGCTTCCTGCTCAGCGCGCTTTATCTGCCGCTGATGTTCATGCTCGCCGGCCTGATCTGGCGTGGCGTTTCCTTCGAGTTCCGCTTCAAGGCCGCGGATCGCCACAAGCCTTTCTGGGACAAGGCCTTCGCCGGTGGTTCTTATGTCGCGACCTTCTCGCAGGGCGTGGCGCTCGGTGCCTTCATCAACGGCTTCGAGATCGACGGCACGACATTCACTGGTACAGCGCTCGACTGCTTCACGCCGTTCAGTATCTTCACGGGCGTTGCGCTGATGGTCGCCTATGCGCTTCTCGGCTCGACCTGGCTCATCATGAAGACGACCGATGACCTGCAGCGCCGCATGCGCGATCTGGCCCAATGGATCTCGATTGCCCTGCTCGTGGCCATCATCATCGTCAGCATCTGGACCCCGATCATGCATCCGCAGGTGGCGGCACGCTGGCTGAGCTTCCCCAACCTCTTTTTCTTTGCGCCTGTGCCGCTTCTCGTTTTGGGGGTGACCTGGCTTCATCTGCGTGTCCTGCGCAGCCGCGCGGTCCATGTTGCCCCCTTCATTCTCGCGCTGATCATGATCTTCCTCGGCTACACCGGCCTAGCAATCAGCATGTGGCCCTACGTGATACCGCCCTCGATCACAATCTGGGCGGCAGCGTCGACGCCGGAAAGCATGGGCTTCGCGCTGGTCGGAACGCTGCTGATCATTCCAATCATCCTCGTCTACACGTCCTGGTCCTATTACGTGTTTCGCGGCAAGCAGGCTGTGGGCGAGGGGTATCACTGATGGCGTTCCGGAGCCTCGCTCACGGTCCCGCCAAACGGGTCGGATGGTTGGTCGCCATCTGGTGCCTGTCGGTGATCGGTCTCGGCGTCTTCGCCATGATCTTCCGCTTCATCATGTCCCTGGCGGGACTGACCGAATAGGCCCGCCAGCTTCATTCAATCAAACCAATTCCAGCTTTGAACACTGCCATTGAGGCTGTTCGCCTTCGCAACTGACGCAGTTAGCGATCCATCAAGGAGAGTACCATGAGCAAGAAAGCAGCAGACGTCATCACCGAGATCCTTCACGCCGCCGGCGTGCGCCGCATCTATGGCGTCGTTGGCGACAGTCTGAACGGGCTGACCGAATCTCTGCGCGTTCGCAAGGATATCGAATGGGTCCACACAAGGCATGAAGAGACCGCAGCCTTTGCCGCCGGCGCCGAAGCGCATCTGACCGGCGAGCTCGCCGTCTGCGCCGGTAGCTGCGGACCGGGCAACCTGCACCTGATCAATGGTCTCTTCGATTGCCACCGTTCTCGTGTTCCGGTGCTTGCCATCGCCGCTCAGATCCCTTCGGCGGAGGTCGGACGCGGCTATTTCCAGGAAACCCATCCGGATCAGCTATTCCGTGAGTGCAGCCATTTCTGCGAGATGGTGAGCCACCCGGATCAGCTTCCCGGTGTTCTGGAATCGGCGATCCGCGCAGCCGTCGGCAAGCGTGGCGTGGCGGTGATCGTCATTCCAGGCGATGTGGCGCTGTCCGAGTTCACGGGCAAGATCTCCCAACCGGCGGCATTCGCTCTGCCGCAGCCGACAGTCACGCCCCAGCCCAGCGAGATCGTCCAGTTTGCCGACATTCTCAACAGCAGCTCCAAGACGACGCTGTTTTGCGGCCGCGGTTGCCAGGGCGCCCATGCCGAGCTGCTGAAGCTGGCCGAGAAACTAAAGGCTCCGATCGTCCATGCACTTGGCGGCAAGGAACATGTCGAATGGGACAATCCCTATGATGTCGGCATGACCGGCCTTATCGGCTTTTCTTCCGGCTACGCCGCGATGCAGGATTGCGATACGCTCGTCATGCTGGGTACCGACTTTCCCTATCGTCAGTTCTTCCCCTCACATGCCAAGGTCGTCCAGGTAGATCTGCGACCGGAAAATCTCGGGCGCCGTGTCCCCCTCGACCTCGCCCTTGTCGGCGACGTCAAGTCGACGATCGAGGCCGTTCTTCCGTTGGTCGAGGCCAACCCGAACACGTCGTATCTCGACTTCTGCAAGAAGCGGTATGTGAAGGCGCGGGCCGGACTCGATGAGCTGGCCACCGGCAAGGCGGGTCGGACGATCCATCCGCAATATCTGGCAAAGCTCGTCAGCGACCATGCGAGCGAAGACGCCGTATTCACCTTCGACGTCGGCACGCCAACCATCTGGGCCGCGCGCTATCTGAAGATGAACGGCAAGCGCCGGATCATCGGTTCTCTCGCCCACGGTTCCATGGCCAACGCCATGCCGCAGGCAATCGGCGCGCAGTCCGCTTATCCCGGCCGTCAGATCATTAGCCTGTCCGGCGATGGCGGCTTCTCCATGCTGATGGGCGATTTCCTGACACTGGTGCAGCAGGATCTGCCGGTCAAGGTCATCATCTTCAACAACTCGACCCTCGGCTTCGTGGCCATGGAAATGAAGGCGTCCGGCTTCCTTGAAACGGGGACCACGCTGAAGAACCCGAACTTTGCCGATTTCGCCCGGTCGGTCGGAGTCCATGCGCTTCGGGTCGAGGATCCTTCGGAACTTGAAGGGGCGATCAAGGACATCCTGGCGCATGATGGACCGGCGCTGCTCGACGTCGTCACCAATACCCAGGAACTGTCCATGCCGCCGCAGATCAAGGCGGAACAAGTGAAGGGCTTCAGTCTCTGGGCCCTGAAGACGGTGATGAACGGTCGCGGCGACGAACTGGTCGACCTGACGCTGTCGAACTTCCTAGAGCGCTGACATGATCCTTGAAGCTGCACTTGAACGCCTGGTCAAGATTGGAACGTTGACCGTGACCTTTCCCGATGGATAGGTGAAAGCCTTCGGCACGGGAGAGGAGCCGCGTGCCTCTCTTGCAATCCGGAGCACACTGGCCCAGCGCCGGCTGGCAAGAAACCCGGCGCTTGCGCTCGGCGAGGCCTATATGGACGGAGAAATCGAGTTCGGAGACGGCGACCTCTTCGGCACGCTCGATTTCCTCGCCATGAACTCGATGGAGGGCGGCAGCCATCCCTTCGACAAGCTGATGGAGAAGGTCCGCCGGCTGCGTCGCAGTCTCGACCAGTTCAACACGACCGGGCGCTCCAGGCGCAATGTCGCCCATCATTACGACCTCGACGATCGCCTCTATTCGGTCATGCTCGATCATGACCGGCAATATTCCTGCGCCTATTTCCCCGACGGGGACGAGACGCTGGAAGACGCCCAGCTGAAGAAAAAGGTCCACATCGCCTCCAAGCTCATGCTGGACCGGCCGGGTCTTGAGGTTCTGGATATAGGTTGCGGTTGGGGCGGCATGGCCCTGTTCCTGGCAAGGGAATACGGCGCCCGCGTAACGGGGCTGACCCTTTCCCAGGAACAGCTTTCCGTGGCTCGTCGACGGGCCATCGAGGAGGGTTTGAGCGATCTCGTCTCCTTCGAACTGATTGACTACCGCAACTGGGATCACAAGGTCGACCGGATCGTGTCAGTCGACATGTTCGAACATGTCGGCATCAATCACTACAAGACCTTTTTCGACAAGGTGAAGTCGCTTCTGCGCGACGACGGTGTGGCGGTGATCCATGCGATCGGGCGGGCAGACGGGCCGGGTAGCACCAACCCCTGGATCGCCAAATACATCTTCCCCGGCGGTTACTCGCCGGCAGTGTCGGAAGTCATGTCGGTGGTGGAGAAGTCGGGCCTATGGGCAACGGATATTGAAATCCTGCGCCTGCATTATGCCAGGACGCTTGAGCTGTGGCGCGAGCGTTTTGACCGGCATCGTGCCGCCCTGACGACGGTTTATGATGAACGGTTCTGCCGGATGTTCGAGTTCTATCTCGTCGGATCGGAACTTGCTTTCCGCCGCTGGGGTCACATGAACTGGCAGATTCAGCTGACGAAAGATGTTGCAACAGTGCCTTTGGCTCGCGACTATATGGCGGCAGCGGAACGGCGAAAATTAGCGTCCATGACATCACAGGATGCGACGCCGATACATGCGGTGCCATTGAGAGCCAGCCATGGGCGCGCAGAGCAGATAGCTCAATAAACGAAACAGGGGAAGGAATCCTATTTGGATTCATTCCTTGCGACCTTTGGCGGGTGGCATTTTGGCGACCGCCAAAGGTCTTTACTGCGGAAGAAGGGCGCTCATTCCCGAACACAGCTCGATCGTCTCCAGCCGACCCGAAATAGAATAACGTGAGAAGCAGGCCATCCACCCCACCTTCAATGTCGGGGCCAGAACCAAATTCGTGTTTACTTGCCCCTGCTGACTTGGATCCGCCTATTCGGCAGCTGTCTGGCCGCCGTTGGGGGGGGCTTGTGTCAAAGGAAGGCGGAAGATCATAGTTGTGCCTGCAGCATTCGAGCTTCCGATGCCAAGGCTGCCGCCGTGGACTTCTGCAATCGTCTTGCAAATTGCAAGCCCCATGCCAAGACCCTTGTCCTTGGTCGTAAAGAACGGGTCGAATATTGACTCACGTGCGGAAGCCGGAATTCCGGTACCCGTATCTGTGACAGCTAGAACAACGAATGCATCGCGTATCTCGCTTTCAATCTTCAGTCGGCGCCCGTCCGCGCGAGGGTCCATTGCGTCGATTGCGTTGGTCATCAGGTTGAGAACTACCTGCTGGATCTGGATCGGGTCGGCAAAAAGCTGCCCGCCTTCAATCAGGTTGCAGTCAATCTCGACGCCTTTTGTTCGCTCGTCTGTCTCTACAACCGACAACACGTCGTTTACCACGTCTTTGATGTCGATAAACTCGAGGTTGGCGGGGGCCTGTTTTACCAGAGCACGCAGGGCCGATATGATATTGCTCGCCCGTACACCTGATTGTTCGATTTTACTAAAATTCGTTATCGCATTTTCGATCTGTGGGGTCGGCTGCTTCAGCCAGCGAATGCCCGAGTGCGCGAACGTTACGATGGCTGACAGCGGTTGGTTCACCTCATGAACGATCGAAGCCGCCATGCTGCCAAGAACTGTAACATGTGAGTTTTTAATCAATTCTGCGCGCGCGCTGACAAGCTCGGTTTCGCGGAATTTCCGGGCGGTATTGCCACGCAATTGTTCGTGCAATTGTGCTTTGAGACGAAGAGATTCGGTCGTTGCGATAGCGAAGAGTTCGATCGCCTGTTCGATCTCGAGCGAGAACGCATCGCTCATGGCGTTGTTCTCGAGATACAGTACCCCTATCACTCTGTCCTTATCCATCAACGGAACGCAGAGTAATGAACGCGCAGGGCATTCGCGCAGGCTCTCGGCGTGGATATCGCCAGCTTCGGTCACCGCGTTGCCGTAGCGCAGACTATGTGCAGATTTCACGACCATGTTGATGATGGATACAGGGGCCATCTCGCCAGTCATGAGGCAGGGCTCGGTGGTGAAGCTCGTCATGCCGTCGCGAAACCGTGTGCTGGCAACGATAGACAACTGAACCCCATCCACGGCGATCAGTTGTCCGCGCATTGCGCCGGAATAGTCTATGGCTGCGGCAACCAGGTCGTTGATCAGCGAATCGGCACGCTCGATTGGTGGAATGCTCTGTTCGGGCAGTTCGACATCGACGGGCACGGAGAATATGTTTGCGAATTCGATGCGCAGCCGATCTGCCTGTTGCTCTGCACCCCACTTATGGAAATTCTCCTGGGCGTGGCGGATATGGCCAAATGCGGAGAAGGAGAGGCCGATCTCAAGAGCCAGGCGACCTACACGCTCGTGGACGAGGGCAAGCTCGTGCAGAAAGCCTGCCGCCTTTGCGGCATTGATGGATAGCTCGTACTGACGCAACGCCTCCATCGTGTCGCCCGAGGCACGGGCTGCTTCTGCATTGATGAAGGCAAGCTTGTTGGCGAAGGTGGTCGGGTTCTGCTCTGCGAGGAGGCGAAGAATATCCAGCCCTGCTGAATTGGGTGTTCCGCTTCCGAGCATCTGCTCGCACAATGCCGTGTAGAAATGAAGGTCTGCAAGGTGGATATGTGCCGGCGTTGTCCATTTCCATGTGCGCGCCTCTGAAAATGACTCCGCAGCAGCTGCCAACTTCCCGTTGTAGAATTGGGAAATCCCTTCAAACAAATGACCCCAGAAGATCAGCGGCGACATCTGAGAAGCGGCGTCTGCCGTCGCGATTGCCAAGATCGTTCCAGGCTCTACGGCGCGGTCTTTCAAACTGTCTACAAGGGCGAGCTGAACCCGAAGGATTCGCACGACCTCCTCGAACCCGACGCTTCTCGCCATGGCAATCCCGCGATTGGCCTCGTTGCTGACCACAGACAGCGGCGCTCCCATGGCGAGCAGATCTGACACGATATGGTTCGTCGCGTAGCAGGCCATGCTGATATCGCCGCTGTTCTTGCCATGCTCAAACGCTTCCTTGGCGCGCGAAAGCGCATAAGAAAGTGGCTGCAGCCACACGGAAACCTGGTCCAAAGCAACAAGGGCCGAGGTTCGATATGCCTGGAAAGAATGAGCATGAGAAAGCGTCACAGCAGCTTCGGCCATGGCCAGGGCGCTGTCGAAGTCGCGATAGTCGCTGGCGATGCATACGCCGCACCATGCCAGACCGTAGCATGTCGCTTCGCTCACGCCGTGAGCAGCGGATAGCTCGACAATCTTTGCGGTATGAAGGAATTTGAGGCCATCGTCGGAGAAAAATGAAGACTGCAACGTCGCGAGGAGATCCATGGCGACGATGATGGTTTCATCCGTTAGGGGAGGCTGCGCAGAAATCGCGGGGAAATTGAGCGCCTCGATCGCAGAATAAACAGCGCTGCGGGCACATTCCAGCTCTGAAGGGGACGGTTTCCTTGTAAGTTTGATATCGAGTAGATCCAAACCGACCAGTGCAATGTCCATTGCCTGCTCGAATTGCCCGCGCAGGATCAATACCGCCGCGCGCAGACGCGCGGCTCGAGCGCGCTCATGCGTCGAGTTCGCATGGGCGATCAGTCGCTCCAATTCGCTGTCGTCAATCGCGGCACCATCGCGCTCAACTAGGATGGCGCAGCGCAGCTCTGCGAATTCCCAATGATACCGATCCGAGGCATCCAGGAGCGAAACGAGTTCTATCCCCTTTTCCGCATAACGAAGTGCGCCTTCGAGCGACCCCACTGCCTTGGCAATCTTGGCGGCCTTGTCGAGAGCGGCAAGAGCTGGGCCGAGGCCTTCAAGGAGGAGCGGGTGATGTTTTGCCTTGACGATCTGCTCCGCTGCAGCCAGCTGCTGGTCGGTCGCAGATGCATTGAGTGTGAACATTGCTCTGGCAATCTTGGCATGCCGCTCGGTACGTTCATCTTTGTTCAAGCTTGCGCGAATGTGCTCGCGAACCGCATCGTGCGAAAACTGCCATGCGTCGCCCTCCGTTTTGAAAAGGCCTAGCAGTAAAGCAGGCTCGATCAAGCGGTGAAGGTCCTCGATGTCGATGGAGGTCGCCGAGGTCAAAAGGGCGTTGGTGCCTGTGAACCCAATACAGGCGGCAGATTGCAGGACATTTCGTGTCGCATCCGGCAACTCCGTGATGATGCGG
This sequence comes from Rhizobium sp. SG741, assembly GCF_012275435.1. Lineage (NCBI taxonomy): Bacteria > Pseudomonadati > Pseudomonadota > Alphaproteobacteria > Hyphomicrobiales > Rhizobiaceae > Rhizobium > Rhizobium sp. SG741. Next base: position 208,876 of record NZ_JAAZQP010000009.1, read on the forward strand.
GTCAAAAGCGCGTCGAGGCTCCAGTTTTTCTGGTGAGAAACGAACTGGGCGAGGTCAGGCGCTATTTCGGCTCGATCCAGGACATTCAATATCAATTGGATGTGAAACGGATTGCCGGCCGCGACCGACTGGACCAAACGGGCGAGCGGACCCGTCGTTTCTCCGAAGCGCTTCGAAGACACCAGTCCTTCCACAGCTTCAAATGCTAATGTCTTAAGGACTATGTCAGTGACGCGGACAGCGGTGTCGCCGAGGAAGCTCTCCAGACCCGTGTCGCCGAAGTCAGTCCGGTCGTCGTTTCGATAGGTACCGATCACCAGAACGTCACGGAATCCACGTTCCGAAAGCGCGCGCATCAATTGCATCGAGCTTTCGTCGAGCCAGTGGAGATCGTCTATCAGAAGGACCAGTGGAGATTTGGGGGATGTGCTGGATTGTATGGCTTCAATAAGCCGGTCTTTGACCCGATTTACGGGACCAAGTGTGCTTGCATCACGAACCGATGCGATCTCTTCGAGTTCTCGGGGCGAAAGTAGCCGAGCGAGAGCCTTGAGGATAGCGCTATATGGTACATGCCGAAACGCCTCGTCCGCCTTGCCGATAGCATGCCTAATCGTGTGGTGAGCCGAAAGAAATGCATTGACCACCGAGGTCTTGCCGTAACCGGCGGCACCGCCGATCAAGACGATCTCGCCATATCCGCTCTGGATCACGCGTTCATAGGCCTGGCGAAGGAGTTCGAGTTCAGCTTCCCGACCAAAAATCTGTCGGTTTCCAAAAGCGTAGTTCATGATGTACCGCCGAGGGTTCGCTTGCGAACGACACGAAGAGCATCGGGGTCAGGCGCTGTCAAAACGTTTCTGCAGTGCAGCAAATCTTTAGGTGATCAATATTCAAAATACATGCATTTTAGACAATACGGAGGGATTTTAGTGGGTTAGCCCGTGCGGACGTCGTTGCAAGGGCTACTCGGCAGACGGCAAATGCCTCAACCGCGAACCTCAGTATTTCGACGGGATCGTCGCTCAGCTTCGAACGGTGCGGGGTTGCAAGCAAGCTGTCGTTGTTCATCAGCACAGAGCTTCACCCTTCATGGGTCCTGGCGGGCAAGAGAGTGGTTCGCTCGCATTGTTCGAATACGCACTGCGTCGAGCAGCAATGTGATGACAGCCAGTACCGCTATGAGGGCCACCCCTGCAACAACAGCGTTTGCCAGCCCTGCAGTAGTCGCGATACGCCCGAGTGAAAGGGCGACTGCCGCTTGGGCGAGATATGCGACAAGGAATAATGCAGACAGGGTCGCTGCTCGATGCGTTTTCGGGGCTCCTTCATTGATCAAGGACAGCCCTCCCAAGAGCAGAAGGCTATAGGCCACTCCAGCCCCAATTTGAGCGGAGGCGAAGACAATGAGGAGTTGCTCCTCTGCGGCGATAGCCAGACAGCCCACCGAAAGCAGCCCGATGACAGCTCCGATCCGCAATACGCTGCCTGGAGACCTACCGCGGACGGGAGCGGTTGCAAAGGCAGACGATACCGCAAAGATCGTGATAATCCCTCCGTTCATCAACGCGTTTGTCGAAGCGACCACGTCATGTGCAACCTGAGCACCAAGGGAGAGCGTCATTGCGCCCAACACATAGGCGGTTGTGACCGCAGCAGTGGCCGATACAAACGGTGCAAAGAACCCATTGGGGATAGACGGAATGCCTGGTCGCCACTTTCGATGAGGTCGCGATGCTGTGCGATTTGGCAAATGCCAGGTTGCGATCGTAACAAGCACCAGGATGCCGGTCAGGACTGCAAAGTTCAGCCGGGAAGGGAAGGGGGCGTATTGGATCAAGGCGCCGCCGACGAGCGCCGCGCCCGATATGCCGATCGCTTGCGCGACCGCCGTGACGCTTCCTGCCTGCTTGAGCTTGTCGGGGGCGCTGAACTCTAGAACAGCCGCGGCCGAGGGGCCGGCCGATAGACCGACACCTATCCCCATGAACGCTCGCCCAACAAAGATCCAGTCGATGTCAGGCGCGATCGCAAAGATCAACGATCCGATCGTCGACGCAAAGAGACCAATCAACATGGTTTCTCGGCGACCGATATAGTCCGAGAGATTGCCGAAAAGCACGAGGACCAAAACGACGAACACCGGATAGACCGCGAAAATTGCGGTCGTCGAAAAGGTCGAGAGGCCCCACTCATGCGCGTATATCGGATATGTCAAAACCGGAGCGGCGCTCGTCCAGATCGTGTGGGCGACAACGGCAGCAGCGGTCAGGAAACTTGCCTGCCGCCCAAATATCTTACGTCTCATCGGGTGACCTCCGGCACACGGCGAAGCCGGAAAGCAGAGCCTAGGCGCTCGGCGCGCCCGACCCCGGGATATCGCCATCGAAATCCGAGGAGCTTTGCCCGCTCTTCTTCCGCCTGATTAAGGATTTGGCGTCGCGTGGTAGCCGCCTGTCCCGCATCAATGTCAAAGCCAAAGCTCCAATCGGGATGTTCGAATGAAACAACGTCGCTGGCCACCGCATCGCCTGTCACGATGAGCGGCACGTCGCTTTCGAGAATCACCGCGATGTGACCTGGAGTATGGCCGCATGAGCTGAGAACCCGCAATCCGGGTATGATCTCGTCACCATTTTCAACCAGCGTCACGCGCCCGAGGATCGCGGAAAGAGTTTTTCGCGTGTGGGACCGGCTCATACGCTCATATTCTGTTGTCGGTTCATCGTTGTCCGTCATCCAGAATGACCACTCGGCTTCGCTCATCACATAGCGCGCATTTGCATACCGCAGTGACCCGTCCGGCCGCACAAGGCCCCAGATGTGACAAGGATGGGCATGCGTAAGAACGACAAGGCTGATGTCGGCCGCATGGCCGCCAATCGCTTCCAGATTGGCTTCCAGAAACCCTGTTTTCTCGCTTTTTCTTTCGCCGGCACCGACGTCGACGAGGATCATCTCATCCGCGGTCACAAGGAAGGGTATGTTTGATGGCGCAAGACAAATCTCGTCGGAGCCACTGTCCTCACATTGAGATCCGTCCGAAGCTGTATGAACGTTTTCCGCCAAAGGTCCGAAATCGGAGCTTTCAGCTGGTGCGTCCGAGAGGACGGTGACGTCAAATGCACCATGGCGGAAGCTGTAAAAATCTCTCATCGATGTCATGACTATTCCAATCTGTTCGATAAGGCACAGATCGGGTGTCTGAAGTGCGAATGGAACTGACGATTCCGGACAGTCAAAGTTCAAAAGTGAACCGGACATCCTGTGCGATGATCGGTGGAGCGTCATTCACCGTGAAGCGTCCCGAGAGCCTCATTGGCGATCGCCGAGGCACTGATTGCGGCAGGGAAGCCGCCATAGAAGGCGAGATGGGTGATTGCTTCACTGATTTCCTTCTTGCTCAGTCCGTTTTCGACGGCGCGGCGAAGATGCGGGGCGAGCTCGTTCGGCCGGTACATCACCACAAGGGCAGCGACAGTGATCAAGCTGCGGTCACGCTTTGAAAGGCCGTCACGTTCCCAAACTTTGGAAAACAGAGGGTCATCGACAAAATCGGCGAGCGCTGGCGTGAAGGCTCTGGCCCTATCACGGGGGCGGATTTGGTCGGGCATCTGATTGTCTCCAGGGGATTGAGGCATTCCATGACAATACTGATCGCCATCCCGATGGCCCATCGCGCAAAAGTCTGGTCTGACCAGACCTTTGTATAGGTGACGGCCGCAGCTGAGGCCGCTAACCTAGCTCCACAGTCGCTGATCTGCGATGGCGTTGGCGGCATGGCGGACAGACGGGACAATTGGATGGGCTTCGCGCAGGCAGAATTTCAGACGGCACGTCATGGAGAAATCCCGACGCCCCGGCTTCCGACCCCAGTTGCAAAGGCCGGCCCGCTCTTTTTCAGCCTTAACAGCTATACCAAGATGCGAGGCTTCTCTAACGCGACGCTGGCGCAGGCGGGAATGTTGCTGCTCCCCATGAAGTTCAATGATGCATCGGATCGGTTCGATGCCATTGAATGGGGGCATTGCTTTCATCTGATCGCGCAAAAGCTGCACGCGCGCGAGTCTTCGCCTTTCGAATTGGGAATGTCACCGGGCATATCGTTTGTATTCGACGCTTGTGGTGATGTGGAAATCATAGACAAGCCCCCCGTGGCAACCGCATCTGACAAGCTGAAACGCCAAGCCAGACACAATGCCGGCAGCAAGCCGGAGCTTGTGGTCCATCTTGTGTCGTCGCTTCGTCGCGAACATCTCGTCCTCGGAAAGGACACACTTTTGCTTCCTTGCCTCGAACCAGCGCAGGGTCGCGGCGGCTCAGTGGCGGATTTCCTTCGCGCCGACGGATGCTGGGCGCTTCCCTCTACGGTCCTGTGCCGAGAAATCGCCTCGCGAATACAGGCGTTCTGCTGACGGGCCTTGGGGTAGGCTGGAGGGAAGGGCGGTAGCTCGTCGCCACCGCCCCGCGGCAATCAATGCCAAGGAAGGTTCTGTCGCAAACTTTTGGAAAGGTTGCGGAAACAGCTATCGCTGAACATAGTTATGCTGCGATTGCGGCGAATTGCTGAAATGCGGATTGGCCACTTGTTGGAAATTGCCGCTTGCGGATCATATGCGCCACTTCGATGCCATCCAGTGTTGCTGATGCAGACTGAGAGGATTTGAAGCCTTTCATCGGATGTGTCAGCTTCTTAATAAACCGGTGGTCTTGCACGATCATGTTGTTGAGGTATTTGACCTGCAGGATCTCGATCAGCCAGAACCATCCCTGCAACAGCAGCAGCCAGTTAATGTTTTGCAAACCTGCCAGGTTCGCACCGCTCTTGTCGATGACGACCTTTTCAGGCCAGCCGTTGTTCTCGATCGTGCGGGCGAAGAAGGCGCTGGCCGCAGCCTCATCGCGGTGTTCAGACAGCATGAAATCAAGGGTTTTGCCGAATTTGTCGACAGCCCGATAGAAATAGGTCCATTTGCCTTTGACCTGGATATAGGTCTCGTCCATCCGCCAGGAACTGCTGGTAGCAGATTTCTGGCGCTGGGCCCGGCCGGCAATCAAGGGCGAATATTTCACAACCCATCTGTTCAGCGTCGCGTCGTCAACGACAACACCACGCTAAGCCATGATCTCTTCTAAATCACGATAGGAGACCGCATATCTGATGTAGAAAAACACCGCGTATAAGATCACGTCTTTCGGGTAGTGACTGCCTTTGAAATCGATCATGATCGGGGAACCCAACAATGCCTGCTCATCTTCAACTCAGATCTATGGCATGACCATACAGGTTGCAAATCCGGTGAAAAGTTTGCGACAGAACCTCTCACAAAGGGCTGAACAATCGGGCGGAGAATTCCCATCAACCCATCAGACGGCGTGAGCGGATCATGAAACGCTTCAAATCATCACGACAGCTTCAAGGCTTCGTTTCCATCCACGACCCGATCGCCAACCTATTTCTTGTTCCGCGCCAAGACACTCCTTCTGCCCATTGTCGCGAGCTGCGAGCGGCCGCGATGCAGATGTGGAGCGAGATCGCCCATCTGCAGGTCGCTTGATCACAGACCTCGTGCCGCACTTTAACCCAAGGCCGATAACTTTACAGTGCCCGGCATCGCCCATTCCTCAAGCCAGCATGGAACCGGTCTCGATGAACCGCTGGTGCCAGGATAGTGCTTCGCCCAGTAATGACGGTGACTGCTGGCCATAGGAATGTTCCTTGGCTCGCCGGAAATAATCGAGCAGTGCCGGTTTGTAGTCGGGATGCGAGCAGTTCCTGATGATCACTTCGGCACGCTGCTTGGGCGAAAGGCCGCGCAGGTCGGCCAGCCCCTGCTCGGTGACGATTACCTGCACGTCCTGGGTGATGTGATCCACGTGGCTTGCCTGCGGCACGATTGCGGAAATCTTCCCGCCCTTGGCCGTCGAGGGCGTCATGAAGATGGAAACATAGGCGTTGCGTGCAAAATCGCCTGACCCGCCGATGCCATTCTGGATCCGCGACCCCATGATGTGCGTGGAATTGACATTGCCGTAAATGTCGGCCTCGATCAGCCCATTCATCGCGATACAGCCCAGACGCCGGATCAGCTCCGGATGATTGCTGATTTCCTGGGGGCGAAGGATCATCTTGTCGCGGAAGCGCGCCATGTCGCCATTGAGCCGTGCTGCAGCCTCGGGGCTCAGCGAAAACGCCGTGGCGGAAGCCATGCGAAGTTTGCCCGCCTCTAGCAGGTCCAGCATGCCGTCCTGGATCACTTCCGTGTAGGCGGTCATGTCCTCAAACGGCGCATCAACAAGACCGCCGAGCACGGCGTTGGCAATGTTGCCGACACCCGACTGGATTGGAAGCAGGGAGGCGGGAAGCCTCCCCTTTGCCACCTCATGACGAAAGAATTCCAGCAGATGCCCGGCGATGGACCGCGCCGCCTCGTCCGGCAGCGCGAAAGGAAGGTTACGGTCCGGCGCGTGGGTCTCGACGATAGCGACGATCTTTTGAGGGTCGCAGCGGAAGTACGGCTCGCCGATGCGCTGGTCGGGGCGAACGAGTGGGATGGGGCGGCGGTCGGGCGGCAATGCGGTGCCGTAGTAAATATCGTGCATGCCTTCGAGGGCCGCATTCTGCCAGTTGTTGACCTCGAGGATCACCTGGTGCGCGCGATCGAGCCAAGTCTTATTATTGCCAACCGAGGAAGACGGGATAAGCGAGCCGTCGGGCCTGATCCCGGTCACTTCGATCACTGCCGTATCGAGCGGTCCGAGAAAGCCTTGCCACGCCATGGGTGCGACCTGGCTCAGGTGCATGTCAAAATACTCCATCTCGCCGCGATTGATCATTTCACGGGCGACCGGATCGGAATTATATGGCAAGCGAAACTCTATGCCGTCGGCCGTGGCAAGGGCGCCGTCCAGTTCTGGTCCGGTTGAAGCGCCGGTCCAGACGCGTACCCGGAAAGGGTTGCCGGCTGCATGCTCGGCTTCGATCCGCCTGGCCAATGCGAGGGGGACGGCTTTGGGATAACCGGAGCCCGTAAAGCCACTCATTCCCACGGTACTTCCCGAAGTGATGAATGAAGCTGCGTCCTCCGCACTCGTGATCTTGGCGCGCAATCTTTCGCAGCCGATGCGTTGGCGATCCACCATTCCTATCTCCCTTTTCATATCAATTCGCTCGTCGTCGCTTGCCGGCCGCAACTGGCCGAACGATTGTCGGCCAGTTGATGGGTCTTTACTCCAATGAGCATGACCTGTTAGCGACCCAACCACAGATCAAATACCATCCCTCTAGCGGCGGCGCCTTGTTCCAAGTCAAGGCAGATTGGTTGACGGTGTTTCCAGCCTGATGACTTTCGGTATTGAGGGTGCGCTCGACGGTCTTCTCCAACGCTTTCGTCAAGGTCAGCTCCAGCGTCGGGATCGCAAGATCCGCCGCCGCTCGCCAACACGACTGTCGTCGTTCGTTCATCGGAATAATTTATAAGGACGGTGTCAACCGTTGGGGTGCCATGCAAGTCGATATGTCCGACCTCGACCAACTTCAAAGCGCGTATAAAGCAGCCGTGGGGGAGTGGATCGCGGCGATAAAGCAGGAGGAGGAACTGGCCTCGGTCAATCACTCTGTCGCAGACGTCGACAAATGGGAGGCGGCACATTTCAAGGAGGATGACGTGCGCGGCAAGGCGCTTCCCTCGAATCTCAAGATTGCGACCGCTCCGAAAGATGTCGATGTTCAAAATGAAGTCGGCTTTTACACGGCCAGGTACGAGAAAGAAGACGACCGCCTTGTCGTTCACCGCCGCCTGGTCCTGAAAGCCAGAGAACTGAAAGCCGCGGACTACATGGATCTTGAGAGGCTAATCTACGCGGCGCAGAACGACTTTACCGCGATAGTGACGACGAGCACTACGCAGACCGAAGCGCAGCCGGCACATGTGGACGTCGACATGGGCAAAAGCCATTCGTGAGACGCGCGCTCGCCGATGAAGGTGCGGAGCTCGCGGTGGCTTCGCCGTGACAGGCAGAGCGGGGATGGCGGTAGATGCAGCAACCGAGCTTTGAAATTCAGCGAAAATTAAGAGATCAGATGGGGCCATCCGCGCACGATCGTAACCTACTTTGTAGCGGGATTGCGTAATCGGATCAATACGTTGAATTCCATCTACGGGGGCGAATCTAAATGAGCCAGAATAGTGTTGATTTGGCTGTGGCTAACATGGCGGTCGTCGGTGATCAGGTGACTGGCCGTCTGAGCACCAACGTCGATTGGACTGCTCGACGGCGACGCGTCATCGTGGCGGCGGGTATCGATTGCGCCTGTATAGCCCTGAAGAAGCATGCCATGCACCTTCATCACCCGATAGACACGTTTAGCGTTTGGCCACGAGCGGCTTTCGCTGCAAGCGTTACGGCGCAGGATGGCGTGAACCCGGCGATATCCGTATGTTGGCATATCGGCGATGATCGCTTTGTTCTCATGCCGCTGTAAGCAGCGATGTAGGGACGAGCGGGTCAAATGCGGGATCGTAACCTGCAGGGCGTAGAGGCAGTCATCCAGCGGCAGCAGTGTGTGTCGGCGGAAGGCAACGATGATCGCCTCTTCCTCGATTGAAAGTGTCGCCGCGCCCTCAGCTATGATCTATTGATGAGGAAGGGGTTTTGGCAACGGCACTTCAGTGCACCCCAGCCACCTGCTGACGATGCGTAGCGCTCGATCCCATCCGGTCCTTCTCGCTCATCGCAATTTCCCTTCGTCGTATTCGCTGGGTCTAGCATGGAACCCATCGATGCGAACCTAGATCGATGTATAGGTCTAGGTAGACGTCTATTCGATGTGCGTGCAACGCCGTTGGACATACCTTGCTCAGATCAATTGGCGATGGAGCAGGATGATGGAAAACACCGGACAGATACAGGCCGGGGCGACAAGGGCCGCCCATGATGATGCGATCGGACAACCAGCACTGCTGGCCATGGCCGTCGCGGGCGGCATTGCCGTCGCGAACATCTATTACAATCAGCCGATGCTCGGTCTTATCGAGGCGGATTTTAGCCAGCAGCCGATTACCGGCATGGTGCCCACGGCGACCCAGCTCGGCTATGCGCTCGGGTTGTTCTTGCTGCTGCCGCTCGGCGACCTCGTTAATCGCCGCCGCATGATTATCGGTCAGTTGGTGGTTCTGGCGGCAGCGCTGGCGCTCGCGGCACTTGCGCCGACCGCCTGGATGCTGGTCGTAGCCTCCGTCATCGTCGGCGCGTGTTCCACCGTCGCCCAGCAGATCGTACCCTTTGCCGCATCTCTGGCAGCGCCGGAAAAGCGCGGCGCCACGATCGGAACGGTCATGGCAGGGGTACTGTCGGGTATATTGTTCAGCCGCACCCTCTCCGGTTTTGTCGGTGTGCATGCAGGCTGGCGCGAGATGTTCTGGATCGGGGTGCCGCTTGCCCTTTTCGCCGCAGGTCTCATGTTTGCCGTCCTGCCCCATCACCGGCCGATATCGACTTTGCGCTATCATCAGGCGATCCGGTCGCTCGGCCAGCTGTGGCAACGGCATCCGGCATTGAGGGCTGCAACGACCATTCAGGCATTCCTGTTTGCGTCCTTCACGGCCTTCTGGACCATTCTGGCGCTCTATCTCGCCGGGTCAAAGTTCCAGCTGGGAGCGGACGTTGCAGGTCTGTTCGGTATCGTGGGTGCAGTCGGCATATTTGCGGCGCCTCTCGCAGGCCGGATCGCCGACAGACGGGGACCACACTTTGTGGTCTGGATGGGCGCGGGCCTATCGATCGCCGCCTGGCTGATCTTCGGCGTCTGGGCATCGGTCGCTGCCCTGGTTGTCGGCGTCATCGTGCTCGATTTCGGAATACAAAGTGCGCTCATTTCCAACCAGCACATTATCTATGCGCTCGATGCGGATGCCCGCAGCCGGCTCAACACGGTATTCATGACCGGTATGTTTCTCGGTGGGGCGGCAGGCTCCGCACTGGCGACGTTGGCATGGGGCCAGGGCGGCTGGCTCTTCGTTAGCCTGCTTGGCGCGGCACTTGGCATCGCAGCGTTCTCTGTGAAAATCTTTCATCATCGCCGGCATTCGCCAACGGTTGTCGGACACTGAGGTCGGGACCATGAAACAGCTTCGTATCAGAATCGTCGGCGGTTCGCTCGCCGGCCTCTTCGCCGGCATTTTGTTACAGCAGGCCGGCCATGATGTTCGCATCTACGAGCGATCGAAGAACGGTCTTGCCGGCCGGGGAGCGGGCCTGGTCGGTCAGAGCGACCTGCTGCACATTCTCCGGCTGATCGGGTGTGAACATGTTGCCCGTATCGGCGTGGTGGCGAAGGAACGCATCTATCTCAATCAGGATGGTAGTATCGCCCAGACCGTTAACATGCCACAGACGCAAATCTCCTGGGATTTCCTGTTTGAAACCGTCGCGTCGCGTATCGCGCCCGAAACCTATTTCTTGGGCCGGGACGTCGTCGAGGTGCTGGACGGCGGGAGCGGTGCGGAACTGATTTTTGGTGACGGTACGCGGGAGAGAGCCGATCTTGTGATCGGCGCCGATGGCCTCGGTTCCGTGGTGCGCGGGGCGGTCAATGCCAGGGATAATCGAAATCGCTATTCCGGCTATGTCGCTTGGCGTGGGTTGATTCCGGAAACGAGCGTGCCAGCGGCCGCCGCGCTGCTTCTCGACCGGTTTGCCTTCCATGTCCGCCCGGGCGTGCACGCTCTCGGCTATCTTGTTCCAGGTTCGAAAGGCGAGTTGAGCAGGGGTGACCGTCGATACAACTGGGTCTGGTACCGCAAGGTGCAGCCAAGCGCACTTGCCGGCACGTTCACCGATCTCGATCAGCGGACGCATTCGTTTTCGCTACCGCGTGGTGGCTTGTCGAATGACCGCCGGGAAACTTTTCGCGCCGATGCCAGGCAGATGCTTCCGCCGCAATTCGCGCTGGCGGTGGAAGCGGAGCCCAGCCCGTCGATACAAGGGATTTTCGACTACGAGGCACCCCGCATGATCGGCCGATCCATCGTTCTGGTCGGTGACGCCGCATTCGTCGCGCGACCGCACACCGCGATGGGCGTGTCGAAAGCAGCCGGCGATGTCATGGCGTTGAGCAACTGCCTGGCGTCTGCGGTTGACCTTCATGCCGCCCTGCAGCGGTTCGAGGCTGATCGCATCTCCGTTGGCCGGGAAATCGTTGCATATGGCCGGCAGCTTGGTGCATCGGCAATTTGAGCGTCGACTGATCGTCTATCACGTCAGAGAATGACATTTCGACCCGTTGGCATCCGCCAGCGGGTCGTTTGATTTAGAATATTGGCCGGCGTTTCAGTGCGAGGTCTTCGTCAGGCTGAGCGCAGCGTGGATCTGGGAGACAACGGCGGCACCTTCTCCGACTGCGGCGGCCACCCGCTTGGTCGATCCGGCCCTGACATCGCCGATGGCGAAGACATTCGGCAGGCTGGTTTCCAGCGGCAGGGGACTGCGGGTGAAACTGCACAGTGCATCGAAGGATCGTCCGGTGACGATGAAGCCCTTGTCATCGGTATGGACGCGGTCGCTGATCCAGCCGGCATTCGGATCAGCGCCGATGAAGAGGAAAAGATGATGAAGTGACAGCTGTCGTTCGCTGCCATCAAGCCGATTGCGCAGGGTCGCGGATTTCAAGCCGCCTGCGGGATCGCCGTCGATCGCATCCACTTCGCAGTGCATGTGCAGTTCGACATTGGGGAAAGCCCTGATGCGGTCGATCAGATATTGCGACATCGTCTCTTCGAGCGCGCGCCGGACGACGAGATGCAGTTTCCTGACCTGAGGTGCGAGAAAGGCAATGGCCTGGCCGGCCGAATTGCCGCCGCCAACCAGGGCGATCTCTTCGCCGGCGCAGAGTTTTGCCTCGATTGGTGACGCCCAATAGGAGATGCCATTGCCCTCGAAGCGTTCGATGTTGGCGATACCCGGGCGCCGGTAGTGCGCACCGGAAGCAATGACGATCGTACGCGACGTCACGTCTTTACCGCCGGCAAGATTCAATGTCAGCACACCGGTATCGCGCTCGGACGCGATCAGGCCTTCGACCGCGACCGGCAAGACCATTTCCGCGCCGAATTTAAGTGCCTGGTTATAGGCGCGCCCGGCCAGCGCCTGGCCGGATATGCCGGTCGGGAAGCCGAGATAGTTTTCGATCCGCGACGACGCGCCGGCCTGTCCTCCTACCGAACGTTCGTCGATGACGATGACGTCGAGCCCTTCGGAGGCGGCATATACGGCGGTGGCGAGGCCAGCCGGCCCAGCGCCAACAACGGCAACGTCATAAAGCTTGCCGGGTGTGAGTTCCGGCGTCATGCCAAGGCAAGCGGCGGCTTCCATGTCGGTCGGGTTTTTTAATACCGTTCCATTGGGGCAGACCATCAGCGGCAGTTCGGACGCGAGGATGCCCAAGCGTTCGGTCAGAGCACGGCCTTCGCCTTCACTGGCAGAATCGAGCACGATATAGGGAAAGGCGCTGCGGGCAAGAAATCCTTGTAGGCGTGACAGCGCTGCATTCCCCGGAACCCCGATCAGAACAGAACCCGCGCCGGAATCGATCAGACCAACGCGACGCAGGATAAAAGCCCGCATGATAATCTCGCCGACATCCGCCGAGCCGATCACCAGGGCGCGAAGATGGGCTGCATCGAAGGCAACCGCGGTGCAGCCGTCGGAGCCAGCCCGTGCCCCGGCCAGTGTCGGACGCCCTGAAAGTTGATTGACTTCACCCGACAACTGACCGGCACCATGGGTGGTGATCGGCACCTCATGCGACAGGCCTTCATGGCGAAAGACATCCATCGAACCTTCAAGCACCAGCCAGGCAGGTGCCGCGTGATCGCCGACCTTGTAGATAAATTCCCCGGGTTCAAAATGCTGCGGCTCGCCACTGGCAAAACGTTTGGCCGTCTCGACCTGACGAGGGCTCAGTTCCGGAAACATCTGGTGCTGTCTTGCACTGAGATCCGCCATCAATTTTTCTCCTGGCTTGAAACGTGTCGGAAATGGCGTCGAGGATTTGTGGTGGTCTAGTAATAGCGAGGTATAGGGCCAAGCTGCGGAGTCTGGTCCGGCAATTCAACCATGATCTCGTCGACGTAGCACCATCCCCAGCCTTCCGGCGGATCGTACCCTTCTATGATCGGATGCTGTGTGGCATGGAAATGTGCGGTGGCGTGGCGACCGGGGGACTGGTCGCAGCACCCGACGTGGCCACACTCGCGGCAGAGCCTCAGGTGAAACCAAGCCTGTCCGGTTTCAAGGCATTCCTCGCAGCCCAGCGTTTTGGGGCGAACCGTGCGGATCGTCGATGTGTGCGAACAACCGTGCGACATGGATTTACTCCTCCTTGGCGTGGATCAGTGCTTCAGCGCCTGTTCGAGACACTGGAGCAGTTGGTTAAGATTCACGGGCTTGCCGAGAAAGGCAAAAGCGCCGCCACTCATCGCCGCCGCCCTTGTTATACTGTCGCTATAGGATGTCATGAAGATCATCGGCGGTTTCAGCGTATCCTGTTTGTTCAGCACAGCCTGCAGCTCGATTCCCGTGAGACCGGGCATTTTGACATCCACGAGCATGCAGTCGATTGAGGCGCGATCCTGGTCGGCAAGATACTCTTCCGCGGACGCGAACAGGCGGCTCTGGTAGCCGCAGGACAAAATGAGATCGTCAAGCGCTTCGCGGATCGACCGATCATCGTCGACGATGGCTATGACTGGTGTTTTGTACAATTTCTTTTGGCCTTGCCGTATTGGATCAACAACCCGGTATATGCTCCTTCCAGGCCGGTCCTTGTACCATACAAGGGTCTAGGTTTTGCCTCTCACAGCCCAAGCAGCTCGGCTTTACGGACCAGATCTGCTACCGAGCGTGCCTCCATTTTGCGCATGACATTGCCGCGATGGAGTTTGACGGTGATCTCGCTGATGCCAAGGTTGAAGGCGATCTGTTTGTTCATGAGGCCCTGGACGACAGCCGTCATGACCTCGTGTTCGCGGCGGGTCAATGTCTTGGCCAGTTCCGTGACGGCGCCACTCGCCGCAGACTGTTGGCGCAGGTCCCGGTCTTTCTGAAACGCCACGGAGACAGCATCGAGGATATCCTGATCCCGGAACGGTTTGCTAAGAAAATCCACCGCGCCGGCCTTCATCGCCCGCACGGTCATCGGTATATCGCCATGGCCGGTCATGAAGATGATCGGCATCTGGTTGCCGAGTCTTTCCAGATGAAGCTGGAAGTCCAGGCCATTGGCGCCGGGCAGCCTTACGTCGAGCAGTATGCAGCCTGGCCGCTTGAGATCGGCATTGTCCAGGAAATCCTGAGCGCTTTCGAACGCTTGCGCTTGCGTTCGCACCGACAGGAAGAGATCGACAAGCGCCTCTCGGATCGATGGATCGTCATCCACGACGTAAACGACGGGCGTATTGTTGCTCGTGGTTTTGGCGAGTTTTCTGGCATCATTCATTGGATAGCCTCCATCGGCACGATCATTTCGAACAGCGCGCCGCCTTCGATGTGATTGCTGGCGGTCAGGGAGCCACCACGGGCTTCGAGCATGCTGCGGCAGATTGCTAGTCCCATGCCGAGGCCGGTTTCCTTGGTGGTGCAAAACGGCTTGAACAATTTTTCGAGAATGCCGGCGCTCAGGCCAGGCCCACTGTCACAGACACCGACCCGGACGCTCCGTCCATCCGCCGGATTGATCGATACCGAGATCCGTCGAAGATCTTCCGGCGTCGCGGCCATTGCCTGAATGGCGTTGGTTATAAGGTTGATCAGCACCTGCTGCAGTTCGATGCGGACAGCACGGACGCTGGTGACGCCGGAAGTCTCGCTCGTTTCGAATATAATCCGGTTCCGGGAAAGTTCGCTCTCCATCAATGTTTGTGTCTCGCTGACGAGATCGGCCAGTGACACTGGCTCAATGACTGGCGAGCGCTCGGTCAGCATCGACCGGGTGCTCTGAATGATGTCGCTGGCACGCTGGCTGTCGCGCACGATGCGTTCAGCAGACCGGGAGACCGCAGCCAGATCCGGAGGGTCACGGTCTAGCCAGCGCTGAAGGGTTTGTGCATTGACGACAATTGCGCCGAGTGGCTGGTTGAGTTCGTGGGCCAGCGATGCAGACAGGGCGCCGACGGTCGCCGCGCGTGAGGCCAGTGCGAGTTCAGCCTGGGCCTCGAACAACGCCTTCTGGGCCAGTTCCCGCTCGGTGATATCGAACATGCCGACAATGACGCGGTTGAAATTGGCCACGTCCGCTGGAAATCCGACCGTCAGCAACACCAGCTTGGTGGTGCCATCGCTGGTGATGATCGTGCCCTTTCCCTCGAAATAGCTTTGGTTTTCAAATATTGCCGCCATTAGCCCGAGAAAGGTGGCGTCATCCTGTGCGATGTAGCGGCGCATCGAGCCGCCGTTCTG
This sequence comes from Rhizobium sp. SG741, assembly GCF_012275435.1. Lineage (NCBI taxonomy): Bacteria > Pseudomonadati > Pseudomonadota > Alphaproteobacteria > Hyphomicrobiales > Rhizobiaceae > Rhizobium > Rhizobium sp. SG741. Next base: position 224,332 of record NZ_JAAZQP010000009.1, read on the forward strand.
TGCGCTGACATTGCCGAGAAGCTCCAGTGCCGCGGCATTGGCGGCGACCGTGGGGACGCTCGCAATACAGTTTGAGATGAAGTCCGGATTGTCTCGCGCGTAGGCACGCAGATCGACGACACCCTGCGTCTTCAGTTTCATCAACAACGCGCGCACCTCAGAATAATCACGCTCCCACAGGGCGACGCGGCTCTGCTCGAAAATCGTCCGGTAGCGTTCCTCGCTACTCTGCAAGGCGACATTGGATTTTATCAGATCATGACGCGCACGGTGGTTCCTTATGATCAGCGCACAGGTAATCAATATGGCCGCGACGGCCACAGCCAGGCGCAATATTGCTGCAAGGTCGGTGTCTGTGCCGTGGGCAGCCACGTAAGATAACATTGAAAGACCAACACAGACCGCCGTCAGCAGCAACGTTCCCTTTTCTGTCAGCGTTTCCGCCGACAGTAGGAGTGTGATGACATAGAGCGTGGCGAGCGCGCTGTGAATGTCGGTGAACGTATCGAGATAGAAGACTGTTGCCGCAAGAGCGAATGCGAACGACAGAATGCCAGTTTCGTAGCGTGCTGATAACCGTCGTTTTGGATTCACAAGTTCAAGCGAAGGCATGCCGGTTCCCACCTGGATGTCGATCGCGTCATCAAGCCATCCCGTTGGAGAAAACGCAATTCCAAAATCCGCTATTCGCGTGTGAACTCAATCTGATAGGCGGTAAAAAAGAAAGGCCATCCCAGGGCGGCTGGGATGGCCTCGATCGGATCGCGACATCCGCAGGTTCGGGGGGAGGAGCCGCCTGAACCGTCAGGGCCTCGGTGCCCAGCGTGTCTTCTTGGGAGGAGGTTGAAGACATTCGATATCTAACCTCAGCCGCAGCGCTGCGAAACTATACCAAAGTGTGGGTTCGACTAGCCAAGCATTGGATGTTGCGGGCGCGGGGCCTGGTCTAAAAAGTCTCCAGCAACCCGCTCAACCCAATGGAGATCATGATGGACCGCACACTCGCTGAAAAACACCGCAAGTCGCCGCTTGCAACACCGACAACGCTTGGCACAAACGCGACTGCCGATATATCCGGCGCACTGACGGCGCTTCTGGCCGATGTCTTTGCCCTTTACCTCAAGACCAAGAATTTCCATTGGCACATGAGCGGGCCGCATTTCCGCGACTATCACCTGATGCTTGACGAACAGGGCGAGCAGATTTTTGCGATGACGGACGATGTCGCCGAGAGAGCCCGCAAGATCGGCGGCACGACGATCCGCTCAATCAGCCATATTTCCAAACTGCAGCGCCTGCTCGACAACGATGCTGATTTCGTCACGCCGGCGGACATGCTGGCCGAACTTCGCGACGACAATCTCACGCTGGTGTCGTTGATGAAGGAGACCCACAATCTCTGCGACGAGCACGGCGATATCGCGACTGCCAGCCTGATCGAGAACTGGGTCGACGAGGCCGAGCGCCGCGCCTGGTTCCTGTTCGAAAGCACTCGAAGCGCCGAGTAAGCATATCGGCCCGTCGATGGTCATGTCGGCCAATATGGACTTGGCCGGCTCAAAATCTCGGAGATATCTCATGACCAGCGAATTTTCCCTTTCCCGCCGGCAGGTTCTACTGACCGGCACTACTATTTCATTGGCTCTGGCTATTCCGGCTTTCGCTTCTGAAAAGAAAATTTCCCCACATCAGCAAGGAATCGAACCGATGACCCATAGTTACGTGACCACCAAGGACGGCGTTGAAATCTTCTATAAGGACTGGGGTCCAAAGGATGTGCAACCGATCGTATTCCACCATGGTTGGCCATTGTCGTCCGACGACTGGGATGCGCAAATGCTATTCTTCGTCAGCAAGGGCTACCGCGTCGTTGCACATGATCGCCGCGGTCATGGCCGCTCGTCACAGGTGAGCGACGGTCACGACATGGATCATTACGCCGCCGATGCCTCCGCCGTGGCTGAGCACCTGAACTTGCGCAACGCCGTCCATATCGGCCATTCGACAGGCGGCGGCGAAGTCGCTCGTTACGTCGCCAAATATGGGCAGCCGCAGGGCCGTGTCGCCAAGGCTATTCTTGTCAGCGCCGTTCCGCCGCTGATGGTCAAGACCGCAGCCAATCCTGATGGCACACCGATCGAAGTATTCGATGGTTTCCGTAACGCACTCGCAGCCAATCGCGCGCAGTTCTTCCTCGACGTTGCCTCCGGCCCATTCTACGGCTTCAACCGCGAGGGCGCGAAGGTCTCTCAAGGCGTGATCGACAATTGGTGGCGCCAGGGCATGATGGGCAGTGCCAAAGCCCACTATGACGGCATCAAGGCCTTCTCGGAGACCGACCAGACAGAAGACCTTAAGGCAATCACCGTACCGATGCTGGTCACACAGGGCGATGACGACCAGATCGTTCCCTACAAGGACGCCGTGGAACTCCAGGCCAAACTGCTGAAGAACAGCACCCTAAAAATCTACAAGGGCTTCCCGCACGGCATGCTGACCACGCATGCCGACGTGATCAATCCGGATCTGTTGGCGTTCATCAACGCCTGATTGTACCCTATCCGAAGGCGTGTGCAGCGTCCACCTCATGGCAGGAGCATACGCCATTCCTCGCCGGGCGGCCCAATTCACGCGACTCGCGATCCAGTAGCTGCAATGTTAGTTCCAAGTCGCGCGAGGAACAGAGCCGCATTGCGCGGGAGAGCGACATGAGGTTACAGGGCTTCCTAGATCCTTGGTGTCCACGGGCTTGGAATAGCAGGGTCAGTGGTTCGGATCCGTTCAAGAGCCACGACAAGTCATATCGTTTTCCAGCTTACAGATCTCGATGCCGGGCGGTGGGCTCAGTCTCCGCTCTCAGCTGAAGGTAATGCGCTTTCAGGCGATCCAGGCTGAAAGCTCTGTTGAGCCCGCTGGGGTTAGGCAGTACCCAGGTTTGTGCTCCGGCAAAAAAGTCGCTTTGCTTGCCCCAGTCGCAGTCGGGCTTGGATGTGATTGCTGCAAAAGCCGCTTTACCGAGAAAGGCGAGGTTCGCGGGCGCGAACTTCCTCATCTTTGCTTCAAAGAGAGGTGCTGCCTCTTTGTAGTCGCTCGTCGTTATCTCAATGGCACTCCTCGTCGCGCGGGAGACAACGGCGGTGATGCCGCATCCGTAAAGGAGAAGCTCCTGCTCTTCTTCGGCCTGCAGGAGTCGCGGCGTGAAGCCGGAAAGATGTAGCGCCTTCCAAAATCGGTTACTCGGAGACGAGAAGTTGCGCCCGTCCCGGACAGCCGTCAAGGCGGGGTTCAGGCCGCAGAAGACGACCGAAAGACGGAAGTCAAGAACGTCAGACAGCCCGACTGCCGCCTGCTCGGCATTCTGATGACGAACCATATCCGAGGACATCGGTTACGCTCTCCTGTCGATTGGTTACGCCGATTAATGCCGATCACTGCTTCGAGCGGCTGGAAAGGCCGGTAATCTGCATCATGATGGGGCTTATAACCTCCTCCTTATGGAGTTCGCCAATCAGCAGTTTGAACCAGCTGAAGCCGACCCATAACGAAATCTTGTCATCAACCTCGTGCGCCTGCAGTTCGCCCCGGTTTGCCGCGTCAGTCAAAATTCGCCTGACGTCGGCTGTCCGTTCGGGAAGGAACTTGTCACGTAAGGCGCTGAGGGCTTCCGGAGTGCCTTGCGCTTCGGCGATCAGTCCGCGCAGCGCGGCTCCTGCCGGATGCGATGCCCAGAAACGCCAGAGGCTTGTCGTGTATTGCACGAGATCAGCAACGAGGTTTCCGGTGTCGGGAACAGGCACGGAAGCCGACCGTTCGGTCGTATAGATGGCGATGAAGAGGTCGGCCTTCGTTGGATACCAGCGATAGATGGTGGTTTTTCCGGCGCCGGCGCGTCGTGCGACCTCATCGACCGAAAATCCCGCATAACCCCTCTCCGAAATCAGGTCCCGGGCGGCGGCAAGCACCGCTGCTTCGGCGTCGGGGCTGCGGCGCGATCCGATCGAGGTCCGTTTCTTTGCTGTCGAGGTCTTTGTCTTCGTGGTCATTACCAGCACCTATCCCAACTCGCCACCACCGATCAATGGCGAGTGGTCTATCTTTCAACCAAATGTGCCCGGGAGGGCGAGGGGGCGAACTGCTCAGTGAAGTATTGCGTCTCTTTAGCGACGAGCCTGTTGTGAAATTCCATGATGCTCACCGCATCAGAGGATTTGCCGTCATAGTTCAGAACGAATTCCGTGACCCATAGGTTAGCGCTGCCGGTGATCCGGCGAACGCTAAACCACTTCTTGTTGGGCTGGGCGAAGTGGCTTTCCTGGATCTCGCGGCGACCATGGATACGCTCGCCGGACTGCGGATATTCAAGCAATGCATCGTCGTGATAGATTTCATGCTCGACGTCAAAATCGCCGGCGTCTGATGCCGCCCAATGCCGCTCGAGCGCCAATCTCACTCTTTGGTCTTCCATCTTGGGCTCCTATAACTGCCGTCGTACGAACTGAAACTGGAGCTCCGAGGGCGATCGAAGCCTGGCGGCGCGCCAGAGAAGCATTGACGGTCGCCTTGCCCCTCCGGGAGAGCTTGACTTGCGATCTACGTCGATTTCACCCGAGGGATGAAACCGGGAACGCCTGTCTCGACGACGCTGTTGAACCGAACGTTCGTCGATATGTCGGAACGGATCCGTACCATTTCCTGATCTGGAAGCGCCGAGATTGCGAAATTTTCCTCGATGCGAAGCGGTTTGATCGACGTCGTCAGGAAGGCGGTGCCGCGCTGTACGGCCCAGGCAAGGGCCACCTGCGCCGGCGTCTTATTGACGCGGTCGGCGATCCCGGTGATGACAGGGTCTGTAAGCAAGTTGGGCTCCATCGCATGGCCCAGTGGCGCAAACGCCAGCAGCACGATCCCATTGGCCTGGCAATAGTCGAGCAGCTCCCATTCGGGCAAGTAGGGATGGGATTCCACCTGTACGATGGCGGGCATGATGCGTGCGTTCGCGACGATCTCCTTCAGCTTGTCCGAGGTGATGTCAGATAAGCCTATCGACCGACAACGACCGCTTTCCACGAGCTCCTCGAGCGCGTGCCAGGTTTCGATCAAGCTGATCCCGGCATCATAGATGACCTGACCGTTCTCGTCTCGCGGATCCAGTTCCTCGCCCGGAAGAAAAGCATAAGGCGTATGGATGAGATAGGCGTCCAGGTAGTCGAGCTTAAGACGTCGAAGGCTTGCTTCAAGCGCCGCTTTCACCCGTTCCGGGCGGTGGTTTGTATTCCATAGCTTCGTTGTGACGAACAGATCCTCGCGCTGAACCGTTCCATCCGCGATCGCCTCGGCAATTGCCTCTCCGACTGCCTCTTCGTTGCGATATCGTTCAGCGCAGTCGAAATGGCGAAACCCAACAGATAGAGCCTTTGCAACGGCCCGCTTCGTCGTGGCCGGGTCGGGGATGAGGGTACCGAACCCAACGGCAGGCATTTCTTTGCCGCCTGTGGCAAGGGGGATTGTCCTGTGGCGCAGCATATAGGGGGCTTCCATCGGCCTACTCCTTTGACTTGAGAACAAAATTGAATGGCTGTGATCGTTTGCCGCTCTGCAAGAGCTGATCAAATAACGATCGCATGTTGAGATCCTTTGATTGGAGAGCGATCGGCTATTGGCCAACTGTAACACGATATCGACGGGTCTTGACGTCACGTTCGAAACCGAGGCGCTACGCGCCGCGATCGGCAAATTGTCGTGACCTTACATCACGCGGTCAGCGGATGCGCAGGGGAGGGCTTCATGAGGGCAACTACGATCAATCCAGCGACCGCGGCCGCGAACGTAATCCAGTACCCGTCGATATAGGCCGCGACATTGGCTTCGCGCTGCACGATCGTGGTTAGAACGCCGATCCCGCGCTTGGCAACGTCTGCTTTCGATTCCATCCCCATGCTGGACGCAAGTTGCGACAGCGTGGTTCCCCATCCGGGCGTCGTCCCGGTGACGTGGAGGCCGATAAGATAGGAATGCAATTGCTCGCGCTGTCTGATCCAGGTCACCATGATTGCCGCCACGGTTTCCGAACAGATCAATCTCATAACCTGCACGTAGGCCGTCAACGATATGGCTCGCGCGGGGTCTACGTTGCTGAAGAGGGTTGCGACGGCTGCAAGGAAGACGATTTCCTCTCCGAATGTCTGGAGGATCGTGATCAGTCGAAATTCGGGCAGTGACCACTGGCTCGTCAACTGGGTTCCAATCCAGGCGGACAGCAGGAAACATGTAAAGCCTATCGTCAGGGCGGCGCGCTGCTTGAGTTTCCGCACGAGCGCCACGGCAGTGAAGGTCGCGCCTGCAAGCAGAAGGATCGCATACGGCGCCTCGAAATCCCCAATCTGCTCAGGCCGCAATCGCGCCACCGAAGCAAGGAAGTTCGGCTCGATCAGCGAACTGCCGAGGCTTGTTGTCATGAAACACGCAATGGCGGCGAACCCGAGCGCTATGTTTCGCGTGCGAAGAACCGAGACATGGGCCCAGGGATGTTCGACCCGAGACTCGTGCCACAGAAACGCGCATATCAGAAAAACAGCCGAGGCAAGCAAGGACACGATGAGGCCAGACTGAAACCAATCAAGCCGATTGCCCTGATCAAGCGCGAAATACAGCGTCGTGAGCGCCGAGCCGAACAGTGCCATACCGCCCCAATCAGCACGCCTGAGAAGGGCATGGTCGATTCCAGCCGGTTTGGTCCCATACCAGAAGAGAATGCCGATCATCGGGGAGACAATAGCACCTTGCCAGTACAGCCATTGCCAGCCGATCGTCTGGGAATAGCTGCCGGCCGTATAGAGGCCGAGATTTTGCGCGAACGGGATCCGCAGGACGTAGAAGGAAAGAGCGATGATCCAATACCTGCGGTCAAGATTGCGGAAAGCAGTTAGCAGCGTTGCGCCGACGAACATGCCGAGGAAAACGGCCCTTAAAGCATGCAGCGCGACCAGGACATTGAATCCGTGGACGAACGGGATGACCACGGAGATCGCCGAATAGAGTATGGTCGGAGCGACCATGACCCGCTTCACCCCGAACACCGCAATCAACCAGCCGATCGACGGGGCCACAAGGATCTGTGGCGCCGTTGCGAAGGTGCTCAGCCACGCGCCCTCATCGAAGCCGAGCCCGAAGGCGCCACGCAGATCCGAGAGCCCAATGCCGGCAGTGCGGACGTCGAACGCTGTCAATATCGATGCCATGATCATCGCCACGGCGATGTAGCCCTGGCGAGAGAGGTCGCGCCGATGTAAGTTCTCAGACATGGTCTTCGCCCTTGGTGGCGATGCGCGTCGTGACCGACATACCAGGCCGCAGCCGATCGAAATTTGGCTGATCCGAGTCGAGTTCGATCCGAACGGTGAGACGCTGCGCGACCTTTGTGAAGTTGCCGGTCGCGTTGTCAGCGGGCAGCAGAGCAAAGGTTGACCCAGTCGCAGGGGATATTTTCGATACCGTTCCATGGAGTGCCGTACCCGGCAGCAAATCGACGGAGATATCGACCGACTGCCCTTCGTGAACCATGGACAGCTGGTTCTCCTTGTAATTCGCCAGGATGTAGATCTTCGGAAGCGGGACAATCGAGATCAGGGGCGTGCCCGCAGCAACGTAGTTCCCGACCTGCGCGTTTCGTCTGGCGACGATGCCATCGACTGGCGCCCGTACGTTCGTGTATCCGAGCTCCAGTTCGCGGGCGGCAAGATCTGATGCTGCGGTATCGAGATTTGCTTTCAGTATGTCGCGCTGTCTGGCGAGGACGTCGAGCTTGACCCTCTGAGCGGCGACGTTGGCACGCGCTACATCCAGGTTTGCAAGCGCCCGCTCGTGAGCGGCGGTCGCCTTTTCGAAGCTTTGGACCGTACTTACCCTCCCGTCGATGCCCAGCCTCGTCTGTCGCTGGAGCTCCTTCTCCGCCTCGACCTCTTCAGCGGCAGCCGCCTGTTGCTGGGCAATGGCCACGTCGATCTGCGTCAGTTGAAACGCGTGCTGGGTGTCGTTATCGCCAAGTTGAGCGTTGACGGCAGCGAGCCTCGCTTTCGCGCCACGAAGTGCGACCTCATAGGGCTTTCGGTCGATGGAGAATATCGGATCGCCCGCCTTGACCCGGGCGTAATCTTCGACCGAGATGGTCTCGACAGTGCCGCTGACACGGGCGCTGACGGCGGAAATATCGGAGTAGACCGCAGCGTCGTCTGTGGATTGAACGCTTCTTGTCGCCACCCATGTATCCCAACGCGTCGACGAAGCACCGACCGCAACGAACGCAATGATAATAGCGGTTGCCGGGACAATTAACGCCCGCAAATTTGCCGTTTCCGGCGCAGCGGACGGCGGTGCGCTCGCTTGCGAGTTGGCCGGTGCCGTCATGACCCGCTCTTCCGGCCGTTCATCTCTTTGGTTCCTATTCAGTAACCTGATCATATTCTCCACCATACCCCGGCCCATCGTCCGCTATAAAAAACGTCGATGCATGCTTAGTCATTGCGCCTCCAGGCGACTGACGTGTGGACGCTATATAAACGATACGTATCGTTTATACAAGGGACGCGTCGGATATTGGTGTACGGGTAGGCGGACCAATATAACGCTGATCCGACGCATCGGGCCTAGGTACGTGGCATAATCCCATTAATGCCGCAAAGGCGTTTGGCAGCCGGGGGCTGTGGAGCTTCGCTGCGATGCGAACCACACCACGCGGCGTCAGTTCGCGGAGAATCGCGGGGACCTTTGCCGCTTAAAGGCTCCGTAGAAAAGTTGGTCGCGATCAACTCTGCTAAACCTTTGTAGTCGCTAGGTTTTTGAATTTCGATATTTTTGAGCGAAATCACCAGCTGGAAGAAGGATATTCGAGTAGACCGAGGTGATCTCCGATAGGCAGCAGCGCCGGCCGGTGGGAGAGGCGAGCCAATCGTCGGATCATCGATCCTGTGGATCGGCCAAAGGCGCAGCATCGTGTGAAGAGGCGCTCGATCTTCCCACGCTGTTCGGCGTGTTTGACCGGATTGTCGTTCCTTAGTTTTTGCAGGTTGAGGATCTTCCAGCGGACGGCCGGCAAGGCGAGGGCGTGCGTCAGGCCGATAACCTCGAAGTCGGGATCGCCATCGTGAAGGGACAGAAGAAACGTCCGGGGCCGGCAAGAAGACTTTATAAAAATGGAGAAATGTCCGTTTCAAACGGACTTTCACACCCGATCATGCCGCGGCGCAACCTACCCGTCATCGTTCGTCTTGAAGCCATTTGGCCCAAAGCTGCAGGAAAGCGCGGTAGTTCTTCATGCCCACACGCAGAAAATGCAGGCTTTCGACCTCGCCGCTTTTCACGTTCGTACTCAGCCTCAAATGCAAGTCCAGGTCAAAGCGCTGTGAAACCGAACACCTCTGGCGCCTTGCAGCGGTTCAGGGCATCCTATGAAGGCTGAAAATTATGTTTATGACAGTTGGAGGAATGCCTATGCGCTGCTTTACCGTGCTTGGACCCTCGCAGACCGGAAAATCAACAGTCGTGGAAAAGCTCGGCTCCCTGGAGGGGGCGCCGAGAAAATCCAGCTCCCCTTATGGATTGAACCTCACAGAATTCACCTTTGGAAACGAGGCGTGGTGTGCGCTGGATGCGCCGGGATCCAGCGAAGCGTTGGTGCATGCACAGCACGCGCTTCTTGCCAGCGACGCCTGCATCCTGTGCGTTTCATCGGCACCCGAGGAGGCTGTGCTCGCCGCGCCCTATCTGCGCGTAATCGAGGCCTCGGCGACGCCGTGCATCCTCTTCGTCAACCGGATGGACGAACCGGGAGGGCGGCTGAGGGACGTGATCGCCGCGCTTCAAGACTACGCCAACCACACGCTTTTGCTTCGCCAGATCCCGATCCGCGAGGGGGACAGGATCATAGGCAGTTGCGATCTGATTTCGGAACGGGCGTGGCGCTATCGGGAAGGCCAGACTTCGGCGCTGATCGCAATCCCCGAAAGCGCGGCCGAGCGCGAGCACGAAGCGCGCAGCGAGCTCCTGGAACACCTGTCCGAATTCGATGACCGGCTTCTCGAAGAACTGATCGAAGATCGCGAGCCGCCCAGCAACGCGCTCTATGCCATTTCATCGCGGGTTCTCAGGGAAAACAGGATTATTCCAGTCCTGATCGGTGCCGCAAGTCACGGCAACGGCATGATGAGGCTGATGAAGGCGCTGCGCCACGAGGCGCCGCCGGTGGGGGTTCTTCGACAGCGCCTGGCTCGTGCAGGCAATGTCGATGAAAACAAGCTGACCGCCGTGAGCTTCCATGCCTATCATCGCCAGAATGTCGGTAAGACAGTGCTCGTGCGCGCGCTTGGCGAGGGACTGCGGCAGGGCGTATCACTGGGCGGCTCCAGCCTCGGCGCCGTACAGCATCTCGCAAACGGGAAGTCCAATTCGGCGGTTGTGCCTGCGCTGGGGGACGTCTTCGCGACGGTCAAGTCCGACCACTTGCCCGTCCCTTCGCTGTTGACATCAGACGCGGTGGCCGCCCCGCCTGAGTGGACGGAGCCGACCACCCCGATGCTTGAAAGGATCCTAGTCCCGGGCAGCGAGCGCGATGAAAACAAGCTCTCCGAAACACTGGCAAAACTTTCCGAGACGGATCGCGGCCTAACGGTCTTGCAGGAGGAAAGCACTGGCGCCCATCTCGTCTGCGTCCAGGGGCCGGTGCATCTGCGCGATCTCTGCCGAACCCTGTCCGACGTGTTCCATATCGACGTAACTGATCGAACGCCCAGCCCGATCTACCGCGAAACAATTGCGAAACCATCTGAGGTTCATTATCGTCACCGCAAACAGACCGGCGGTGCCGGACAGTTTGCGGATGTGAAGCTGAGCATTCGCCCCAATGAGCGCGGCCGGGGCTTCACCTTTAGCGAAACCGTCAAGGGTGGCGTCGTTCCGCGCAACTACATCCCTGCTGTCGAAGCAGGCGCGCGCGAAGCGATGGAGAAAGGGCCGCTAGGCTTCAAGGTCATCGATGTCGGCGTAACGCTGTACGATGGTCAGCACCATGCCGTCGACAGTTCGGAACACGCCTTCCGAACTGCGTCGAAAATGGGAGTACGACAGGCGCTTTCCCAAGGGGCGGCCGTTTTAATGCAACCGGTCTTCCGCAGCGAAATTCACATTCCTTCGATCTATTCCGGCAGCCTCGTCCAGATCGTCTCCGCTCTCAAAGGTCAGGTCCTCGGCTTCGAACGGGATGAAACCGCCAAGGGATGGGACATCTTCCGAGCACTCATTCCGGGCGTCGCACTTGACGATCTGGCACGGGCGCTGCGCTCGGCGACGCAGGGCATTGGTTATTTTTCCAAGACCTTCGATCACTTCGAGGAGCTATACGGCAAGGAAGCGGACGCCATCGTGAGGGCACACGAGGAACCAGGCGTGGCACACTGAAACGTTCGCACCATGTCATGCTCGTTCGCAGAATGGGGCTCATGTCGTTTGGCAGTCCGCCCGACTAGGCGCGCGGTGGCTTTCGGAAAACGCAAATAAAAGTTGCGCAGATAGCTATCCAAGTGTTGTGATTTTTCTCTATGAATGAGGTACCGGATGAGTTGAACGAGCAGGATTTCTTACGCCGCGAACCGCTAGATTTTTGACACCTCAGGCAGTAGTCCGACCGCTGAGCAGTGCGTGGCGCTATGCCAAGCGTGTGCTCAGCGGATTTCGAAATCAAGCTTTGAGCGTCAGCAAGTCGTCCACGCCGAATGCCCCGTAGATGCCGCTTGTCACCTGGGCGAGCTGGTCGTTCATCTTTTGCACCTCTTCTCCCATCCCGATGAAATCGACGACCGTCCGGTTCGGACGCGAACCCGCCGGGATCTGGACCAGGTTGACGATCGCCTCGCTGACCTTGTTGACGTCCTGCTCGGGTTTGGAAGCGAGGAACTGCTCGTAGCCAGCGAGGGCATGATCCGGAACCTTGGCGAATTGGCCGTAGCCCTCGAGACGCGCCTCGTCGTGCGGATGGACGAGATTGCCGATCCATGACGTCTTGAATCCGCCTGGTTCGACGAGGACTACGTCGACGCCGAACTGCGAAAGTTCGACACGGTAGCTGTCGCTCAGGGTTTCGACGGCGAACTTCGTTGCGCTATAGGGTCCATAGAACGGCATGCTCAGGCGACCAAGCAAGCTGGAGACGTTGATGACGAGACCGGAGCCCTGTCCGCGGAAGGTCGGCAGGACGGCACGCATCATGCGATGGACGCCAACGACGTTGATGTCGAAGAGACGCAGCATCTGCTCGGAGGTGAAGCCCTCCGTCAGGCCGTGCGTTCCGGTTCCGGCGACGTTAATCAAGACATCGAGACCGCCCACCGCCGAGATTGCGGCTTCGACGCCTTTCGAGACGCTGATGTCGTCGGTCACGTCAATATCCACGACATTCGCTCCGGCGGCACGAAGTTCGGCTGCGACAGCGGCGTTGCGCCCGTCCGGGTCACGCATGGTCGCAACCAGATCGTGACCGTTTTTCAGCAGCGCACGGGCGGCCAACGCGCCGAATGCGCCGTTCGCTCCGGTGATCAAAACTTTCTTTCCCATCATCGTCTCCTTTGGATGGCTTGAGGATGGGGGAAAATTATCAGTTGCGAGAAGTGAAACAATGTGGTTCAACGCAACACATGGTTCAGGAAAGCAGAACGATCGATTTGGAGGAGCTTCGGGTGTTCGCGGCCATCGCGCACTATGGGGGACTGACGTCTGCGGCGGCTGCCCTCGGGGTCTCCAAGTCTACGATATCGCATTCGCTGACACGGCTCGAGGAAGGGCTCGGGGGGCGCTTGTTCGAGAGAAGCTCCCGGCGGGTAGCGCTTACCCGGGAGGGAGAGCAGATGCTTCCGCGGGTGCAATCGCTTCTGGCCGAGGCCGACAATCTGTTGGAAGAAGCCGCGCGCACCTACACCACGCCGCGCGGGATAGTGAAGATTGCTGTACCACCCGCATTGGGGAGCGCCGTTCTCGAACGGCTCGTTCCTGAGCTACAGGAGCGCTATCCCGACATCGTGCTTGTCGTGTCTCCGAACTACGGGATGGACGATTTACAAGACCCCGTGTTCGACTTCGCGATCCGCGCCGGGCATGTCCATGACGATAGCCTCGTCGCCAACAGACTGGGGTCGTTCTCGCGCATCTTGGTTTGTGCGCCGACACATCCAGCCGCAAAGATCGGATCGACTGCGGATTTGAACGGTCTGCCGCTGCTTGCATTCTCGGGACGAGCACCCCGCGTGGAGTGGCGATTACAGTCCATATCGCGGCCGAAAAACGAGGTGTTGATCGACAGGCAAGCCAAATTTGCCGCCCAGGATTTCGACATGCTGGTGCGGCTGGCGCGGACAGGCCACGGGGTCGCCGAGGTGCCCGCGTTCATGGTACAGACCGACGTGAGGGATGGAAAGCTGGCCCACGTCCTGCCGGACTGGCGATCACCGCCGGTAGACGTAATGCTCGCCCACAGGGTCGGCGCAGCGCGGGTCAGTCGGGTCGCGGCGGCAATCGAGGTCGCTCGCGATTCCGTTGTTCAAGTCCTCGGAAAGAGCATTTGATCGGTCCTTGGAACCATGCATTTATGAGCGTCGAATGCAATCCAAGCCGACAAAGGGCCACGGTCTCGACATAGCGCCCTATAGATGGCATCAATAGTTTCGCGGCGGGCGTGTTGCAAATTTTCAGCGAGGCCAAAGGGACCGCACTGCGCGATTGATTTTCTTGCTTTGTTAACCTTTTAGAGCCCGAAGAGGCGTGCGAGTAGATCGTTTTGATCGTTGACGGTCCATTCGCCGTGAAGCCAAACCCCTTCCGCAGCCAGAGCATGGCTTCGAACCGAGCGATCGTTCGACGCGCGGTTTTGAAGGATCGGACCCAACGGGTCGTAGGTCCCGATGGGTACAAGCGCAAGAAGGGACAACGTATGGCCCGTCTCCACTTGAAATTTCTCCCGCTTCGGGCAGGACGTTAGCCGTCAACCCAGCAAGCGAAATCGTGAGGGCCTACAACTTCGCTGCCGATCTGAAACAGTATCCCTCCGAAAGGCACTGTCCACGGCATTGGGCCGTAATTAAAGGCAAACGTCAAGGCACCTCGTTTACGCAACCTGATGTGATCAGGCAGCTCGATCATGGCGACGCCCTCAGCCTTCAGGTAGTCCGCAAAGATCTGCCTGAGAAAATCACCGTCAATCCAGGCACCCAGATAGGAGCAGTTGCGTTGAGTGACCATTGCCGCCGAGCCGTCCTCATAGGTGAGATCGGCGGGAAGATCGGTCTCCAGACGCTCGGCCCAGTGGGTTGCCACGCCGGACGCCTTGCTACCGGTGAGAGAGAGCGAAACACCCGGTCGCAGCGACGAAACCTCGCTAACTTTTACTGAGACGAGCGATTGGAGCGCTCCGGGCGGCAATTCCCAGGGAACCGCATGAGATGTTGTCTTCGATCCTGTTCGCGGCCCGAAAATGATATGAGCGGTCGTCGCCTTGAAAGCAGCTAGGCTGCGGTCATCGATGATCGGCAAACACGGCACGAGCACAAGCTTGTAGCCCGCCAACGATTGTCCGGGTGCGACCACGTCTACGTCGACACCGAGCCGCCGGGCTGCCTCATACCACGCATGAAGCAGTAGCTTGTAGTTGAAGTCGTCACCCTGGGGCTGGATCCGGGTGATCCATGACGCTTCATAATCGAGGACGATCGCCACCTCCGCTCGCTCGACCGGGGGCAGATCGCCCATTACCTCTATTTCTCGCGCTACCTGCGCCACCTCCAGGCCGCCCGGAGACGGCTGTCGGTCGGGGCGCTGCAGGCCGGCGTGCATCTGTTCCTGCGCATAAGGCAACTGCCGCCAGCGGAAATAGCTGACGACTTCGGCCCCATGCGCGAAGGCCTCCCAGGTCCATAGACGCACCATGCCATTGGCAGGCGCCGGATTCCAGTGGGCCCAGTTCACGGGGCCGGGCTGCTGCTCCATGATCCAGAAGCGATCGTTGCGGATGCCACGGTAGAGATCGTGATGAAACGCCGAGAAATCCGGATGGGAGGTGTTGTACCAGCGCACCCGCTCGGCTTCGGGCAGTGGGAAATGCTCGACCTTGCCCAGGGGATAAGAATCCCAGCTGCAGAAATCTAGCGATTCAGCGAGCTTGAAATGATCGAAATTGTGAAAGAAGCCCATGAAGTTATGGGTTATGAAACGGTCGGGTGAATGCTTGCGGATGATCGCCGCCTGAAGCGCACAATACTCCGCCAGGCTGTCCGAGGCGTAGCGCCAGAAATCCAGGCGGGCCGCCGGGTTGGTCTCGGAGACTGCGCCGACCGGTGGAATGACCTCGTCAAAGGAATTGACTTCCATGGACCAAAAGACGTTTCCCCAGTCCTCGTTGAGCCTCTGCGGCGACTGATAGCGCTGGCTGAGCCAGTTGCGGAATCCGGCGGCATCTTCCGGTCCGTAGGAGAGGACGGTATCGTCACCGCCGAACTCGTTGTCGATCTGCCAGCCGACGACGGCCGGATGTCGGCCATAGCGTGCGGCCACCACCTCGACGATCCGTCGCGTTTCGCTCAGCCATTGCTCGCTGGCCGGCGTGTAGTGCCGCCGCGATCCGAACAGCCGCGCCTTACCGTCCTCGCCGACGGGCAGGACATCCGGATAGAGATCGACCAGCCATTTCGGCGCCGCAGCCGTCGGCGTGCCGAGAACGATCTTCAGACCTTCGGCGGCCAAAATCTCTATAGCCCGATCAAGCCAGTCCCAGTCGTAGCGTCCCTGTTCCGGCTCCATGCGGCTCCAGGCGAACTCGCCGATGCGCACGTAGCGGATGCCAATTTCGCGCATTTGCCGCGCGTCCTCCGGCCACCATTCCTCATTCCAATGTTCTGGGTAGTAACAAACGCCTAGCATGGACAAATTCCTGGGTAGTAAACGCGTTATTGTATGGAGTTGCGGACCAGCGCCGTGCCGCTGCTGTCGAATATCTGACAGTTGCCGGGGGTCAATCCGATTGCCATCGTTTCTCCGGTCCGGATCCGGTTGACGCCGTTGGTGCGCACCGTGATCGGCGTGCCCTCGACTGTCCTCAGGCTGAGCAAGGTATCGGATCCTAGATGCTCGACTAGTTCGACAACGCCCTGCATGACGGCGCTGGCTGCGCTGGCCTCGACGAAGTGCTCCGGACGCACGGCAAACGTCACCGCATCGCCGGCGGCAGCCCGTGCACCGTTTAGCGGCATGGCCATCAAGACCTCCGAGGGTAACCGAACGTAGGCAACATCGGCTTCTATTCTTTCGATCACCGTCGGAAAGCTGTTGATCTTGGGCGAGCCGAGAAATTGCGCCACGAACAGGTTGTCGGGGTTGAGATAGAGATCGAGCGGCGAACCGACCTGCTCGATCTGGCCGCGATTGAGCACGACGATCTTGTCAGCCATCGTCATCGCCTCGACCTGGTCGTGGGTGACATAGATCATCGTCGAGCCGAGCTCCTTGTGCAGCCGCAGAATCTCGATGCGCATCTCATGCCTTAGTGCCGCATCGAGGTTGGATAGCGGCTCGTCGAACAGGAAGACGCTCGGATCGCGGACGATCGCCCGGCCGATGGCGACGCGCTGGCGCTGGCCGCCGGAAAGCTGGGCGGGCTTGCGGTCGAGCAGCGGCTCCAGATGCAGCATTCTGGCCGCCCGGGAAAGCTTGTCGGCGATCTCCGCCTTAGCAACCTTGGCCATCCGCATCCCGAAGGTGATGTTCTCTGCCACCGTCATATGCGGATAGAGCGCATAGGACTGGAAGACCATGGCGATGCCGCGATTGGCAGAGTCGACATCGGTCATATTCACGCCATCGATCGTCAGGCTTCCGCCCGTCATGGTTTCGAGACCCGCGACCAGACGTAGCAGCGTAGACTTGCCGCAGCCGGAAGGGCCGACGAAAACGACGAACTCGCCATTATCGATGGTAAGATCGATGGCATCGATGACGCGGGTCTTGCCAAAGTCCTTGGAGACCTTCTCCAGTGTCACGTAGGCCATTGCGTTGGTGTTCCTCTAAATTAGCCCTTGGTCGCGCCGAATGTCAGGCCTGCTATGAACTGGCGCTGCATCAGGAAAAAGACGATGACGGGTGGCATCGCTGCCAGCAGCGAACCGGCCGAGACCAGATGCCAGGTGGTTGTCCAGGTTTCGCGCAACGCCTGCAGGCCTGCTGTCACCGGCCGGGCGGAATCCGATTGCACGAGCACCAGCGACCAGAAGAAATCGTTCCAGACGAAAGTGAAGACCAATACGAACAAGGCGGCCATGGCCGGGCGCACCAGCGGCACGATGACATGCCAGAAGATCTTGAATTCGCCGACGCCCTCGACCCGCGCCGCCTCGATCAATTCATCGGGCAGTTCGGCGATGAAGTTGCGCATAAATAGAGTGCAGAAGCCCGTCTGGAAGGCGATATGGAACAGGATCAGTGCCCATATGGTGTCATAGACGGGGATGACATGGATCGACAGATCTCGGACAGGGATCATTAACATCTGGAACGGCACGAAGTTGCCGGTGATGAAAAGCGCTAGCAACGCCGTGCTGCCAGGAAAGCGATATTTGCTGAGCGCGAAGCCTGCCATCGTCGCCAGTGCGATGGCACCGCAGACGGATACCAGCGTGATGACGGTGCTGTTCAAGAGAAAGCGCAGCATTGGCGATGAAGTGAAGACCTTGCGGTAATTCTCGACGAACATCGTCTCGGTCGGCCAGCCCCAATAATTGCCGGCGTTGAGATCCTGGACGGAGCGTATTGATGTCAATGCCACGGCGATGATCGGCAGAATCCAGATGATCAGGCCGATCCACACAGCGATGTGGTAGCCGGCCCGTGCCTTGGCCGACGCGTTGGTGATGGGAGCAGGAAACATCGGCGCTACCTCTTGTTGCTGGGCAGTGAGCGCAGCAGATAGATGACGACGCAGACATCCATCAGCAGAAAAAGGCAGGTGGCGATAGCCGCACCATAACCGATGCGCAGCGCGCCGAATGTCTGCTCATACATGTAATAGGCGAGCACCGTCGAAGAATCGTAGGGTCCGCCGCCGGTCATCACCGAGACCAGATCGAAGGATCGTAGCGCGCCGACGACCGAGACGATGACGGCGATCGAGGTCGCCGGCAGCAATTGCGGCAAGACGATATGCCACAACAGCTTCAAGCCCTTGACGCCTTCCATTCGCGCCGCCTCGATCAATTCCGGATTGATGGCCGTCAGGCCCGTGAGATAGAGGATCATGCAATAGGCGACCTGCGGCCAGAGACCGGCCGCGATGATGGCGAAGGTCGAGAACCTCTCGTCTTCGAGCAGGGCGATCTTCGGCAGGTCGAGGGCGGTCAGGATATGGTTCAGCAGGCCGAATTCGGCATTGAAGAACCAGCCGAACATCAGGCCGACGACGACCTGGCTGATGACGAACGGCATGAAGTATAGCGACTTGACGAAGCGCATTGCCAGCCCCGCCTGGTTCAGAAACAGCGCTAGAGCCAGGCCAAAGGCAGGTGCGAACAGAAAGGCGACGAGCCAGTAGATATTGTTCTTCAGCGCCGTCCAGAAGACCGGATCGTCGCGGAACAACTCGACGTAATTGTCCAGCCCGACAAAGCGGTTCTCGCCGATCCCGTCCCAGTCATGCAGGCTTAGCCACAGGCTTTCCAGCACTGGCCAGATGACGAAAATCCCGAACATGATCAAGGCAGGGGCGACGAACAGCGGCGGAGCGAGCCGTCGCTGATAGCGCTTCCATAGGCTTGGTGCGAAGGTGTTCGTGGACACATTGCTTACCATCGCAGGCTTATTCCTTGCATGCTCAGTTCGGGTATGCGCGTTTGGCGGCACGATCTATGTTCTGCAGGATGCGGCCAAGACGATCCGGGTGGACCAGAAACTCCTGGAAGCCGGTCATCGCGATCGTGGAGACGGCATCGGCGGTGTCTCGGTCGATAAACTGGGCATAGGACTGTGCGCCGGAAGCCAGCGACGCGCTTTCCTGCAGCAGGCGGTTTTCCGGCGGTTTTGCCTTCGGGTTGGCAGGGAGGATGTGATAGGCTTGCGTCATCTGCATCTGGACGTCGGCCTGGCCGAGATAGGCCAGGAATTTCTTGGCGTCCGGGATGTTCTTTGCCTTGGCTGGAATATGGTAGGTCTCGATCGGCGCATCCTCGGCGCGCGGCACGGTCGGGTCGATCGTTGGGAAACTCATCGCTTCCGTCACCGGCTCTGATTCGGGCGTCAGGCTGTCGATCAGATAGTTGCCCATCAGCATCATCGCTGCCTGGCCCTGGTTCATCATTGCCAGCCCTTCGCGCCAGGCGAGATTGGTGTGATTTTCAGCAAAGCAGTTGGCATCGACCATCTTCTTCCAGTCAGCAAACACTGTCTTGACCTTGTCGTCGGTCCAGCTGACCTTGCCGTTCATCAGATCCATATGAAAGGCGTAGCCGTTTTGCCTGAGGTCGATATAGTCGAACCAGCCGGCGAGCGGCCAGGGGGCTTTCGATCCCAGCGCCACCGGCGTAATGCCCTTGGCACGAAAGACCTTGCAGCTGGCGACGAGGTCGTCGAAGGTCTTGAACGGGGCGACTCCAGCGGCGGCAAATACATCCTTGCGGTAATAGATGGCCCAGGTCGAATAGGAAGTCGGCATGCCGTACTGCTTGCCATCGACACTGATCGAATCCACCATGCCCGGACCAAATTCCGCCTTCACCTGTGGCGTCCAGATATCGCTGACATCGGCGAGCAGGCCGGGCTTCACGAACTGGGCCATCTTGTTTCCGGCATACCACTTGATGATGTCCGGCGGACTTGTCGTCAGCCAGTTGCGGATGGCGGTCTTGTTGCTTTCCTCATCGTAGAAGTTCACCTCCACCTTGATGTCCGGATTGGCCTTCTCGAAGGAGGCGACAGCGCCGTTGACGGCATCGCGATCGGGAGCGCTGGCAACAGACGCATTGAGGACGACCGTTCCGGCAAAGGCAGAGGATGCCGCCAGAGCGCTCGTACCGAGAAGCAGGCAAGCCAAGGAATGGGAAAGCTTCATGAATCGGTCTCGCTGGTTAGGACGATGAAGTGGTGAAAAAAACATCACACTTCACCTCTATATAAATTTTGTGCATATGGTCGTCGCGGTTTGGTATAATTTATTCTTGGATAGTTGGATCTCCATATATGACAGTGAGGCGCAAGGCTCCATTCGGCGTTGCCGAAGATCGATTTTCGGCCGATCGGCGGGAATTGGTGCTCCCCATGGCAAAGCCGCACGCCCACAATCAAATCGAGATCAATTATCTCTACGCTGGTGCAGTTACCTATCTCTACAACGGCAAGATGGTGGAGGTGACGGAAGATGATTTCGTCTTTTTCTGGGGCGCGATTCCGCACCAGGCCATTGCTGTGAAGCCGCACAGTCGCTTCGTATGCATTTATGTGCCACTCGAAATGTTCATGTTCGCTCCGTTCAGTCCGGAGTTGAAATCAGCCATTCTGGCCGGTGGCTTCATCAAGATCGGCGAACGCCTGCCCATGGATGACGCCCTGATGCGGCAAATTCGCTTTGAACTGCAGACCAGCGATCCGTTCTTGTCCGAGCTTAACTATCGTCACCTGGAATTGCGCCTCAGACGCGCCGATACAAAAGGGTGGATCAACCTGGTTGACATCTCGCCTTCGCACGCCTCGTCGCCGGGCAACACGCACCGGAAGATCATCGAAATGACCCGTTACATCAGCGAGCGATCCGATTCTGCATTGACGGTGGCCGCGATTGCCGACGCGGTGTCGCTGCATCCGAAATATGCCATGACCTTGTTTCATAAATCGCTTGGGATGACGATCACACAATACCTCACCCGGCGAAGGCTTGTAACAGCACAAAGACTGCTGGTTACTAGCGAGAAGAACGCCGCAGCAATTGCCTATGAGTCGGGCTTCGGCTCCGTCAGCCGTTTCTATGCTGTTTTTCGCGACCAGATCGGGATGTCCCCGCGGGAATTCCAGGATGTTTATGATCAGAAGGGGGTATCGTCGTGATAGTGAGCAATTTCACCGGCCCCATAGGGGATTACTATCCGTCTTCTCTAGAAACGCGTGTCATGCCCTCGCGATGGCAACCACTTGGTTAAATGTCCGTGTTTGATGCTTCAATCTCTACCCCGCGGCGCTGAACAGATGGGTTGTGAAATATTCACCGCTTATTGCCTGTAAGGCTCAGCGCCGGAAATCTGCAACCAGCAGCTCCTGGCGGATGGACGAGACCTATATCCACGTCAAAGGCCGGTGGACCTATTTCTATCGTGCTGTCGACAAATTCGGCAAAACCCTCGATTTTATGCTGTCTGAGCACCGTGACGAGGTTGCGGCCAGCGCCTTCTTCGCTCGCATGATCGAGAACAAGGGGTGGCCCGAAAAGGTCGTCATCGACAAGAGCGAGACTAATCTGGCAGGCTTGCAAAACATGAACTGGATGCTGCTGTTGCAGGGATGGTTCTGGCTGATCGAGCAAGACCACCGGTTTATCAAGAAGCTGACCCGCCCGATGAAGGGCTTCAAATTTTTTCAGTCTGCGTCAGCGGCACTGGATGGTATCGAGGTGGCCCACATGATCCGCAAGCGGCAATTTTCAACCAATGGCCAATTCGCACTTAAGCAATTCACCGCGCTCGCTGCATAACTGTGCCCAGCGATAGCGTTTCTACGACCTTCCCAAGAGTTTGCGACAAAACCCACAAGCAGCTCTTCAACATCGAAGGCGACGGACAGCCTCACAGCCCAGCCGGCTCGGCACAGCCGAACAGGATTGCTTGGCTCATCTGCCGGTAGCGTGCGGTGATATCCTCAGGCGATGGTGCGAAAAAGCTTTGATTGGTTCCACGGGCGCCGTCGCAAAGCAGTTGCACCACGGTCTCGACCGAAATTGGGGGCCGAAGCGTCAATTGGCCATTTGCCATGATCTGTTGGAGTAATGCAGCGAAATCGGCCTGGAAAACTGTTGCAGCTTCGACCATCTCCGGACGACATAGGCGAAACGCGTAGTCATTGACTTCGAGCGCGAAGGGTGAAAGCACCAATTTTCTTCTCGTATCGCCATATCGAACATCAAGTACCGCTGTGACGATATCAAGCACGTCGGCGCCAGCCGAAAACAGCCTTGTGCCTTCACTAAGACTGCCTTGCCGGGTCCGTTGGTTGTTTTGGCGAACCATTGCCTGGAAGGCTTCTTCCTTGCTGCTGAAGTGATGATAGAGGCCTCGGCGCGTAATATTACAATATTTTGCCAGTTTGCTCATTGTCATGGCTTCATAGCCATGATCGAGAAAACTCTGGGTAATATTGGAAACCAGGACTTCGTAAGCCGACATGCAAAGCGCTTTCAACGATTCTCTCGGGTCAATCTATAAGATGCGTCGTGAATATGGAGCAAGAACAGCGAGCATTCCGTACGCGGCTGACGGTCCCTTTGAGGATTGTTGATAGTCATGCAAAGTTCTCGTCGGAGCAATCGAGTGAGCAGCCTGACGATCCTGATCTTCAAACCTTGTCTCAATAGGGTCGATTTTCATGCCGCGCGTGCTGCTGTGTTGTCCGGCTCAAGCTTGTAGTTGAAGATGGCTACCAGCGCCAAAGCCGACGAGACGATAAGAGCGGCAGTCGATACGACGCTGAGTGCGACGCCGATCTTGCTCGGATCCCCAAGCATGTCCTGGCTGAGAAACCCGACCAATGTGGGGCCGACGCCCATACCGACAAGCGTCACAATCAGGATGCCGACTGCGCTTGAGATGCCACGCATGCGTGATGGCGTGATGTCCTGAAGTGCGGGAGGACCGTTCGCAACAATGATTGTGGATAGGAATGTTGCGATGGCTATCAGGAAAAGCGCGGCGTTGAGGGTCGAAGCAAAGGGCATTGCCGCGGTGAACAGCGCCGCAATCAGCGCCGCGCCGCACATAAGGATGGGGCGAGCGGCTGCAATGCCGCGTCGAACCAGGCTATCGCCAAGTATAGCGCCAAAAATCAGCCCCGATACACTCGAGGCAATGAAGAGTGGCCCAAGGCTAAAGCCGACGGCGATGGGCTGCATGTGAAAGGTGCGGATCAACACAGTGGGAACCCATGCGCTGTAGCTATAGGCTTGGGTCGCCGCAAAGGCCAGGCAGAAATAAAGGCTCGCGAGTTCTACCCGATTATCCAAGAAATAGGCGCGGATCTCGACCGTGCCCGGTATAGGGCCCGGAGTAGCTCCGGAATGCTTGCGGGGTTCTTTAAGGCTTGCAGCCCAAAGGGCGACAGCGATGCCCGGCAGTCCGATGAAGACAAATACCATCTGCCATATGTGCTGCATGCCGGGCAGTACGAAGACGTTTCCTGCGCTCGACAATTCATGAAGAACCGTCGCTGCCAAAACGAGGGATAGACCGGCTCCGATGAACGCGCCTGTGCTGTAAATGCTTATTGCGAGTCCGCGCCGGCGGGTGGGGAATAAATCGCTGATCAGGGAATAGGCGGCGGGTGTGAGGGCCGCTTCTCCCAATGCGACACCCGTCCGGCACAGTAAAAGAGCTCCGAAACTGCCTGCAAAGCCACAAGCGGCTGTCATGATGCTCCAGAGTGCTATTCCAACGGCGGCAATCCGCACACGGTTTCCGGTATCAACCCAGCGACCCAGCGGCAATCCGGCGGTTGCCAGAACAATGGCGAAGGTGAAACCCTGCAGGAGGCCGATCTGCAGATCTGTCAGGTGAAGGTCCTGTCTCAGCGGCTCCGCCAGGAGACCAAGTATTTGCCGGTCGAGATAAGACAAGGTGGAGGCGATGGTCAGAACACCCAAGGTGTAGGACGGATTAATCGGTCTTGGTAAGGGCATTCGCTCAGGTCCTCTCGGCAAACCGGTGGTTTGGCGACGACGTGAAGCGCGCTTTAGAATTCTCCGCCTCAGCGCGCGAGCACCATTCGACACCGGTCGATTTCTCAGATTGCAATAATATGAGAAACATTCTCGTTGACAAGTGACGGGCGATCCGGCATTTACTTCTCATATTTTGATAATGTGAGAAGTTTTTTAATCGTCGCCAAAGAATTGCGGGTCGGCGCAGCGCTCCTGGTCAGCAAGTGGACCGGAACGATCTGACGAGGGCTTTTGGTGGTTTCGTTGGCGGATGCGCTAGCCGGAGATCGCATTCTTGGGGCAGATAGTAGAATTTCCGGAGGCATTTCCACCTCTTGCAGGCGAGGGAACAAACGATCTGCCGTGGGATAGCGTGAGCGACATGATTTCGCGCGTTGCCTTCCCGTCTGCGGTTTTTTTCCTGGCTTCGGCGATGTTCGAGGCTCATAAGCAATCACCGCGATCCGCAGCGCTGTTTGCAACACAGCAGCGTTGGCTCCTAAGCCACGCCGCAGTCGCCCACTTTTTTCGCCCCATCGGCGATGTAGAGCCGGGTCTCAGCCGTAGAAGCCTTGGCCTCCTGGCAACCTTCCTAGGTCTCGCGAGCCGCAATACAGCCTATACCTTCTTTGATGAATCGATGAAGTATGGCGTCATTCAAGCGATCGACAGTCAGATCGCTGGGCATCGTCGAGAGGCCAAACCATCGCTTGATTCCCTCTCTCTCCTCGCGCTCTGGTACAATCTGCATTTCCAGGCGCTCGATCTGCTCGATGGCGGACAAAGACACGTGCAATTCTCCACGCAATGGGAGAGCTTGCTTCCGTTGATCCAGCCGGTTGTGGCGAATGCTCTGTTCTTCACTCCCGAAGTGCGCACGCCAGGACCGCTCTACAGGATCTTCAGCTGGATCGATTCGGGTGGCTGGGTGATGGACCGGCTGATCGCAGGTGTCGATCAGCAAAGCTTCCCGGGACCGGAACGATATCTCACGGACGTCAACTCCATTGCATATCTGGCCCGAGCGACCGGTCTTTCGAGCGCGCATACAAGCCGCAAGATCTCGGAAGCTCAAGCGATCGGAGGACTTGGCTGGGCTGGACGGCCGGGACATTCGCCGATGTGGATTTCGCGCGGCTTCTACGACGAATATGCGGCGTTTCAGGCGCAAAAGCTGCTGATCCTCGATGGCGCGTTCGCGAACGCTTTAGGCAGTGGCTCAACGGTTTCTCGAGGAGCCCACAATTGCGAATAAGACGGTCTGTCTTCCTTGGCGTCTGCCGACATTCGCCTGCGGAAACTCCTCAAGATCTCCCAAGTCAAAAATGGATGCTGACCTCCACAGCCAACTTTATTAGTCCTGCTGCGGGAAGGGGTTGTGCTGGAAATTTTCGACCATTCCTTGCGGAATTCCTTCGAACAAGCCTGCGTACGCTGAGATTGAGGTTCATTTTGACTTTCGGATACCGTTTTTCCCGATACTGGGGACTGGCCGCGAGCGTTGCAGTGATGGCGCCGGCATGCTTTGCCTTTGCGCAGACGGCGTCGCAGGTGACGCCGCAAAGCTTCGAGCCACAGTTGCAGAAGCAGAACAGCGGCATCGTCATTCCCGAAGCGTCCGGTCCGGTCGCGCCCAAAGGGGCGGAGAAGCTCACCGTCCGACTGAAGGCCGTCAAGGTCGAAGGCGGGCTTCCAGGCTTTGCCGAGGATGAAGCGCACCTGAAGAAGAACCTGACTGGCAGCCCTGTGACGGCGGCCGCCCTCTTCGAGGCGGCGGGTCAGCTCGAGCGGGCCTATGGCGCCAAGGGATACGGCCTGGTGCGTGTGGTGCTGCCGGCGCAGCGGCTGATCGATGGCGCGACCTTGCGCATCGTTGTCATCAACGGCTTCGTCGAAAGCATCGACACCTCGCATCTTCCCGACAATATCCGCGAACGCATTGCGAAAATGTTGTCGCCGCTGGTGGGCGAGAAGGGGATGTCCAACGATGAGATCGAGCGTCGGCTGCTATTGGCCGGCGATCTGCCGGGCACGGTCCTGCGTTCGACGCTGTCGCGCGGCACGAAGCCCGGTGGCAGCGTGCTGACGATCGAGGCTCGCTACAAGCCGGTCACGGGCTTCGTCTCGGGCGACAACAATTCCACCGACGCGCTCGGCAAATACAACACCGGCGTCGGTCTGGACTTCAATTCCGTGTTCGGCTTCGGCGAGCTCTTCTATCTGAGAGCC
The DNA here is from genome assembly GCF_012275435.1 of Rhizobium sp. SG741. Lineage (NCBI taxonomy): Bacteria > Pseudomonadati > Pseudomonadota > Alphaproteobacteria > Hyphomicrobiales > Rhizobiaceae > Rhizobium > Rhizobium sp. SG741. The sequence continues at coordinate 250,526 of NZ_JAAZQP010000009.1, forward strand.
TCTGGTGCGCCGCGTTTCGGCGGTGACGAAGGCTATTTCACCGGCGCGCCGCGCAACCGGTCCTTGGCCGGCGGTGTAACCCTGCCGATCGGCATCGACGGGCTGACGCTGAACCTTGAAGCCACCGGCTCGCGCACGACGCCGGAGGCGAGCGCATCCGGGCTGCAGTTCATGTCGGACTTCACCCGCTATTCGGCACGGCTTGCCTACCCGCTGATCCGCTCGCGCGAGTTCACATTCAACCTCAATGGCGGCTTCGATGCGCAGGACGAAGAACTGCAGCTTCTCAACGGCGGCGGCGCAACACTGTCGAAGGATCGGCTGCGCATCCTGCGCACGGGCGCGGATTTTTCCTGGTATGTATCCGGCGATGCGCTTGTCAGCGCCGGCCTGACTGGGTCTTTCGGCATCAACGGGCTTGGCGCACGCAGCGCGGCCGACGCCAATGGCAGCGGCACACCCTTGTCGCGCCAAGGCGCGGACGCCGATTTCCAGAAGGCCGAGGTCAATCTCGGCTATCGCCAGCCGATCGCCGAGCATCTGGTCCTCGATCTCCGCGCAAAGGCGCAGACCTCCTTCGGCCAGCCGCTGCTCAATTCCGAGCAGATCGGCCTCGTCTCCTCCTCGGGTCTGTCGAGCTTCCCGACCGGCTCGATGCAGGGCGATTCAGGCTTCGTGCTGCGCGCCGAGGCGCAGTTCCCTTTCATTGCCAGCTTCACCTTGCCGTTCGGCTGGCCGGAATTCCCGGCGCAGCAGGGAACCAGTCTGCCGGATGGAACGACCACGGCCGGCGGCGTGGTGGTTTCGCCTTACCTGTTCGGCGCCTATGGCGGCGTCAAGCTCTACCAGCCGACGGCGCTGGAAAGTGGCTTCTCGCGCGGCGCGGCCTATGGCCTCGGCCTGCGGCTGGCGGCGGCCGAGCAGGCGAGCTTCAACAGCACCAACGTCAATCTTGAATATGGCCGTGTCGAGCACTTCGGCGATGGCTCCAACGACAACCGCTTCACCGTTTCGGCGGCGTTTCAGTTTTAGGATAGCAGCGATGACCCCACAGACGAACCGCCGGACGTTTAGCAATGGAGTGCTTTCGCACAGAACCCGGACGCACAAGGTCCGGCTCGTCGCGCTTCTGGCGTCGACGGCGCTTGCCCACGCGACGGTGGCGCCGGCTCAGTCCCTGCCTTCAGGCGGGCAGGTGGCAGCAGGTAGTGCCACGATCGGGACGCCATCGGCCGGCGCCTTGACCATCAACCAGACGAGCGGCAGCGCCGTCGTCAATTGGAAGAGCTTCAATGTCGGCAAGGCCAATCGCGTCACCTTCGTCCAGCCCGATGCCAATGCCGCCATCCTCAATCGCGTGACCGGTGAGACAAGCTCGACCATATCAGGCCAGATCAATGCTAATGGCCAGGTCTATCTGATCAATCCGAACGGCATTGCGATCACCAGTTCAGGCACGGTCAAGGCAGGCGCCTTCGTCGCCTCGACGCTCGGCATCTCCGATGACGACTTCATGGGCGGCAAGAGGAGCTTTACTGGTAATGGCGCCTCTGCCCCGGTGACGAATGCCGGTGCCATCACCATCAATCGCGGCGGCTACATGGCGCTCATCGGCGGCACGGTCGCCAATGCCGGTGTCATCACCGTGCCGATGGGCAAGGCGGCCTTGGGATCCGGCGAACAGGCAACGCTTGATCTGTCCGGCGACGGCTTCCTGCAGGTGGCGGTGCCGACCAAGGCCGGCGGCAGTGGGGCGCTGGTCGACAACAGCGGCAAGATTTCTGCCAGAGGCGGCACGGTGCAGCTCACCGCCGCCGCGGCCAAGGACATGGCGCGGCAGGCGGTCAACATGTCGGGCACGATCGAGGCCAACGGCGTTTCCGGCAAGAGCGGCGATATCACGCTCACCGGCGGCGACGGCGAAGTGGCGGTTTCGGGTACGCTCGATGCCGGCAATGCCGCCGGTAAGGGCGGCAAAGTCACCGTGACGGGCCGGTCGATCAAGCTTGCCTCCGCCAGGGTCAACGCGTCCGGCAAGACCGGCGGCGGTACGGTCAATATCGGCGGCGAGCGTCAGGGGAAGGGCCCGCTGCAGCAGGCCGAGACGCTTGATGTCGACGCCCATACCGTCATCAATGCCGATGCAGTCACCACGGGCAATGGCGGCGATGTCGTGCTGTGGTCGGACGACCTGACGAACTTTGCCGGCACGATCACGGCCAAGGGTGGCGCAATCTCGGGCAATGGCGGCGAGGCCGAGGTATCGGGCAAGGCGAAGCTTTCCTATACCGGTCTCACCGATCTGACGGCAGCGCATGGTTCCTTCGGCAATCTGCTGCTCGACCCCTACAATGTGACGATCTCGACGGGGACAGGCAGCAACACGGATGGCGGCTTTAACGCCACCGGCAACGACAGCGTCATCAATGTCAACACGCTGACCAACGCGCTCGCGACCGCCAACGTCACGGTCACGACGGGTGGTTTTGGCAGCGCCGGATCGCAGGCCGGAGACATCACGGTAGCCGCTCCGATTGTTTGGTCCAGCGGCTCGACGCTGACGCTTAGCGCCTATCGCAATATCGCCGTCAATGCTGCCATTACCAATACCGGCGGTGCCAATGTCAACCTGCGCGCCGACAACAGTGGCCTTGGCAGCGGCACCGTGTCGTTCGGCACGAGTATCCAGGTGTCGACCGCGGGCGCGGTGAACATCTATTACAATCCGACCAGCAACCCGGCCACGGGAACACCGTCGGTCAACGCTACGAGCTACATGACGGCGACCGATTACAGCGGCTATGTCACAGGCGGCGGTGCGCTGAGCGCCTATATGCTGGTCAACAATGTCTATGACCTGCAGAACGTCAACAACAACCTGTCAGGAACTTACGCGCTCGGACGCGACATCGACGCCAGCGTGACAGCGGGCTGGAACAGCGGCGCCGGCTTCAAGCCGATCGGCACGCTGTCGATGAACGCCAGCTACGCTTATTCGGGAACACCTTTCTATGGCGTCTTCGATGGACAGAATTACGCGATTTCAAACCTGACGATCAATCGTCCGTCGACCAACGTTACTGGTCTGTTTACGGGCAACAGCGGCCAGATCAGGAATTTCGGCGTCACCAGCGGATCGATCACCGGCAATATCTATGTTGGCGGGCTTGTCGGCCAGAACTACGGCAACATCATCAACTCTTTCTCGGGCGCCAGTGTCTCGGGCTATCGGTATTCCGGCGGACTGGTTGCCGACCACGAGGGCGGCGTCATCCGATCGTCCTACGCCACCGGAGACGTGAGCAATACCCTCCGCGGCCAGGGCTCCGGCGGCGACAGCGCTGGCGGCCTCGTCGGCTACAACCGCGCGGCCGTCGTCGGCTCCTATGCGACCGGCAACGTATACGCCCAAGGGGGTATGGCGGGCGGTCTTGTCGGCCAGAATATCGGATCGATCTCGCAAAGCTATGCGACCGGAAGCGTCACCGCCATTTATGCGGGCGGCCTCGTCGGCACGCAGGTGGGCTCGATCACGCAAAGCTACGCGACCGGCCCTGTTAACGGCAGTTACGCCCCACAGAGCGGCGGGCTGATCGCCTACGAGGGCGCACCGGGCTCGAATGTCACCAATTCCTATTGGGATACCCAGACCACTGGCCAAAGTTCGGGCATGGGCGGCAGCACGAACGGAACCTTCCAGGCCACCGGCCTGACGACGGCCCAGTTCGCCAATTCGGCCAATATGCCCGGCCTCACCTTCGGCACCACCCCTGGTGCCTCCGGCTTCGTCATCGTCGACCCCGACGGCACGTTCAACAATGCTTCCGGGGTGAATGGCGCGACGCGGCCATTCTTGCTGAGCGAGTATTCCACCAGCATCGCCAACGCGCATCAGCTGCAGTTGATCTCCCTGGCGCCATCAGCGTCCTACACGCTGATGCGGAACATCGACCTGTCCGCGGCGCTCGGCAGCAGTTCCGGCAACTGGTTCACGTCCAACGTGCTCGGCGACGGCTATGGCTTCGTCCCGATTGGCGGCTCCGGGCACATCCCATTCCTCGGTACGTTCGACGGTGGCGGCCACGCCATCTCGAATCTGTCGATCAGCCGTTACGACTACAGCGGCCTGTTCGGCTATATCGGTACAGGCGGAACGATTCAGAACGTGGGCGTCGTGAACGGGACGGTGGCGGGAGGGTATTTCGTGGGCATGGTTGCCGGCCAGAACGAAGGCACCATCACCAACGTCTATTCGACCGGCACGGTCTCTGGATCTAAGTATGTGGGTGGCTTGGTCGGGTTCGACGCCAACACCATCTCGCGGAGCTATTCCTTGGCCGCGGTGACCGCCCCCTTTTATGCGGGTGGTCTGGTTGGCCAGGAAAACGGGACGATCAGCCAGTCCTATGCCGGTGGTTCGGTCAGCGGCCAGCAGTTTGTCGGCGGCCTCGTAGGCCTCAGTGGTGCCTCGGCGACTATCAGCGATGCCTATGCGAGCGGCGCCGTCACAGGCACCAGCCCTGGTACGAATGTCGGCGGTCTTGTCGGCTACAACTTTGGCACAATCACCCGCACCTACGCCACCGGCGCCGTCACCGGCTCCTCCGCCGTGGGTGGGCTGGTCGGCTACAACAATGGATCGATTGCCAATTCATTCTGGGATACGACGACAACCGGTTTGTCCCAGGGCTACGGCAGTAACTCGGGCACGTTCAACGCCGCCGGCCTGACCACCGCCCAGCTGCAGGATCTGTCGAGCTATTCGTCCACCTATACCGGTTGGGATTTTCAGAACGTCTGGGCGCCGCCGAACCAGGTCGGCCAGAACAACGGCGCCACCGTTGCGCACTATCCGGAGCTCTATGCTTTCCTCACGGTGCTGACCATCGCGCCGAACGCCGTCACCCGCAACTACGGCGACACCAACCCGGCGCTGACGGCGACCTATTACGGCAACCTGAGGCCTGGAGACAGCTTCGCATCCCTGGCCAGCCTGTTCACGTCGGCAGGCCAATTCTCCAATGTCGGCGACTACGCCATTACCGCGTCCGGCGCGTCGGTGACGAGCCCTTCGGGCAACGCCTACCGCCTGGTCTATATTCCGGGCACTCTGACGGTGAACGGACGCCCGCTGACGGTCACGGCCGACGCGAAGACCCGGGTCTATGGCGACACCGCCGATCCGACGCTGACCTATCAGATCACCGGCGGCAGCCTGCTGAACGGCGACCAGCTCACCGGCAACCTGACCACGCTGGCCAGCTCGACCATCGGCGTCGGCAACTACGCGATCAACCAGGGCACGCTCGGCAATTCCAACTACGCCATCACCTATGTCAGCGCCAACGAGACCATCACCGCACGGCAGATCACGGTGGCCGCCGATGCGACATCGCGCGCCTATGGAGACGTGAATCCGACCTTCACCTACATGGTCGGCGGCGCGGGTCTGGTCAACGGTGACACCCTCTCCGGGTCGCTGGCGACGTTGGCAACAGGGACATCTGGCGTCGGCAACTACCTGATTACGCAGGGAACGCTAGGCAATCCCAATTATTCGATCACCAGCTATACCGGCAACGATCTCCAGATCACGCCGCGACAGGTCACGGTGACCGCCGATCAGACATCGCGGTATTATGGCGACAGCAATCCGACGCTGACCTATAGCGTCGGCGGCGCAGGTCTCGTCAACGGTGACAGCTTCAGTGGATCGCTCCACACGATGGCGACCGTGGGTTCCGGAGTCGGCAATTACGGCATCACGCAGGGGACGCTGTTCAACAGCAATTACACCATCACCTCCTACACCGGCACCAATCTCATCGTGAGCCAGCGGCCGATCACGATCACCGCCGACGCGAAGTCGCGTTATTACGGGGATGCCAATCCAGCCTTGACGTATTCGGTTAGTGGTCCGGGTCTGGTCAACGGCGATACGCTCTCCGGCTCTCTGACGACATTGGCGGCAGCGACGTCCGATGTCGGCGCCTATGGCATAGCGCAGGGATCACTCGGCGCGTCGTTGAACTACTCGGTATCCTATGTGGCGGCAAACCTCTCGGTGACACCGCGGCCCATCGCGGTGACGGCGAATGCGCAAAGCAAGGTTTATGGCAATGCCGATCCGATGCTGACCTATACAGTCGGCGGGAATGGCCTGGTCAACGGCGACACGCTGTCGGGATTGCTGAGCCGTACCGCGGGTGAGAACGTGATCGGCGGTGGCTATGCCATCGGCCAGGGCAACGTCACCAATACCAACAACCCGAACTACGCCATCAGCTATACCGGAAACACTCTGACCGTGACGCCGCTAATGCTGACCATCACTCCCAACAGCGGACAGTCCAAGACCTACGGCAACGCCGACCCGACATTTACCTATGTCGCAAGCGGACAAGTGGTGAATCCGACGCTCGGAATTGACGACAGCGGGCTCGCCTTGACCGGCACGCTGGGACGCGCGGTTGGCGAGACGGTGGCCGGCGGTCCCTACGCATATACACTCAATACTCTGTCTGCCGGCGGAAATTACACGTTGGCGATGGCGACAAGCCCGGCCACGTTCACCATCAACCCGGCGACTCTGACTTATCTGGCAAATACCGCGACACGCCAGTATGGCTCCACCAATCCGCCGCTGTCGGGCACCGTGACCGGCTATGTCAACGGAGATACGGCGGCGACGGCCGTTACCGGCAGCATGACCTTCACCAGTAATGCCACCGGCGCATCCGGCGTCGGCGACTACGGCATCACGGGTTCGGGGCTGACGGCCAACAACGGCAACTACGTGTTCGCACAGGACACCGGCAACGCCACCGCGCTGTCGGTCACGCCACGCAGCATCACGGTGTTGGCGAACGCGCAGAGTAAGGTCTACGGTGCGGCCGATCCAGCGTTGACCTATACGGTCGGCGGCAACGGCTTGGTGAACGGCGATACGCTCTCAGGATTGCTCAGCCGCACTGCCGGTGAGAACGTGATCGGCGGCGGCTATGCCATCGGCCAAGGCAGCGTCAACAATATCAACAACCCGAACTACGCCATCAGCTATACCGGCAACACCTTGACCATTACCCCGGCGACCCTGACCTATGTGGCCGGTGCGGCTGCCCGGCAATATGGCGATGCGAACCCGGCGCTGTCAGGTATCTTGAGCGGCTTCGTCAACGGCGATACCCAGGCGACGGCCGTCAACGGCACCCTGACATTCGCGACCAGCGTCACCACCACCTCCGGTGTCGGCACCTATGCCATCACCGGTACGGGACTGACCGTTAACAACGGCAATTATGTGTTTGCCCAATCCCCTGGGAACCTCACCGCGCTCTCGATCACGCCGCGCGCCATCACCGTGACGGCGGACGCGCAGAGCCAGGCCTATGGCGACGCCAGCCCGGCCCTCAGCTATGCTATCGGCGGCGGCGGTCTCGTCAACGGCGATACGCTGTCCGGCAGCCTCGCTTCACTGGCGACGGCAACCAGCAATGTCGGCGGTTATGCCATCACTCAGGGTTCGCTCGCGGCATCGTCAAACTACGCGCTAACCTTTAGCGATGCGACACTGACCGTAGTGCCGCGCGCTATCACGGTGACCGCCGACGGCGTACACCGTACCTATGGCGATGCCAATCCGGGCCTCACCTATACCGTCGGTGGGAGCGGCCTCGTCAATGGCGATGCGCTTTCAGGGGCGCTGGCCACCTCCGCGACGACGGCGTCAGGGATCGGCAACTACGGCATCACGCTCGGCACGCTTGCTAACTCGAACTACAACATCAGCTTTACCGGTGCCGACCTGGCAATCAGCCCTCGGGCGCTGACGGTGACGGCGGATGCGAAATCGAAGACCTACGGCGATGCAAACCCGGCGCTGACCTATACAACCTCAGGCTTGGTCAACAACGACACGCTCTCCGGATCGCTTGTGACTTCAGCAGGACAATATTCCGGCGTGGGCGGCTACGGGATCACTCTCGGCAGCCTTGGCAACGCCAATTACGCGATCACCTATAATGCGGCCAACCTGACGGTCACTCCGCGTGCGATAACGGTGACGGCGGATGCGAAGTCGAAGACCTATGGCGATGCAAACCCGGCGCTGACTTATACAACCTCGGGCCTGGTCAACGGCGACATGCTCTCCGGATCGCTTTCGACCGCGGCTGGGCAATATTCGAATGTGGGCGGCTACGGGATCACTCTCGGTGGCCTCGGCAATGCCAATTACGCTATCACCTATAATGCGGCTAACCTGACGGTCACTCCGCGTGCGATGACGGTAACGGCGGATGCGAAGTCTAAGACCTATGGCGATGCAAACCCGGCGCTGACTTATACAACCTCGGGCCTGGTCAATGGCGACACGCTCTCCGGATCGCTTTCGACCGCGGCTGGGCAATATTCGAATGTGGGCGGCTACGGGATCACTCTCGGTGGCCTCGGCAATGCCAATTACGCGATCACTTATAATGCCGCCAACCTGACGATCACTCCGCGTGCGCTAGCCGTTACGGCGGATGCGCTGTCGAGAGCCTATGGTGATGCCAATCCGACGCTGACCTACACGACCTCGGGCCTGGTCAACAACGACACGCTCTCCGGCTCGCTTTCGACATCAGCAGGGCAATATTCCGACGTCGGCGCCTATGCGATTGCCCAGGGTACACTGGCCAATGCAAACTACGCCATTGGCTATACGGGCGCCAACCTGACGGTCACCCCGCGTGCGCTGACAGTGACGGCGGATACGCTGTCGAAGATCTATGGCGATGCCAATCCGACGCTGACCTATACCACGACCGGTCTGGTCAATGGTGACACGCTGTCCGGATCCCTCGTGACCACGGCGGGGCAATATGCCAATGTCGGCAGCTACGCCATCACCGACTCCTTCTCGGCGTCAAGCAATTACGCGCTGACCTATGTTGGAGCCAATCTGAGCGTGAATCGACGCGCGATCACGGTCACGGCGGATACGCTGTCGAAGACCTATGGCGATGCAAACCCGGCGCTGACCTACACAGTCGGAGGAGCGGGCCTGGTCAATGGCGACATGCTGTCCGGATCACTTTCGACCATGGCGGGGCAGTATTCTAACGTCGGTAGCTACGCCATCACCGGCTCCTTCTCGGCGTCAAGCAATTACGCGCTAACCTATGTCGGAGCCAACCTCAGCGTGAACCGACGCGCGATCACGGTGACGGCGGATACGCTGTCGAAGACCTATGGCGATGCCAATCCGATGCTGACCTATGCTGCGACAGGCCTGCTGAATGGTGACACGCTCTCCGGTTCGCTTTCGACCACGGCGGGGCAATATTCCGATGTCGGTGCCTATGCGATCACGCAAGGGTCGCTGGCCAACGCCAATTACGCAATCAGCTACATGGGCGCAGACCTCACGGTGAACCAGCGTGCCATTGCGGTCGCCGCCGACTCACTTAGCCGCCGCTATGGCCTCGCCAATCCGGCACTGACCTATACAGTCGGGGGTGCGGGCCTGGTCAACGGCGACAGGCTTTCGGGAGGGCTCGCCACGTCCGCGACCGGTCTCAGCGAGCCGGGTGCCTATGCGATCACCCAGGGCACGCTGCTGGCGTCCGCCAATTATCGCATGAACTTCGTTCCAGGCGTGCTGACCGTGGAAAAGGCCGCCAACCCCGAACCAGGCACACAGGCAAGCTCCGTGATGCCGAGCTTCGATGCCGGCCGCTTTGCGCCGATCCGGCCGGTCTCCGACAACGCCGAAACCGCGGATGGCAGCCACGACGTGATCACCGATCCACGCTTCGAGGGCACGTTCGTCTGCCTCGACAATGGCAACGGCTGCGTCTCGCTTCCGGGCCAGGCGACGCCGTAGCCACGATATACAATCCGCCGGACGCTGGCCGTCCGGCGGACTGAGCCGTCATGCACGGTCTGATCCCAACCATATGAAAGGAACCTATTCCAATGACCTCATCCCGCTATTTGCCGAAGGCTTCAGTGCTGGCGGCAATGCTCGCTCTCGTCGGCGGTACCGCCACCGCCGCTCCGCTGCCGGGCGGGGCCAGCTCGCTGGTCGAGACCTATGACGATTGGGGCGTCGTGTGCCAGATGCAGGCCAACGCTCCATCCTGCCTCGCCCGACAGGTCCAAACCAGCAATCAGATGAAGCAGACCGTCCTGGCTGTCGAGATCGGCAGGGCCTCCGACGGCAAGTTTCGGGGCACGCTGGTGCTGCCGCTCGGACTTGCGCTGCCCCAGGGTGCTCAGTTGAAGATCGACGACGCCGTTCTTGGCAATACTCTGCCGTTCTCGACCTGCCTGCCAGAAGGCTGCCTTGTGCCGCTGACCTTCGAAGCAGACACGATTGCAAAGCTCAGGACCGGCAAGGCGCTCAACGTCACCGTTTCCGCTGCCAGCCCGGCCCAACCGCTGGCCTTGGCCGTCTCGCTAAAGGGCCTTGCCGGCGCGCTCAATCGCATCGCCGACCTTACCAAATAGCGCTCCCACCCTCCGATGGCTGCAAGCATCTGGAAGTTCAGAATCATGGGAAGTCTGCTACAGCTGCCGGCGATAATCTCTAAAACGCCATCACGGATGCCGACGCATGGGGAGGGTATCAGACAAGATTGTATTGACTTTCAATTGCCTGACTGAGGACTCAGGGGGCGGAAAATGTGGGTCTTCGGTTCACCCGCCTTCAAGAGCCGCAATTCTGTTCTAGCGCTCATGCATTGCGTTCTCTGCCACTTCGACCAAAGGCGAAAAAACATGCTCCAGAATGCGCCGTCTACCCGTCCTAATTTCGCCCGTAACAGCCATGCCAGGCGGTAGGTTGATCGTCTGGCCGTCGGCGACGATCCAAATGCGTCAGCCCGCGCCCGCCCTCGGTAACCAGATAGGTTTCGGCTGACTTCAATCCGTGGACATTTGCCAGCGTCGCACCCGCTTCTGACCGGGCTGAGACGAAGAGGAAAGCTTGGTCGCGCTCGTGTTCGAGGATGAGCCCTACCCAGGCAGAGCATAGAACATAGTCCGTGTCGAAAATGACGATACTGTCTTCGTCTCGCTCACGAATCTATGTTGCTATTCGCAAATCACCTTTTCCATCTGGACCGCTCCTTGAGCAAGACCCACTAATTCTGTTGGGTCCCAAAGCTTCTCAGACCACCCAGCCTTCAGATAAAAGCCTACCGCGTCAGGGGCAGCATTAACGCGGAGAATGCGGACCCCGCGTCTTTTGGCCTCTGCCTCAATGAAATTGTTTAGCCTGAGACCGTATCCCTTTCGTTGTTTGTGCTGAACGATAGCAACAAGTCTCACTATGCCAGTTTCGCCCCGTTCATCCAGCCGCGCCACCCCGAGCGGCTCTTCGTTCTCAAACAGAAGGAAGGGTGTATTTCCATCGGCGCGATCATCCGGGTGGTTCTCATCGTAAGAGATCGAATGCCGACCCGGCGCAAACAGCACCTTTTGCCGAATGTCGTGCATCGCGCGCCAGTCGTCCGGTGTCATAACGGCTCTCAATTCATACGACATCGATCGTGCATCTCCCTTATCTTTCTCGGACCGTACCCCGTCAGCGCCTTTCTTGATAGATCATGGACCGGCGAAGCCACTGAGCAGCTTCAGCGGGTGGCGCGTTCCTCTCGACGTAGAGAATTCCGTGCCTTTGTTTGCATAGCCAGATCCCACGGGAAATCGCCCAAGAATGCATTGTACTCCCACCCGCCCCCGGCGCTGGCTGGGCACCAGTCGGCCTGCTTATCACACGTGAATGTACTCCGCAGGTCACGCATGCTGCCACTCAATCAGCTTCACCACCACACAAAGTGAGGAACACCCGATTAAATACAAAACGACAGCCGCTACATCGGCTGGATCGGCAGCGTGTCATCCGCACCGATGCGTTGGTGGTCAGCAGCTTGAATCGCCTGAGTTCGCGATTGCATCGTTTCCACGCAAGATTTCTATTTTCATATCTATGAAATTAAGTTAGTGATTTTCAGGTTATTGCCGGAGATCAAAATGCCATTGCCTCTTGAACTTCAGTCCGCTTGGCGAGCCAATGCGCGAAGGACAGCCATCGACGTGCCGCTTTCCCCGGCAGAAAGTGTAGACGTCGTCATCGTCGGAGCAGGCTTTTTGGGGTTGTCGGCCGCGCTTGATCTGGCGCGGCAGGGCAAGAGAGTGAGGGTGCTCGAGGCGAAGGCCGTGGGCGAAGGTGCGTCCGGCTTGAACGGCGGCCAGGTCATTCCAGGATTGAAATATGATCCGGATTGGCTGCTTGAGAATTTTGGGGAGGCGCGGGGACAGACTTTGATCGCGTTTGCGGCCTCGACGGCGGATTGTGTCTTCGATCTCATTAGTCGAGAGCTTCTCGACGTTCCCCGGGTTCGAAATGGTTGGATCCAGGCCGCCCACACCGAAAAGGCACTTGCAGCTGCGCGACGGCGCGATGCGCAATGGCGCGCCCGAGGAGCCGATGTGCGCATGTTGGACGCACGCGAGATCGAATCCCTGACTGGCGCACGCGGCTATCTCGGCGGCTGGCTCGATGGTCGCGCTGGCATCATCAATCCGTTATCCTTCGTCAGCGAGTTGGCGGCGGCCGCTGCTAAGGCAGGTGTTCAGATCGCCGAACGCACGAAGGTGCGGTCAGTCAGGCAGGAAAATGGCGGCTGGGTCGTTCAGGTGGCCGATGGCCGATCCGTAAGATCGCGGTTCGTCATCATCGCCACCAATGCCTATAGCGACCAACTTGTGCCGGGCCTTGCCCGTTCCATCGTGCCGCTGCACTCATTTCAGATCGCGACGGACCCGCTGCCAGACCATTTGCGGCGGATCATTTTGCCCGACGAACAAGCCGTCTCCGATTCCCGCAGAATCCTCGTCTACTATCGCAAGAGTGCGGACGGGAGGCTTGTGCTCGGCGGCCGGGGGCGCATGGCGGAGCCAAAAAGCAAGAGCGATTGGAAGCATCTGGAGCGTGCGATGCGGCGTCTTTATCCCGAGCTTGCCGACATTCCGATTGCCAGGCGCTGGTTTGGCCGGGTTGCGATGACGCCCGATCACTTGCCGCACATCCATGAGCCGGAGCCCGGATTGCTGACCGTCGTCGGTTGCCAGGGGCGCGGCGTCGGCGTGATGACAGCGCTCGGCCAGAGGTTTGCCCGCTACATCGACACCGGAGATCGCGCCGTGCTGCCTTTTCCCGTCACCCCCATCCGGCCTATCCCTCTTCACGCGTTCCGGCAGGTCGGTGTCGCCGCGACGATTGCCTGGTATCGGCTACTGGATGCTCTCGAAAAATGAGCATGGAATATCACGCTTGACATTTTTCATAAAAATGAAAAATATAAACCAGATTTCATTTTATTGCAGGCCGCACCATGATCAATGAAGGCGTTCCGTCTCGAATATTCGACAGGACACGGATCTTCCGCGGCGCCATGCTATCGCCAGGCGCGATAGTAACCTTCGTGCTGGTGCTCTTTGCCGTCAGCCTTGTGGTGTTCCTGTCGTTTCGTATCAATGATGGTTCGTTGTTGGGTGCCGGCATCTCCGTGCAGAACTTCGCCACTGTCATTTCGGATCCGCTCTACGGGCTCGTAGTGTTGCGGTCGTTGACGATCGCTGGGCTCGTGACGCTTGCAACGGTCGTGACAGCCTATCCGGTCGCCTATTATCTCGCGTTTTATGCCGGCCAGCGCCGCAGCCTGATCCTCTTCCTCGTTACGCTGCCGTTCTGGACGAGTTATCTGCTGCGCGTGTTCGCCTGGAAAATCGTGCTTGCCTACAATGGCGTGCTGAATTCGGCGTTGATGCTCTCCGGTCTTTCGTCCGAGCCGTCAACATTGTTTCTGAATACCCCGTCGGCCGTGGTGCTGACGCTTGCCCACGCCTATGCCCCCTTTGCCATCCTGCCGATCTTCGTCGCGCTCCAGACCATCCCCAGATCGTTAGTGGAGGCGGCGGCGGATCTCGGAGCGCGGCCGTTCACGACATTTCGGCGAGTCATATTGCCCAATTCCATGCCGGGGGTACTGTCGGCGGCCGTCGTCGTCTTTGTGCCGACAGTCGGGGACTACGTCACGCCGGCTCTGATCGGCGGGCCGACAAGCACGATGATCGGCTCTTTGGTGCAGGCGCAGTTCGGGAAGGCTAATGACTGGCCGTTCGGCGCCGCTCTGGCGGTTATGGTCATGCTGGTCATTCTTGCCGTGGTTCTCGTTGTCCGCCAGGCGGACCGCCTATTTGGGAGCCGGACATGAAGCGCCGGCAAATGAACGCTGCAAGAGGCGGATGGCTACGTTGGTATGTCGGGCTTTACCTGGTCTTCCTGTATTTGCCGGTCGCGCTGATACCGCTCTTTTCTTTCAACGATTCCATACAGGCCGCCTTTCCGCTGAAGGGTTTCACCTTCGCCTGGTATGAAACATTGATCGGAAACGAGACACTGACTGGCGCGCTCATGACCAGCATCTCGATCGGTCTCGCGGCGGCAGTTATCGCTACTCTTTGCGGCATCACCATCTCATATATGGATACGCAGGTTCGTTCTCCCTTCGCCAAGCTTATCTCCGGTATCGCTCGCCTGCCGATCCTCATTCCCGGCGTGGTGGTCGGCATTTCGCTGCTGATCCTCGTGAACCTGCTGGGCTTTGGTCCCTCGCGGCTCGCGATCGTGCTCGGCCATGCTCTCGTCTGCCTGCCGACCACGGTCATCATCATGCGCGGCCGTTTCGCGTCCATTCCGCGCAGCATTCCCGAGGCCGCCGAGGATCTCGGGGCAGGGGAGTTGATCATTTTCCGGCGCATCATGCTGCCTCTGGCGCTACCAGCCATCGGCTCGGCCTTTATGCTCGCCTTTCTCACCTCGTTCGACGAATTCATCGTGGCTTTTTTTCTGGCCGGCACGCAGCCGACCCTTCCACTCTACATCTGGAGCCAACTGCGGTTTCCAAAATCGCTTCCGACAGTGATGGCTCTCGGAACGGTCATTCTCGCGGTGTCGATCATCATTGCCGGATGCGCCGAGCTTTTGCGGCAGCGCGGGCTTTCGCGTTCTACGTCTTCCAGTGCCTGAAATGAGAAAAATCACAAGAGGAACTGCCATGAAACATGATCATCGAGGAAGTTTCGCCAGAGGTGCATCGCGCGCCCTCACGGCTGTGGCCCTTTCGCTGTCGCTTGGCCTGCCGGCCTTGGCTGCCGATAAACTCACCTACTTCACCTGGTCGGGCTATGAGCTTCCCGACTTTCACAAGACATTCACTGCGGCCCATCCCGACGG
Organism: Rhizobium sp. SG741; assembly: GCF_012275435.1. Taxonomy (NCBI): domain Bacteria; kingdom Pseudomonadati; phylum Pseudomonadota; class Alphaproteobacteria; order Hyphomicrobiales; family Rhizobiaceae; genus Rhizobium; species Rhizobium sp. SG741. The sequence continues at coordinate 265,815 of NZ_JAAZQP010000009.1, forward strand.
CGTCGACATCTCCGTCTTCGGCGACGACGACGATGCCTTTACCAAGGTGAAGGCCGGGTTCCACCCGGATCTTGCACATCCTTGCTATGACAAGATTGCCCGCTGGAACAAGGAAGGCTTGCTGCAGCCGATCGATACCGCCAAGATCAAGAATTGGGACAAGATCTTCCCGGTCTTCCGCAACCTGCCGGATATTCAGGCCGGCGCGGGCAAGGTCTGGATGGTTCCTTGGGATTGGGGCAACACCTCTGTGCTCTATCGCACCGACCTCGTGAAGAACCCTGAACAGAGCTGGAACCTGTTGTGGGACAAGCAGTATGCCGGCCGCATCGCAACGATCGATGCCGTGCACGATACGCCGGTCGTCGCCGCGCTCTTGGCCGGCGTCAGCCCCTTCGATATGACGCAGGAACAACTGGGCAAGGTTGCAGACAAGCTGCGTGAGCAGCGTCCGCTCGTCTCGGCCTATACGACCGACATGACCTCCGTCGAACAATCGCTCGCAAGCGGCCAGTTAGTTGCGGCGATGACCTGGAACGCATCCGCAGTCGCATTGAAGAAGCAGGGCGTGCCGGTGGAATTCATGAAGCCGAAGGAAGGCATGCTCACCTGGGCCTGCGGCTTCGTCATGCTCAAGGACGCGAAGAATACCGATCTTGCCTATGACTTCATCAATAGCCGACTTGAGGCGGAATCGGGCAAGGCACTCATCGAAAATTACGGCTATGGTGCGTCGACTACATCCGCCTTTGCTGCTGTTCCAAAGGACGAGTTGGAGAACTTGCAGCTCCCGCCGGATCCTGAAACCATGCTGAAATCGACCGTCTTTACCGGCCCGATGAAGCAGAACGACGATCTTGCCAAAATGTTTGAGAAGGTTAAGGCAGGCGGCTGAGCCTGCTATTCTTGGCCCGGATGCGATTGTCCGGGCCATTTCCAATATTTGAATATGGAGAGCCGATGGACGCGGACGAATTGACGAGCAGGGCGGAGCGTGAGGCGGATGAGGCCGATGTCCGCGTAGGCCGGCGCGTGCGGGCCTTGCGGCTCGAAAAGAACCTGTCGCTGGCGGATCTTGCGTCCAGAGCAGGAATATCGATCGGAGCGCTTAGCCAGATCGAACGCGGTATGTCATCGCTGCGCGTGCGTGTCATCTGGCCGCTGGCCGCAGCACTCGACGTGGAGCCGTCAGCGCTGATCGCCGACGGCAGTGAGCCCGTGAACGACCTCTACTGCGTGCGGGCAACCAGCCGTCGTCCCTTGCCGGTCCATTCGGAAGGGATTACCAAGGATCTTCTGTCGCCTCCCGGTGCATCCCTGACCGGCATGGTCGTCACCGTCGAGCCCGGTGGCGGCACGGATGCCTATGCCCACAGCGGCCACGAATTCGGTATCGTCACGACCGGCGAGGCCGAACTGGTAGTTGATTCCACGCGATATCTGCTGAAGACCGGCGACAGTTTCGCTTTCAAGAGCACCTTGCTGCATTCTTTCCGCAATCCCGGCACGGAACGCTGCACCATCGTATGGGTGAATACGACGAAGCCTTCGGAGGCGCGTGATGGCGACTGATGCCTTGCTTCGCCTGGAGAAGGTCTCCAAGCATTTCGCAGGCGGCATTGTCGGCCTGAATAATATCGACCTTTCGATTGCCGAAGGAGAGTTCCTGAGCCTTCTCGGTCCTTCGGGCTGCGGCAAGACCACCACGCTGCGTGTCATCGCGGGCTTCGAAGCTCCGACCGAGGGAGAGGTTCGGCTCGACGGAAGAGACATTACGCTCCTTCGCGCGTTCGACCGTCCGGTCAACACGGTGTTCCAGGACTATGCGCTTTTCCCGCACATGTCTGTTGCCGAAAATGTCGGCTTCGGCCTGTCGCTCCGAAAGATTGCCGGCCCCGAGCGCCGTAAGCGCGTTTCCGCAGCGCTCGACATGGTTGGCCTGGCCGACAAGATCAATCAGCGCGTTCAGGCGCTTTCCGGCGGTCAGCGTCAGCGCGTAGCGCTTGCAAGAGCGATCGTCTGCGAACCACGCGTTCTTCTTCTCGACGAGCCTCTTTCCGCGCTCGACGCGCATCTGCGTGAGCAAATGCAGGTGGAGTTGAAACGGTTGCAGCGGGAGTTGGGCACGACATTCGTGATGGTCACGCATGACCAGACCGAGGCTCTGTCGATATCCGATCGCATCGTCGTCATGAACAAGGCTGCTATTGAGCAGATCGCCTCGCCATCAGTGCTTTATGATCAGCCGGCGACGACCTTCGTTGCAGGATTCATCGGGACGATGAACCTGCTGAATGCACGCCTGGTCAGCCGCGAAACGGGGACACTGCGCTTCGCCGCCGGCGCTCTCTCCCTCGATATGCCGGCAACCGGAGCCATCGAGCTGCGGTCGGGCGATGGCGTGATCATAGGTGTTCGTCCTGAGGATATTCTGGTCTCGCACGAACGCAGCGAAGGTTCAGTCGGCGTCGCTGTGGAAGGCGTCGTTTTCCATGGGCGCAGTTTGCGAGTCCATCTTCTCGCCGAAGACAAATATAGCCTGACGGCCGACATACCCAGGCAATCAGCGCATGCCGCCTTGGCAACCGGCGACCGCTTCTTTGCCTCGCTCCGATCAGGCGCCTCTTGCCCGATACTTCCGGCCTGAGCCCACCAACGACAATGGAGAACACATGAACAATCACCTGAAATTCTTCATCGACGGTTCCTGGGTCGATCCCGTTGCCCCCAAGACGATTGAGGTCATCGATCCATCGACGGAGGAAGTCTATACCGCAATATCCGCCGGCTCGGCTGCAGACGTCGATAAAGCGGTCGCGGCGGCAAAGAGCGCCTTTGCGAGCTTTTCATTGACGTCCAAGGAAGAGCGTCTGGTGCTCCTAAAACGGATTCTCGAATGCTACAACGAGCGCTTCGAGGATATCGCTCAGGCAGTCAGCCAGGAAATGGGCGCGCCTCTTCCGTTCGCGCGGGATTCCCAGGCATGGGCCGGACGCGGACACATGGAAGCGACCATCGCCGCTTTCGAGGACTATCAGTTCACTGAAAAGCGCGGCTCAACCACTGTCATCAAGGAGCCGATCGGAGTCTGCGCGCTGATCACGCCGTGGAACTGGCCGCTGAACCAGATCGTTTGCAAGGTTGCGCCGGCGATCGCGGCAGGATGCACCGTGGTTTTGAAGCCCTCGGAAATCGCGCCGATCAGCGGCATCATCTTTGCGGAAGTGATGGCGGCGGCTGGAACGCCGAAGGGCGTCTTCAATCTGGTGAACGGCACCGGTCCCGATGTCGGGCAGGTCATGGCGGGGCATCCCGATGTTGACATGGTCTCGTTCACGGGTTCTACGCGCGCCGGTATCATCGTCGCCAAAACTGCCGCCGACACAGTCAAGCGTGTCGCTCAGGAACTTGGCGGCAAGTCGGCCAATATCATCCTGCCCGACGCGGATTTCGAGACAGCTGTGACCAAGGGCGTCCAGGGTTGCTTCAGCAATACCGGCCAGTCTTGCGATGCGCCGACCCGTATGCTGGTGCCGGCCGACCGTCATGAGGACGCTTTGGCAATCGCCGGGAAGGCTGCCGAGGCCTTCAAGACAGGCGATCCGCGCGCCGATGGCGTCGATCTTGGGCCAGTCGTCAGCCAGATCCAGTACGACAAGATCCAGCGGTTGATCGAAAGCGGCATCAGCGAGGGTGCGACCTTGGTAACGGGCGGCCTGGGCCGGCCGGAGGGATTGAACCGTGGCTATTATATCCGCCCGACGGTTTTCGGACACGTGACGCCCGAAATGACGATTGCGCGCGAGGAAATCTTCGGCCCGGTTCTGTCGATCATCTCCTACAAGGACGAGGAGGATGCCGTGCGCATTGCAAATGACACCGTGTACGGCCTTGCTGCCTATGTTCAATCGACGAACATCGATAACGCACGCGCCATCGCGAAACGCATGCGCGCCGGCTCGGTCTATCTCAACTATCCAGCCTGGGACACGTTCGCACCTTTCGGCGGCTACAAACAATCGGGAAATGGGCGTGAATATGCCGACTGGGCAATCCACGATTTCCTGGAAATAAAGGGTGTCGTCGGTTGGGCCTAACCGGGTGGCAGTCAGCGCGAGGCGCTGGATATCCTTCCGTCAAAGCTGATCGAGACGCAAATGCTTGTATTGCGCTTGTCCCCTTCGGACGTGGATTGTCCACATCATTCATCATATTAACGACGGTAGGCGGGCTTCAGCCAGGCATTGCTCGCGAATAGGCAGCCAGAATGAAGCGTTCGGCCTGGAATAGGTATTTTTCCAACGCGTCGGAGGCACTCGCCGGCGCCCCCTCCTCCAGATGCGCGAGAATAGTCGCGTTCTGGCCGACATAGGGAGCGTGCAGATATTCGGGATCGCGGATCAGCCCGAAGACGAGACGCAGCTCAAGCGAGATCTGCGCATAGAAGGCCGAAAGCCTGGGACTGTCGGCAAGCTCGACGATCGCGGCATGAAAGGCGATATCGGCGCTACCGACCTCCAGCCATTCGCCACGTTCACGATGCTGAACGGCAGCATCGATGGCGGCACGCATCTTGGCAACGCTGGGGTGACGGTGATGCGCATTGGCGAGTGCCGAACACTCGATCAGACGACGAATTTGGAAAATATCCATGATCGTCGAGATGCTCGGCGTGGAGACGAAGACGCCGCGATTGGCCTCATGGCGCAGCACGCCCTCTTTCGTCAACAGCCGGAAAACCTCGCGCAGCGTGTTGCGCGAGACCTGCAACTCCTCGCAAAGAGCCGCCTCGGATAGATGGCTGCCAGGCGAGAGCGTGCCGCTGATCACGCGCTCGCGGATGCGGGCGGCGGTCAGTTCCGCAACCGTCTGCCCTGTCTCCGCGACAATCGTCGGCTCGATGCTGGCAAGATTTGTCTGCTTCATTCGCTCTCCCGGCATCTGCACTCAATCGTCTCCGACGCCCGCTATATCAGGCACTTGCTGGAAACCGAGTGGTTATTCCGCGTGTCTGCGGCTATCGGCCTGTCAACGGCAAGGTCATAAGGACGATTTTGCGCAGATTTGCCCCCATTTTTGATTGGCAACACGAAAATTGTTGAACAATATAGACCATATTGTCGTTTGATGCTATCTCACGTCCTCACAAATATAACGGGAACGCAGACACAGATGTTCATGAGACGCCTGTTTTGTAGAAAAACATCGCCTGCCTTTGTCAGGCTGCAACGGGTGTCGGCATGAGCGTGCAGCGGTCCGATCTCTGCGAATGCTCCTGCATCATCGATGCAAGGAACAACACGGCTATCATCTCGGATGCCATGACCGATCTTCCCAATGCCGAGGTAAGCGCATGACCACGCCCGCAGACGACAACAAACCGCTTCTGTCCGTAACGGATCTAACTGTTCGGTTCGGCGAAAATCGCGTGGTCGAAGGGCTTTCCTTTTCGGTCGAGCCGGGGCGAACGCTCGCAGTCGTCGGTGAATCCGGCTCCGGCAAATCGGTGACATCGCTTTCCATCATGCGCCTTGCCGACATGATGGGCGCGCGCTTCGAGACAGGCACTATCCTCTTCAACGGCAAGGACATTCTGAAACTCTCGCAGAAGGAGATGCGCGCCGTTCGCGGCAAGGAGATCGCCATGATCTTCCAAGAGCCGATGACCTCGCTCAATCCGGTCTTCACTATCGGCGACCAGATCTGCGAGATCCTTCTCCTTCATGAGAAGATCGGCAAATCCGCTGCCATGGCGGCGGCGCAGCGCCTGCTGGAAATGGTGCGCCTGCCGGATGCGCAGGCGCTCTTGAACCGCTATCCGCACCAGCTTTCCGGCGGCATGCGCCAGCGCGTCATGATCGCCATGGCGCTTGCCTGCCGCCCGAAGCTGCTGATCGCCGACGAGCCGACCACCGCGCTCGACGTGACGATCCAGGCACAGATCCTCAACATCATGCGGGACCTGCAGAAGGATCTCGGCATGGGCATGATCTTCATCACTCACGACATGGGCGTGGTTGCCGAAATGGCTGATGATGTCGTGGTCATGTGGAAGGGCAAGAAGGTTGAGGAAGGCCCGGTTCGTGAGATATTCGCCAATCCCAAGCACCCCTATACGAAGGCGCTTCTCGCCGCAGTGCCGAAGCTTGGCAGCATGACCGGCCAGGATTTTCCGAAGCGCATGCCGCTGACCGTTCTCGACGGCGGCGAGCCGAAGATCGTTGGTGAGGAACGGATCCAGAATACCGCCCGCTACGACCAGCAGCCGCTCCTGTCCGTGCGCGACCTCTTCGTGCGCTTCGATATCAAAAAGAATATATTCGGCAAGGTCACGCATCGCTGTAGTGCCGTCCAAAAGGTCGCTTTCGATATTCATCCCGGTGAAACCTTGGCCCTTGTCGGCGAATCCGGCTCCGGCAAGTCGACGATTGGCCGCACCATCCAGCAGTTGCAGAAAGCGCGCTCGGGCGAAATCACCTTCAACGGCAAGAGTTTTGCCGCCATGTCGGCGCTGGAGCGATTCCGGCTTCGCCGTGACGTGCAGTATATTTTCCAGGATCCCTTTGCTTCGCTCGACCCGCGCAAGACAGTTGGCTTCTCGATTGCGGAACCGATCAACACCCATGGCATCATATCCGGATCAAAGGCGGTACGCCGCAGGGTAGACGAGCTTCTGGAGCGCGTCAGCCTGACGTCAGCCCATGCCGATCGCTATCCGCATGAGTTTTCCGGCGGCCAGCGGCAGCGCGTCTGCATTGCCCGTGCGCTTGCCTCCGATCCGAAGCTCATCATTGCCGATGAGGCGCTTTCTGCCCTCGACGTGTCGATCCAAGCCCAGATTATCAACCTGCTTATGGACCTGCAGGCCGAACGCGGGCTCGCCTATCTGTTTATCAGCCATGATATGGCCGTCGTGGAGAAGATCAGCCACCGCGTCGCCGTTCTCTATCTCGGCCAGATCATGGAAATAGGCAGTCGCCGGCAGGTCTTCGAAACACCCATGCATGCCTATACGCAACGCCTGATTTCAGCCGTGCCGATCGCCGATCCGACGCAGGAGCGCCGAACCGCCCTGTTGGAAGGCGAGATCCCCAATCCCGTCCGCCGGGTCGGCGACGAGCCGCCGATCCTGGCTCACGAGGAAATCACCTCAGGCCATTTCATCGCCAAGAGCGCCTGAACGACCGCAAACCGCAATATCGATCTGAAGAGGAAACAGGTTCAATGAAAAAAATGAAATGGGGACTGAAGACCGCTCTCACAGCACTTGTCATGTCGGGCGTCGCGATCAGCGCCGCTCCGGCTTTCGCGGCGGGCAAGCTGACGGTTTCGTCGTCGCAGGATCCGGGCAGCTGGGATCCGATCGACACCTTCCTGGTGGCATGGGCCGCCGTTTCGACCAACATTTTCGACGGGCTCACCTATCGCGGCCCCGATCTCAAGCTGGTGCCCGGTCTTGCCGAATCCTGGGAGGAACTGGATCAAGGCAAGCGCATCCGCTTCAAGCTGCGTCATAACGTCAAGTTCCATGACGGCGAGCCCTTCAATGCCGAAGCGGTGAAGTTCACCTTCGACCGCCTGCTGGGCGAACAGGGCGCCAAGGGACCGCAGCGCTCGAATTACACCGCGATCGAAAGCGTTGACATCATCGACGACTATACGGTCGACATGAAGCTGAAGACGCCCGATCCGGTGCTTTTGACGAAGCTCGCCGGCTACGGCGCGATGATCGTTCCGCCAAAATACATCAAGGAAAAGGGTGAGGATTACTTCAACCTCAATCCGGTCGGCACCGGCGCCTTCAAGTTCGTTTCCTATACGCCGAAGGTGAACATCAAGCTCGAAGCCAATCCTGATTACTGGGGCGGCGCGCCGAAGCTTTCGGAGCTCGAATACCGCTTCATCGGCGAGCCGGCGACGGCGGTTGCCGAGCTTCAGGCAGGCCGCGTCGATATCGTCATTCCGCCGACCATCCCAATCGGCATGCTTCCGGTCATCCAAGGCGATTCCAAGCTCGAAATCGCCAGCGTTCCCGGCCCGACGGTCGATGCATTGCGCTTCAACACCCGCGACGGCATCACGGCCGATCCGCGCGTGCGTAAGGCCATCATCATGGCCGTCGACCGCGACACGATCGTCAAGTCGATCCTCGCAGGCCAGGGAACCGAGATCGTCAGCTTCCAGAACTCACTGTCCTTCGGCTACGATCCCGACCTGAAGCCGCTTCCCTATGATCCCGCAGGCGCCAAGAAGCTGCTTGCCGAAGCCGGCGTGAAGCCGGGCGCTGCATTGCAGATCGACATTCGGGGCAATGACGCGACGATGAACGAGGTGGCGCAGGTCGTGGCAAGCTATCTGCAGATGGTCGGCCTCACCGCAACCATCAAGCCGTATGAAACCAACGTTCTGCTCAACGACATTATCCCGCAGGGCAAGACCGGCGCGATGTTCCAGCAGAAGTGGGGCGGCTGGACCTTCGACTACGACAACACCGCCTATTCGATGTATCACTCCGGCGAAAAGTGGAATCCGTATGAAAAGGATGCCGCTCTGGACAAGCTGTTGGAATCGCAACGCCCGCTCACCGATCGCGCCGAGCGCGAAAAGGTGCTGAAGGACATCGGCAAGTATGTCGCCGACAAGGCGCTCGAACTGCCGCTCTACAACAGCAATGCAATCTACGGCGTAAGCAAGCGGGTCAAGGGCTTCGTGCCCGCACCCGATACCCGCATCAAGTTGAACGAAGTCACCGTCGACTAATCATCAAGCAGACGCCGCCGGCCCGGCCGGCGGCGTCATCCGAAAGCTCTCGGGGTAAGAACGTGGCCGGTTTTCTCATCAAGCGATTGCTGCAGGCGATTTTCGTTGTAGTCGCCATCACTCTTCTCGTTTCCTTCGCTATCCGCCTCACCGGCGACCCTGCCGTGACGATGTTTCAGGGCGGTGGCAGCATGACCGAGGACGACCTGGCCCGTATCCGCACAGCCCTTGGCACGGATCAACCTTTCCTTGTGCAGTATTTCACTTTTCTGAAGGGGCTGCTGACGCTCAATTTCGGCCGCAGCTTCACCGGCGGCACGCCGGTTTCCCAGCTGATTGCCAATGCCTTGCCCGCGACGCTGCTGCTTGCTTTCATCTCCATGGTCGTGTCGATCGCGCTCTCCATCCCGCTCGGCATCAAGGCGGCGACGGCACGCGGCAAGACGGCGGATCAGATCATCCGCGTTCTCTCGCTGCTCGGCCTCTCCTTCCCGAACTTCTGGCTGGCGCTGATGATGGTGCTGTTGTTTTCCATCACGCTAGGCTGGCTGCCGCCAAGCGGCATGGTCGGGATTTCGAGCTACGTCATGCCGGCCGTGACGATGGGCGTTATCCTGACGGCAACGAATGTGCGCCTGGTGCGTACCGCCATGCTGGAGACGCTGCAGTCGCAATATATCATGGTCGCGCGGGCCAAGGGTCTTAGCGAAAGCAAGGTGCTGTACAAGCATGCGCTGCGCAATTGCGCGATACCACTCATCACCTATTTCGGCATCCAGTTCGGTGGGCTGCTCGGCGGCATCGTCGTCATCGAGCGCGTCTTCAACTGGCCCGGTCTCGGCACGCTGGCATTCGACGCCGTCGGTGCCCGCGACTACCCCGTCTTGCAAGGCGTGATCACCGTGCTGGCGCTGTTCATCGTCGGCGTCAATCTTCTCGTCGACATCGCCTATGGCCTCGTCGACCCACGTATCCGCACGGAGTAATGTTGATGGCCGCCACGATTTCACGCCGTTCGCGTTTCTACAGCTTCGAATTCATCGCTGGAGCCCTGATCACCGTCATCATCTGCCTTGCCGTGCTTCTCTCCGATGTGCTCTTTCCCGGCGGCGCCGAAAAAATCGATCTGATGGCAAGGCTTGCAAAACCCTTCGCTAGCCTCGCCCATCCCTTCGGCACAGACCCGCTCGGGCGCGATGTGCTGGCTCGCGTCGTCGCAGGTGGCAAGATATCGCTGACCGTCGGCCTCACCTCCGTGATCGGCGGCGTGGTTCTCGGGGTGCTGGTCGGCCTTGCCGCGGGTTACTATCGCGGCATCTGGGACATGCTGCTGATGCGCTTTGCCGATATTCAGCTCGCCATGCCCTTCATTCTGCTGGCGATCACCTTCATCGCCATCGTCGGCGGCAGTCTCACCAATACGATCATCCTCTTGATCGTCTCGCAATGGGTGCAATATGCACGCCTCGTGCGCGGTTCGGTGCTGAGCCTGCGCGAGCGGGAATTCATCCTCTCGGCACGGGCTATCGGCGTCAAAGACTGGCGCATCATCTTCCAGCATCTGCTGCCGAACCTCGTCGGCCCGGTGATCGTGCTGATGACGCTGAACATTGCCAACAACATCCTTCTGGAGAGCAGCCTCACCTTCCTTGGCATGGGTGTCGACCCGACAATTCCGAGCTGGGGCGGCATGCTGGCCGACGGACGAACCTATCTGCAGACAGCGTGGTGGGTCAGCCTCTTCCCTGGCCTTGCAATCCTTTTGACCGTGCTCGGTCTCAATCTCCTCGGCGACTGGCTGCGCGACAGCCTCGATCCGACCGGCAGAACGGCAAGGTAGGATATCATGACTATGATTTTCGAGAGACGTTTTCAGCGCACGCTGTCGCGCCTTGTTGCCGATGCCAAGCCTGGCCAGAACTTCGAAGCCTGGACCTTCGATGACAGAGAAAGCCGCCAGCAGGCAGAGCGCGAACTCAGGGAAAAGGGCGTGCAGGCCCGCTTCCGCAGCGCCTACAAGCCGCTGGTCAATGCCTTCATCGAGGAAATCGACCTGCATGATGTGAGTGCGATCGAGATCCGCTATCCGGTTCATCCCAACGCACCGGATAACCGCTTTCGCCTCGAAGCCTATCCGCTCGCTGCAATGGTGGGAAATCGCGAAATCACCTTTGTCGCAAGAGCCGACAGCGACTTTCATTATGACGTTCTGCTGAAAGGCAATGCCGGCCAGGAACGTCGATCGAAGGTGCTGGCGCCCAATCGCGTGCATGTCGACGCGGCCAAGGAAACCAGCGTTTCTCCGACCGGCTGGCTGATCCGAGATGGCGATGCGGCAGGCGAACGGCTCGCCACGGACTATGGGCAGCTCTTCGAGGAGACGATCAACGCGGTCACGCACTTCGACTGGGGCGCAAGCGAACCCTATTTCGAGGAACTGAACATTCGCGTTGCCCTGCCGGCGCTGGACGAGGCCTTGCCCATCGGCGACGAAGTCATGAGCCTTCGCGAGGCGCTGCATGAGGACTTCTATTTCTCGCTGCTCGAATTCTTTCAGAAAAAATCCGGCCGCCCGCTCGGCGACCGCGGCTTGAAGCCGGGTCAGATCGTTCCGCAGATCCTGCTCTCCTCCGGCGAGATTTCCGTCCGAGTAGGAACGCAGCCGCTGACGTCTCGCTATTGGGATGGAGCCGGACAGCAAATCGAGACGGCAACGGAACCTCTGGCCGTGCAGCAGATCGAGGCCGAGCTTGACGAGATTGGCGGCGAGGCATTTGAGGCCGTTACTCGCTCTGGCCGCACAATCAGAGCCCGCTATATCAAGGGCCGCGACGCGGCCGTGATGATCAGCGGCGGGCAGCACGCCAACGAGACGACCGGTGGGGCAGGAGCCCTGCGTGCGGCGCGTCGGCTTGCCAAGCTCGAAGGCGCGCATTTCACCATCTCGCCGCTGGAAAACCCGGATGGCTACGCCCTTCATCAGCGCCTGCGCCAGGACAGCCCGCGCCACATGTATCATGCCGCCCGCTACACCGCGCTCGGCGACGATCTCGAATATCGGACCGAAGAGACCGCCGGCCCCTATCTCTTTGAAAAGAAAATCCGCTTCCAGGCGGAAAGGCTGAGCGGAGCGGAGCTGCACGTCAACCTGCACGGCTACCCAGCCCATGAATGGACGCGCCCGCTTTCCGGCTACGTTCCGCGCAATTTCGCCATGTGGACGCTGCCGAAAGGCTTTTTCCTGATTGCCCGATATCATTCCGGCTGGGCCGCTCAGGCGGAGCAGCTTCTGGACAAAGTCACGAGGCATCTCGGCGCCATACCGGGTCTGCTGGATTACAACGACCGCCAGATCGCACTCTATGAAATCCATGCAGGCGAAACAGGCTTCCGCATCATCAATGGCTTCCCCTGCCTCGCCAATATCGACGATCGCCATACGGTGCCTATGACCTTGATCACCGAATATCCGGATGAGACCATTTATGGCGACGCATTCATCGCCGGCCATACCGCACAGATGGAAACGGTGCTTTCCGCCTACAGCGCCTGGCAGGAAATCATGGCTTCGAGCTAGTCCGTACGCGTCGAACGGAGCATATCGAGAAGCGCGGTCATGGCGCTCGTCGTATAGGCGTCCGATCGGCGTACGAAGAGCGTATCCACCATCGACCGTTCCGGCGAAAGCTCGTGGATCGCAACCCGGCCATCCCCGCAGGCGGCGGCGACAACACCCTTTGGCAGCAGCGTGACACCGACGCCCGCCGACACGCAGCTGATGATCGTGTCGAGGGAGCCGAATTCCAGCGGCTTCGATGTGATTATGCCCATATCGGCCAGAAGCGCCTCCAGCCGCTGCCGATAGGAACATCCGATCTGGAACACGATGGTCTTCAGATCGACAATGCCGGCCAGATCTTCTACTCCACGAATGGCGGGCGTTGTCACGAGAACAAGCTCCTCTTGAAAGATCACCTCGTGATCGAGATCGGGGTGGTTGACGGGACCCGCCACGAAGGCGCCCTCGACCCGGCATGAAACGACATCGTCGATAAGCCGGCGGGTCGTGCCTGTTGTCACGACAAGACGTACCTGTGGATAGGTCTTGGCGAATTGGCCGAGAAGCGGCGACAATCGCAATGCCGTGGTTGTCTCCAGGCTACCGAGGGAAAGCGTTCCGCCCGGCTCACCATCATCCTTGGCGGCGGTGCGGGCATCGGCCAGAAGCTTGGTGATGCGACCGACAAATGGCAGAATTCGTTGTCCCGCCGGCGTGGTCGACACGCCTCTTGCATGCCGCTGGAACAGGCTGACACCCAGCTCTTCTTCCAGCGCCCGGATCCGCGCCGTCACATTCGATTGAACCGTATGCAGCTCCTGCGCCGCCCGGTTCATGCTGCCGTGCCGCGATACCGCTTCGAATACCCTAAGATCGGATACGTCCATAGTTATCACCAATAGAGATAGCTGCTCTCATAATAATTCAGTTTTTATGATATAACGGGTGGCGTATTCTCTCAAGCACTGATCGCTGAGAGATTTCCCATGACCGACGCTGCTACGCACGAAACCGATCGGAACCATCATGATGCCCGGATGGCATGGCGTGCCATCCTGTCGGCATTCTGCGCTTGCCTGATCGGCATCGGCCTTGCCCGTTTCGCCTATACGCCGCTTCTGCCTGCCATCGTCGATGCCCACTGGTTCGAAGCTTCGGCAGCCGCCTATCTCGGTGCCGCAAATCTTTCCGGTTATCTGGTCGGCGCTCTACTCGGACGCCCGGTTGCTGCTCGTATTTCCAGTGTCCTGACGCTCAGGATCATGATGCTTGCCGCAACGGCAGCCTTCTTTGCCTGCGCCTTTCCTGTCAGCTTTCCATGGTTCTTCGCATGGCGTTTCACAGCCGGCATTGCCGGTGGCGCCCTGATGGTACTCGCGGCGCCGACCGTCCTGCCGCTGATCGCACCGTCTCGCCGAGGGCTTGCCAGCGGGGTGATCTTCATGGGCATCGGCGCCGGTGTTGCCCTATCGGGCACATTGGTTCCGCTGCTGCTGCAACAGGGGCTGCGCGAGACATGGCTTGGCCTCGGCGCCCTATCGCTGCTGCTCACCATCATTGCCTGGGCCGGATGGCCACACGCCGTCTCCGATCACCCCACCGCGTCCCACCATGCCACACATGTGCCAAAACGTTGGACGCTGCGCGCGCTCTACGTTGAATATGCGCTGAACGCCGCCGGCTGGGTTCCGCACATGATCTTCCTCGTGGATTTCGTTGCCCGCGGATTGGGAGAGGGCTTGCAGGTCGGCGCCGAATACTGGGTGCTGTTTGGCCTCGGCGCCACCATCGGCCCGCTCCTTGCCGGCCATCTGGCTGATCGCACGGGTTTTGCCGCAGCGCTGCGGTTCGCCTTTCTTCTCGAGGCTGTCGCAGTCGCCATTCCCGCCTTTGGCCTCGGGCAGGCTTGGCTCATCGCCTCGAGCCTGATCGTCGGCGCCTTCGTGACCGGCACGGTTCCCCTGATGCTCGGCAGGATCGCAGAACTGCCGCCGCACCATCCGGCGCAACAGAAAGTCGCCTGGAGCCTGGCAACCGTATTCTTCGCACTGTTTCAGGCAGCCGCCGCCTATGGACTTTCCTTCGTCTTCGCCCGAACCGGCGGAAACTACGGCATGCTCTTCTTGATCGGGGCCGGCGCCATGGTTCTTGCCCTGGCGATCGACCTCTCCGTCGCAGTGTTTATCCGCACCCCGCGGGAGCACGCCCAGGATCATGATTCATAACAGCAGGAGAATTAGACATGGCAGAACTTTTGACTGAGATTACCGGCAGCGAAAACATGGTGGGAGATGGCAGCGCCCTTGATGCGCTCATCGGCTTTTATCGCGCCTTCAATGCCGGCGACCTGGAAGCACTTGCCGCCAACTGGGCTGATGGCGACAGGCCAAGCATGGACAATCCGATCGGAGGCATCCGGCGCGGATGGCCGTCGATCCGCGAGGGCTATGCGAAGCTGTTTGGTGGGAAGGCGAAAGTCCGGGTCGCATTCCACGATTTTACCAGCCAGGGCGGCGATGACTGGCACCTGTTCGTCGGTCGAGAGAGAGGAAGCTGCGTCACGGCCGGCAGGAGTATCGAGCTTCGCATTCGCACCACGCGCTGGTTCACCCGGATCGACGGCGTCTGGCGTCAGCTTCACCATCACGGCTCCATAGAGGAACCTGCCCTGCTTGCCGCCTATCAGGAAATCATCTTCGGCGCGCCATTGGAGCGACCGGCGTAGAGATTGTCACGAGATTTGGCCTACGTTCCAGAATCGGTTGCTCGGTGTCGAAAAGCTGTGGCCCGACGATTGCGTGCTAATGCCCGGGTTCAGGCCGCAAAAGACAACCTTCACCCCGTTCTCGAGTATGTCGGGCTCATAATCGGCCATGTCGATCCGGCTCGAAAGATCGTCGATGCATCCGAGGAAATAAGTTTCGATCTCTTCGAGGACCTCGGCGGGCAAGGCGCCCGTTTCGGCAGATGATGGCACCTAATTTGAGATTTTTCAGCGCGACTTTGGCGCTTGGCGCCTTCCGGTTTGGCGATAACAATTTGTTATAATTAGTATTTTCGGATAAAGATTGGCCGTAGGCAGCCATCCTTCCTACGGCGGCGAATCTCACATTAAGTGCCAAAATCGAAGCCAGAATCTCAAATTAAGTGCGGCGCTGTCTCGTTGAAATTATTGCATGCGGAGTCTTGCGATTAAATGCAAAACGACACCTTGCATGATCGTCAACGATTGCGCTTCGACAGTGCCATCCCAACGCGACAACAACCTCTCAGGCTTTGGAAAACATCTTTCCGAAGCCTTTGACATGCGAGCAGTCGTAACCGATCGTCGCCAGCGCACCGTAGATGGCCGTCGCGACGCTGTCGTGGATTGCGATACCGTAAGCGGCTTCCAGCTTATCGACGAGAGGCGCTCCAGCCAGGTTGGTGCAGAAGACAGCGACCGAGTCCGGCTGCGAAGGAACCAGTTCGGCAACCATCCCAGCGATCGTTTCGGGACCAACCTGGCTAAAGCTGAAATTGTCCCGGATGCCCTGATGCCTTTCGCAGATAACCTCGATCCCCTCATTCGCGAATGATTCTATGATGGCAGCCTGCACATCGGACGTATAGGGCGAGGCGAGACCGATCCGGCTCTCCTTCCTCTGGTGCATGACATCGAACAGTGCAAGGACCGACGTCGACGCCTTTATGCCGGTCACCTCGGTAATACGCTCGCAAAGCCGACGATCGCTGTCCAGACCCAGCCATCCGGCACTGGTGCCATTCCAGACGATGACATCGACCTTCGCGTCGGCAAGCAGCTCTGCCGCCGTCATCATCGGGCGGTCGTCGAACTGGTTCAGCAGTGCGGCGTCAAGGCCGATTGCGGTAACTCGGAACCTCGAAAAATGCGCAGTCACGTCGGGCAGGTCCTTGAGCATCTGCGTGGTGACCGGTTCGAGGACCGTGTTGGATGAAGGGGTGAGCATTCCGATGCGAAGCGGGTTCACTGACGTGTCCTGAAGATGAGATGGGTCAAGCATGAATGGGTGGCCGGCCGAGCTTCGGCAAAACAGCCTCGAAGGCTGCGGCTGCGGACAGCACCTTGGCGTCACCGAGATGCTGGCCGACGATCTGCAGCCCGACGGGCAAGCCATCGACCAGGCCGCACGGCACGCTGGCCGCCGGCTGTCCCGTCAGATTGAAGGGTGATGTGAACGGGCACCATTCGTAAGGCGCTATGGTTTTGCCATCAATTGTCGAGGGACCATCCTGGTCCTTGGCGAAGGCGGTGACTGAAAGGGTTGGCGTCAAGATGAAATCATAATGGCTCATGACCTTGGCAATTTCGTCGGCAAAGGCCTTGCGCGCGGTAATCGCGTCCGTCGCGTCCTCGAACGGGCGTGATTCAGCCAGAAGAGCGGTCACCGCCTGCGAGACCGCTACCGGCTTGTCTTTTAGCAGCTTGCGCAAGCCGGTGAGGTCGGTCTCCAACGCCACCATTGCCTTGAATGTCGCATGCACGTCGATTTCGGGCGGAGCGCCAACGGTCAGTTGGAGACCACAGGCTTCAGCCAAAAGAGCGACGGCCTTGTCTGTCGCGTCCTTGAGGCCCTGCGCGATTGTCTGATCATGCCATGTTGGCCAGTAGAGAACCTTCGTGCCAGGGGGCAGCGGAGCAATATCGGTCCATGAAAGG
Source organism: Rhizobium sp. SG741 (assembly GCF_012275435.1). NCBI lineage: Bacteria > Pseudomonadati > Pseudomonadota > Alphaproteobacteria > Hyphomicrobiales > Rhizobiaceae > Rhizobium > Rhizobium sp. SG741. Next base: position 282,815 of record NZ_JAAZQP010000009.1, read on the forward strand.
TCTGCGCAGGGGATCGACCAGCGATCGCGCGGATCGGGACCAGCGATGACAGATAGCATGAGGGCGGCGTCAGCGACATCGCGCGCGATCGGTCCGATATGCTCGATCGACTCCCAGCCGGAGACCCCCGGAAGTGATACGTCGCGGCATCCCGGCCACAGCGGAACGCGCCCCATTGCGGCCTTGACACCGACAAGCCCCGAGAGGGCGGCCGGTAGTCGGACAGAACCGCCACCATCGCTTCCGATTGCGATGGGGCACACGCCGGCCGCGACAGCGGCGGCCGAACCTGCGCTGGAGCCGCCAGGAGAGCGATCCGTGTTCCATGGGTTTCCGGTTGCCGGAAACAGGAGATTATTGCCATGTGCCCCGAAGCCGAATTCGGAAACATTCGTCTTGCCGAGGATGATGGCATCGGCCGCCTTCAGTCGCTCGACGACGATGTCGTCTTCATCGGGAATATAGTCTGCATAGAGGTTGGAGCCGAACGTCGTCCTGAGACCCTTCGTCAGAACGAGGTCCTTGATGGCGACGGGTACACCCGCCAGCGGGCCGACCGGCTCGCCACGCACGATCCGCTGGTCCAACGCATCGGCGGTTTTATAGGCTTCCTCGCGGGCCAACGTTGCAAAGGCGTGGATAACAGACTCGACCTTGTCGAGCGCCGCAAACGCAGCATCAAGGACGGCGCGTGCCGATAGCGCTCCGGATGCGACCTGTTCAGCGATATGACGCGCTGTCATGGTTGGGTATTCATCGATAAGCATGGACCCCTCCTTGTGGGGAAATATTCATGGTGATGGCGCTTTTTCGGCCGGCTCAGCCAGCAGCAACCGCTCAAGCGCAGGGGAGAGGCCGAGTGAGGCTTTTGGATCGGGGCGTCTGAACGTGCCAGCGGATGCCTTTTTCGGATTGAGCGCGGCCAGCAATTCTGCTTGCTTCACGGCCGCGACGATGGATTCGACGACGGGGACGGAAACCCGTTCGCGTACACGCGATGCGAGGCCTGCCAGAGGGGCGCCAGCGAGAATGATGACATCGGCACCATCTTCGTCGATAGCTTTTCTGGACAAGTCGATCAGAAGCTCTTCCTTTTCGTCCTGTACATTCGCCAGCGATGCAAACGGCTCGTCGAGCAACCTGATGCTTGCCAATCTTTCCACAAGCCCGTGCATTGCAGCACATTCGCGGAACCAAGGACCCAGTGCCCGCGAAAAAGAAACAATCGAGAAGCGTTGACCAAGCATGCAGGCGCTGAGCATTGCAGCTTCGGCAAGTCCAATGACCGGGACGGACATCAGCTCCCGGGCGCCTCCGAGGCCCGGATCGCCGAAGGCAGCGATGATCGCAATATCAAAACTGCCTTCCCGCTCAGCAAGGACATCGAGCACAATGCCGGACGCGATCGCGGCTTCAGCCCGCGTGGCAATATAGGACACGCCCCGCGGAGCCGTAACTGGGACGAGTGTCGATCCCGGCGAAAGGAAGGGCTTTGCCACACGAACGAGCAGGTCGGTGACTTCTGCCGAGGTGTTGGGATTGAAGAGCAGTATGCGGGTCATCAGGGATTTCCTCCGGTCGCGCGGTGACACGCGACGAGGCTGCCAACTCCATGAGATGTGAGAGGCGGCATTGCCGTGGTGCATATGGGTAGCTCTACAGGGCACCTTCCGGCGAAGCGGCAGGCGTTCTGATCGGGATCGATGGGACTCGATGCAGAGCCTTCGAGCTTGGTTCGATCGTCACTTTTACGCTCCGGATCCGGGATCGCGTCAATGAGCGCGCGTGTGTAGGGGTGACGGGGTTCATGGAAGACCGACTTCGACGGGCCAAACTCGATAATGCGGCCGAGATACATCACCGCTATCTTGTCGCAGAGCAGGCGCACGACATTGAGGTCATGCGAGACAAACAGATAGCTCATGCCGCGTTGCTTCTGCAGCTTGGCGAGAAGGTGCAGGATCAAAGACTGCACCGAGACATCAAGGGCCGAGGTCGGCTCATCCAGCACAAGCAGCTTGGGCTTGACTGCTATGGCGCGCGCAATACCGACGCGTGCTTTCTGACCACCGGACAGTTGATGCGGATAGCGACTGCCGTACTCCCGTGGAAGGCCGACATCGTCCAGTGCCGCAAGCACCATGGCGGAAATGCCTTCCTTTGAACCGCCCACAAGCCGCCTCAAAGGATCAGCTATGGCCTGGAATACTGTGAAGCCGGGATTGAGGCTCTCGGTCGGATCCTGGAAGACGACCTGAATATCGCGTCTGAGCGAGGAGGCGCCAAAGTTCCTGGCGGGGATCTTGCCGATTTCGACGCCTGAGAGCTCTATCTCGCCGACGGTCGGATCGACCAGGCGCGCCAGGACGCGCGCCAGGGTCGACTTTCCGCATCCGGATTCGCCGACCAGGCCGAGGCACTCACCTTCGCCGATCGTCAGATCGACCTCGTCGACCGCGTGCAACATCTTGCGCCTTAGTGTCCCGACGGGAAAGCGCTTCGAAAGGCCACGAACCTTCATCAAGGGAGTATGGGAAACTGTCATAGCGGGTGCCTGCAGCGGACTGAGTGATCATTGCCCAGGGGCGCGAGCGCGACATGCCCGGTTTCGCAATCCGGCTGGCGCCTGTCGCAGCGATGGAGAAACCGGCAGGAAGGGAGGTCGCGCGTGAGGTCGGGGAGACTGCCGGGTATCGAAGACAGGTCCTCAAGCTCGGTATGAGCAGTCGGCGTGGCGGCGAAAAGCCCTTTTGTGTAGGGGTGCGCAAAATGTGCCCGAAGCTCATTGGCGGGTGCCATCTCAACCATATGGCCAGCATGCATAACGACGATGCGGTCACAATATTCTCCGGCGAGAGCCAGATCGTGGGTGATCAGGATGGAGGACATCCTTGTCTCTCGGACAAGATCGCGCATGAGATCCATGACGACGGCCTGGGTCGTGACATCGAGGCCTGTGGTCGGCTCATCTGCGATCAGAAGAGACGGCGAGCAGGACAGCGCCATTGCGATCATCACCCGCTGGCACATTCCGCCCGAGAGCTCGAAGGGATAGGCATTGTAACGTCTTTCCGGGTCGGGAATGCGCACCTTTTCCAGTGCCGCGATGGCAGCCGCCCGGGCATTCGAGCGGGTCACGGGGCCGTGCCGCCTCAACACGTCCTCGATCTGCCTGCCGACCTTCATGATCGGATTGAGGGCCGTGCGCGGGCTCTGGAAGATCATCGACAGTTCGCGCCCACGGATGGAGGCAAGCGGCGAGTTCGGTCCGGCAAGGTCGATACCACCGAATTCGATGGCATCGGCCTTGATTTCGGCATTCTCGTCTAGAAGTCCCATCAGTGCGTAGGAAAGGACGGATTTCCCGGAACCGCTTTCACCCACGATGCCGAGCACTTCGCCCTTGCCGAGAGAGAAGCTGACGTCGTCGAGCACCTTGACCGTGCCGGATCGCGTTTTGAAGCTGACACTGAGGTTTTTGACTGAGAGCAGAGGGACGGTCATGTGCGTCTCCTTGGATCGATGATATCCCGGAGGCCATCACCGATGAGATTGAAGCAGAAAACGGTGATGACGAGGGCCGCGCCCGGAAAGACAAAGGTCCACCACTCGCCCGAGAAAATGTAGGACGCGCCTTCAGACACCATGATCCCCCATTCTGGCGTCGGCGGGCGCACGCCGAGGCCGATGAAGGAAAGGCCTGCCGCATTCAGGATCGCCCAGCCGAGATTGAGAGAACCCTGGACCATCATTGTCGGCAGAATGTTCGGCACGATGTGAAAGGTCAGCAGCCGTAACGAGCGGTTGCCACCCATTCGGGCTGCCTCGACGAATGTCATATCGCGCCGGACATTGACCTCACTGCGCGCAAAGCGCGAGTAAAAGGGCAGGTTGATGATCGCCGTTGCCAGCACGATGTTCTCGACGCTGTTGCCGAGCGCAGCAACGATACCCATCGCCAGGACAAACAGCGGGAATGCCATGATCGTGTCCATGACGCGCCCGATGATTGCGTCGATCCAGCCGCCGAAATATCCGGCGATTGCCCCTGTCCCCGTTCCGATGATGAAGGAAAGCGCAACGGCACCGATTGCCATCCCGATATCCAGTCGCGTGGCGATGGCGACGCGGCTGAGGATGTCACGGCCGAGCGCGTCCGTGCCGAACAGGTGCGTCAGGGTCGGCGACTTCAACGCCGCAGATGTGTCGACGGCCAGTGGATCATATGGAATGAGCCATGGAGCGAGGATCGAGATAACGACAAAGAGCAACAGGATGATCGCCGCGGCCAGCGTCAGCTTGTTTTCCGCGGCCATATGGCGGGCATCACGCCAGAAGGTGCTGGCATGGGCGTTCGAAGAGACTGCGTCAACCATCGTAGCGAACCCTCGGATCGATAGCGGCGGCCGCGAGGTCGACCACCAGATTAAGCAGGATATAAAGGATGGCCATCATCAGCACGAAGCCTTGGACCGCGGCGTAATCCGAGGTGATGACTGCATTGACTGCATAGGCGCCGATGCCCGGCCAGGCGAAGACCTGCTCGACGAGCACGTTGGCGCCGAGCAGAAAGGAAAAGACCATGCCAAGGATGTTGATGACGGGAAGCATGGCGTTGCGCAGGCCGTGTCCATAAATCACCTTTGTGCGTGAGAGGCCCATCGCACGTGCGGTACGGCAGAAATCGCTCGAGAGCGAGGCCAGCATCGATGCGCGGGCGATGCGCGCAATCGGTGCCAGCGCAAACAGGCCAAGCGAAATCGAAGGCAGCACCAGTTGTGAAAGGGATGCGCAGAAGGCAGAAACGTCGCCGGCAAGCAGTGTATCGATGAGATAGAGCCCGGTGATGGTCGGCGGCACTGTAAAATAGGTGTCGTTCAGCCGTCCGAGCGGCTCAGGTGCGATGCCAAGTCTGAAATAGAAGACATAGACAAGGCCGAGCGCAACGAAAAACGTCGGGAAGGCAGCGCCGACGGAGACAATGATGCGACAGAGGTGGTCGATCATCTTTCCGGGCCTTGTTGCAGCGGCGATGCCAAGCGGCAAGCCGATGAGCATTGCGAAGATGAGTGCACAGAGCGTCAGTTCGATCGAGGCGGGAAGCCGCGTTACGAGGTCCTGGAAAACAGGCTGGCCGCTGGATAGCGACATCCCAAGGTCACCATGCAGCACGCGGCTGACATAGTCACCGAACTGAAACCAGAGCGGTCTGTCCAGTCCGAGCGCCGTGCGGATCTGCGCTATGCTTTCCGGCGTTGCCGAAGAACCCGCATAATAGGCCGCTGGATCGCCCGGCAATGCGCGCGCCAGCACGAAGGTCACGATCACGACACCGATGACGCTTGGAATTGCCGTGGCAATTCGCTTTGCAAAACTGAGGACTATCTTCAAGGGCTCAATCTCCGCGCCAGTTCGGGCGCATGGTCGATCCGGGAATTCGGTCGGGAGCCGAACCGGAATCCGGCTCCCTTGTTGCGTTCTATTCTTTCGAGATCGACTTCAGGTCGAGATGCGTGTGGAACCAATAGACATAGCCCTTCACGTTCTTCTGCATCGCGATGTCAGAGTAGAGGTGGGCAACCGGAACACGCGGCACATCATCCATTGCGATGCCGTTCATCTTGGTGATGATCGCATCATAGGCTTTCGGATCGCTCTCGAAGCGCGCCTGGTCGATCAACTTGTCCAACTCCGGGTTCGAATAGTTGGCGGTGTTGAAGACGCTGTTGTTCTTGCCGTCATAGGTCCAGAAGTAGAAGTACTCCGGATAGTCGAGCCAGCCGTAGAAGTAGTTTATGTCCATGGGCATGCTCTTTGAGCCCATCTTGGCGAACCATTCGGAGCCCGGTACCTTGTGGATCTCGATGCTGATGCCGATCTTTTTGAGCTGTTCCTGAATGAGCAGTGCCATCGGCTCCTGAACAGTCGTCTGGCTCATGTCGATGTAAAGATCCGTTTTGAAGCCGTCGGCATAGCCGGCCTCCTTCAGAAGTGCCTTGGCCTTATCGAGATCGGTGTTGTATTTCGACGCCACCGGCCACTTCGGCGCGTATGGGGCTGACGGATCGGCGCCGAAGAGCGGTTCGCCGCGCTGATAGAGCGCCTGCTTCATGATGCTGTCGTAGGGGAGGGCGTAGGCAATCGCCTGGCGTACGCGCTTGTCGTCGAATGGCTTCATCGTCACGTTAAGGTCAACGTTGAACTGTTCGTTCTGCATCAGCGTGCCGACGACGTTGACCTTTCCTGCGGCTGCAAGCTCGGCATAATCTTTCGGAGGCAGTCCGACCGATACGTCCACATCGCCCTTCTCAAGCAGGGCGCGGCGAGTGCCCGGCGATGCGATCTCGCGCAGGACGACACGCTTCAGCGCCGGCGTCGGGCCAGACTTCCAGTTGTCGAAGCGGTCGAAAACGATCCGGTCGCCGCTTTTCCAACTTCCTACCTTGAATGGGCCGCCGCCGGCATCGTTCAACGAAGTCCACTTCAACGCCCAGGGATCGTCGGTTGTCGCATGCTGCAGGGCAAGTTTCTTGTTGACGACGTAGGGAACGGGGACAGCCAGATCCGGCAGGGTCAGCTTGTCGGCGACGGGGAGGGTAATCTTGAAGGTATGGGTATCAACGACGGAGAACTGCTTCGGATCGGTCAGCGAGCCGGCCGCCATCTGAACCGTCGGAAAGCCGCCGACCGAAACGGCACGGTCAAAGGACCATTTCACATCATCGGCGGTAACGGGTGAGCCGTCGTGAAAGGTTGCATCTTCGCGGAGATGGAAGATCAGGGTCTTGCCGCCGTCCTGGATTTCCCAGCTTTTGGCAAGCTCCGGCTGGATCTTGGTGGCATCATACATCACCTTGCCATCGGGCAGGGTTTTCGTACCGTGGGTGATCAGGCGATCGTAAAGCTGCCAGGATGCCATCTGCGCGAATTCGTTTGCAGCGGGAGCCATGGCGTCGAGGGAGTTCGGGCCGTGTTCGGCGACCTCGATCAGGACGTCCTTCGGGGTTTCGGCATGGGCAATGCCATGGAGCAGACCGAGCGACAGGGTCGCTGCAATCCAGAGTGACGTATGGGAGCGGTAGGCTTGCATGCGAGCGATCGCGAATTTGCTTATGGCCATGGAGGCGACACCTTCTGCTAATGTGGCGGACATGACAGGCTTTGCAAGCAATATGCCAATTTCTAATTCATTGATTATATTATATATCTTTACAAAGTGCATTATTTATGTAATTATATGCATGCTTTCAATATGGCCAGAATGCTTGATTTTTGAGCATGCAAAATGCTTGCTCGATGACCAGTCAGTTCGATATCAGTGAGACGGATAAGGGTGAGAACATTCGGGGAAACAGTCATGGATGACGACGATGATACGCCTTCGCCAGCACCTTATGCGGTGGCGATAAAGCGCGCGTCCCTCCATCATCACGTCGTCGACAAGCTTCGCGAAATGGTCAGTCGTGGCGACTTGCCTGCTGGCGAGCGGCTGAACGAAGTTGCCCTTGCCCAGGCGATCGGCGTTTCGCGCACGCCCATGCGCGAGGCGGTAAAGCTCCTTGCGTCAGAGGGGCTGCTTGAGTTGCTGCCGGGTCGCGGAGCACGCGTGCGCCAATTTTCTGCCGAAGAACTGTTCGACGTGTTCGATGTGCTTGGCGCTCTCGAAAGGCATGCCATCGAAATCGCTGTTTCGAAGCTGACGCCCAAGGCGTTGACCGAAATCGAGCGTCTGCACAATCAGATGGGCGAGGCCTACGCGAAGCGGAACCAGAAGAGCTATTTCAAGGCTAACCAGAAGCTTCATGCTCTTATTGTCGACCTTGCGGGCAATCCGGCCTTGTCGAACACCCACATGACGTTGACGAAGCAGTCGGTCCATAATCGCCACGAGACACTGATCTCGGAACAGCGCTGGAAAGAGTCTGTTGCCGAGCATCAGGCGATATTCGAGGCGATCGTCAAGGCCGACGCTACCCTTGCAGGCCTGCTGATGCTTGATCATAGCCGAAAGACCGGGGCGGCTGTCGTCGACGCCGCCCGTGCTGCCAATGAAATCCGGGCGAGTAACAGAAAATGAGCGAATTCGACTTGATCATTGCCGATGGCACGGTCGCGACGGCGGCTAACGTTTTTGCAGCCGACATCGCCGTCAAGGATGGCAAGATCGTTCAGATCGGCCAAAACCTTACCGGCGGCAAGCGCCGCATCGATGCTTCAGGCAAGTTCGTGCTGCCCGGAGGCATCGACAGCCATGTACATATTTCCCAGCCTTCCGGGGAAGGGATTGTCATGGCAGATGATTTCGAGAGCGGCACGCTATCCGCTCTATTCGGGGGCAACACAACGATCATGCCATTCTGTTTGCAAGAGAAGGGACAGTCAATGCGGGAAGCGTTGACGGCCTATCACGCTCTTGCCGACGGCCAATGCTATACGGATGTCAGCTTTCATCTGATCGTCTCGGATCCGACCGCATCGGTTCTCGGTCAGGAACTGCCGGCGCTTGTTGCCGATGGATACACTTCCCTCAAGGTCTTCATGACCTACGAGGGTCTGCGCCTGAACGATGCTGAGATTCTAAAGGTGCTGGACGTCTCGCGCGAGACGGGCGCCACCGTCATGGTCCATTGCGAAAACGAGGACGCGATCCTGTTCCTGATCGCAAAGCACGAGCTTGCCGGCGACGTGGCACCCCGCGCGCATGCCTCGACGCGTCCGATTGCCGTCGAGCGTGAAGCGACACATCGCGCGCTGTCACTGGCGGAGGTCGTTGATGTGCCGATCGTCATCGTCCACGTATCCAACGGCGAAGCCATGGACGAGATTGCAAGGGCGCGTGCGCGAGGCGTGAAGGTGGTAGGGGAAACGTGCCCGCAATATCTGGTGCTAACTGCCAAGGATCTTGATGGCATGGATTGGGAAGGCGCCAAGATGGTCTGCTCGCCGCCGCCGAGAGATGAGGCTGCACAGGCGGACTGCTGGCGGGGGATTGAGACGGGTGTATTCGATCTCTTTTCGTCGGATCACTGCCCGTTTCGTTATGATGACCCGCAAGGCAAGCTCAATCCAAAGGGCTCTGTCAATTTCCGGCATATTCCAAACGGAATTCCGGGCGTCGAGACCAGACTACCGATCCTATTCTCCGAAGGAGTGATGAAAGGTCGCATCGATCTGCCACGTTTCGTTGCCCTGACTTCGACCAATCATGCAAAGACGTATGGCCTCTATCCGCAGAAGGGGTCGATCGCGATCGGTGCAGATGCCGACATTACGATCTGGGACCCGGAGGCCAAGCGAACGATCCGACACGCCGAACTCCATGACGGGTCCGATTACTCCCCTTATGAAGGCATGGACGTCACGGGCTGGCCAGTTACAACGATCATTGCGGGTGCTGTCATGGTCGAGAATGGTATTCTGGTCGGCAAGAAGGGGCAGGGCAAATATCGCCCAGCAACCACGCGCCCCGTTGGAATTCGCGGCCAGGCATAAAGCGACATGACAATGAAACTGAAAACCATCGCCGGCCCCTTCACCTTCGATGCAAAGCTTGAAACCGAGAAGGCGCCGAAAACCTGCGAGGCATTCCTTAAACAGATGCCGCTCAGCGGAAAGATCGTGCACGTCCGCTGATCAGGTGAAGGTGTGGATACCGTTGGGCAATTACGAATTTGGCGTGAGCTATGAGAACCACACCAGCCATCCGGCGCCTGGCCACATCATCCTTTATCCCGGTGGCATCAGTGAAACCGAATTCCTGATTGCCTATGGCGGTGTCGATTTCTCGTCCAAGATGGGCCAGCTTGCCGGCAATCACTTTATTACGATTACCTCGAATTTGGATCAGCCTGCAGAACTTGGGAAGATGACACTGTGGCAAGGGGCGCAAAGGATAAAGTTCGAAGTAGCTTAATCTTCTGCGCTTATTTACGGGGTCGGCGGTTCGGTTCCCTTCAATCAGAACTTAGGCCAAGTGGCGTGGACCTCCAAGGATAGGTTACTCGCTTAAGATTACGTGACTACTCTCGTGAAAAGAGGCAAATGAACATCAAGATCATGCGCGGCTAAATCAATGATTTTATAGATAAAATACAAGAAAAGCGATCGAAGACAATCGTAGAGTCTGCCGCTCGCGGGGAAAAATAGCAGAGCGTCGGGAGCCTGTCACAATCAGCGCGTCCGGCAGACGCTCGTCTGCAACGCGCACGGTTTCATAGTACATCCAACTCAGCTCCCGGTAAAATTCACGATGCTCTCACTATCCATGAAAGCCGGCAACCTGCTTCGGTATGAGGAAGCGTACGGTCAGACTGCACAGAAGAACCGTGAACAGCAGGACGAGCGCGACCAGCGCGTTGATGTCAGGCGAAAAACCGAGACGCATCATCGCCCAGAGCCGCACCGGCAGTGTGCTCTGGGTGCCGGTTACGAGGATCGTGATCATCGTCTCGTCGAATGACAGCGCGAAGGCGAGGATCGCACCGCCGGCCATGGCGCTGGAGAGATTGGGCAGGATAACGCGCCAGAACGTCTGCCAGCCGTTTGCGCCCAGATCATAGGAGGCTTCCACCAAAGTCCGGCTCACGGACTGCAGGCGGGTCAGGATCGTCCGGTAGACGATTGCCAGAACGAAAATGGTGTGCCCGATGACGATGGTCACCAGCGATCGATCGAAATTTATCTCGCGAAAGAAGATCAGCAGCGCCAGGCCGCTGATGACGGGCGGCATCAGGAATGGGAGGAACACGATGAACTGCAAGGCACCGCCACCTGCACGATGACTGTGGTAGTAGAGCGCCAGAAGCGTGCCGCAGACAACGGAAAGCACGACGGTGCACAGGCCGACGATCAGGGTGGCACGCAGGGCGGCCAATACGTCGGTGTTTTCAGTCAGTGCGATGTAGGCGGAAAGCGTCGGCGTCGACCAGTCCGCCTGCCCGTGGTTTATGACAAAGAACGACGAAACGATAGGCACGAACAGCGGGCTGTAAAGCAATATGGCGACCAGCACGGTGATGGCTGCGAGCAGAATGGTGGAAAGGCGCATAGTGTTCATCGGGGCAGTCCCTTCTGGCGGCCGAAGCGCTCGCCGGCCAGGATCGCGGCGATGACGACCACGGCGAGTGCGACAGAAAGGGCCGCGCCGAACGGCCAGTTGAACGCCGTTCCGAACTGGCTGTAGAGAATGCGGCCGAAGGTGAAGCCATTGACGCCACCAACCATCTGCGGTGTGAGGAAGTCGCCGATGGCAAGGACGAAGACGAAACTCGCAGCTGAGGCGATGCCGGGAACGCTTAAGGGAAGCGTGATACGCATGAATGTCTGGATGCTGCTTGCGCCCAGATCGGCGGAGGCGCGCAGCAGCACCTGCGGAATTCGCTCAAGCGTCAGGAAGATCGGCAGAATGGCGAAGGGGATCAGGAGCAGTGTCAGGGTAAGGAGGATGGCGTTCATGTTGAATACGAAGAGTGACGAAGGCTTTTCCAGGATACCCAGTCCCACGAGCATGGTATTGAGAAAGCCGCTCTGTCCGAGGATGCTGCGGATGGCGTAGATCTTGATGACGTAGCTCATGAGAAGCGGCACCATGAGCATCATCAGCATGATGTATCGCCAGCGCCCATGCAGGGTCGTCAGGAAATAGGCAGCGGGATAGCCGAGCAGCACGCAGATGACCGACACCGAGAGGCACAGCACGCAGGTGCTCCAGAATATCGGCAGGAACACCGGCTCGGTGAAGAAGCGGACGTAGTTGGCGACGGTCAGGGTGTAGTTGATCTCCCCGTGGTCGACGCTGAAAAAGCTGTAGGCGAGGAACATCAGCAACGGCGCGACGATAAAGAAGACCGGCAGCGCGAAAGCGAGCAGCGTGACAAGCGCCTGATATCGGCCTGAGCGCCCGTTCATGCCAGCACCAGATGGGATTCGCGCGCGGAAAAGGACAGCGCCATCGTTTCTCCCTGCCGAAACTGGCTTCCTGTGGCGCGGCTGGGGACGCGCAGCCGGAGATGCTGTCCGGCTGCATCGATATGGGCGACGGTTGATGAGCCGCTGAAGGCGCAGTCTCTCACCGAGCCGGAAAAGCGGTTGACGCTATCTTCCGCACCTGCAGGGCTCAGCGCCTCGGGACGGAAGACGGCAAAGGCCGCCTGGCCTTCCGCAGCCGCCCGCAGATCCGGCTGGTTTCCGATGCAACAGCTGAGCCGCCCGAGCGGCGTATCAATCGCACGGAAGTCACCGTCGACGACGCCCAGCTTTCCTGGCACCAGGTTGTTCTCGCCGAAGAAGCGGGCGACGAACTCGCAGCTGGGCCTGTAGTAGAGTTCATGCGGGGTTCCAAGCTGGCGGATGCGGCCGGACTCCATGACGCAGATCCGGTCGGCCATGCCTATGGCCTCCTCCTGGTCATGGGTGACAAAAAGGAAGGTCGTCTTGATTTCGCGCTGGATCGATTTCAGGAATTCCTGCATCTGGCGGCGCAATTCCAAATCGAGCGCGGCAAGCGGCTCATCGAGCAGGACGAGGCGTGGCTCGCATATGAGTGCGCGCGCCAGGGCCACGCGCTGCCGCTGGCCGCCGGAGAGCTGCGCCGGATAGCGGTCAGCGAATTTGCCGAGCTGGACAAGATCCAGGGCCTCCGTCACACGGCGCTTTATCTCGGGCCGAGGCCTGCGGCGAATGGAGAGACCATAGCCGATATTGGCAGCAACGGTCATGTGCGGGAAAAGCGCGTAGTCCTGAAAGACGGTGTTGAATGGCCGACGATTGATCGCCACGCGGCTGATATCGCGGTCATCAAGATAGATTGCCCCCGATGTTACCGATTCAAGGCCGCCAATCAGGCGCAATACCGTTGTCTTGCCGGAGCCGGAAGGTCCGAGAACCGTGAGAAACTCGCCATCCCGGATAGCAAGATCGATCTCGTGCAGCACCGGTACCGGGCCATAGCTTTTCGAAACGGCCCGCAGACTGAGCAGGTCCAGAGATTGTGTCATCTTATACTCTCGGTCTGAAGGAAGCGGTGGCCTGGAAGGAGCCGGGCCACCTTATTCAAGAAGAGTCCGTGTTGAGGATCAAGGCGTTGCCTTGACCTCGTTCCAGATATCCGAACGCTTGAGCGGATCTTCGACATTGTCGAGCCAGATCAGCTTGTCATTACCGCCGGCGCTTGCCGTTGCAGTGACCGTGTTGCCGAAGCCGGTCCGTTCCGAGAGCTGCGAGCTGACCGTCTTGGAGATCATGAAGTTGATCCACTTCTCGGCCGCAGACTTGTCGTGGACGCCCTTTGAAATGACCCAGTTGTCGAGCCAGGCCAGCGCGCCTTCGCTCGCATTGATGTAGGCAACATGGGCACCGATGGCCTGGAGGGCCTTGAGCTGCTGCTGGCCGTAGTTGGCCCAGATCAACGCGACGTCGTTGTCCTTGTAGATCTGCTGGGCCTCGTCAGCCGTCGTGTAGAAGCTCAGCACATTGTGCTTAAGGTCAATCAGCTTGGCCTGGACGGCCGCCAGCTGCTTCGCGTCGAGATGGAACGGATCCTGGTAGCCGAGGGTGAGGGCGGTGAAGGACACATTGTGCTCGCCGTTGTCATAGGCGAGCACCTTGCCCTGGTAGGCCGGGTCCCACAGGACCGACATCGATGTCGGCGCCGGCTTGACCTTGTCGGTGTCGTAAATCAGGCCGATCGAGTCGAAGCAGAAGGGAATGCCGTAGACCTTGCCGTCCTTGGTGTCGCCATGCACGGTGGTCAGATCGCGAAAGCGCGGCAGCACTTCCTTCTGGTTCGGCAGCGCATCGACGTCGATCGGCGTTACCAGGTCGGCTGCGATATAGCGCTGGAGCTGGGCGGTATTGACGGCGAAGACGTCGAAATCCTTGCCTTCGCTGCCCTTCATCTTTGCCCATGCTTCATCATCGCTGCCGATGAAGACGACATCGACGCCGATGCCGGTCTCTGCGGTAAATTCCTTCACCCAGTCCTTGTCGGCATAGCCATCCCAGGCCATGACGCGGAGATTTTCGGCGAAGGCGGCCGATGCCATCATCGACACGGCAAGGCTGGCGGCGGCCATCCCTGTAAAAAGCGTCTTGAATCCCATTGTCGTTCCCTTTTTTGTTTGGTGTTCAAATGCGATCGGTAAGTGAATTATCGCAGTGGTCGTGTGACGGTCACCAGACCGGCTGGGGACCTCCGTTCGACCCGGTTGTGAAACGGCTTTCCGAATAGGTTTCCCTTGATCTCATACCCAGCCCCCATCGACGATGAACTGTTGGCTGGTGCACATGGCGCTGTCGTCGGCGGCGAGAAACAGGGCCATGCGCGCGATGTCGGAAGGCTGCAGGCGATCGGGAAGGCATTGCCGTTCCTCGATTTGGCGCTCGCCGGCTGGCGTCAGCCAAAGGCGCATCTGCCGCTCGGTCATGACCCAGCCCGGCACCATGCAATTGACGCGGATCCGCTCCGGCCCCAGTTCCCGCGCCAGGGCACGCGTCATGCCGTAGACAGCGGCCTTGGCCGTGACGTAGGCCGGGCAATCGGGGTCACCGACCATCCATGTGATGGAGCCGAAATTGATGATCGAACCGCCGCCAAGGGCCTTCATATAGGGACGCACGGTCTGCGCGGCGAAAAACTGATGGCGCAGGTTTACGGCCATGCGATCATCCCAATAGGCGACTGTCACGTCTTCCGTCTGGTGGCGATCATCGCTGCCGGCATTGTTGCAGAGCACCTGGATCGGGCCGCTCTGCTCGGCGGCCTCGGCAACCGCTGCCTTCAGGGCCTCGATATCCCTGATGTCGCAGGGGATGAAAAGCGGTGGGCGATCCCCATCAGCCGCGATCGCGTCGACAAGCTTGCGCGACGGTTCCTCGGCGATGTCGACGAACGCCACATGGCTGGCCTGGGCACAGAAATGCCTGACCAGGCTTTCGCCGATGCCGCCGCCGCCGCCGGTGATAAAGATGCTTTTGCCCTTGAGGCTTGGATAGCTGGCAAAATTGATCGGCTGGTTGCTCATCATGCGTTCCGCCTAATGGGAGTTACGGGGGATGCCGGCATCGCGGCGGCCGACAAGGAAATCGAAATCGCAGCCGGTATCGGCCTGCGTGACCTGTTCGACATAGAGGCTTTGGCAGCCTCCACCTGTCCTTTCGGAACAGCGACAATCCCGGCCCTGTAAACCTCGGACAGATAGGCCGAGTAGTTGATTGAAAGGCCGATGACGCCGGCCATGAAAGGGTTGAGGCGGATGCCGAAAGCCGGAAGAACGAAATAGATATAAAACAGCTGCAGAAGCGCCGGAGTGCCGCGGATGATTTCGATGTAGGCGGAAGCAAGAACCCGCAGCAGCTTCGAACGTCCGACCTTGGCCAGAGCCAGCAGAAGCCCGCAAGGCAGGCTGATGAGCATGATGCACATCGTCAAGTTCAAGGCTGGTGATCGTTCCCCGCACGAGATCGGGCAGGTAGTCACTGAAGCCATCGAAATTGAACATGTCCGAGAATGTCGTCACGTAAAAGCTTTCTGAAAAGCCGGGCGACTGAAAGGTGCACCCGTTCCCCAGGGTGCCCTCAGTTCTTTTCCGGGATGTCTGTCAAAATTGTTCTGCTATACGGAACGCTGTTCTGTTATACGGATGATAGGGGTGTCTTCGTGGGTTTGTCAACCGTCGTCGTTGCAGGTCGGCGTGCGTCTTGCTGTGCCGTCAGCGGCCGTGCCGCTCGCTCAATCAGGCGTCAGGAATGTTCGCGCCAAGCAATCGGCTGATCTTGTCGGCACACGCCCGTACGGCGCGGCCGAGATCATGCATGTCCTCCAGGCTGCGCCCGCCCTTCATGCTGGTGACGCTGATGGCCGCAACGCCATCGCCGCTGCGGTCGGTAATGGCAGCTGCCACGCATATGACGCCGAGATTGTCTTCCTCGTCGTCGAATGCATAGCCGCGGTCGGCGACGTCAACGAGGTTCTTCACAAGCTCGGCAGGTTCGGTGATCGTATGTTCGGTGCGGCTCGGCATGCCTATCCGCTTCAGGATCTGAAAGACGCGGGCCGGTGGCAGCAAGGCCAGCAAGGCCTTGCCGACACCCGAGCAATGCGGCAATTCCCGGGTGCCCAGCGAGCCGGCCAGCCGGAATATGCCCGGCGCATCGACACGGCTGATGGCAACCGCGTAGCCATCGTCAAGGACGGCAAGGCGAGATGTGAGCCCGGTTTCCTGGGTCAGCTGCTGCAGCAGCGGCATGGCGATCTGCGTGATGCCGGTGTTGGCGGCGGCGCGATCACCCAGATGCACCAGCGCCAGTCCGAGCCGGTAACGTCGTGAACCCCCGAGCCGTTCATCGGCGATGAAACCGCGCGCGAGCAAGGTCTGCAGCAGGGTAAATGCGGTGCTTTTCGACACCCCGATACTGTCGGCCAGTTCTGCGACAGTCATGCCCTCGGCGCTGTGTTCACCCAGGACATGGAGGATATCGAGCGCGCGGCTGACGCTGCGAAGTGCGTATTTGTCGTCGGTCTTGGCCGTTTCTTCTTTCACGGAAGCCTCGTTGAACGGGTGGGATGCAGGCCAGTCGGCCCTGCAGTTGACAGGTCCGCTCCAGCACTCTATCGTTTGTATAACGGAACGTCGTTCGGTACAACAGAACAATTTGGGTGTGAGCTTAAAATGTTCGCTTATTTCCGCGGCTGATGTTCTGCGCGTTGAGGCTTCCGGCTTCATCACCAATCAATTGCCTGCCGTCTCATCGGGCTGCTGCCCGTCCCAAAACCTTTGAGATCCGCCGCCTTCCTCGAGAAGGCGATAGTGATCGACCAAACCACGGAGAGCCCAAATGCGCCTCGTTCAGTTCACCAATAGACGCGGCGAGCGGCGTGTCGGCGCCGTCGGTGCTGATGGCGAGCTTCGTCTGACCACACGCGAGCACACCGTTTACGATCTGGCGCAGGCAGCCATCTCCTCGGGTATCAGTCTGGACGAGGTCGTCTCCGGCCAGCTCGGCGACGAACGCGAAGACTACGACGCCATTGTCGCAGAAGGGCGGATCCTGCCACCGCTTGACCACCCGGAACCGGCGCGCTTCCTGATCACGGGTACCGGTCTGACCCATCTCGGCAGCGCCGATGCCAGGGACCGGATGCATGACCTTGCTCACGGCCCCGAAGCCGAGATGACTGACTCTATGAAGATCTTTCGGATGGGTCTCGACGGCGGAAAGCCGGCGGAAGGCGAGATCGGCGTGCAGCCGGAGTGGTTTTTCAAGGGGGTTGGCACCTGTGTTGTGCCGCCGGAAGCGCCTTTGCCCTTGCCATCCTTTGCCCTGGCCGGTGGCGAGGAAGCCGAGATCGTCGGTCTTTATCTGATCGGCCCGGATGGTACGCCCTGGCGCCTCGGTTTTGCGATCGGCAACGAGTTCTCGGACCAAGTGACGGAAGCGCAGAATTATCTTTATCTGGCGCATTCCAAGCTCAGGGCTTGCTCCTTTGGCCCTGAAATGCTTGTTGGCACCTTGCCGCAAAATGTTGAGGGCCGGATCCAGATTCTGCGCGACGGCGCATCGATCTGGCAAGGTGAGTTCTTGAGCGGCGAAGCGAATATGTCGCATTCGATCCAGAATCTGGAACATTATCATTTTCGTTATGAGATGTTTCGCCGTCCAGGCGACCTGCATGCCTATTTCTTCGGCGCAGCGATCCTAAGTTGCGCCAATGGCGTGACAACGGTGGCAGGGGATGTCTTTGAGATAGACGTTCCTGTCTTTGGTCGGCCGTTGCGCAACGCTATGATATCGTCAGAGCCTGTCACGGTCAAAGTACGACAACTCTGAGGAAGAGCTTCGAGCGGTTAAGAGTTTCTACGATTGGCCGCTTGAGACAATGGTGGTTTCCAAGGGCGATGTCATGTCATCTGCCCTTAGGGATATTGAGCCTGACATGTAGGAAGATGCGACCGGGGAAACTGCCAGAGTTTATGAGCAAAGGCTCGCGGGTGGGTAAATGAAACAATGCGACATCGCCGCACGCCGCAATGTCCGGCGGAAAATTCTATCATAGTTGACAGCGTTGGCGTGCCACGTCTCACTTGAAACTGGATGCCTTTCCCAGCAGTCATCAGCTGGTTCCAATCAAACAATTTGACTGATCGAAAGATAACGCCATTGCTCGACGAGGCCCATTTCGAGATTTGGATTTTAGTCGTGTCATCGACCGCGCTAAAACGCATTGGGTTATCAGGCTAATCTTGAGCTAGGCTTCTGTCGCAACAACTATCTAACTCAGACCGCACGGGTGAGGCGTCAAGTGCCCTAAGGAAATCAAGTATCCAAGGTACTTACGAAAGCAAGGCCGCTGGTTTGATTCCCATCAAGGCGATTGGGCGGACCCGCCGTGTGCCTGCGTTAATCAGGAAAATCCGTCAGAACGACCTTCCCAAACAACCCGCCCGCCTCCATCCGGCGATGGGCGTCCGATGTAGCCGTGAGCGGATATATCGCTCCAATGACCGGCTTGAGCACTTGTCCTACCGGTATTGCCAAGTTGTTTGAGGCTGGTCGCGTGCCATCACGGGGCGGCTATTTTACGCCGCCATTTCAGCGGTGTATTCGGCCCACAGGTCGAATGCGTCAATCCGTGCATGGCGGTATGTAATGGCGGTAAGACTGTCGCGGCGAGGGCGAAAGATCGTATTGATTTGGTCATGGGCTGACAGGAAGCGTTGCGCCTGACGAGGCGATTTGAACCGCCCCATGATCTTCTCGCGTTTTCGGGTCAACCGGTGCGAGTTTTCAATTCTGTTGTTCAGACCCCGGCGCCCGATGATCGGCATCCGGCGCCAGGGTCTGTATAAGCTTGACGTAGCTGCCAGGCTTGTCCGTCACGACGACGCGCGGCTCGCCAAATTGCCTGACCAGTCCGGAGAAGAAACGCTTGGCCGCCTTGGTGTTGCGGCGCCGCTGAACCAAGATGTCGAGCATATCGCCATCAGCATCGATCGCCCGCCAGAGCCAGAACTTCTGTCCGCGATTGCAATGACGGCCTCATCCATATGCCACTTGTCATTTGGCTTGGGGCGATCCCTGCGAATGCAGGTGGCAAAATGGCGGTCAAAGCGATTAATCCATAATCGAACAGTTTCCCGGCTGACGATCACGCCGCGTTCAGCAAGCAGGTCTTCCACATCCGCCGTGCTCAGCGAAAACCGGTGATGGGCCCACACCGCATAAGCAACAATCTCACGCGGAAAGCGAGACCCCTTCAACCGGGGAAAAAGGCTCGGCAATTTCATTGCGCCTCGATACCTGATACGCCAGCCTCAACCAATTTGGCAGTACCGCAGCAACATCGTCATGCTCGTTTGGGGCGTGTGGAGGTCAAATCGATGCCTTTTGCAGTCTGTGCTCGATCTCTTCTAAGAAGCCGGGCAGAGGGTACCAGCTGGAATGGACGAGATGGAGCGCGCCGTTGACGGTCGAGACGCCAATGGTTTGCTCCGCATCATGGCCTCGAAGGACGACAGGAGCCCAAAGAGCCTCGATCGTCAGATTTCCGATCGATGAGGAATAAGGAAGCTGCCCAAGATTGGAGACAAGCATGGTTTCGGAGAAGGCGTCTGCGTTGAAACGAGCGCCTTCAGCTTCATCCATGTCAGTCGACATTGCATCATAGACCGCACTGAATACGGGCGCTCCGCCTTCTAGCGTCTTAAGCGGAAGTAAGGAAGCAGTGACAGACCTAGCCATCTCCCACGCATCGTCAGGCGCGTTGGGTTCGATCACCGTTGTAGCTTTGGCTATTGCAACAACGCACTCGTCGTTTAGCTCCAGTAGCTTGCGAAGGTCCACCGGAGAGAAGATGCTTACCGCACCGTCGCGCCACGTTGGGTCAATACTGCGCCCTGCCAAAGTTGCTGTGGCACAAACGATACCGTGTATAGTGGTCCGTTCAAGACGAGCACGCTCGCGAAGTAGGCTAGTCGTTTCGGGTTTGAGGATGAGGCTTGTGACGTGCACAGGCTTTTTCAAGCATTCGACAGCCAGCGTGTGCGAGAATTTCTTGCCAGGCGCCGATGATGGCCGTGTAGGAACACCCAATTTCTGGTCGATCGAGGGCGGGAATTCATAGGGATCCAGTCGCTGCCCTGAAATTGCCGAAAGTAAATCGCGCAGCATAAAGATTGATGACAAGCCATCAGCAATCGCGTGATGGGTGACCAGCAGAACGAACGACTTCTCAGGCTCATGGATCAACACCACGCGAGCAAGCGGCCCCTTCGTCGGATCAAACAGCGTACTGATCTCACGTTCCGCTTCTCTCTCCCATGTTGTTCCAGAAGGCGCGACGCGCAGCGGGATGGGGCGTCGGGAGCATCTGTGGAAATGGGGTACTCGCTGTCGCGTGGAATCGATCGAAACAGATAGCATTGGATGACGTGCCTGCAATGCATCCACAGCCGCCCTCCAATCAGTCACGAGAGTTCGTCCCTTTATCTCTGCGACGATACAGAAATGCTTGGGACAACTATGATCGAAGAGCCAGAAGAACTCCTCAATGACGCCCAGCGGTCGCACCACGTCGAAATCAGTATCCAAAACGCTATCCTTTTCATTCTAATCATTTGATTTTATCGGCTGTCAGGAACTACTTGGATCGACGTTGACCCAGTGAAGCCTCTTCGCCGAAAGGTGACCACGTTTGGGACATGGCGCCTGATACAGCGCCGCCCTCCATCGGGTGCGCGATCACGAATTCACTGTAGAGGACACGCTGCTCGCTCACTGTCGTGACCCAAAGCGCTCCTGAATAATCGCCAGTCTCAGTCGGTGGCATTCCAGTCACACGCAAAAGGCGGATTGACGAAGCGTTGGTCCTTGGGGAGGGAGGCTATCAAGGAGAGGTCTTCGTCATCCAGCCGGATCGATGCTGCATCGAGATTTGCCCTTTGAGTTTCGGTTCGCGCAGCCTTCGGGATCGCGATCACCCCTTCCTGGCCGAGGAGCCATGCGACAGCGACTTGCGACCCGCTAACATTGTGTTTCAGGCCAATCGACTGCAGGATTGGGTCGCTCGCCGCGCGGCCCTGCGCCAAAGGGGCATAAGCAGTCAGCGCAATTCCCTTGGTGCGCAGGTACTGAAGCATTGGCGCTTGCGACAGATACGGATGGTACTCGATCTGATGAACTGCGATCGGAACCTGTATGTCTTCCACAACGCGCCGGATCATTGGCATGTTGAAATTGCACACGCCGATCGCTCTCGCATAGCCATGTTCACGAAGACGCGCCATCGCAGTCAGGGTTGAGGCTATGTCCATGTCGGCCGATGGCCAATGCACGAGAAAAAGATCGACATAGTCCATCTTCAGCTTTTCGAGGCTTGTAGCAAAGGCTCGCTGCAAAGCTTCCGGCGCCAGTTGATCGTGCCAGACCTTGGTCGTGACGAAGAGTTCGCGACGATGAATGCCCGAGCCTGCGATTGCCGTACCGACCGCCGCCTCATTTTCATACATTGCCGCGGTATCAATATGCCGATATCCGAGCGAAAGCGCGGTTTCCACCGCCGGCTGCGCGCTGACGCCCGGCATCCGGAACGTTCCGAGGCCAAGACGAGGTATCGTCACACCCTGCGTTTCGATTGTGTCCATTGAATATTCTCCTTCCACAACAAAGCTGGAGATGCAGGCGGAAGAACCCCCTGCATCCTAATCGCTCTATCAGGCGCGATCGTCGGTGTTGTCACCGGCAACGAGTGCGTCTACGACCTGCTGCAGCGAGGTATTTCCCTTTTTCGCGAGGCGGCCGCTGTCCTTGAACTCGATCCAGCTTTCATTGAAGCCGTCGAGCATGCGAATACGCGGCGTCGGGTTCTTCATCCCTTGCGAGCGGAACAGGTCCTCCCAGGTTTCGCGGTTGACAACCTCGACCTTCACCGGCCTCTTGAGCGCAACTTCGAACGCTTGCGCGAGGTCATTTGGCGATACACGCTGAGCAGCCTCCAACTCGATGACCCGTTTTCCGGTCCAATCCTGCTGGATTAGTTCTCCCGCCAGGATCCCGATGTCCTTCGTTGCGATCATCGGGAACTTTTTGTCCGCGGGCTGCAGGAAGCTGTAAAGAATGCCAGTGTCGCGAGCCGTGCCTACGTCCCAAAGTGCATTTTCCATGAACCATGCGGGCCGGAGGAAGGTGACAGGCAGGTCAAGTTCGTTGAGGGCTTCTTCCAGCATCGTGCGCTGGGACAGCAGATTGTCCTCTTTCGCGTCTGCGCCGATCGTCGACAGGCAGAGGACTTTTTTCGGGTGTGCGGTCTTTAGAGCGGCGACGACACTGTCGATCACCTTTTGCGCCTCGGGATAGCCAGGCTCGGGGTCGAACTCGGACGGCGGAAGAATGAATACGGCTTCGGCGCCGGCAAAGGCCGCCGACAGCGCCTTTGCGTCTTCCATCTCGGCTAGAGCAACCTCGCAGCCGAGAGCGGCCCACGATGCGCCCTTGGCCTGATCGCGAACGATCGCACGGACGGCCTTGCCGTTTGCAAGCAGGGTCCGCGCAAGCGCGCCGCCGACTTTGCCGGTGATTCCAGTGATAGCGTACATGTCTGATTTTCCATTCAGAAAGAGGAGAGATTAAGCGAGGCCGTCATAGAGCCCGCGTTCGAAGTCGCCATAGAGAGCAACGACGCGGTCGTCATAGAAGGGAAGGAGCTGCGTAAAGAGGGATCCGGTGACCTTACGGACGGGATCGATCCAGAAGTAGCAATTGAGCAGTCCGGCCCAGGACACGCTTCCCGCAGAGCGGCCGTGCGGGCCCGCCTCAGTGTTGATGTCGAAGGAGTAGCCCCATTTGTGCTTCTGATCCGGAAACTGATCGAAGCTGTTCGAGTAGGCCGGTGCGGCCGACTCCATCTTGCGAACATTCAGATCCCCGATCTGATTCTGCATCATCATCGCGACGGTCTCAGGCTTGAGGATCTGAACCCCGTTCAACTTGCCTCCATGGAGCAATGCCTGAAGGAGCATCATGTAGTCTTGCGGGGTGCTGTATGCGCCGCCACCGCCCATGAAAAATTCCGGCCTCTGAGGCATCTCGAACGGCATCGCTTTCAAGCCGCCGTCAGTCTCTCTGCTGAAGCATGTCGCGACACGGCGCTTCTGCTCGCTGCTGATCAGAAACCCCGAATCCTTCATTGCAAGTGGCGCGAAAATGTTCTCGCGAAAATAGACTTCCAACGACTGATCGCTAACAGCTTCGACCAGCTTGCCAGTCCAGTCCATGCTGATGCCGTATTGCCAGCGCTCTCCCGGCTCGAATTCGAGCGGCACATTGAAGGCGGCGTTCTGGCAGGTGGCGATATCGGGTAAGCCGGTGGCGGTCTCGTACCGCACTATCACATCACTCCAGTTCGCATAGGTGTAGCCGGAGGTATGCGTCAGAAGGTGATGAACCTTGATTGAGTTCCTGGCGCGACGCAGCTGTGGCTGACCGTTGGCATCAAAACCCACCAGCACCTTGGGTGCAGCAAGCTGCGGCAGGTATTTCGACGCATCGTCATCCAGCTTGAGGCGGCCCTGCTCAACCAGTTGCATGCATGCGGTCGCCGTAATCGCCTTCGTCATCGACAGAAGCCAAAAGACCGTGTCAGGCCTCATCGCGGTACCGGTGTCTACATTTGCCTTGCCGAAGAGGCCTTCATAGACGATGCCCTTCTGCGTTGCAGCCATAGCTACTGCACCAGCGACGGTGCGGTCATTGACTGCCTTCTCTATCGCGGCATCGATGGACTTAAACTTCGCATTTTTGAGGCGCGGGCTCTGGCTGGCTGCCTGAACAGCGTTTGCCCCAAGATATGCCGCCGCGGCGGCCATAGTGCCGCGCGTCAGCACCGCTCTTCTCGTGATCTCATTCATGATTGTTTGCCTTGAATCCAGACGGATCGCGGGTCTGGTAAACCGCTCGCCTTCGAAAGGCTGACGGTGAATACCTATCAAGAGCCAAGGCATGCTAAAAGATCATAATAATCATATTACAAATGACAAAAAATCACTGTTATTCCTTTCCACGGAATGCGAAAGCCTTGTCATGAGTTTTGACGGACGTCTTCTCACTGGAGTGAGTGTATTCTTGGCAGTTGCCGACGCCGGCAATTTCGCCAAGGCCGCGGACGTATTGGGAGTGACCCCTTCCGGCGTCAGCCGGTCAATCGGGCGACTTGAGACGAGGATGGGCGTACGCCTGTTTGACCGCACACCACGTTCCGTCGCGCTGACTGAAGAGGGACGTCTGTTTCGTCTACAGGCCCTACCGCTCGTCGCCGGTCTGGAGGAGGCCGCCGCGACCGCCGCGGGATCGGCAGCTGCGGTCGCCGGGAGGCTGCGCGTATCGATCGACCCTTGGTTCGCAAGGATGGTATTAGCGCCTCAGCTTCCGCGGCTCACCGAAAAATATCCAGATCTGAAAATCGATCTTATGACGACGAACTCGCGTGACGATATGATGAGCGGGTTCGATGTGGCTGTCAGATTTGGCTCGACGAATGCCGGGTCACTCATAGCAAGAAAGCTTCTGGATATCCGCGTCATCACTTGCGCAGCCCCCGCCTATCTCGAGAAATTCGGCGAGCCGGTCCGCCCGGAGGAAATAAGTGGTCACGAAGTTATTCTGTTCCGGGACCCGGAAACCGGCCGAGCTTTCCCTTGGGAATTTCATCGAGGTGGTGAAGTTGTCAGCGTGAAAGTCGACGGCAGGATAATTTTCGACGACCCATCCGCAGCCATTGCCGCCTGCATGGCCGGTCAAGGTATCTTTCAGAGCCTGGAGATCGGTTTGGATCCCTGGCTTAAAAGCGGCGGGCTGAGACAAATTCTCAAAGACTGGTCGGACGAACATTATCCCTTGTATGCGTACCATCCGGCGCGCCATCTGCCACCGGCAAAGGTCAGAGCTTTCCTTGATTTTGTACAGCAGATCGCCAAGGAAAAAGCGCGCGACGGCTAAGCGAAAGACAAGACATTGCCGGGCGGGTGTGAGACCGTTCCTCGTTTCACATAACAAGGTGCCGTCGGAACTGTGGACTCTGTTTTTCAAGCAGATGGATCGAAACATTTGCCCGGGGGTACACGCCTGTGGCCGAAAAAGATCCGAGGGTCTATGATCTCCACTGGGACGAAGACGAGCGGCTCAACGAATGGTGCGGCATGTTGCGCCAAGAGGAGGACTTGCTGGAGGTGTTGCAGGCGATCATTACCCTCGATGCTTGGAACGAACTTTCCGGCTTCAGCATGCGCCGTGACTCTTTCGGCTGCCTTGCGCCTCGATCCTGCGGTAGGCCGGCGTCACGTCAGGCGCCTATCTGGTCGCGATCAATCTCGGCCTCAAAACAATTCTGGTCGATCGGCGCCGGCATCGCGATCGCGAATCCAGCACAGGTGTTGGGAGGGCCTGTTCAGCCTGCGCGTCGCATCTGATGGCCTATTCTATATAGCTCGCTTGCAGAGCTATTGGTGCGGAAGCCTCGGATAAGATCCAGCAGGTCGCCAGTGTCGTTGGCGAGAACTTCTGCCGAAGCGGTCGTTTCTTCCGCCATGGCGGCGTTCTGCTGGGTAGCCGTGTCGAGCAGGTTGAGCGCAGAGGAAATCGAACGCAGGGTCGAATCCTGCTCCTGAGCGCTGTGCGCGATTTTCGAGACGATATCATCGGCGGCGGTGATCTGGCTGGAGATCCGCTTCAGTGCCTCGCCGGTCTTACCGACCATTTGCACACCCTGTTCAACCTGGCCGCTGGAGCGGGCGATCTGCTCCTTAATTTCCTTGGCGGCCGCGGCAGAGCGTTGAGCAAGTTCGCGCACCTCCTGAGCAACGACCGCAAAGCCCTTGCCGCTGTCGCCGGCGCGCGCCGCTTCCACGCCCGCATTGAGGGCGAGCAGGTTGGTCTGGAAGGCGATCTCGTCGATGACGCCAATGATCTTGGTGATCTCGGTGGCCGATTGCTCGATACCGCTCATGGCGGCGATTGCCTGCCCGACAATACCGTCGCTCTGGCGCGCTTCCTGACTGACGGACGCCACACGGCTTGCAGCTTCCCGGGCACCCTCCGCCGTCTGGCGAACCGCCACCGTCAGCTCGTCGAGAGCTGCGGAGGTCTCTTCCAGATTGGCGGCCTGACGCTCGGTGCGCTGTGCAAGCTCGTTAGAAGCGCGACGGATCTCTTCCTTGGAAACACTGATATCGGTGCCTTTCAGGTTGACGCGGCTCATGGCCTGTTCGAGGCGGGAAAGGGCATCGTTAAAGTTATGGCGCAGACCCTCGTACTTTGGACCCAGATCGGCGCAGCGAACCGTGAGGTCGCCAACAGAGAGCTTCTCGAGCGAGACGCCGATGGTGGCGACCACATGCGCTTGCTCTTCGGCTTCCTTACGCTGGGCATCAAGATTGCGCTGGCGCTCGGCGTCCAGTTCGTGCTGCTGCTCTTCCTGCCGTGCCAGCATAGTGTGGCGCTCGCGCACTTTCTCCTGGAGTGCCTTGGTCGCACGCGCCATCTTGCCCACTTCATTGCCCATGTCGGTGTGGGGAATATCCAGTGTAACGTCTTCATCGGCCACGGCATTCAGCGCATCGTGGATGGCATTGAGCGGACGCGAAATCCCTCGGATGATGAAATAGGCCGCAGCAATCGCCAGCAGGAACGCAAGCGCGGAGCCGCCGACTATTTTGATGGTCGAATATCGGATATCTTCTTTCAGATCGTCCGTGTAAAGCCCTGTAATGATGACGATCTGCCATGGTTCGAAGACTTTGGCATAACTTGCTTTGGAGTAGCTTCGGTCATTCGGGTCCTTGCCCGGCTTCGGGCCGATGAACTCGACATAGCCGCCGCCGGCCCGGCCCAGCCGAACGAGTTCGTCGCGATAGGCAAAGCCATTGGCGTCCTTCACGCCTTTGTTGCTTTGGCCGACACTCGGCGAGGTCGGATGAAATACCAGCACGACATTGTAGTCGTATCCGTAGAAATATCCGTCCGGCTCGAAGGTCATCTTGTTGAGCTGGCCATAAGCCTGCTTCTTGGCTTCATCAAGCGACAATTGGCCCTTCTCGACCCGGCTTTGATAGTCCTTCAGTATGGAGATAGCCGTTTCCACTTGCGTGCGCAGCATTTCATAGCGCTCATGGTAGATGGCCGTCGTTGAGGACCGAATCTGAAGGAATGTCAGGCCTGCGAAAGTCGTTATCATGGCTCCAACCAGCAAAAACAGCTGGAGCGAGATTTTCATGTTCTTCATCGATACCCACCGCGCTGAGTTGCTGTCGTGCCCGTCGCGAAGACTGGGTCACATCGGCAACAATTCCTGCGCCTCCTGCGCATCACCGAACGCAACATGCATCCCAGAGCTAAGATTAGATTCTAAATTTAAATAAAAAAATAACTTGCTTAGATGAGCTGTTGGTTTCCGCTCAAAATTGAGCCGGTTATGGAGTGAACCCCTCGGGCTGGACCCGACGCCGTGCTGTCGGCACGCGTGCTCCGATCCTGGTCGAAGCGAAGGCCAATGCCCGCTGGTCGCTGGACTTTGTGCATGACCAGTTTGCCTGCGGCAGACGCTTCCGCGTCCTCAACATTGTCGATGATGTGACGCGCGAATGCCTGGAGCGATCCCGGACACCTCGATCTCCGGTCGACGTGTGGCTCGAGAACTGGCGACGCTGATCGAACGACGCGGCAAGCCAGGAATGATCGTTTCCGACAACGGCACCGAACTCACTTGGAATGCCATCCTCACCTGGTCGAAAGATCACAAGGCCGAATGGCACTACATCGCGCCGGGAAAGCCGATGCAGAATGGCTGTGTCGAAAGTTTCAACGGGCGCATGCGCGACGAGCTGCTCAACGAAAGCCTGTTCTTCGGCCTCGATCATGCCCGCAGCGCCATTGCTGAATGGGCGGACGATTACAACCCTTTCCGGCCGCACTCATCGCTCGGATACCAAACCCCGGCAGACGTTGCCGGGACCATCGCCGCAACCGGCTCCAACGCTGCGCAAGATGAAAGCTTCGCGTTTCAGCCGGTTGCTCAAACCGCGCCTGTTGGCGTAATCAAAACCGCCGAGGCTCTAATCGCAGCCGGATGAAACTTCAGTGGCAGGTCACTCGATCTCCCGGGCATCGGTTGCCTGTTCATCCGTAGAAACGCGTGCGTAGCCGATAAGCTGACCCTTCGCCTGTTTCATGCCGGTCTCATTTGGAGATCGCGCAGACACAACATGTCGATGAAATTGAAGGTCGGCGACATATTGCCTTCAGCGCCCATGGTGCCCCCGCTATCTCTCGAGCCAGTTTTCGAGTTTGAGGCCGCTAATGCGCTGAAATTCGCGCATATTGTCAGTCACAAGTGTCAGATCGAGTGCACAAGCATGTGCGGCGATCAGCAGATCGTTCAGGCCGATGGTCTGTCCTGCAGCTTCCAAGGCGGCGCGAATGTTGCCGTATTTGATATCGGCGGGGATATCCAGCGGCAGAATTGGGAGCGTTTCGAGTATGCTTTCGACCTTGGCCAATAGTTTGGCCGATCCTTTTTTTGCGCAGCCGTATCGCAACTCCGATGCGACGATGATGCTGGTACAAATCTCTTTGGGATCTACATCCTCGATGCGCCGTGCCACCGGTCCAAAGGGATTGCGTATGATGTCGCTGATGATGTTCGTATCAAGCAAGTAGCCGCTCAAAAAATGTTCTCCGGCTTGGCAGGCACGTCCTCAATATCTGGGAACTGGTCTTCAGGCCCGAGTGGAGTGTCCTTCCTCCAATCGGCAATAAGCTCTAAGATATTGGACGGCTTGGTTACGGGCTCAATGATCAGCTTATCCCCTTCGCGGTGGATCAACACGCGATCTCCTGGCAACTCGAACTCCGCAGGGATGCGTACCGCCTGGCTACGGTTATTGCGGAACAGCTTCACTTCTTTCGGTCTTGATGACGGCAATGACACGGGCATATGACACCCTCCTTTGTATATGCCATAATGTATATGCCATCCCATGCTGATTCAAGTCCGGCTGCTCATTGTTTGTCACAAGAAAATGCCGGTGTAGTTCTGCCTATCCCAGATGCTGCCGATTTCGACATGCTTTTCCGCCTGCGCTGTGGTTAATCGCTTCGCCCCAGCCGTGCCGGCGGGTTGCCCGCGACATCGAAGAGATTTTCCGTAGAGTAGCAGGGGCCTATTGGGGTCCGAACAACATTTGCAGAAAATCGTACGCTGAGATGGGTCGCCGCGTGAACGCGCACTAAAAGCGCCGTGGAAGCAACCAATCAATGTTCGAAAGAGAGTTTTGCGCCGGGAACGGAGGTCAGTCGCAGCTACCTGGCTAGCAGTGCCTTCAACCCTTTGGGATAGAGGCTTGGTGAGCCGGGACGATCAAGCTCTTCCAAGGCGTACCACCGTGCAACACCGGATGTTCCGTCACTTTCGTTGAAGGTGATTGTTTCGTGATGTCGATAATCATCAGAAACAAATTCGATCTCGAACACGAACATTATCTCGTGGCCGTTCTCGCCTTCAAAGACGAATAAATTCTCAATGACCAGTGGGTCCGACAGCACCTCTACTTCAACGCCGAGCTCTTCAAGGAACTCGCGCTTGAGAGCAATTTGCGAGCTTTCGCCGAACTCCACCGTTCCCCCGAGCGGACGAACGCCAGCGACGCGGCCCTCGCTATCGTAGACTTCGGCGGCCAGGAGGCGATTATCTCGCCAATGAAGGCCAATAGCTTTCACATTGATGTTCGAACGCAGAGTGCTCATAGGTGACGGATAGTATAGCCAACCAACGAACGCAATGGGCCTAGGCGGGCCAATAGAGCGGTTGCCGCGCCATATTGTTTTCGAATAGACGAGGTCAACTACTACGCCGCGCGAAGAAGTCGGCCGGTAAGCCGCAACGGCCCGAAACCCCCAGCCACCTGCCGCTCGGCGTCCCAGGAATAGATGCCGGTGAGATTAATACGCTCCCAACTGAGTGGGGATACGTGCTTCAACTGCTCGTTAGCAATATTACGGCCCCGCTGGCGCAGGTGGGTCGTGGCCCGGCTGAGATAGACGGTGTTCCAATGCACGATGGCGCTGAAGCATGCATCGACTGGAGACGCCGACAAAGCTTATGGAATGCTCCCCTACGGATTGCCCAACAAAATCGGAACAGTCGATCCGACGAGAAGAAGTGCGACCGAAAGATTGAAGACACGTGCATAAGTTGGCCGGGTAAGCACATTACGGAGCAGGCGGCCGGCAGCCGCCCAGACAGCAACGCTAGGGATGGCCACAAAAGCCAGCAAAGCCGCAGCGATTGAGATGTTCAGCAGATAGTCGCTGCTGGGAATACAAGTCGCAGCCGCGCTCACTGTGATTGCCCACGCCTTTGGATTAATCCACTGAAACGCGGCGGCGCCCAAAAAACCGATAGGCGAACTCTCCGCGCCTTCAACAATTGGGCCGCTGCGCGCTATCTTCCATGCAAGCCAGATGAGATAAAGCGAATCGCCTATCCGCAAGATCTCGTGAGTGACCGGATAGGCCTCGAATAGCTTGCCTAGGCCGAAGCCAATCGCCAACATTTGCACGGCGACGCCAGCAGCAATGCCGCCTATGAGCGGAAACGATCTAGTCAAACCCACACGAACGCCGGAAGCCAGCGCCATTGCGTTGTTGGGTCCAGGCGTAACTGTCATGAGAAAGGCGAAGACGAGGAATGGGGCGAGAACTACTGAATCAGTCATACGCGCAATGTTAAGAACGTTTTCACAGAATGTTGGTGCAAATTTCATCGATGGAGCCGGAAAGATTGCAACAAAAACCTGTATAGCCAGCAGTCGTCTTGCTGCCTGGTGTCGTGAGGCTTCCATACGATTTCGTCGAGAACGTACCCGTCCTGGTCAACGGCACGACATAGCCAATGCTTCGGGCAATCGATAGAGATTAAGACCTCGTCTAGATGCCGTCCACGTAGTTGTTTGGCAGGCCGGCCCGAACTTGCGGCCCCATTGCCGTATCTCCGCAGTAGCCGACGTCCGGCATCACGATATCGACACCACCGGTATCAAGAAGATTTCTAAATCCGCTGCAAGTGTAGCTTCGCTCGCCAGGGGCGATCGGAATGGCCAACGGCCGGCGAGGTTCTTGAGCCCCTGCTGTCAAAACTAGCTCAGTTCCGCGTGGTATCAGGATACAAGTGGTACATGCTGTATTGAATTTAGAGTGAGTCGTCCGATTGACAGCCCGCCATGTCTTCGCTGCGACCTCGCAGACCCAGATCGCGATAGGATCTCAACCCATTGAGTTCAGCAGCAATTCGGCAGCCAGTTCCGCTTTTGAAAAATCTTGGCTGTCTCCCGATGGGTCGCAGCCGAGCAATATGCGGAGAACGTCGGCACCAAGAAGACAGTCCACGTACCTGCGAGACAGGATATCGGCATCTCCGGAGAAATGAGGAAACCCGATCCGGATGACTTGCAACGCCAGTTCTTCGAAGTGTTCTATGAACGCGCCGTAGGCGAGTGGTAACAGAGCCGGAAAAGAACCAGCCTCAGCGATAACAAGACGCATGAGCGCAATGCTGTCAGGATGCAGAATCTTGAGACGCATCTCGATCCCACTGGTGATCAGCATCTCCCGGACCGGCAGGTTCACAAGATTTTCATAGTATTGCCGCTCATTTTCATCGCGGGCGCGGCAAGCATCCGCGACCGTCGCCGCAAACAGGTCCTCCTTGCTTTCCGCAAACCTGTAGAGCGTCATGAGCGAGATGCCAGCAGCGTCGGCGACTGTTTCCATCGTGGTTCCGGCATAACCGGTTCTGATGAAACAGCGTTTGGCCGCATCGATGATCTCGCTCTTTCGCCTCGCCATAGCCTTGGCCTTGGGGTGATTTTCCGGCCACTCACGCATGCTGTTGACTCCATATGATAGTCTGGACTATCAAATATCACAGTGTTCAATTACTGGGCGGTTTTAACACATCGCCCCTGGAGCCAGCATGAGCAAAACGACAATTGTCACTTGGGCCGGACAAATCCTGCTTGCCGCGTTTTTCGGCTACGCCGGCTGGACGAAGTTGACGCAGACTCCGGAGGCCATGGCGGCGATGGGTTGGAATTGGACCCTGGAAGTTCCGACTTGGCTGATTACACTGATCGGCTCTGCGGAGAGCTTGGGCGCGATAGGCCTCATCTTACCTGCCGCACTCGGCATTCTTACTTGGCTGACGACCGCTGCAGCGGCGGGATTGCTCCTGCTCCAATTTGCAGCGATCGCCTTTCATGTCACTCGACACGAGTTTTCGGTACTGTGGCTCAATGCGATTGTCGTCGCGATCATCGCCTTGGCTCTGGCGGCACGCTTACGACCAAGCGGCCATCTTTTTAGATGTCCTGCATAAGAGAGGTCGTTTTTTGCCGCCGTATGACGGAGATTTCCTCCCGCCGCCGTTATCTAATCATCGACGGCAGGCCCGATTATGTGGCCTCCCGTTGTCTGAACTCAGGGCCGCACCACATGCCGCAGAGACCAGCACTTGGACTAGGTGACCGCCTCATAAGATCGGAGCCAAATTCGAATTGAGGCTAGCTGGACGGATGCGAGGAAGTTGTCGTCGCGTTTGTCGTATCGGGTT